>CAJUMR010000001.1 GCA_910587475.1 uncultured Muribaculaceae bacterium
GATGATGTTCTGTCCGAGCGGTTTTCTTTTTTCAATGCGCCTGAAAGGCCTACTGCAATGATGGCGATCGGTATGGCTGCTTCGAACACTTGGCCGACTTTGAGCCCGAGGTAGGCGGCAGCGGCGCTGAACACTACTGCCAGAATCAGTCCCATGGTGACAGAGTAGGGGGTAACTTCGGCATAATCTCTGGCCGGATGCATCACTGGTCTGTAGGTTTCGTCTTCGGCCAATTGGCGGAATGCGTTGTCGGGAATCTCGATCGGATCGATGTCGGATATTGGCGGTTGGGGTATCTCGCCTCCCGGTTTGAAATCTTTCTTCATGCTGTGAAAAATGATTAGGTGGTTGATATGATGGTTTGCACCTTGTTATTTAGCAGGAATAACGAGCTTTTGGCCAACTTTGAGATTGTCGTTGCTCAGATTGTTGGCTTTGCGCAAAGCGTCGATCTTGACGCCGAAGCGTTTGGCAATTTTCGACAGGTTGTCGCCACTGACGACCTTATAAGATTTGGGTCGGGCAGGAACTTTTTTTGCAGGGGCTGCCTTCGGCGTAACTTTTGGAGCTGCATCTGTCTTGACGGTTTCTGCTGACACGGTCAGGCTGTCGTTGGGCGAAGCGGATACCACAGCAGCCGTATCGGCAGGGTTAAGGGCTTCTACCGGGCGCACTCCGACGCTGTCAGGCGCGATGTCAGGTTCCTTGTAGTGGCGCGTGGTCGTTACAATCTTGAGTTTCTGTCCCTTGCGCACACTTTTGCCGATTTTGTTGTTCTGGCGGATGGAGCTGACTGTAACACCATATTTTTTAGCAATAGTGGTGAGTTTCTCGTTTTTAGCAACGGTATGATACTGAATGGTCTGCTCTTCGATATATTCTCCTTTTGCATCCGAGCCAGTGAAGGTTATACCAGTTGATGGCTCAACGATGTTGCGCCGGGCATAGCGTGATGCGTTGTGATTGAGGATGGAGTCTTCGTTAGCCAGATATGCATAGACCTGAAGAGAGGGAAGTACGAGCGGCGACGGCTTGATGTTGCCGGGGATTATGTCTTTTCGATATTGAGGGTTGAGAGCACGTATCTCATCAATCGATATGTTGAGCACGTCAGCGATCTGGTTGAAATTGACGCGTTTCGTGATGTGGATTGAGTCGGTCACGATCGGTTTGCGTGCGAGGGCCGGCGAAATATTATGCTTGCCGTAGTAAGTCATCACATAGTTGGCAGCAATGAAGGCCGGAAAATATCCTCTTGTTTCAGCGGGAAGCAAGGGATAGATTTCCCAGAAATCCTTTTTGCCCCCTCCGGCCCGACGGAGTGCTTTGTTGATGTTGCCGGGGCCGCAGTTATAAGCGGCGATGGCCAGCGACCAGTCTCCGAACATTTCGTGGAGCTGCTTTAGGTAGATGGCTGCGGCTTCTGACGATGCATAGGGGTCGCGCCTTTGGTCGACAAGCGAATTAACTTCCAATCCGAGTCCGGATGCTGTCGGCAACATGAATTGCCACAAACCGGTGGCTCCGACTCTGGATACGGCTGACGGGTTGAGCGCTGACTCTATCACCGGCAGGTATTTCAGTTCCATCGGGAGACCATGGCGATCGAGCGCTTGTTCGAAAATCGGCATGTAGTAGAGGCTCATGCCGAGCATGTTTTCGACAAGCTGACGCCTGCGTTGGGTGTACATGTCGATGTGAGATCTCACAACAGAGTTGTAGGGCATCTCGATTTCAGTCGGCATGGCGGACAGACGCTCGATGATCACGTCGTCGCTGGTCTGCACGTCGTCGCTGTTGTCGGCTTGTCTGTCGAGTTCGGCATAGTTGCGCAGATACCAGTTTTCGAGCATTTTATGAGTGTCGGTCTCGAAACTCTCAGGATAGACCGCAGTGGTGTCGCGCGAGGCATCGACATCCCTTACGGTGGTTCCTGCTGACATCTGTCCCATGCATGACGCGGCCAACAGGGTCAGACAGAAATGTTGATATATCGGTTTATTCATTGACGGAAATGATTGGTAAATCAAAAAGTTAAAGCCCACATCAGACCGACAGACGGCCTTGTGTTGCGTCCGTCGATGAACACTGCAGGAGCAACGTCCATCGACAGGTCGGGCGAAATGTCGAAATGAGAAAGCGATGCGTCGACATATGCGTCGACCATAGCGACAAGGTAGACTCCGATCATGCAGATCACGCAAAGGTCGCGGTTGCGCCTGTAGAAATTCTTGCGTGATTTCAGCACGTTGGTGAGCCATGTCTTGTCGAGGTCTTCCTCTCGGGTTGTCGGAGGGAAGAAGTCCATGTAAGATTTCGTCGACGGATCAGTGTCCATAATGTCGCGGTAAGCACGTGTGTAGTCGTTGAGCATGCCGTTGTTCCACGATGTGGCATAGCCGAGTCCGAGGTATGCTCCGACGACGATAGGCAATTTCCAATAGCGGCGGTTGTAGATCTGTCCTAATCCGGGGAATAGGGCCGACATCCACACGGCACGTGTCGGATCGGGATTGAACGCCACTTCGCGTTCTTCCCAAACGTCGTATCGGTTGATTTTTGTCACTGCAGCGACAGTATCGACGGGCGTCACCGTGACTGAATCTCCGGCAACCGTCAGCATGTCTTCTACAACGACAGCTTTGCCCTCGACCGGAGCTCCGGTCGGAATGCTGTCGGGTAAGGCGGCGAGTGCCGCAGAATCAGTAACTTCGACAGTCTGTTGCTTTTTTGCCGGCATGTGCTGGCGAGACTGTGCAGTAGCTGCAAACGGTGATAATGTCAGCAACGCCCACAGAGCGGCAATTGGAAGGCTATTATATTTTATCTTAGACAGATTGACCATCAGTCGGCGGGCTTGTCGTTGATTTGTTGTTTGATGTTGTCAAAAAGGGTGATGAGACGTTCGAGTTCATCGTCATTTTTGAACGGAAATGTGATGTGGCCTTTTCCGGCTTTGTCGCAAGTGAACCTTACCTGAGTGTTGAATGCGGCAGAAAGGTGCTTTTTCAGCAGATCGAAGTCACTCGATTTGTATCTTGAACCTGTTGGCTTGCTCTTTTCCTGAGGTTGTGGTGTCTCGCCGTTCTCATATGCTTTGGCGAGTTCCTCGACGCGTCGCACTGACAGGCCGCTGCGCAGGATCTCGTTGTAGAGTTTCAATTGCAGTGAGGGGTCGCTGATTGTGAGAAGAGCGCGAGCATGCCCCATGTCGACCCGTTTGTAGCGCAAGCCGAGCTGTACTTCGGCCGGCAGTCTGAGCAGTCTGAGGAAATTGGCGACAGTGGCCCTTTTCTTGCCGATACGTTCGCTCAGCCGTTCCTGGGTGAGAGCGTATTGATCAATCAGTTTTTTGAATGTCAGCGCGATTTCTATTGCATTGAGGTCTTCTCGCTGAATGTTCTCGATCAGCGCCATCTCGGTCAGCTCCGCTTCGTTGGCCGTGCGGATATATGCAGGCATTGATGTCAGACCGGCAATCTTTGCAGCTCTGAAACGGCGCTCTCCGGCAATTATCTGATAATTGT
Organism: uncultured Muribaculaceae bacterium; assembly: GCA_910587475.1. Classification (GTDB taxonomy): domain Bacteria; phylum Bacteroidota; class Bacteroidia; order Bacteroidales; family Muribaculaceae; genus CAG-873. The sequence goes on from CAJUMR010000001.1 coordinate 3,528, forward strand.
CGGGCCCGAGTTTTCTCAGCGAAATAGGCTGTATTATGCCTAATTCGCGTATTGATGCCGCAAGTTCGTTGATCGCCTCTTCGTCGAAATCAGATCGCGGCTGATCGGGATTGGGCTGTATGTGGTTTATCGCAATTTCGCTGATCGCCGATGTGCCTCTTGCAGGAGTGTCGTCCATCGGGATGAGCGATTCAAGGCCTCGGCCAAGTGCGTTGCGTTTTGGATGTGACATAAGCTGTAGTGGTTATTGGGCTTGTTTGGCCTTGTTGTGGCGATGTTTGGCAATGATCTCTTTGGCCAGCAGGATGTGGCTTGTCGCTCCCCGGCTTTCAGCATCGTAGAGGATGGCGGGCAGTCCGTGGCTCGGCGCCTCGCTCAGTCGGATGTTGCGTGGGATGACAGTGTCGAACACCATGTCGCCAAAGTAACTTTTCAGTTCTTCGTAGATCTGGTTTGCAAGACGGAGACGTGCGTCATACATTGTCAGCAGGAAGCCTTCGATCTCAAGGTGGGGGTTGAGTCTTGACTTGATTATGCGAATGGTGTTCATCAGTTTGCTGATGCCTTCGAGGGCGAAATATTCGGCTTGTACGGGAATGATGACAGAATCTGCGGCTGTCAACGCGTTGACGGTGATCAATCCGAGCGAAGGAGAGCAGTCGATCAATACGTAATCGTATTTTTCGGCTACAGGGCGGAGCAATGACGCAAGCACGTTCTCACGGTCGGGCTTGTTGATAAGTTCGAGTTCAGCTCCGGCCAGATCGATGCGGGAGCCGACTAGATCGAGGCCCTCCATGCAAGTCTTTACTTGTGAGCCGTCGATAGGATATCCATCGACGAGACACTCGTAGATCGAGGAAGACATCGTCCGCGGATCAATGCCGTAGCCCGATGTGGCGTTGGCCTGAGGGTCGGCGTCGATGATCAGCACTTTTTTGCCCTCATGGGCGAGTGATGCGGCAAGATTGATCGTAGTTGTCGTTTTGCCGACTCCACCCTTCTGGTTGGCGATTGCTATAATTTTACCCATTGATTATGCATTATAGATTATTGCGTATTAATCATTATGCAAAGTAAACCAAAAAATAGCAGAATATAAAACTTTGTTCCACAATTTTTTTTGTTCCACGCATTATTTTGAGGCATCGTCTTATTGTTTCAGAATTTTTTGCTATGTTTGCATCACAATTCAAATAAAACTTACTCTTAAAAAATAATGCCAACATGAAAGGAATAAAAACGCGTCTCGCCGCACTGAGCTTTCTTGAATTTGCCGTGTGGGGATCATATCTTGTATCTCTCGGATTGTATCTTGGTTCGGTCGGTCTGGGGGGCTATATATTTTGGTTTTATACCGTACAAGGACTTGTGTCGCTCGTAATGCCTGGGCTTATAGGTGTTATAGCCGACCGTTTTATTCCTGCTCAGAAGATGTTGAGTCTTTGTCATGTGCTTGCTGCAACGTTTATGTTTGCAGCCGGATGGTATGCGATGGATGCGGGTTCGCAAGTTGAATTCGGACCGCTGTTTACGTTCTACACTCTTTCTGTTGCATTTTTCATGCCGACAATCGGTCTTAACAATTCTGTGGCGTTCAACGCTCTGACTATGGCTAAGCTTGACACCGTTAAAGATTTTCCGCCGATACGTGTGTGGGGAACGGTAGGTTTCATCGTGGCAGAATGGTTTGTCAATTTTGTTAAAATCGGCGGACACCCGATCATGAATACTTATTGGCAGCTTTTCACATGTGGAGTGATCAGCATACTTCTCGCTATCTACGCCTTGACAATGCCTAATTGTCCGGTCAATCGTTCGGCTTCGTCGTCGTTAGCTGATTCGCTCGGACTGAGCGCGTTCAAGTTGTTCAAGGACAGAAAAATGGCGATTTTCTTTATATTCAGTATGCTGCTCGGTGTATCGCTCCAGATCACCAACAGCTATGGAACATCGTTTATCGAACATTTCGGCAAGGTGGCCGAGTATGCCGACGATTTCTTTGCAAAGAACCCCACATTCCTGATCTCGCTTTCTCAGTGTAGCGAAGCATTGTGCATATTGCTGATACCGATGTGTCTCCGACGCTTCGGCATCAAGGGTGTGATGCTTATTGCGATGTTTGCCTGGGTTATGCGTTTCGGGTTCTTCGGACTCGGCAATACCAGCATGTCGGGCGTATGGTTGCTGATGCTTTCATGCGTGGTCTACGGCGTTGCATTTGACTTCTTCAATGTTTCAGGCGGCCTGTATGTCGACAAGCAGACGACTCCCGAATTGCGCTCGTCGGCTCAAGGCCTGTTTATGATCATGACTAACGGTATCGGAGCATCGATCGGAACATGGATTGCCGGAACCTTTGTCGTCAATGAGTTTGTGTTTGCAGACGGGCTTAATGCCGTCCAGCAGCTTGAAGGCTGGCGTATGTCATGGTATGTGTTTGCTGCATATGCTTTTGTGGTCGGCGTTTTGTTCTACTTTATATTCAAGGACAATGACCGCAATCCGTCGCGGGTTGAGGTGAAAGAGGCAATGGCCACAGCCGCAGGCGACAATGCAGCCGAACTTTAACAATTATAATCATAGAGATTACATCTGATGATACGTTTTTATGCTCCGGATATTGACAGTACGCCTTTTCTACCCGAAAGCGACTCACAGCATTGCTGCAGGGTGTTGCGTATGCAGGCCGGCGATCATATTGAAATCGTAGATGGCCGCGGGTCGCTCTACAGATGCCGCATAGTCGCAGCCCACAGTAAGCGGACCGAGGTCGAAATAATCGAGCGCTTGCCTTTGCCCCCGGTGTGGTCTTACGACATAACGGTGGGAATCGCTCCGACAAAGCATCTCGATCGCATGGAGTGGCTTGTTGAAAAGCTTGTTGAGATCGGAGTGAACCGTATCGTGCCTATAAAGTGCATGCGTTCGGAGCGCAAGGAGATAAAAGTTGAACGACTTGAAAAGATTGCTGTATCGGCTATGAAACAGTCGTTGAAAGCAACTCTGCCGACGATCGACGACATGACTCCGCTGCCAAAGTTTCTCGCTTCGATCGAGGGAGATTGTCAGCGTTTTGTTGCGTACTGCGACGATTGGGTCGAGCGTAAGCTCCTTGCCAGAGAGTATGTGGCCGGATCGTCTGTCGCGGTGCTTATCGGACCGGAAGGCGATTTTTCGCCGGAAGAAATCAAGGCTGCGCTCGACAGCGGGTTTGTGCCTGTTTCGCTTGGCGACAACCGTCTGCGCACAGAGACAGCTGCGCTCGTTGCATGTGACACTTTCCACATAATCAATCAGGCGCTACGTTGAGCCTGAAAAATATTCATGCAGAATTAATCAATAAAGCAAATGACAACTTTAGAATATCTGAAATCATCGGCAACCGGCAACTTTTTTTTATTGGCCGGACCATGTGTGATAGAAAGCGAAGACATGGCCCTCGATATAGCCGCTCACATTGTGCCGCTGTGTCAGGATCTCAATATCCCTTACGCATTCAAAGGCAGCTATCGTAAAGCCAACCGGTCGCGGGTCGACTCGTTCACTGGAATTGGAGATGAAAAAGCTCTCAAAATACTGCAAAAAGTAGGACGCGAATTCGGGGTGCCCGTTGTGACCGATATCCACGAGGCTGCAGAGGCTGAGATGGCAGCGGAGTATGTCGATATACTTCAGATCCCGGCATTTCTGTGCCGTCAGACCGATCTCCTCGTGGCTGCAGCGCATACAGGCAAGATGGTCAACATCAAGAAAGGGCAGTTCCTCGCTCCGGAGTCAATGCGTTTTGCGGTGCAGAAAGTGCTCGACAGCGGCAATTCACAGGTTGCTGTGACAGAGCGAGGCACAACGTTCGGCTATGGAGATCTTGTGGTCGATTACCGTGGTGTGCCGGTCATGCAGCAGGGAGGTGAAGTGCCTGTAATCCTTGATGTGACTCACTCATTGCAGCAGCCTAACACAGGTAGCGGGGTGACCGGCGGACGACCGGAGTTGATAGAAACTATAGCGCGTGCCGGCATTGCAGTGGGAGCCGACGGTCTTTTCATCGAGACACACCGCGATCCGTCTGTGGCAAAAAGCGATGGCGCGAATATGCTCCGTCTTGATTTGCTCGAAGGACTGTTGCGACGCCTCACAGATATCCGAATGACGATTAATAAATTTTAGACATTATGACAGACGGCTTTTTCCGTGTCGCTTCGGCGATTCCGGCGGTTCAGCCGGCCGACGTCGAAGCCAACACATTGTCGATAATAGGCATGATTGATGATCTTGCCGCCCGCAAGGCAGAACTGGTGGTGTTTCCTGAAACATGTATCACCGGTTATACGTGCGGTGATCTTTTCCATAATTCGACATTGATAGACTCTGTCGGCGAATCGGTGAGGAAAATATGCGCGGCAACTTCGCGCGAAGATTCGCCGTTGGTCATTGTCGGCGCTCCGTATGTTGTCGGAGGAGTCATGTACAATTGTGCGTTTGCGATCCGCGGGCGCGTGCATGCTGTGATCCCTAAGACTTACATACCTAATTACAATGAGTTTTATGAGAAACGATGGTGGACATCTGCGCCCGATCGACAGATGAGCTGTGTGGCTCCTGACGGCCGCGAGGTGCCGTTCGGAGTGGCGACTCTTCTTGAGATAGACGGTGTGAAAATTGGAGTGGAGATCTGCGAGGATCTTTGGACTCCCGTGCCGCCGAGCTGCAATGCGGCGATGGCCGGCGCACAGGTGATCGTCAATCTCTCTGCCAGTGATGATCTTATCGGGAAATATACATATCTCCGTAATCTTGTAAGCCAACAGTCGGCCCGCTGCAAATGTGTCTATGTCTATTCATCGGCAGGCTATGGCGAGTCGTCGACCGACCTTGTTTTCGACGGCAAGGCATTTGTGGTCGAAAATGGAGCGATGCTTGCCGAGAACAAGCGGTGGCAACGCGGCCCGCAGTCAGTGGTGGCTGATGTTGATATTGAAGCCATAGACCGCGACAGGCTGCATGTCGGATCGTTTGCCGATTGTCGTCGTCGCAATGCGGTCATTGATTATGAGATTGTTGATTGCGGCAAATCGGTCAAGCGCGATGGCAAATTGCTTCGCAAGGTCAATCCACATCCGTTTGCACCTGTAGAAGATGAAACATTCGATGCACGCTGTGAAGAAATAATCAACATACAGGTCGCCGGTTTGTGTCGCCGTCTCGAATTTACGAAGTGCCGCAACCTTGTGGTCGGTATATCGGGAGGCCTCGATTCTACGCTTGCATTGTTGATTGCAGTCAGAGCTTTCGACACACTTGGTATTGACCGCAAAGGAATCTGTGGTGTGACTATGCCCGGTTACGGAACGACTGGCCGCACACATCGCAATGCCGTAGACTTGATGAATTGTCTCGGAGTTTCGACCCGTGAGATTTCAATAGTACCGGCTGTCGAACAGCATTTCGCCGATATCGGTCATGACCCGGCTGTACACGATGTGACATATGAAAATTCTCAAGCGCGAGAGCGCACACAGTTGCTGATGGATATTGCCAATCAACTCGGTGGCATGGTGCTCGGCACCGGCGATCTTTCGGAGCTTGCGCTCGGATGGGCAACCTATAACGGCGACCATATGTCGATGTACGGTGTGAATTCGGGCGTTCCCAAAACATTGGTCGTGCATCTGACGCGTCATTTCGCCAACAGTGGAGCTGTCGACGCTGCGTGTCGGGAAACCTTGCTTGACATTATCGATACACCGATCAGTCCGGAATTGATTCCGGCAGAGAACGATGGTTCGATAAAGCAGAAGACCGAAGATCTCGTCGGACCATATGAGCTTCATGATTTTTTCCTGTATTACACTCTGCGGTTCGGATTCACTCCGTCGCGGATATTCCTTCTTGCGCTCAATGCGTTTGACGGAATGTATGACCGCGAAGTTATAAAGCATTGGATGACTGTGTTCTTCCGCCGCTTTTTCAACCAACAGTTCAAGCGTTCGTGCCTTCCTGATGGTCCTAAAGTCGGATCGGTTTGCCTGTCGCCGCGAGGAGACTGGCGCATGCCGTCTGACGCCTCAGCATCGCTTTGGCTCAAAGAATGTGAGAATTTATAAGGACAATTATTGCGATAAATCAAACCAAACCAGACCTTCGGAAGCTGCGATAGAGATGTCGCCCTCCGAAGGTCTGCGTTATAAAAAAACAGACTCCGAAGCCATTAAACGTCGGAGTCTGTTTTTTATTTATGCTAATAGGCTGGTTTGCAGCTTATTCCCATTCTATCGTGGATGGTGGTTTTGAGGAGATGTCGTAGCAGACGCGGTTGACGCCGCGGACTTGATTGATGATGTCGTTGGACACTTTTGCAAGAAATTCGTAGGGGAGGTGTGCCCAGTCGGCGGTCATGGCGTCGGTAGATGTGACAGCTCGGAGAGCTACGGCGCGTTCGTAGGTGCGTTCGTCGCCCATGACTCCAACGCTTTGAACCGGAAGGAGTATTACACCGGCTTGCCATACTTGATCGTAGAGTCCCCAGTCGCGGAGACCCTGTATGAAAATGTGGTCGGCTTCTTGGAGGATGCTGACTTTTTCAGGGGTAATGTCGCCGAGGATGCGCACTGCAAGACCGGGGCCGGGGAATGGATGGCGTTTGATAAGGTGGTCGGGCATGCCGAGTGAGCGACCTACTGCGCGCACTTCGTCTTTGAAAAGAAGGCGGAGAGGTTCGCAGAGTTTGAGGTTCATCTTTTCGGGAAGGCCGCCGACATTGTGGTGACTCTTGATCACTGTGCCGGTGATTGACAGAGACTCGATGCAGTCGGGGTAGATTGTGCCTTGGGCGAGCCATTTCACGTCTTTGATCTTGTGGGCTTCTTCGTCGAAAACGTCAATGAAGCCTTTTCCTATGATCTTGCGTTTGCGTTCGGGATCGGTGACTCCGGCAAGTTCGCTGAAGAAGCGTTCGGATGCGTCGACACCGATAACGTTTAGACCGAGACATTCGTAGTCGTGGAGCACGTTTTTGAATTCGTCCTTGCGCAGCATGCCGTGGTCGACAAAGATACAGGTGAGGTTCTTGCCGATCGCACGATTGAGAAGCACTGCAGCGACAGATGAGTCTACACCACCGCTCAGACCAAGCACGACTTTATCATCGCCAAGCTGCTGGCGCAGAGAAGCGACAGTCGAGTCGATGAATGACTCTGCGCTCCAGTCCTGCGAAGATCCGCAGATGCCTACGACGAAGTTCTTGAGCAATTGTGTGCCGCAGGTGGAGTGGAACACTTCCGGGTGGAACTGTACGCCCCATGTTTTTTCACCGTTGATGCGGTATGCAGCGATAGCCACTTCTTTGGTTGATGCTATGATGCTGAATGTGTCGGGTAGTCGGGTGATGGTGTCGCCGTGACTCATCCAGACCTGCGATCCGACCTCGATGTCGCAGAGCAGCGGATCGTTGTTGTCGACTTTCGACAGTATCGCGCGGCCATATTCGCGGGATGGAGCTGGTTCGACCGCGCCGCCTGCTTCGTAGGCCATGAGCTGGGCACCGTAGCAGATGCCGAGCACGGGATAATGGCTGCGTAGTCTGTCGAGTTCGGTCTTGAATGCCTTTTCGTCATAGACGGAGAACGGACTGCCCGACAGGATCACACCGATAACGTCGGGATCATCATAGGGGAACTTGTTGTAAGGTATAATCTCACAGTAAGTGCTGAGTTCGCGTACGCGTCGACCAATAAGCTGGGTCGTCTGCGAACCGAAATCAAGGATAATGATTTTTTCTTGCATATGAGTCAATGAGGTTGGCCGCGAGCGGCTGTGAACTATAGTGCAAAGTTACATCAATTCCGCCGATTGTCAAAGTGTGATGTGCCATTAAACAATGTAGGCGCATCAAATTTGTCTTTTCAATCAAAAAAATAGAAACCTGCAATGTCGCGAGACTTTATTTCGGTGTGCGACGATTGCAGGTTTCTTAAATCTGTTTTTATGAGTCTGTCGGTCAGAATTCAGCAGATTCGTCGGGGCGTGTCAGACACAGCATCCTGGTTGCGACCTGACGAGTGAATGGATATGCAGCGAAATTACATGCTTTGTCCGACGAGTCGTGAGTGTGGTAGGGGACAAATGTTGCAACGTTGACTTTTTCGAGGAACAGTGTAGCGCCCATGGCAAAGTCGGGACCATCGATTGTGTCTACAGCCATCATGGCAAGATCGAAAGATGGTTGCTCTGATGCGATGCGGTTGATGGCCACTTTGAATTTTTCATTGAATTTGGCAATTTCGGTCGGGGCATTGTCGTTGTGCGACAGAGGTTCTCCGAGCTCTCCGGCATGGAATATGTGTTTGCCATCCGACGTTGTGACTGCAAAGCTGCATCCTTTGCCTGTTGTTCCGTAAGCTTTTACATTGATGCCGCCAAGCTGGTCTTCGAGGCTGTCACCCGGACTCATCCAGTTGATCGGCATGTCGAAATGGACATCTTTGTCTACTATGTCGTTGCTTAGGATATAGAGTCGACGGTGATTTTGTCCGAGATTGAAAATGTCGTGGCTGAAATGGTCGTGATGACGGTGAGATACGAAAAACACAACTGGAGTGTCGGGGTTGTGTTCGAGAGCTTTCACGACCTTGTGGGCCGGATCGCGGTAATAATCGAAGACCATGATGACATCGGCGTTCTTGATCATGAAGCCGCTATGGTCGAGATAGGTGATCTGATTCATAACAAAGTGTTGTTTATGCGTTAATGTTCTAAATGTCAATCAGGAATCATGACAGTCAGACCATCGGTCGCAATAGCAACGTTGTCGGGCAACATCCGGCTTGTCGGGTCGATCAGCCCCATGTCGTGGCTCAGGTGGGTCAGGAATGCCTGTCGAGGATTCACTGCCTTAATAACATCGAGAGCTTGCCGGAGGTTCATGTGTGACATGTGGGGTTCGTGACGCAGGGCATTGATGACGAGTGTATCGATATGGCGTATTTTGTCGAGAGTTGTGTCAGGCATCTGTGAGCAGTCGGTAATGTAGGCAAGATTGCCGATGCGGAAACCTATAATAGGTAGCTTTGCGTGCATGACAGGCAAGGGGGTGACTTCTACGCCGTCGACACGGAAATTTTCGTCCGGCGATATGGTGTGGATATCGAATGTCGGTACACCCGGGTATAGATGCTTGCGAAAGCAGTAGGGCACCCGGTCGCGAAGATCCTGCGCCACGTCGGCGAGACAATAGACGGGGAATGATTTAGGGTGACAATAGGGTCGCATGTCATCGATGCCTCCGACATGGTCGTAATGGGAGTGGGTTATAAGCAGAGCCGAGAGTTCGGGCGCTCCGGCTCGTAAAATCTGCTGTCGGAAGTCAGGTCCGCAGTCGATCAGTAGCCGGCAAGAGGGGTTTACTTCCACCAAAGCCGATGCGCGCAGGCGTTTTTCGCGCTGATCTGTAGATGTGCAGACCTGACAGTTGCATCCGATCTGAGGGACGCCTGTCGATGTGCCGGTGCCGAGAAATGTAAGTATCATCATATGCGGAAACGGGTTAATATGCCGTCTTCGAAAATCAAGTACAGTCCGTCGTCGTAGCTCCATTGCTCGACGATGGCATTTATCACTGGAATGGTGCGCAGGCTGTTAGGCGCTCCGAGGGCGAGCCTGCATTCGTCGCGGGTCATGCCGGTTGTGACACGGCTGTTCATGATCAGTTGCCATGTCTCGTCGGTGATCTGCGGATAACGCTTGCGAGGATCTTCGAAGTTGAACACGGTGTTGAAATTGCGAGTTGCCGCACGGTCTTCGCCGAAGGTCATGGGGATCCAGTATTCACTATCTCCATTCTCAGGCAGGAAGTACACGCGCAGGGGATAGATGTATGTGCCAGGCTCAACGTGGGTGACTGTCACCGGCACATGACGCTTGCCGGTAAAGGCTTTGTCGTCGGTAGCCGAGAACCATTTGGGAGTGCTGATGTAGAACGTTTTTGATTTCATTGTCGAGTCGACGCGGTTGACGATAGAACGTTCTACTGTGAATGGTATTTCAAGTTTGTTGCGCCGGGCTATTTCAGTGGGGGGAGTGTTGATGCGATATTGGAGATTGCCATTACGACCTGGAGTCGTAAAGACAATGATTGTGGCATCGTCGCCTGTCACAGCCGGCACCTCGTCAATGCGCTGGAAAATCAGGTCGTGGCCATTCAGCGAATCGCAGTCGGCGTCGCCCGGCATGAATATTATAGAAATTTTATCGTCGGTCACGAAAAAACGCTTTCCCGGCATCCAGTCGGCCGGACGCTCAGGAGTGATGTCGGACAGATAGATCTGCTCGGGAGTGAGGTTGGCTGCATCGCGTTTGCGTACGTCGCCTGTCGATATACGCGGTGTACTCTCGATTCCGGTGAAACAAGAGTTGAAAAGCGCCGCCAGAAAGGCGGCGCTGATTATTGCTGGAATTTGTCTGATCACTTTTCAACGGGTGTTAGGCCCATGTTGTGGAAGATGAAAGAATAAATGTCGGCATACTCGTCGATGACTTTCGCAATCGGTTTACCTGCTCCATGGCCGGCTTTGCTGTCGATGCGAATCAACTTTGGCTGGTCGCCTGTGTCAGCAGCCTGAAGTGTGGCTGCATATTTGAATGAGTGTGCCGGAACAACGCGGTCGTCGTGGTCAGCAGTGGTGACCATGATTGCGGGATAGGGGGTACCGTCGTTTTTGATAGTGTGGACGGGTGAATAAGCAAGCAGGTACTCCGCCATTTCGGGAGAGTCAGCTGATGTGCCGTAATCGTGTGCCCAGTTCCATCCGATTGTGAACAGATGGTAGCGCATCATGTCCATTACTCCGACGCGAGGGATTGCAACTTTGAACAGGTCGGGTCGCATGTTGGTGACAGCGCCGACAAGCAGACCGCCGTTGCTACCGCCTTCGATGGCGATAAGGTCGGGGTTTGTCCATCCTTCATTGATCATGTATTCTGCTGCGGCAATGAAGTCGTTGAAAACGTTGAGTTTCTGTTGCTTTGTGCCGGCAAGATGCCATGCTTCGCCATACTCGCCACCACCGCGAAGATTGGTCTGGGCATAGATGCCTCCATTTTCGAGCCACAGGAGACGATTGGCCGAAAACGATGGGTTGAGAGTGATGTTGAAGCCTCCGTAGCCATAGAGGTAAACGGGGTTGGATCCGTTGCGTTCGAGCCCTTTCTTGTAGGTGAGGAACATCGGGATCTTAGTGCCGTCGGCTGACGGGTAGAACACCTGTTCGGTGACATAGTCGTCGGGATTGAATCCCTGAAGCTCGGTGGTGCGGAACAAGTTGCTTTCACCCGAATTGACATCGTATCTGTAGATTGACGATGGATAGGTGAACGATGAGAATGAGTAAAAAGCTTCTGAACTCTTAGGATCGGTAGAGAATCTGAGAGTGCCGAATGTCGGAAGTGTTATTTCTCTGACTGGTGTGCCGTCGACGTTGTAGACATAAGCATGGTGGGATGCGTCTTTGTCGTAGGTCAGGATCAGTTTGTCGCCTGCAAATTGCGCTCCGACAAGAACTGCCTCTTTGTTCTCGGGGATGAGGTCTTTCCAGTTGCTTCGTTGCGGAGCCTTGATGTCGGCGGTCACGATGCGGTTCATCGGCGCGTCGGCAGAAGTGTAGATATAGAGTTTTCCGTTGCGGGAGTCGATAACACTGATTTCGTTGTCCTGCGATTCCTCTATAGTCACCCAATCAGCTCCGGGAGTCTTGAGATCTTTCACATACAGGGAATTGCCGTTGCCGGCACCTCCACCCATGACGATGAGTGTCGACTCGTCGCTGGTTATATCAACGCTATGGAAGTGGAGCGGTTCGTTTTTGTTTTCATAAACGACCACGTCTTCGCTCTGAGGAGTTCCGAGTTTGTGGAAGTAGACTTTGTGGTATTCATTGGCATTTGAAAATTCTTTGCCATCTTCGGGCTTGTTGTATGCGCTGTAGTAGAAGCCATCGCCGCGCCATGCAGCGCCGGTGAATTTTGCCCATTCGATGTGGTCGTCAAGCAATTGTTTGCTTTCGGTGTCCATGACGTAAATTTCTGTCCAGTCGCTTCCGCTGCGCGAAATGGTGTAGGCGGTGTATTTACCGTCGTGAGACTGGAACACTCCTGTAAGGGCAACAGTGCCGTCGTCAGACAGAGAATTTGGATCGAGGAAGACTTCAGCCTCACCGTCAGGAGTATCCGAACGATAGAGAACAGCCTGATTTTGCAGTCCGTCATTTTTGTAGAAATAGTATTTGCCGTCATATTCTTTCGCCGGCATACCGATCTTGGGATAGTTGTTGAGCTGTTCAATGCGTTTGCGAACAGAGTTGCGGAACGGTATTTTTGACAGATAGTCCTGTGTAACTTTGTTTTCGGCCTCAACCCACGCAAGAGTTGCGGCTGCTGTATCGTTTTCAAGCGGACGATAAGGATCGGCAACCTCATGGCCGAAGTAGTTATCGACTGTTTGGTCGGTAGGTGCTTGCGGATATGATATTTTTCCGCTTTTTGAGCATGAAGCTACAGAAATGGCCATAATAGCGATTGCTGGAATTAAAGGTGATCGGTAAGACATAAAAATAATGCAGAGTGGGTTAAAATCGATTTTGATTGATCTATAATTGCAAAGTTAATAAATTTGAGCAATAACAACCCTGTAACCTATGGTTAAAGTTGATTAACTGACAAATTCCCAACGACTTTTTTGTTTTGGAAGATGAGTGATGAGCTGTCAACAACCCATGATCTGTGCCGAAAGAAACATTGTCGGTAGAATAGGGGTGCATGGCTGTCAATTACAACAAATGCCACCGAGTCATGCGACCGGCGGCATTTGTTGTAATTGGTTATAAAAAAAATTGATTTGTCTCACGACAAACCAATCCAGTTAACCTTAAATCTATACCATGAAAAACACATTGCAAAGTTAATCATGCTGATGTTACCGTGCAATAGTTTGATGTAGAAATCTGCTTTGAGTTAACATTATTTTGGAAATGGGTGATCTTCAAATGGGGTTTGGTGTTGCAAATTGATTGATTAGTCGTTAATATCTGTCTTTTTGCAATCAATCACCTTGTGCGCATGCTATTTATAGAAAGCGGCTGCGTTTTGATTCGTTAACATTTTTAGCGGTCTTCTATTATATGTAGGCTGTCCACCAACAGAGTCCGGGCGGTCGACATGTAGATATCTGCCTCATTTTCATGGCCGTTTGATCTCAGAGCATGTTCTCTTACCTTTATGGCGAGAACAGCGTGTTCACGTTGCATTGTGCCTTCGTCGGCATCAACTACTTTAGCAACGTCACGTCGGGCGGCCGCTTCGACGGCTTCATATTGCCGTTGATTGTTTTTTGAGTGTGAACATGCGGTTAAGAATGCAGCGATGGTGATTGCGGAAATATAATAGTAAATACACTTCATAACAGAATAATGCCTATTTGCGCGCAAGCGACTGCGTCGTCAAGTGCGCAGTGATGATTTTTTAATGTTATACCAAAGAAGTCGCACAGCGAATCGAGTGATTTGGATGCACAGACACCTTTTGGAATTGACCGCCGTGCAGCAGAAAGAGTGCATCTGAAGGTTTCAGGAGGTTCAAGCCCATAGAGTCTGCACGCTTCGCGTATGCATCGGCTGTCAAAAGGAGCATTGTGAGCGACAAGCGTAAAGCCGTCGAGCCAGCTGTGCCACTCCGACCATATGGTGCCGAATGAAGGCGCATCGAATGTGTCGTCGTCGGTGATACCGTGAACGTTGATGCATGCGCGCGAGTACCAGTCGGGTTCCGGTCTGACAAGAGAGTAGCGTGTATCTGTGATTATGCCGTCCTCGACCTTTGCAGCTCCGATGGCGCAGATGCTCGAAGGTTCGAAATTGGCGGTTTCGACGTCAATTGCGATAAATCGGTCCATCGAAGCTTTACTTGTTGACAAGTTCATCAGCTCGGTCGCGCACCTGTTCCATCAGCCAGCGGGGAGTGGATGTGGCCCCGCATATGCCGATGGTTTCGGCATCATCAAGCCACGCAGGATCGAGATGGGATGCGTTTGAGAGCAGATGGGTACGCGGGTTGACTGCCAGGCAATGGTTGTAGAGTATTTTGCCATTGCTGCTTTTCGAACCAGCTACAAATAGAATGACCTCGTGGTCTGCAGCAAATTTTTTGAGATGGTCGACCCTGTTGCTGACTCTACGGCAAATCGTATCGAACGATTCGAAATTTGTCTCAGGAGATTTACGGCGTTTGATCTCTTCGATTATCGTTCTGAAGCCTTCAAGCGATTTGGTTGTCTGAGAGTAAAGGGCTATGTCGCGCGAAAAGTCGACTTTATCCAGTCCGGCGATGTCTTCAACGACTATGGCCCGGCCGTCGGTCTGTCCGACGAGTCCGTTGACTTCGGCGTGACCGAGTTTGCCATATATCACGATCTGAGGCTGACGGTCAGTGCGGTCACAGGCGCTTTTTATCCGTTCCTGAAGTTTCAGCACGACCGGACATGTTGCATCGATAATGTGGATGTTGTTTCGGCGGGCAAGTTCGTAGGTCGAAGGCGGTTCGCCGTGTGCACGCAACAACACTTTGACATCGTGAAGTCCGGCGAGCATATCGTGAGTGATCGTGCGCAATCCTTTAGCTTGTAGGCGTTCGACTTCATCACTGTTGTGAACGATGTCGCCGAGACAGTAAAGCGATCCGTCAGAAGCCAATTGCTCTTCAGCTTTGCCAATGGCAGCAGTAACGCCGAAGCAGAAACCCGAGTCCTTGTCGATTTCGATCACAGCCATCAGTTATAGCTTTGAAATCGTTTCGCGGAAAATGTTTTCAAGCCAGCTGTCCTGTTGATCTATGGTCATGGCGCTGTTGTCGAGATCGATTGCATCGTCGGCCCGTCGCAATGGGCTTTCCTGGCGGGTCTCGTCGATATGGTCTCGTCGCACGACGTTAGCGAGAACGTCTTCGTAGCTCACGGCGTCGCCTTTTGCGGTCATCTCGAGGAAGCGTCGCCGTGCACGCATTTCGGCCGATGCGTTGACAAATATTTTCAGTTCGGCATCAGGAAAAACGGTTGTTCCGATATCACGGCCGTCCATAACGATGGCTTTATTGCGACCGAGTTCGCGCTGCATGTCTGTGAGGGCTGAGCGCACTTCTTTTATGGCAGCTATTGGCGAAACGTTGTCGGAAACGCGGAGCTGGCGTATTTCGTCTTCGACATCACAACCGTTAAGCAGTGTGCGTTGTGAACCGTCGGGCATCGGTTTGAAGTCTATCTTTATTGATGGCAGAGCAGCCGAGAGTTTTGCTGTGTCAATCGATCCGTCAGAAGCGATCAGATTATTATTGAGAGCATAGAGGGTGACGGCTCTGTACATGGCTCCGGAATCGATATAACGATATCCGATTTTAGACGCGAGACGTCGCGCCATGGTGCTTTTGCCTGACGATGAATAACCGTCGAGAGCGATTATTATTTTTTTATCTGACATTTGTATTGGTTAGTTTATCAGTTCGCTAAGATTGCAATTAAGATTTAGCATGAATGTTGTTGCTCCTGTGTGGGGTTGGGCGAGAGCTATGCCGACACTGAATTTTGAGACGTTGATGCCTGCTGCGAGGGAGAAGCCCGACAGCATGTTGCGTGAATATGTGGCCATGTCGGTTCTGGTTTTGTAGTTATAGCCCAATCCGATGTAGAAGTTTTCGCTTGAAATGAGATCTGCGCCGAACACGAGATGTCTGAACAGGTTGGATTTGAACGAATCTTTTATTTCAGGCTCTTTGTCGGCTGACCCGTCGCCGGCCTCTATGTAAGGCAATGACCATTTGGTCAGATTCCAGGCGGTGATGGAGAAGCGGACGGGAAATGTCCCGAAAGACTGCGACCATCCGATGCGCAGATCAAAAGGCAGACGATCGTATGATTGGTCGAAACGCTTCACTTGGCCTCCGAGATTGGCTGCGACGATCGATAGCGAAAGGTCGCGTTCGTCGTTGTAGTAATTGATGCCGAGATCGGTCGATATGGCAAATGCACTGTATTCGGCATAGCTGCTGTAGACCATGTTGAGCCCGATGCCTCCCCGCAGACGATCAGTGATGTCGTGGGAGTATGTACCTCCGAACGCTACGTCTTTTGGCGATATAGAGCCGACGATTGAGCCGTCGGGCAGAGCTTCGCTTATCGATCCATAACCGAAATAGCGGACTGCCGCAGACCAAGCGCCCCGTTCGCCTGCTGCTTTGGCAAAACGCAGTCCGGCGAAATTGGAGCCTCCGACATAGTGCATGTAATTCAGCGCAATCTGACCTGACATCTCACTGCCAAGCAGAGCAGGGTTCTGATCAGATGTCGACAGCTCGTCATCGACAAGAGAGATGTTGACCCTGCCGAGACCATAGATCTTCGACGATGATGTGATGTTGAGGAAATTATATGCGTTTGTTCCGTCCTGAGCCGCTAAGCTCAATCCGACCAAGGAATAAAGCACCAGACTTACCGCTGATATTTTTTTGAAAATCGATATCATAAAGATTGCTATGAACGAAACTAACGGTGAAACGGTTTCGACATGTAAAGTTACATAATAATGTGATAACGCAAAAATCTTATCGCTTATTGTGCATGGTCCTTGTCTTAATAAGTCAGCTTCAGGGAGAGAAAGGTGACTGACCGGACATGGGTTAAAAAAAATTAATCTGTTTTTCGACGGGCAAACGAATTGGGATTGGCATTGTTGGAATTTAAAGTGTGTTTGAATTACAGAATTATATACAGATCATCAGAGATATGACAAGTGCTAAGTATGCGATAGTTTTATGTGCTGTCAGTCTGTGGATCGGAGCCGGCAATATCTATGCCGACGAACGATCTGACAGTATTGATGCGGAGAGTTGCGATTATGGGGCGACAGACATCGATGATTCGATGTGGTGGAGGCATTTCGATGACGAATTGCTTGATTCGCTGATCAATCTTGTAGTAGAACGTAATTACGATCTTTCGATGGCGATGCGGCGCATTGAAATCGCCCGTGAGGGTGTCAATTCGGCCAGAGCCGGATATTACCCGCAGATCGATCTGAACGCCGGATGGTCGCGCAACCGAGCTTCAGGTGCTATCGAAGGCAGACATACTCCGGCATCTGTGACATCATATTGGAATGCAGGAGCAACGATGCGGTGGGAGATCGACCTGTTCGGAAAGGTCACCTCGTCAGTCAGGCAAAGCAAGGCGCAGTTGAGAGTCAGCCGTGCCGAATATGCTGCTGCAATGGTGTCGCTACAGGCACAGCTTGCAACGGCATATGTCAATCTCCGGATTTGTCAGGCTGAGATGGACATTGCAACGGATCACACTAAAAGTCAGCTGAAAGTAGTCCATATCGCCGAAGCCCGGCACAAGGCCGGTCTTTCGTCGATGCTTGACGTTGCTCAGGCAAAGACGGTGTATTATTCGACTGTAGCATCAGTGCCTCTGCTCGAGACTTCTATCAAATCGAGCATAAATACTATTGCCGTGCTGCTCGGCGAGAAGTCTTCAGAATTGTATAAGGTGCTTGTCGAGCCGCGTCCGATGCTCCGTCACGCTCAGCTTGTTGCAAAATCGGTGTCGCTTGATCTGATCAACCGCCGACCCGATGTCGTCGCTGCGCGTCAGAGTGTTGAAGCCGCCGCCGACGCAGTCGGAATCGCTAAGAAAGATTACCTGCCGTCACTGACGCTCACCGGTTCGATCGGAACATCGGCTCACGATATGTCGGACGTATTCGCTAAAAACAGCATGACCTATTCGATTGCCCCGACACTTTCGTGGACGTTGTTTGACGGTTTTGCGAGAAAAAGTGCTACTGCAGTAGCCAAGCAACAGCTTGAAAGCGAGATCGACAATTATAATCAAACAGTGCTCACGGCGATCAGTGAGGCCGATAATGCGATTATCGCATACAGCAATGATCTTGACTACATGGAGACTATAAAAGAGGTGGTCAAACAGAGCCAGGAGGCTTTTGATCTATCGCTTGATCTCTATAAACGCGGTCTGTCGGCGTTCTCCAACGTTGTCGATGCGCAGCTCAATCTGCTTGAATATCAGAATTCGCTCGTTGTGGCCAAAGGCGATGCACTCGTATCGCTGATCAATCTTTACAAGGCCGTTGGCGGAGGATGGGTCAATGATATCGAATAAAGTTTGTAAAATCAAAGGGATATGAAAAATATATATGGTTTGATGATTTTAGCCGTGGCAGCAGTTTCAAACTCCGCATGCGACAAAAAAAATGACAGTGACAGTCGTCAGAACGATCAGATAGTCGATGTGGCTGTACCGAAGGTAGATTCTGTAGTCTTGCATAAAACATATCCGGGCTATCTCGCAGCCTCGCAGAGCGTCGCTCTTGTGGCGAGAGTCGACGGATATCTTGAGTCACATCCTTATCAAGGGGGAGATTTTGTCAGAAAGGGCACGGTGCTGTTTACTATTGAGGATAAGAACTATCGCGATGCTGTCGACAAAGCTGAAGCAGCGCTGAATGATGCACATTCGACCTATGAATATGCCAAAAGCCAATACGCGGCTATGAAGGAAGCTCTCGAGAGTGATGCGGTCAGTCAGATGGAGGTGCTCAAGGCTAAAAATTCTATGGAGGAGGCTGCAGCTGCGATTAAGTCTTCGGAAGCCGCTCTAAGGACGGCACGCACGACTTTGGGCTACTGTACGGTCGTCGCACCGTTTGACGGCCATGTAACAGCGAGCAGTTATGACATAGGCGCATATCTTTCTGGAGCCGCATCTCCGGTGGCTTTGGCTACGATCTATGCCGATGCAGAGTTGAGTGCGATTTTTTCGATTGAGGACGGCCGTTACCTTGAGTTGATCAAGAATTTCAAGGACTCTATCGGAGGCGTGGATTATTCAAAGATGCCTATCGATTTTTCTGTCGAACTTGCCCATGATTACACCGGCGATTTGAGTTACATGGCGCCGAGTATCGATAAATCGACAGGTACTATGATATTGAAAGCGTCGATAGATAACCGCTACAATGAGCTAAAAGATGGAATGTATGCGACGGTGTCGTTGCCTTATGCGTTCGAACCGAATGCCATACTGATCAAAGATGCGTCGATAGGCACTGACCAGCTGGGTAAATATGTCTATGTCGTAAATGACTCCAACAAGGTGGTCTACACGCCGATCGAGGTAGGTGAGACCGTCAATGACACTCTGCGCATTGTCAACAAGGGACTCAGTCCGCGGTCGAAATATGTTACGAAGGCTCTCTTGAAAGTGCGCGACGGGCAGACAGTTACGCCGCGGTTGACCGAGTGATCGATAGATGTTGAATGACTAAAGAATAATAGGATATGTTTTCAAAATTCTTTATCGACCGTCCGATTTTTGCAACGGTATTAGCTATACTGATGATCATAGCAGGCTTGCTTACGGTCAAGTCGCTTCCGGTCGCGCAGTATCCTGAGATTACGCCGCCTACCGTGCAGGTGTCGGCTGTGTATCCCGGTGCAGATGCCAAAACCGTAGCTGAGACTGTCGGTGTGCCGATCGAACAGCAGGTCAACGGTGTCGAAGGCATGATGTATATGAGCTCAAATTCAGGAGCCGACGGATCATATGGTCTGACGGTGACATTTGAAGTCGGCACAGACATTGATATGGCGACAGTAAAGGTGCAGAACCGCGTGGCTCTTGCCGAACCTTCGTTGCCGAGTTCGGTCAAACAGCAAGGTGTGTCGGTGACATCGCGATCAACCAATATAATAATGTTTGTTGCGCTCGAAACCGATCGTCCCGAACTCTACGATGCCTTATATCTGACTAATTATGCAAAGCTCAACATTGTCGATGAATTGTCGCGAATTGATGGTGTCGGCGAGGTAGGGGCTTTCGGAGCCGGAGATTACAGTATGAGGGTATGGCTCGATCCTGAAAAGATGCGCGTCAGGGGATTGACTCCGGAGGATGTGTACACGTCGATCCAGAGCCAGAATATGGAAGTGTCGGCCGGTGATGTCGGCGCTCCACCATCAAATGGCATGAACCAATTCCAGTTTTCACTCACATCGCAGGGTCGTCTGACAACGGCGGAAGAGTTCGGGAATATTGTCATACGCACAAATCCTGACGGCTCGATGCTCAGACTCCGGGATGTGGGGCGTGTTGACCTCGGATCAAGCAGCTATACGAATATTTCGCATGTGTCCAATCGTCCGGCCGGTTTGATAGGTATTTATCAGCTTCCCGGCGCCAATGCTCTTGATGTGGCCGAGCGGGTCAAGGCACGTTTGGCCGAACTCGAACGTTATTTCCCTGACGGTGTCCATTATAATGTAATACTCGACACGACTGACGTTGTCAATGCTTCGATCGATGAAGTCCTTGTGACATTTGCCGAAACAACGTTGATCGTCATGATCGTCATATTGCTCTTCCTGCAGAACTGGCGTGCGGTTGTCATCCCTATGCTGACGATACCGGTGTCGCTTATCGCAACGTTTGCAGTCATGAAATTGATGGGATTTACGATCAACACACTCACATTGTTCGGTCTTGTGCTTGCGATTGCGATCGTCGTTGATGACGCTATAGTGGTCGTCGAGGATTGTTCGCGAATACTCGATCAGGGTGGGGTGTCGCCTCGTCAGGCAGCTGAAAAAGCGATGTCAGAACTTGAAGGTCCGGTTGTCGGCGAGGTTCTTGTGTTGTTGTCAGTGTTCATCCCGACAGCGTTCATATCGGGAATTACCGGCGAACTGTACAAACAGTTTGCGCTGACTATTGCAGTGTCGACAGCATTCTCAGGATTTAACGCGCTGACGTTTACGCCGGCGATGTGCGCCTTGTTCCTGCGGCCTCGTAAAACGACACGCTTTTGCCTGTACAGGTGGTTCAACCGGGGATTTGATTCCACTCGCCGGGGATATGATGGAATGGTCGGCAAGATGTTGCGTCATCCGGCATTGTCGCTCGTTGTGTTTGCGGCCATATGTTTTGCAGCATTCTGGGGCTTCATGAAATGGCCGACATCTTATGTCCCGTCGGAAGATCAGGGCTACTTCATGACTTCAGTGCAGCTCCCCGACGATGCTTCGCTGGTGCGCACAGATAGTATCGTTGCTGAAGTTTCGTCCAAGTTGCAGACATTGCCTGAAGTAAAAGATGTGATATCGGTGTCGGGAATGTCTTTCCTCGCCGGCGGAGCAGGCAGTAATCTGGGATCGATGTTTGTGGTGCTCAAGCCGTGGAGCGAGCGCAAAGGCAAGGATCAGAGCGTAGATGCGGTCATCGCCAAGACTTATGATCTTACAGCCGACATTCAGGATGCCATTGTCTTTTCGGTCAATCCTCCGGCAATACCGGGCTTGGGTATGTCGTCGGGTTTGCAGATGCAGTTGCTCGACATCAATAATCTCGGTCCGAAGGAGATCAAACAGGTTGTGGCTTCTTTGCAGGCTGCCGTGGATGAAGTTCCCGAAATCAAGGAGATAACATCTCTGTATGAAGGCGAAGTGCCGCAGTATTCTGTAAAGATAGACCGCGATAAGGTGAAGATGCAAGGAGTGACCCTCGAAAGTGTGTACTCTACGCTGTCGAGCTATATGGGTGGAACATATGTCAATGATTTTGTCGATTTCGGCAGGGTCTACGAAGTTAATCTCAGAGCCGACGGATCGTCGAGAAGCATGGCTGACGCAGTATTGAAGCTCAGTGTGCGCAACAGCAACGGTGAAATGGTGCCTTTCGCGTCATTTGCAACCGTCGAACCATCGTTGGGCGAAGGTTCGGTCAGCCGTTACAATATGTACACCACAGCATCGGTTACTGCTACTGTTGCCGATGGAGTCAGTTCATCTGAAGGTATAAAGGCGATGGAACGTCTGGTAGATAAAGTTACAGGCGACAGTTTCTCCTATGCCTGGACTGGCGAAGCTTATCAGGAGACAGGATCGGGTGTGACGATATCGATGGTACTGCTGTTTGCTGTGCTTATAACGATCCTTGTACTTGCGGCTCAGTATGAATCGTGGACCGATCCGATTGCTGTTGTCATTACTACGCCTACTGCTATACTCGGCACAATAATTGGGTGTATGTTCCTCAGCCAGAGTATAAGTGTCTATACTCAGATCGGCATTATACTGCTTATCGGTATGGCTGCGAAAAATGCAATTCTTATTGTGGAATATGCGATGGATTACCGTAAGTCGGGGATGACTGTCAGACAGTCGGCTCAACAGGCGGGAAGTGTCCGTCTGAGACCGATATTGATGACTGCGCTTGCGTTTGTCTTCGGCGTGATGCCAATGCTTTTTGCTACAGGTGCAGGCGCTGCAAGCCGCATATCACTGGGCACTGCAGTGGTGTTCGGTATGGCTGTCAACGCAGTGGTCGGAACGTTGTTCGTGCCTAATTTCTGGGAACTTTTGCAGAATTTTCAAGAGAAGTATCTGTCAAAACTGTTCAGCAAGGCAACACAAATATCGCCGGGAACTGATGTCCCCGACGACAAGAAAGAGTTATGAAACGTCGGTCAGTCGACGAAGCGTTTTGTGAGATTGCCATATGCGTCGATGCGTCGGTCGCGAAGAAACGGCCACCATCGGCGCACTTGCTCTGAACGCAGGGTGTCTATCTCTATGACTGCGCTATCCTCGCGGTCGTCAGGCGCGCGGTAGATAAATTCGCCCTGTGGTCCGGCTACAAAGCTGCTGCCCCAGAATTCAATTCCGTTAGTCGCGCCGGATGGATCATCCTCATGTCCGACACGGTTTACCGATACAACGGGAAGTCCGTTGGCTATGGCGTGTCCTCTCTGGACTGTTATCCATGCTTCGCGCTGTCGCGACTTCTCGTCATCAGAGTCTGAACTTTCCCATCCGATGGCGGTCGGGTAGATGAGCAGTTGAGCTCCCGACAATGCCATCAGTCGTGCTGCTTCAGGATACCACTGATCCCAGCAAACGAGCACTCCCAGACGACCGAGCGATGTGTCGATTGGTCTGAAGCCAAGGTCACCTGGAGTGAAATAGAACTTTTCGTAGTAGGCAGGGTCGTCGGGTATATGCATCTTGCGGTAGCGACCGGCTTCCGAACCGTCGGTGTCATAGACGATGGCGGTGTTATGGTAAAGTCCTGGAGCTCTGCGCTCGAATATCGATGTCACGATGACCACTTTGCATTCTTTGGCTAGACGGCTGTAGAAAAGTGTGGTCTCTGACGGAATTTCAACCGCAAGATCGCAGCAGTCGACATTTTCGGTCTGACAGAAGTAAAGCGAATCGTGGAGCTCTTGGTTTACAATTAATTCCGCACCTTTCGATGCAAGTTCACGGATCTTTTCGCCGAGTCGCCGGCGATTGTCGGCTATATCGGCCGTATTGTGCTGTTGGATAATGCCAACTTTCAAGTTATGTTTCATTTTGTGATTGAGTTCTTGGGAAATTGCATGGTTACGCAGTGTAGCGATCCGTGTTGCCGGATCAGAGCATTGCAGTCTATTCCGATTATTTCATGATCGGGGAACGCAATCTTCATGATTTGCTTGGCAAGATCGTCCTTGCGCTCCTGACCATAGACAGGCAGTAGTATTGCATCGTTGAGGATAAGGAAGTTGGCATATGTGGCGGGAAGGCGTTGGCCATCTTCGTCGTATATCGCATCTGGCAAAGGCAATGCTATGCAGTTGTATGGCATGCCGTCAGGTCTTCTCAGAGACAGTATCTGACGTTCCATAGCCTTGAGTTCGTCAAAATGGCTGTCTGCTTCGTCATCGCAACCGACATAGATGATTGTGTCGCCGGGAGCAAGACGGGCAAGTGTGTCGATGTGGCTGTCGGTGTCATCGCCTTCGAGAGCTCCGTGATCAAGCCATAGCACATGGCTGGCACCAAGAGTGTCGCAAAGGCGACGTTCGATCTCCCGTTGCGATAAATCTCCGTTGCGGTTAGGCGACATCAGGCACTCTGTCGTTGTCAACAGTGTCCCTTTTCCGTCACTTTCAATTGATCCGCCCTCGAGTACAAATCCGAGACAGTTGTTGTAACGGCCCGGCCAAAGCCCGTGTTCATAGAGACGTCGGGTCACCATATTGTCGAGGTTGGATGCAAATTTAAGCCCCCATCCGTTGAATTTAAAGTCGTTTACAATAGCTTCGCCTGTCGAAGTTATGGTCGTTATAGCTCCGAAATCACGCGCCCATGTGTCGTTGGTATCAATATCGTAATATGTGACAAGACTGTTGTCGACGTCGTGTAGGGCCGATCGGGCTGCAGAGCAGTCGGGAGCAACGATAATGAGCCGTGAAAACCTGACGATCGCACGGGCTATATCTCTATAACATGCCCGTACTTCATCAAGCATATATGACCAATCGGTCAGTTCGTGAGGCCACGCGAGCAAGACCGCCTCCTGGGCCTCCCATTCGGCAGGCAGTCTATAGTTGCAATTATTCTTATTCGTCATAGTCATTTAATGATTCCCATATCGAATCTTGATTTTCAAGATATTCTTCACAGTAATCTTTAAAGCCGTGTTTTTCGGTATATCCATATTCGTCGCACCAATCCTTGTATTCCCGACGAAGATCTTCGTCATCGGACATCATGCGTCTAAACCAATCCTCGGCTACATCAATGCTATGGTATTGAGTTAACAGGTCTTTGAAAAATTCATTAAGGTCGTTCATTGCATAAGATTGTTTATGCCAAAAATACAATATTAACCTATTTTACTATGCAATCTGATAGTTATAATAAGTTAAAATGAATGTTAAGATGCCGAAGCATCTGTTTTGCAGCGCTGAATGCCTTGATGATCAGGCATCATGGATTTTGCTGCCTGTCGGGATTATTTGGGGGTGGGATTGCAGTAAATATCCTGAGCCACAGATGCATTGATGGTCATTCCTTCGGGGATCTCGGGTAGCTTGCCTTTGATGAAACCGCTGAACAGGCCTATCGGGAAAAAAAGTACGGAGATGATTACAACCGGAGCCACATTGTTGTTGCCCTGTCTGCAATTGCCGATATAGAGCTGAATCTTTTTGTTGTCAACGGTTTTGGTTGATGCATCAGTTATACATAGTTTGCCGGGACGTCCCCATGATTTGGCGCGTTCGATGTTGTAATTGATCGTGGCGCGGCTGCCTTCTTTTATCAACACGGTGGTTCCGTCGTCAGAATAGACGTCGTATTCGACTTTTGCGACAATTGATCCTGCATCGGGTGCAGCTGCGGCATTGAAGGTTTCGTCTACGCGCAGCACGAGTTTTGTACCTTCTTCAAGAGTGTAAGAACTACCGTTTTGAGTCTGTGCTAATGCTGACAACGGGTTGGCAAGCACGAGAATTGCCGTAAGGATGCTTGATATCAAGCTTTGTGCAATGTTGTTTTTGTTCATAATGCAGGATGATTAGTTTGATTTGACGTTTTGCTCCGACTCTTGAAGACAAATGTTCACGGACGGGAATGATGTTATTTACACTTGTTTATGTATCCGCAGCATTGCTGCGATGCAAAAATAGTGAATTAAAGTGATATCTTGAAAGAATGTAAAAAAATAATGCAAAATGTATCTGATAACGCCTGAAATTCCATAAGTCAATTTCATGCTAAAAGAAATAGCCCGGCAACTTCGCCGGGCTATTTCGGTGAAAAGGATGGTGTATTGTTTCATCCGCCTTTGGGCTTGAGCCCCTGTCGTTTTAAAGCGGATGATGAAGTCAGAGCCGTTATTTGATCGGAGCAGCTTCGGTGACTTCGACGGTGTCGTTATCTGTCACTGTTGCTGCAGGTTCGGTCAGAACTTGTGGCTGAGGTTTGCTGAGGTCTCCCAATGTCTTGGCAACGTTGACCCCGGCAGTGATCATGCTGACCATAATGTTGAGCTCTTTTTTGGAAACTTTATGGCCTTCGATCTCATATGACTTGCTGATGACAACTTTAAAAAAGTTGGACATTGCTTCTTTTATTGTCTCTTTATCGGCATCGGTTAATGGAAAGCTGGCGTTATCTTTTACGATGGCGTCTGCATCTTTAACGCCAGGCTGCAGTTTCTGGAAGTCTTCTTTGTTGCTGATTGATTTTGCCTTTTCGGCAAGTTCGTTCAGTGAGGCTGCAAATTCTTCAGCAGGATTCGCATTGCCGGTTTTGTTGCACGCACCCAATCCAAGGATCAGGACGAGAAGTACTGGTGTAAGAATTGATTTGATTTTCTTCATTCTGTTAGTTGTTATTTAGATGATTTTTAGTATTGGTGTGGCTCTTTGTTGAGTTCTTCTGCCGAAATCGGAGTTGCATTCATCTTGCGCCATACATACCATATGTATGCAAGGACGAAAGGAACGAGAATGGAGACATAGCTCATCGTTTTCAACGTGAACAATGACGACGAGCTGTTGGCGATAGTCAGTGAACTGCCGACATCGAGAGTCGAACGATAGTAGGCTGTGCCTTCATAGCCGGCGATAAGTATAAGAACTATAACTACAAGCACAGAACCGGCACCGCTGAACCATATGCCTTTTCTGAATTTATTGCAGAATGCCGAACGGATAATGCCGTAGAGCACCATGACTACGCCGAGCAGGAGCACAATAGCCAATGGCCACATTGTGATCAGATTGTCAAAATAGATGTTGTTCACCTCTGTGAATTGACCTGCAGCAACTTGACGTACGCCTCCGGCAAGCATCAGTACGATTAGAAAACCGACGAAAAAGACTGCGAATACAGCGCCGTTGACGAGGACTTTCTTTCTCAGCGCCTTGTCGAAACTATTGTCGGCATCTATGTTGTTGATGAAGTAGAGCGCCGCCTGTGTACGAGCTAAGAAGAAAACCGCAAAACCGAGCAAGAGGTTTTTCCAGTCGATGATTGCTTCGAGCCCGCGAGTCGATGACCATTGTGAAATGACTGGCGCTCCCGGATCAAGTATATTGGTTTTTGAAATGGTGAATTCGGCCCCGAAGAACATCATGCCGACTGCGACTCCGAGTAGTACACAGCCAAACAGACCATTGAACATCAGGAATATATCGTAGGTGCGGGTGCCGTAGAGATTTCCGCGTTTGCGACGGAACTCATAGCTGACTGCCTGAAGCACAAAGCTCAGTAGAATGAGCATCCAAAGCCAGTAGGCTCCTCCGAAACTTGTGGAGTAGAACAGCGGGAATGAAGCAAAAAATGCGCCGCCAAAAACGACGAGAGTCGTGAATGTCAGCTCCCATTTGCGGCCTAATGAATTGACCATCAGCTGACGGTTTTCATTGCCTTGATGGCAGTAAAGCATCGATTGACCGCCCTGCACGAATAATAGAAACACCAATGCGGCGCCGAGAACGGCTATGATAAGCCACCAATAGGCTTGTAACAATTCTAATTCTGTCATGACTTGATGATATTATTCGGGTTGTTCGATATTGTTTTTAGATGTACGTGCGATGTATCGCAACATGATGCTTATTTCAGCTGCCAGAAGCATGGTGAAAAGCACGGCGAAGATCCAGAAGGTGAGTTGAACCGATCCGGTTGTTATGTCGGAAATTGCCGCGCGGGTAGGCATGAGATCCTGTATTACCCAAGGTTGACGACCAACTTCGGCAACAACCCAGCCGGCCTGACTGCATATCCAGACAACAGGTATAGAGATGATGCCGAGCCAATGAAGCCATGGTTTCTCGAGAACCGCAGTGCGGCGGTAGCAAACGAAGAGTAGGGCAACAAAGAGCAACAGCAGATAGCCTCCGGCCATGACCATTACACGGAACGCATAGAAGGTGAGAGCGACGGGGGGAACTGCCTGTTCGGCATTGTCGAGATATCCGTAGCCGAAATATTTGAAGTTGTCAAGGACTTCTTGCTTAGCCTTGTTCATGGCTGCTTCATTACCGGCGCTTTTGGCTTCGGCATAGCGGGTGAGCGCTTCGCGGGCCGCTTTACCCATTGCAATGCGATCGGCGTAGCTGTCGCCATAGATGGTGTCGCCTTCGGCAGTGATAGTCCGTCCGGCAATCAAGTCGTTAATGCCGGGTACAAATGTGTTGGGGTTGTGGTTGGCAAGGATTGAAAGTCCGTAGGGTATCGACATCTCGAACAAGATGGACTCGAGGTCGTCACCGGGCTTTTTATCGGGGTTGACAAAGCCGACAGCAACCAGGCTCTGACCGACCTGACCGTCGTACAAGCCTTCCATGGCAGCCAGTTTCATGGGCTGCACACGGGCAACTTCGACAGCCGAACCGTCGCCGGTCCATAAAGTCATGACCATGCTGGCAACGCCGAACCACGATGCGATTTTGAGTGATTTACGCGCAGCTTCGACATTGCGTTTTCTCCACAGTAGCCAACTGCTGACTCCGATCACAAACACTGCTGCCAATACCCATCCGCTAAATACGGCGTGGAAAAACTTGTTCATTGCCACTGAGTTAAAGGCTACTTCAGTGAAGTTGTCCATTACGTTTCGCATCTGTTCGGGATCAAAAGCCATGCCGACGGGGTTTTGCATCCAGGCATTTGCTACGAGGATCCAAAGAGCTGACAGCGATACTCCGATTGCCGTCAGCCAAGTGGCGGCCAGATGGAAACGGCGGCTCACCTTGTTCCATCCGAAGAACATCACGGCTACGAATGTTGCTTCCATAAAGAAGGCCACTATGCCTTCGATTGCGAGAGGGGCTCCGAATATATCGCCGACAAACCAGCTGTAGTTCGACCAGTTGGTGCCGAATTCAAATTCGAGGATGATTCCAGTGGCAACGCCACAGGCAAAATTGATGCCGAACAGCGACATCCAAAATTTTGTAATGCCTTTCCACTTTGTGTCGCCCGTGCGTACATAGATAGACTCCATGATCGCCACTATGACTGACAATCCGATTGTCAGCGGTACGAACAACCAGTGGTACATGGCCGTAAGAGCAAATTGTGCCCTCGACCAGTCTACAACTCCTAATAGATCGTTCATTGTTGAGATTGTGTTTATGGTTATGTAATTTGGTTGATTATTCAGTCGTTTGAAATCAAAGCTTCACGAACTGCATCTGCCCGCTGCTCATCATTGTCATATTCGTTAGCAAGTTTGTCGGGGAAAAAGAATAGTTTAAGCACGGCAAACATTATCAATAGCTTGATCAGGATTATGAGCCAGAGATAGCGGCCTATAGTCATGTTTCTGAAGCCATCGACGTAGAAAAGCACGATTGATTTTAATTTCTTTCCGACGCTCACTTCGATTTGCTGGTTAGTCCGACCTGTTTGTGAGTTGGAATCAAGATGTGTTTCCATTTGTGTCCGCCTTCATTGTCGGGCACGATATCCTTGGCGTATTCCCACCAGAATGTTCCGCCGAGACCGGCTTCGGCTGCGAAATCGAATTTATGAGCGACAGTTTCGGGTGTCTCCATCGTTATGAACGAGTGAGAAGCGTCGTCGAGGTAATATGTCATCTTTTCTACCGGATCATATTCTGTGCGCCAAGCTTTGACTCCGAATGTGTGGGGGAGCATGTCGTTGTAGTCGACAAAGCGTCCGCATGAGTCAAGATGTTTTCCTTCAGGCAGGCGTTCGCCGGGGAAAATGCCTTTGTAGAGGAACCCGTAGCTTGCGAGGCCGAGGTGAAGTTTATTGACCGGGATGCCATACCAAAGATTGGCAACGCAGTCTTTAATATATTGAAGGGGTGTGTTGTGCGTGGCATATTCGCGCCACAGACATCCTCCAAGGTCGTAGGCCATGAGGTTGATGTGGTCTACCGCAGTTTCGAGTTCCACTCTAAGACTGTCGGGATATTTAGCTTCGGCTGAGAGTGCTGTTGACAGGAGATATTTCTTGCCTGTGACTGAGCCGAGAGAGTCGAGTGTGTGACGGAGTTGGGTCAGAAGATTGGCGTGGCGGTCCATGTGGCTGTAGATGCCTATTTCCCAATCGAGGTCAATGCCGTCGAAATCCATTTCTTTGACAGTTTTGGCAAGAGCTTTACACATTTTGTCGGTGCGGTAGTCGTCGAGCGCTCCGAAAATCATGTCGTTGCCTGTCGATAGAATGGCGACAGTCCCTTCGCGGTGAGCAGTATTGACAGCTTGGCGGAAACGATCGGGCTTGGAGAAGCGCACGGTTGATCCCGGAGTAGCTATGATGCTGTCGACTGTAGCATCGAAGTCTTCTTGATTATTCCAGCCCTGACGATCCATCAGATAGACGATGTCGAAATTGCCAAAGTTGATGCGGTCTACGAAATCGGCATCTTTCATGCAGCCATGCCAGATATATGTCGACATGGGCAGCTTGTCACACGATTTTACCGGATCTGCGGCTGACACACTGTTGGATAGGCCTGAAAAAAGGAGGCATACGGAAGATATGATTCCTGTTTTGATAAGAGAATGTTTCATAATCGTACAAGTAGTAAGCCACAAATATAGTATATTTTTTACAACTATTATCGTGACTCTGTTGTAAAACATTTTTTTGAGCGGATAGATCGGTAGAGGAGGGATATGTGCCGTATTAAAAATCTGAAAAAGGCAACGCGGTACATTCGCATTTTGGCAATTTTTTATAAATTTGTGGTTGTTATGAACGAAAACCAAGCTATACCGAATCGCGAATTGTTGCCCGAACCCACCATTAGGCGGCTTCCGTGGTATCTCGCTTATGTAACATTGCTCCACAATAACAAAGTGGAATATGTATCTTCGACAAAGATAGCCGAAGAATTGAATGTCGACTCTTCACAGATCGCTAAAGATCTTTCATTCCTTAATATAAAAGGTAAAACGCGCATTGGCTACGAGGTTGCATCTCTCGAAACCGCTTTGCGCGAATTCCTTGGTTTCGGCCAGTCTCATAACGCTGTGATGGTCGGTTCAGGCAGTCTTGGAGCTGCGTTGATTTCCGACTCCGGCTTGCAGCGATATGGATTGAACATTGTGGCCGGTGTTGACATCGATCCGCAGATCGTCGGATCGAAAATCGGAGGGATACCCATCTATCACATTGATCGCCTGAAAGAGTTGGTAAAAAGTCTCAATATACGCATTGGCATTGTGGCTGTGCCGGTAGACAGCGCCCAGGATGTCGCTGACACCATGGTTGCGGCCGGTATAAAAGGCATCTGGAATTTCACGCCTTATCGTATCAGGGTGCGTGATGGAGTGGTGATAGCCAACACTTCGATATATTCGCATCTGGCACTGATGTACAACCGTCTGGGGACTCTTAATCTTTGACAGATGAAAGCATTTTGTCTCATCGGTGACCATTTGCGCCATTTTGCCGACTCATCGTCTCAACGGAATTTTCAGCCGTGGTTTGTGCCCGACGATGGCGAGAAATGGTTTGCATTGATTTGTCCGGCCGTTAAGATCAACAGGTTGGGGACACACATAGCCCCTAAGTTTGCACGGCGATATTACGATGATTTATCGGTGGCATGTGTTTTTCTCCCGGAAAGCGCTGTCGGCTGCATGGCAACTGCAGATGAGCGATATTTTGTGAGAGATGCTGCATATTGTATCGGAGAAGCCGTTTCCGCAGCGGAGAATGATGGACGTCATGTCATTGATGCGGTAGGACAAACTATTAATTTCTCTCTCGAAAGTCTGAACGTAGATGCAAAATTGGCTGAACTATCGACATTCTGCACCATGAAAATGGGCGACATCATCATTTTTGCTGATCACGCCATAACCCTCGCGCTTGTCGAAAACTTTCATCTCGAAGCCAGCATCGATGATAAAAAGTCAATAGATATCCGCATAAAATAAAACACTTTACTCGCATTACTAACTATTGGTCGGCATGTTTGCGTGCCGACCAATAGTTTTTTTTAGCACATATAGCCGCGTTTCATTGCCTCGACGGCTGAATTGACCATTCTATAGCAGTTGCCGGAATTATACCGGTTGATCGTGGCGAGTGGCGCAATTTGAGAGAGTGATGTGTGCTTTGCAGAGGAGTCAAAGCGGGTCTGCGTCCCTGTTAGATGGGCGCAGAGACAAAACCGCAATTACTGTTAGCTAATTTTAACAAATTTCTGACGTAAGTCTTAGATTTTTCGGTCCGACGATTTCAGTGATAATTTCGATGCACATTTCTAATGCACAAAGTTGAAACTATTTAGGTGATTTTGGGGCAGGCAGAATTGTCCGTTGTTAAAATATGTATAAAGTATTAACTTTGCGGCATGAAACGATTACAGGTACTCAAAACTATTTTTCCGGAAATCATTACCGAGAATTTCGACTTCACGGATTATAAAGAAAGTGACCGACGCCTTGATTACTGGCTCGAAGAACGTGAATACATGAGCCGCGAGGATTACCGCAAGGGCACTGTCCGAAGCCATGGACTTACGGAAGAGAGCGTCATACAGGACTTCCCCATCCGTGGAAAAGCGGTATATCTTCATGTCAGACGCCGCCGATGGATAGACAAGGCTGACGGTAGCACGTTTGTGTATGACTACGATTTCTCGGAGGAAGGCAGCAGGCTCACTCCCGAATTCGTGGCTTTTTTAAAAGGAACAGATTGATAATACCGCTGAGAGTATCAGTTCTATAGCCCGTCACTATGGTGTGAACGGAAAATCACTGGCGCAGCAGTACAAGGAATTCTTCAGTGACTTCCGCCAGTGGAATCAGCTGGGACATGCCCGCGAGTATCTGCTGTTCCCTGAAAACATCGGACCGGACCTATGCATCGATGAATCCTCACTGAGCTGCGGCGAGCTGTACACATTCGTGACCAATCCGGCCGGTCATGGCGGAAAGGGAAGCCTCGTGGCAGTCATCGAGGGGACGAAGTCGGAACGCATCATACAGGTCCTTGAGAAAATACAGCGCAACAAGCGCCTGAAAATCAGGGAAGTCACACTGGACTTATCACCGACAATGATGCTCGTGGCGCGTACTGTTTTTCCAAAGGCCACCATAACCAACGACCGGTTCCATGTGCACAAATTATTTTACGAAGCCATTGATGAGCTGCGCGTTTCCCTAAGATGGATGGCACGTGATCTTGAAAACAGCATAATGGCGGAGTGTAGAAGCGATGGCAGACCATACGTCCCGTTCAGATATGCCAACGGTGATACCCGTAAGCAGCTGCCGGCCAGAGCGAAATATATCCTGATGAAACACTCATCAAAATGGACGGACTCACAGCGGTGGAGAGCCGAGATTATTTTCGAGTTCTATCCTGAGCTTAAGGAAGCATATGAACTGGCTCTTGAGCTGACATCCATATTCAACAGGCATACATCCAAAAATACGGCCAGACTGCTGCTCGCCCATTGGTATGACAGAGTTGAGAAACTCCCGGGAGAACAGTTCATAACTGTTCTGAACACTTTCCATAATCATTACGACACGATCCTGAATTTCTTTGAGAAGCGTTATACAAATGCTTTTGCTGAATCTTTCAATGCAAAAGTAAAGGCATTCCGTGCTCAGTTCCACGGCGTGACTGATATCCCGTTCTTCCTATATCGGCTCTCTAAACTATGCGCGTGATTTTTAACAATTCTACGGACAATTCTGCCTGCCCCGTGATTTTGCGATTCTTGCTAAATTTTTTCGAGGGTTGAAAATGTCATATATACTTGAAAATGACCAAAATAAAAAAGAGAAAAACGAAGAGTAATTCTTCATTTTTCTCTTTGTTGCCTTGGAAGGATTCGAACCCTCACAGGCGGAACCAGAATCCGACGTGCTACCATTACACCACAAGGCAATTTTCAGTTGCAAACTGGATCTTTTGTTTTGCAATCTCCATTGCAGTTATTTCCGTTTTGCGAGTGCAAAGTTAGCGGGTTTGTTCGAATTGTGCAAATATTTTTGGCTATATTTTTTGATTATTTTTGTTAGCAGAGTTTAATATATTGAATATCAAAGTTGATGATGCAGAATTTTTTTTGAGGTAAGTTGTACGTTCGGTCGGAAGGCTCTACGGCATCGGGGCGTCGCTTTGTGCGTATATAGATTATTTACTATCTTTGTCATCGTTATGGCAGACACATTTTTGACAATTACCGCACCTTCAGAAGGCGTCTACAAGGAGAAGATGAGCAAATTTCTGGCGTTTGCTTTTCCGGTGTCTGACGTCAGCGAGGCTAAGGCTCATATCGCCGACTTTCAGAAGCGCTATTATGACGCCCGTCATGTTTGCTGGGCTTATATGATAGGGGCGGCGAGAACGGATTTTCAATCTAATGATAACGGAGAACCGTCGGGAACGGCAGGGAAGCCCATTTTAGGTCAAATCAATTCGTTTGGATTGACAAATGTGGTAATTATCGTCGTCAGATACTTCGGAGGCATCAAGCTTGGGACGTCGGGGCTGATTGTCGCTTACCGTGAGGCGGCCCGCGAGGCCATATCTGCGGCCGAAATAGTGGAATGCCATGAAACCGAAGACGTGAGTTTTACATTCCCTTATCTGGCGATGAATGATGTTATGAGGCTCTGCAAGGGTGGGGATGTGGAAATAATCGAGCAGTTGTTTGACAACAGTTGCTCGATGACACTCCGTATAAGGAAAGATAATGCAGCCTCACTCAGAAGTCGTCTTGCTGATATTGATGGGGTGAGCCTTGCTGGTCAAGCTTAAGTATGCGTTGGTTTGACGATCCGCGGAACAGCAGGTCGGTGTCGCGTAGCGACTGTATGTATGGACCATCGACAAGTACGTCAATGATAGATAGAAATTCGGCATAGGTCTGGTCGGCAGATAGCTGTTCGATCGTGAAGCCTGTATAGCACCATATGGTCTTGCCCGCGGCTTTGATCGCGCGGGCAAGATTGGTCAATGGTTTTATCTGATATAAAGGGTCTCCGCCAGAGAATGTGACATTGAAATCGTTTTCGATCACACGTTGCATGATCTGGTCGATTGTCATGTCGTGGCCGGCATTGAAGTCCCATGTCGGCTGATTGTGGCATCCGGGGCACTTGTGACTGCATCCGGCAAAGTAGATGGATGTACGTAGCCCCGGACCGTCGACGCTTGTTCCGTCGACAATGTCGATTACTCTGAGCGTGTCGTCCATTGGTTTATTTATGGACTATGCGGTCGTTGAGTTCTGCGAGTTTGGCGCTGTTCCATCGGTCGGTCGTGCCAACGAGATAGCCGGTGATGCGTTGGAGTTTGTCGATGTTTGTACCGCCGCATTTCGGGCATACGTCGAGATGGTCGTCGGCATTCTCATAGCCGCAATCCATGCATCTGTTGCGGTTGTGGTTGACAGAGCAGTAGCCGATGTTGTTGCGGTCCATCAGCTCGACAATGTCGGCAATGGCCTGAGGATTGTGGGTGGCGTCACCGTCGATCTCTACATAGAAGATGTGGCCTCCGCGAGTCAGTTCGTGATACGGTGCTTCAATTTCAGCTTTATGCTTGGGTGAGCAATGGTAGTAGACTGGCACGTGGTTGGAGTTGGTGTAGTATATCTTGTCTGTGATGCCGGGAATAATGCCGAACGATTTTCGATCCTTGATAGTGAATTTACCTGAAAGGCCTTCTGCGGGCGTGGCAAGGATGGAATAATTGTGGTTATATCGTTCAGAAAATTCGTTTGCGCGGCTGCGCATGTGGCTGACAATGCGCAATCCGAGCTGTTGAGCTGCGTCGCTTTCGCCGTGATGCTTGCCTGTAAGGGCGACGAGACATTCTGCAAGACCTATAAACCCAATGCCGAGGGTGCCGTGGTTTATGACCGGTTCGATGGTGTCGGTCGGTTTGAGAGAGTCTGCTCCGTTCCAAAGTTTTGACATCAGTAGCGGGAATTGCTTTGCTAAGGCTGTTTTCTGGAAGTTGAAGCGGTCGTCGAGCTGGCGGGCTGCTATCTCGAGGACGTTGTCGAGGCGATTGAAGAATGTCGCGATACGTTCTTCCTCATCGCGGATGCCCATACATTCGATAGCTATTCTGACAATGTTTATTGTTGTGAAGCTGAGGTTGCCGCGTCCGATTGAGGTCTTTTCTCCGTATCGGTCCTCGAATACTCTGGTGCGGCATCCCATGGTCGCAACCTCGTAGTTGTAGCGCAGAGGATCGTCGGCACGCCATTTTTCGTGTTGGTTGAATGTCGCATCGAGGTTTACGAAATTAGGGAAGAAGCGTCGTGCGGTGACTTTGCATGCGAGTTTAAACAGATCGCCGTTTCGGTCTTCAGGAAGGTAGCTTACGCCGCGTTTCTTTTTCCATATCTGTATCGGGAATATGGCGGTTGCACCATTGCCGACGCCTTCGTAGGTGGTGTTGAGCAGTTCGCGGATGATGCAACGGCCTTCAGCAGAAGTGTCGGTGCCATAGTTTATGGAGCTGAACACAACTTGGTTGCCACCGCGCGAATGGATTGTATTCATGTTGTGGATGAATGCTTCCATCGCCTGATGAACGCGGCTTACGGTGCGGTTCATGGCGTGTTGCACGATGCGTTGTTCGGGGCTGAGTCCATCGAGCGGACGGTTCAAATAATCATCAAATTCACGATTGTAGAGGTGTGAATAATTTTCGCCGTTGAGAGCCTCGAGATTTTTTACTTCTTCAATGTACGAAGATCTTACATATGGAGCAAGGTAGAAATCAAAAGCCGGGATTGCTTGACCGCCGTGCATTTCGTTTTGTGCTGTTTCAAGAGATATGCAGCCGATGATGCTGGCGGTTTCGATGCGCTTGGCTGGACGAGATTCGCCATGACCGGCGATAAAACCATTGCCGAGAATGCGGTCGAGCGGGTGTTGCACGCAGGTAAGGCTCTTTGTGGGATAGTAGTCCTTGTCGTGGATGTGGATATAGCCATGTCTGACAGCTTCACGAGCTTCAGGAGACAAGAGATAGTCGTCGACAAATGGTTTTGTGGTTTCGCTCGCGAATTTCATCATCATACCGGCGGGTGAGTCGGTGTTCATGTTGGCATTTTCGCGGGTGATATCGTTGTTTTTAGCTTCGATGATCTCCTGGAACATGTCACGCGTCTTTGCGCGTCGTGCGATGCTGCGTTGGTCGCGATATGCTATATATCGTTTGGCGACTTCTTTTCGGGGTGAGTTCATCAGCTCCAGTTCCACAAGATCCTGAATTTCTTCTACCGACATGCGCTCTTTGCCGTTGAAACCGATCCGGTCAGTGATTTTATGTATTAGCGCTTCGTCTTCACCAAGTTCGGTCTGAAGCATGGCTTTGCGT
Organism: uncultured Muribaculaceae bacterium; assembly: GCA_910587475.1. Taxonomy (GTDB): domain Bacteria; phylum Bacteroidota; class Bacteroidia; order Bacteroidales; family Muribaculaceae; genus CAG-873. Next base: position 40,761 of record CAJUMR010000001.1, read on the forward strand.
ATGGCTGCTTTAATTTTTTCCTCATTGAAGCCGACAACTCGGCCGTCTCGTTTGACAACAGTTTGTATCATATCGGTTTGAAAAAAGTGGTTGCAATTTAAAACGGAGCGGATTTGAAAATCCACTCCGCAAAGCTATGAATAAAATTGCTAATCACAAAATTATTTAAACCAAACTTTCCATCAAAAATATACTTTTGGATGACTTTTTGAGGATGTCTAAATTGTAAGTTGCTGATAAATAGTATTATGTGAAAAGTTTTGGAAAACTTTATGGAATTTATTCAGTCGATATGTTATTCGATTTTGCATTTTTGAAGTCGATTTGCCTAAATCCGGCTTTATCAAGAGAGACGGCTTCATTGTAGTCGTTGAGATAGTGGCGTGGACTTTCTGAATAATCAAATGACGAGAGGTTGGCACTCGGATCGACGCGCGAGGATGACACACCGGCAATTGAAAGCATGGTCGGGAATACGGAGCGAGTCGACGATACATTTTTATTGGTATTTGAAACAATTGCGGCGTACTCGTCAGGAAACATATGACGATAGGCTTCTGACATCCATATCAATAATGGCACATGAATTTGGGTAAATGTCGTCGTTGGCGATGCGTGGAGGAAGCGTTTGCGAGAGTCATCGAATATATCCTCGCCGTGATCTGAAGTATAAACCAAAGCTGCAGGGATGTCCATTGAGTCGGCAATTGAGATTATGCTGTCGAGCAGAGCATCGGTAAACAGAATTGTGTTGTCGTAGGCATTGATCAGTTCAGCGCGGTTCAACGATGATGCTTCTGTAGAGTTATCGGGTGTAAAGCGGCGGTAATTGTTATTGTAGCGTTCGTGATAGTTGAAATGCGATCCGTAGCAATGCATTACGATAAAAATTTTGTTGCTGTCGGCCTCATCGATAAATTTGCGAAATTTCGGAAGCAATTGATCGTCGAGGGCGTCGGGCACGGAGTCTTTGATAAATTCGGTAGTTTGTGCTTGATTGGCAAAGAAGTCTATGAATGAATGGTTGCGTTGTTGATTGGATAGAAACGCAGTGGTAAATCCAGCTTCATTGAATGCCTCGCAAATTCCTTTGCTGCAATAGATAGAGTCCCCGAAAGTTTCGGCAGTCAGTGGTGACAGAATCATCGGTACGCTTTTGTGGGTGGTATTGCTTTCCGATAACGTCTTGGGATAGGCCGCCAGACCTTCTCGAACAGAAAGTTTAGGGTTGGTTTCACGTCCGTAGCCGAACAATTGCCAGTTGTCGGCGCGCGATGTCTCTCCGACTACGAGCACATACAATTCTTTGCCTGTTTGATCGTGGGTTGCTTTTGCCGCAAAAGTGTAGGCAGCTGATGTCTTGTCGTAATTGGCAGTGGCAACGGAGCGGTCGACCGCTTCAAACATGTTGGCGATTACATTTACCGGGAATATGCTGCGCTTGATTGAAAAATTATCTATGTTGAAATAGCAAATGGTCAAGCATATTAGTCCGACAGCCGTAAGTATGCCGCCCGTGGGAAGCATTTTTCGACGGAAGTCGGGGTTGCAACGCTGTTTGCCTATTATCTGTATGATGGCTAAAACTATCGGAGGAAGATAGATGATCACGACTATGACAATGGCGATTATCAGGTTGCCAAGTAATTCGGATACTTCCTTGACATTGGTTGTCGCAACATTGAGAAACATGTCAATCGCAATGATAGATTCGCCGTAGAGGTGTAAAAGTACAATCTGGAATGCCGCCAATATAATCAGGGGCAAAGCGAAGATTACGGTGCGTCCGACAGCGGTCGACAACGACATCAGAAGATAGTAAATGCCGAGAGGCAAAACTAAGTCGGTGACCTTTGAAATGAGAGGATCCCGTTCGGTAAATGCCAGAGCTATATTGGGCAGTAGCAATAGTAGCGGAAATATCCATGCAAGCACAGCAGGGGTAAGCCGGCAGTGTGCAAAATGTTTAGAAAGCTTCATTTATACTGAAAATAAATCCGGTCTGACCCCGTCCGAAACCGAGATCAAGCCTTACATTGATAAAATGTTTGAATTCCCATCTGTATCCGATGCCATAGTTGGGCAGGATGTGGCGCAGTCGCATGGATGAAAAATCGGGAAATACCGAGCCGGCTCCAAGCCATGCGACGATGCCATTGCGTCGCCATATGTGCTGGCGGAGTTCGATGCATGCGTCAATCTCGCTTTTGTCACGGAAGCGTCCTTCATAGTAACCGCGCATGTTATAGCTACCTCCGAGAGTTGACATCAGCCCCCACGGCGTGTCGCCGTAAGTGAACCGTGCATGGACATTTGCTGCCAATATGGCGTCTTTCCATAGCGGATGGAACGTCGAAGCTGTTAGTTCGGTGAGTGAAAATGCATATTTATTTGCGATAAAACGCGGATTGAAACGTTGATCGATACGGACATATGTTCCATGAGTAGAGCACGTGATGTTGTCGCGGGTGTCATATTGAATCGTAAAGCCGACTCCGACATTGAATGTCCTGTCGGGTTGTCCGTCCCAAAGCCAAGGTTTCTCATAATCCCGGCCATTGACGTAGTCAAAAGTCACAATTGGTCCGGCATATACATTCGGTATCGTGCGCCATACAAATTCGGATCGTACCTGTGACATCAGATATTTGTATTTTGATTCGTTGTCGTTGTTGATCCCACAATGGTAGCCGATGCCCCAGAATTTTGAATTGATCGAGGCAAAATTCACGTCATAAGACCATCGGCGTCTGTCTCCGGGATAGAAATGAGTGCCGCGCACACCGAGCTTGAAGCACAAGGAAGTGGTGGCGTCAAGGTAGATTGACACGTTGGAGGGTTGGGTGATTGTGTCCGATTTGTCTTGTCGGTACACTCCCGCAGCCACGGCCCCGATGCCGAACTGGGTTTCAGAGGAATAGTGTGGCCCTCCTATGAAACTGATGTCAAAGTCTTTTTGAGGCTTGTCTTTGTTTGATTGACCGAAATAGTCGATTACTTTCTGAAATACATTTTTATGACTTGTCGCGAGAGAGTCTGCGACAGAAGTGTCTTCGGTCTGAGAAGCAAAGAGCGGAAATGACGCAATAATGGCGATGAATGATATGTTGAAACGCTTTCTCATTTATAAATAGTCTTTGTTTTACAACAATCGAGACTTAAAGGCTGTTTGGTTTAAATTCTGATACTTGACGAAAATCAAGAAAATAATCCTTAAACAGTCGATTAAATAGAGATAGCAAATTTAGACAGTTTGCAGAGTTTATGCAATTGTTTTGGCCGTTGAGACCAATATAATGGCCAAAATGGTGATAGCTCCTATGATTTCCATCGCGTTATAATGCTTTGAATCTATGAAGGCAGGGGCCGACACAAGCACCGGACGCGATTGCTTCAATGTTCCGTTGGCCGACAGTCTGTCGTAAGATATGACTGCAAGTTTACAGCAAAGATAACCGATCAGACATCCTATTATACCGCCTATGATAAGATCGCCGGGATAATGGACGCCAAGATATATGCGGGAATACGAATTGACGACAGCCCAGCCGATAATGAATATGGTGAAACTGCGTTTTTTCAACATGGTTGCTGCAAAAATAGCAAGAGCGAACGAATTGGCTGCATGACAAGACGGAAAACCATAGGCTCCGCCTCTGTAGCCATTGACTATATGGGTGAATTCTGACAGAGGATTGGCAAGATTGGACGGTCTCAGGCGTTGACACACAGGCCGGATAACCGACGAACATACCTGGTCGGCCAATACTATCGATAATGTGATGCCGAGTAACAGGAGCAATACTTTTGCGGTCGGATAGCGTTTGAGCATCACGAAAAGGAGTGCAGCATACATCGGTATCCATATGAAGCGTCCTGAGTAAAGCGACATGAAAGAGTCGAAAAACGAATTGTGCGAGGAGTTGAAAAACAGGAATACCTCTGAATCGATGTTCTGTATGAAATCTATCATGATGCTTTAAAGTTCAGAAAGGGAGTTGTAGATTGATTGTAGGATAGCTTTGCATCTTTCGGTTGCCGATTCGGGATCAGTACCTTGATATATAAGAAGCTTGTCGGCGTCAAGATTGATGGCGACAGAGTCGCTGTCGGTGACGAACGCAGCCATTCCCGGTTCAGAGAAAAATGCATAATGATGTCGAGAGGGATCGAATAAATTACGGCTGTATTTGAAATGAGAAGCGTCGATACCGAGCGCTGACAGCAATGTGGCGGCGATCGCCGTCTGATCGCCAACGGTGGTCACGATGCCTGGTGTCCGGTTTAAAGCTCCGCCTGTCATGACAAGCGGCACATGATGTCGGTCGAGGGGATTGTCGATGTTTTCAGGGTATACGCCATAGTGATCAGGAGTGATGATCACTATAGATCTCGACCAAAGATCAGGCGAGGAGTAGAGACTGTCGATAAAGGCTGTTGCCGCATGGTCGGCGTAGGCAAAAGCATTTTTTCTGTCGCTGTCGGCAAAACGAGGATCGGCAAACGGCACTTCAAATGGTTCGTGGCTACTTGAGGTCTGGATTACCCGTAGAATGGGATGTTCGGAGGCCGAATCGGCAACAACATCAGTCCAGGCTTTATCAAACACAACGTGATCGTGAGCACCCCATTTGCTGGTGCGCATGTTGATCGGGAAATCTTTATCAGAGATTATATTTTCGAAACCCGAGCTTACAAGGTAGGCGAGCATGTTGGTGAAATTGGCATCACCGCCGTAGTAGTACGACATTTTATAACCGGCATTATCGCGCATTGTGCGGGGCAATGATTCGACATTCTCGATTTTTTTTGCAAATTTCATCAGGCTTGTCGTTGGTTGAGCCGGGAAGCCACTCAGAATTGCAGGTATAGCTCTGTCGGTGCGTGCCCCCGACGCATAGAAGTTAGAGAATAGCAGCCCGTGCTGAGCTAACGAATCAAGACCGGTGGCGATTGGTTCGCCACCAAGCGAGGGCATGAGATGAGCAGAGAAGCTTTCGAGGATAATGATGTAGACATCAGGATGCTCGATCTTGAAAAGAGGTGGAATTGAATCATTTTGCCGGCAACCTGACGAGGCCGACAGTTCGGTAAATATAAGATCGGCTTTTTCGTTGTCGAAGTATCGGAATTGTGATGAAAAATCGCTTTGATGTGTGGCTGAATACATGAGGCTGAACAGCGGATTGATAGCGGCATGGTTAAGCCTCTGGTTCTGGCTGAAATACGAGCGGCTGAGATTCATGGTCGAAACCGTCAGGCTGCCGCGTATCGGGATGAATAAAGCTGCAGTGAGGACGAGCGATGCGATGGTTGAAGAAATCGGAGTAGGGCTGTTGGGCGCGATTCTGTCGGCGGTCCGCGAAATCAAAGCGTAGATGGCGATGGCAAACATAATGCACGCTGCGAAGCCGAGTACTGCAGTCCATGCGCTGACGCTTGCCAGGGCTGACGATGGAGCGCTGAAGAAATAGAAAAACGGAGTGGTGTCGAGCCGGAAATTCCAATAACCGTACAAAGCCATGTCTGTTACCGTGACAACAGAGATGATTGCCGCGGTCAAGGATATATAGATGCGGTTAGCAATTTTGAACCATCGACCTTTGACTGAAATACCGATGGCGGTAATCAATGCCGGGATCAATGTCAGATAGCCGGCCATAGAGCAATCCATTGGCAGTCCATGCCATATGACCCTGAACCAATCAGCCAATGATATTTCGCCCATGGCTGAATGATAGACCGCCATGAACGCCGGCTTCAATATAATGAAAATAAGGAGATATATGCCGAAAAAGGCTGCGATGCGAGCTATAGGCTTTAACATATTTGCTTTATGAATGTGTTAATGCCACAAAAGTACGCAAAAAAACGGGATGTTTCAGAATTCTGTTGAAAAAGAATTCTGAAACACTATATCATATGCTCAGTCTCTGAATTTTCGGCGTGAAGTGCGGAGTATGCCGCTTTCTGTGATGACATAGTCAACTGCTACATCGTGTGGATCAGCTTCGATGTCGTCAACAAGTTGGAAATCGTATGCGACTCCGATTTTTATAGCATGTGTGTTATTGAGAAGTCGGTCGTAGTAACCTTTGCCTCGTCCGACTCGGTTGCCTTTGCGGTCATATGCTACTGCCGGAACAACTACCATGTCTATCTGAGCCATGTCAGTTGTGTCGTCGCCGTCGGGTTCTTCTATGTTGAAGGCCCCAAGGTGGAGCCTTGATTTGGCATATGGCAGGATCTCCAGATTGAGACCATTCACTCTCGGGAGAAAGAAGTGTTTGCGCGAATGCCATTTGTCGATGAATGCGATTGTCGACAATTCATCAGGCAGAGAATGATAGAGCAGAATGTTTTCTGACATCATGAACGCAGCGGTGCGCTCAAGCAGATTGAACACTGCATCAGCCGCAGATGTACGTTCCACGTCGTTCAACAGGCTTTTGCGGGTGCGTATTTTTAGACGAATGTCTTCTTTATTCATTGTTGTCGGTTGTTGCTTCAGATTCGTTAGTCTTAAGCCTTTCATAGCGCACCGGAACCGCAGCTTCGCCTTCGGCGAGTAGCTTGAGAGCCTGCGAAATTACATTGTCTCGCGAATTGTACACCTCATAAGAAGCGCTGAAGCCGAGTGTGTCGCGGGCGATGAGGGCTTTCAGATAGTTAACAATCAAGCTCGACGAAATGTTGATGTAGTGCCAGCGCGCAGGGACTCCTTTCTGTGCTGCATAAGACACAAACGATTGAAGCAGTGTGGCATCTGACGGTAGCATTTTCATAAGTTCATCGACCGTCTTGGCCTTGGCAAATTCCTCGCGGTTGAGGTCGGAAAGTTCGTAAGCATATTTCTGCAACAATCCGGCGTTCGAGACATTCACATAATAAGATGAATAGCCCGTAGTGTCAGACGGCACGAACACGTCAGGCATTATGCCTCCGCTTCCGTAGACTGTGCGACCGTTGAGCGTTTTGTAGATATCGCTGGTATTAAGATATATGCTGTCGGCGTTGAATATTTCACCTCGGTTGTAGCGTTCGATGATTTCTTCGTCATATTCATCGGTTTTACCGCGCTGGAAGTTCTTCTGGATGCATCGGCCCGACGGAGTGTAATAGCGTTGAACTGTAAGTCTGACCTCACTTGAATCCGGCAACAGTATCGGGCGTTGCACAAGTCCTTTGCCGAAAGTGCGTCGTCCGACGATAAGACCACGGTCATTGTCTTGGATCGCGCCTGAGAATATTTCGCTTGAGCTGGCCGTGAATTCGTCGACAAGCACAACGAGAGGAATATCGGTAAACGCACCCGTTCCGTCGCTGAGGACTGTTGAATTGTCGGCTGTATCGCGACCTTTGGTCATGACAATTTTGCTATAGGCGGGCAAAAATTCGTTGGCCATCAGTATGGCGGGTTCCATGTAGCCGCCACCATTTCCTCGTAAGTCGATTATCAGGCTTTCAGCCCCGAGATATTTCAACTTGCTGATTGCCTGAAGGAATTCGCCATAAGTTGTTCGGGAGAAGCGGTTGACTTTGACATATCCGGTTGTCGGATCTATCATATATGACGCATCAACCGATGTGACAGGGATGTCGCCGCGGACAATGTTGAATGTCAGCGGTTTCGCAGCATTGTTGCGTTTGACTTTGATTGATACTTCGGTGCCTTTTTCGCCGCGTAGCATCGATCTTACATCTTCGTCTGAAATATGGCGCTTTATGATGTCGACGGTATCGACAGCAATGATGCGGTCTCCGGCGAGTACTCCGACTTTTTCAGACGGTCCTCCGGGAATCACTTCCACAACACAGATAGTGTCGTTCATTACTTGAAACTGTATGCCGATACCGCCGAAGCTGCCTTCAAGCTCGCTGTTGACTTTTTCGAGGTCTGCAGCCGGGATATATGAAGAGTGGGGGTCGAGACCCTTCATCAACGACGGGATCTGTGTCTCGAGCAGACTGTCGAGGTCGATTTCATCGACATAGTCATTTTCGATTATATCATATAGGCGGTTGAGTTTTTCTTGAAAGGGACTGCGCTTATGGCCTCCGGCTATAGCAAAGCCAAGCCACATACCGGCGATAAGAAGCACTGCTCCAATAAGTGGAAGCCACTTTGTAAGTTTTGTGTTATTGCTCATAGACAAAGATGATTTGAGACCGAATTATTCAGTGTCGGCTATATGCACACATTCTACTCCTGCTCTGGCAAGCAGGTCTATGCCGTCACAAATTCTGTAAAGTTCGTGGTAAACGACTCTTTTTATGCCTGCCTGTATGATCAGTTTGGCACATTCCATGCATGGCGATGCCGTGACGTATAGGGTGGCTTTATCGCTCGAATTGTTGCTTCGGGCCACTTTTGTAATGGCATTGGCTTCTGCATGAAGGACATACGGTTTTGTTTGACCCGATTCGTCTTCGCAAACGTTTTCAAACCCTGCCGGCGTTCCATTATAGCCGTCAGATATTATCATCTGGTCTTTAACTATGATTGCACCGACTTTGCGTCGTTCACAATATGAGTTCTCGGCCCAGATGGCAGCCATGCGAAGATATCTTTTATCAAGAATTTCTTGTTTTTCGTTAACTTGATTCATCATTGACAAGGTGATTATCAAGCAAAGATAACACTTTTTTGAATAGCAAGCAAATTCAAGTTATAAGCTGTCACTTTTTTTGTGCCATAAGAGGAGCAAGTCTTCTATATTAATAACATTATGTTATAAGCGACGTAAGCTATCAGCCATGCAATCAGTGTGTTATAGACTACGCTGAACGCGCCCCATTTCCAACTGCCTCCTTCGCGTGCTATCGCCACGACTGTAGCTATGCACGGGCAGTATAACAATATGAATATCAGGAAGCTGATCGCAGCTGCTGATGTGAAATCTGGTTGGCCTGTCGCAGGGTCAGGAGCAGTAAGTCTCTGACCGAGTCGGGCGTCGGTCTCGGCTTCGTTGTTGGTGTACAGTACGCCAAGGGTGGAGACAACGATTTCTTTTGCCGGTACGCCTGCAAGTGCAGCCACTGTTGCGCGCCAGTGGAATCCGATCGGCTGCATCACCGGATTGATTGCTTTGCCCATCATTTCGAGATATGAATCATGCTCCGGATCAATATCATCTGACGACGAGACAACTTGCTCGGTTGCGTATTCCTCGCCTGTGTCAGTATCATCGTGGGTTGGGAAATAGTTGAGCGCCCACACTATTATGCTCGCCACAAGTATTGTACCTCCCATCTTTCTGAGATATTGTGCGCCTTTGGCCCAAGTGTGTCGCAGGGATGCCTTCATGGTCGGCATACGGTAAGGGGGGAGTTCCATCACGAATGGAGTCTCATCTGTCTTGAACAGGAATTTACGAAGCAGGCGCGCTGTGACGACGGCCACCAGAATTCCGATCAGGTAGAGGCTCATGAAGACTAATGGAGCATGGGATGGGAAAAACGTTCCGATCAGGAGGATGTAGATCGGAAGTCTTGCCGAGCACGACATGAATGGATTGATCAGGATCGTTATCAGGCGGCTCGACCGGCTTTCGATGGCTCGTGTCGAGATGATGGCCGGCACGTTGCATCCGAAGCCCATGATCAGCGGTATGAACGATTTGCCGTGAAGCCCTATCCTGTGCATGACTTTGTCCATTATGAATGCTGCACGGGCCATGTAACCGGAGTCTTCCATAAATGAAATACAGAAGTACAGGATCAGGATATTAGGCAGGAAAACAATCACGCCCCCGACTCCTCCGATTATGCCGTCAGCGATCAAATCTTTAAGTATGCCTTCGGGCATGAGCTGCTGAACGGCAGCACTGAGCCATGACACTGAAGTGTCGATCCAGTCCATCGGGTATTGACCTATGGCAAATGTCGCCCAGAAAATGAAGAACATGACCATGAAGAAGATGGGAAACCCGAACAGCTTGTTGGTCACGAATGAGTCGATTATGTTGGTCTTCGTTTCGGTTGACAATGGCTTTGTATCCATGGTCTCGGCCAAAGCTCCGGCAATGAAGCCGTACTTCTCGGCGGCGATGGTCGACGATATGTCTTCATCGCTGATAGATTCAAGTTGGCCGCGCAGTTCGTCGCGCAGCAGCATGATCTGTTTGTGTTGGGTTGAAAGTCTCACGATGTCCTCAGCCTCTCGGTCTCCTTCGAGAAGTTTTATGGCGATGTATCTCGGTGAGAAGTGGCGCCCGATGTTACTGTCGGTTTTCAGAACATCGATGAGTTGCCTGACGGCGGCCTCAACATCGTGACCAAGGCTGACATGGATATGACGCACTGACCGGTCATGTCCTTCAAAGACCGAAATGACAGTATCGAAAAGCTTGTCGATGCCTTCGCCGTTACGGGCTACGATCGGCAACATCGGCACACCGATCATATCGCCGAGCATCTTGTAGTCGAGCTTGGTTCCGCGTGAACGCAATTCGTCGTACATATTCAGCGCTATCACCATGCTGCGGTCCATGTCGATCAGCTCGGTAGTGAGATAGAGATTGCGTTCGATGTTTGATGCATCGACCACATTGATGATCACATCAGGGGTGTAGTCGCGCAGATAGCGCCTGACATACAATTCCTCCGGCGAATAGCTTGCCAATGAGTATGTGCCTGGTAAATCAACGATGTTGAATCTATAGCCGTTGTGTTCGAAATGTCCCGATTTGGCGTCGACGGTGACGCCGCTGTAGTTGCCGACGCGCTCAGTCATGCCGGAAGCAATGTTGAACAGCGACGTTTTACCGCAATTAGGATTGCCGATGAGAGCAACGTTGATCGTGTGACGTTCTCGTTCTACGATGCAATGGGTGTCAGATGTGTCGGAGACAGTGCCTGAACCTTGCAATATAGCTGTTTGATCGGACGAGTCGATCTTTACGACTTCGATCATATGTGCTTCCGATGTTCTCAATGACACATTGTAGCCCATTATGGAGTATTTGATAGGGTCCTTCAGAGGGGCATGTAGAATTACATCTACCTGACGGCCTTTGACAAAGCCCATTTCCATCACACGTTTGCGGAATGCTCCGTGGCCAAGTATTTTTATGATGACGCCGGTCTCGCCGGTCTTCAAGTCTGACAGTCGCATTGGCGATTATATTTTTCGTTCCTGAATTGCGGTGCAAAATTGCGAAAAAATATGCGATAATAAAAATGTTTAAGACTTTTTATTTAAAATCATTTTAAATAATGAGGGTTGCCGGACTGCCGGGAAGTCACTTGGCTTGCGATGAACGTAATTTTGACATCAAGGACTGCCTTAATGAGTCTGTAGGTCAGACGTATATGCGTTTGTGTTTTATCATGATAGAATAGTGGCGCGAAACGCATAGCACAAAGCAACGCTCTCGGCGTGATGCTTTGTGCTATGTATGATCGTCAGGCTTCGGTCTTTTTTCCCGTCGGTTCATCCGCTCAAAAAATCGAAAATGAACGCCGCGCACGATTTCAAAAGCCGTTCGATGGCCTGATCAGTAGTCTGTTTCGATAAAGTCGACTTCCTCTCTCGACTTGAATTTAAGATCGTTGCTATTTCCGCTGATTGAGATGCCTGAAGCGCTGAGCTGAGTGTTTATTGTCGCCATCGGATTGTCAGTAAATTGACGTTTGGCTTTCAGAAAATCAATGCGATCAGTCTTTTCATAGTCGTCGGCCGAATACATTGGCACCATAGTCCTGGATGTCTGTTGAATGCCGGTTGCGGTGAAACTATACAGTCCGGAGTCGTCGGTGGCTTCCAATATCAGGCCGGGCAGTCCGCTGAGTTTCCACGGACCGTTAAGCACCGGTACATCGGGTGTGAACCATGCAGTCCATTTGCGTCCGTGGTATTCACCGGTCGCCATTGTGCAGTCGTAGCCAAGGATAGTTTTGGTGCTGTCAGCCAATACCCAGTCAATTTGGGGCATATCTTCTTCATAGCGATACTTTTCGACGCCGTTGACGTCGTAATACATCATCTTGTTGCCGTTCAGGTTTTTGAATATATAGTAAGTACCATCGCGTCGGGGCATATCGTCAAGTTTTCCGCCCAGATAAGCTCCGCGGGTCATTTCTTTATATTTCGCGTCACCTTCAGGAGTCGACTGCAGAGAATCGAGATATTCTGTCATCGGAGAATAAAATTTGGATTCATTTGCGTTAGCCAACAATATGTATTGGTTGGGCGTCATATTACTGCCGTCTCTCAAATTAACACGAGACGCTGCGTAGCTGACCTCTATATCAGCTTTCTCCTGTGCGGTTGCGGCGATTGCCACAAAGCACAATGCTAATGTAATTATTGATCTGTTCATATTAAATTATTTGTAATCTGTTTCTATCAAATCAAAACCTTCAGGAAGTTCAACTTCTGGTATCGCAACTGTCCCATATTTGGCCGACATTTGAGCTCCGGAATTATTATAAAAGGACCAAGTTGTGCGGCGCATTTCTTTACGATCCATCTTTTCGCTGAGATCGTGGCCATAAATTTTTTTCGGAAACGGTTTATTGACAACCTCCAGACCTGTCGCCTCAAAACTATATTTACCATTGTCGGCATCCGCCGCAAGTATCAATCCCGGAAGCCCACATAATTTCCATGGGCCATCTTGTAAGGGAATGTCAGGTGAGAACCATGCAATCCAATGACGTCCATGGTAGTCCATCTCCGCCATCACACAATTATATCCGAGAATACTTTTTGTAGAATCACATACTGTCCAATTCTGTTCATTCATTGGCTCAGTATAATTACCAAGTTCTCCGGCTGCTTCTTCGAAACATTTCAGTTCTGCATTTGTCCGTGATTTAATTATATACGTCCGACTGCCGGGTAATAAAGATGGTCTCTGTCCTGCCGCATTTGCCGCATCGACCATGTTGTTAAATTGGGCTGTGCCCTCAGCCGTTGACAACATAGAGTCGACGATCTGAGTTTTTGGATTATAATATCTTGATTCTTCGCTGTTGGCCAGCAGGATAAGCCGTTCTTTTTTATTGGCACCAGTCCAATTTTGATACCGCTCTGTATACTCCACATTTAATATGGCATTCTGTGACATATCAGCTTTCTCCTGTGCGACTGCGGCGATTGCTACAAAGCACATTGCAATGGATGTTATTATTCTGTTCATTTTTTCTTCTTATAATCTGGTTCAAGGCTCATTTTTTGTGCATCATAGACCGGTGCGCTTATTTCATTGCCGTTTTCATCGCTATAAGTGATTTTTACCAGTCCTCCGTTTTGTGCTTTCAAAATACTTTCTTGATTATTTACGAAAAATTCCTGTTCTTCCTGAGCCTTCATTCTTGATGTTTTGGAGTATTCTGCTTTGCAGTACATAGGGGAGATGATTCTGTCTGATTTTTCCAAGCCTGTTGCAATGAATGAGAAGCCACCGTCAGCCTCAGCTTTCAGAACCATCCCCGGAAGCCCACGGAGTTTCCACGGGCCGAAACACAATGGTATGTCTGTAGTGAACCATGCAGTCCAATTTCGTCCGTGATAATCCGATTTCGCCATAAGACACTCATATCCCAAAACAATAGTGGTAGAATCTGCGACAATCTCCCAAGTCTGTTCATCCAATGGTTCTGTATAGTAATATAGTTCATCAGCCCATTCATCATAGACAGTCTGCATGCTTGATGAGATATCGTTGAATACGTATGTGTATATTTTTTTCACTGGACCTTTTGTCAAGTCCCAATATTCATAACCATCAGGGTGCATCACCAGACAATTCGCACGTATTATTTCATCAAGCTTGGCTTTGCCTTCAGGAGTTGAGTTCAGAGAATCCGTCCATAGGCTTATATCATTGAAATATTTTGATTTGGTAGCATTGGCAAGCAAGGTCATATTTCTTTTTACTTCATTACTTTCTATACCGGGAGTTTTACACTCGTAGCAGACCATAATATCGGCTTTCTCTTGTGCGACTGCAGCTATTGCCGTAAAGCACAATGCTAATGTAATTATTGATCTGTTCATATTAAATTATTTGTAATCAGTTTCAAGGTAATCCCAGTCTTTGTTGATGCTTTCTTCTTCGTCCTCATCATCCTTTAACTCTTCAACAGATTGCCCCGTTACCGCAGCAAGATAAGCATACGGATTATCAAGAATATATCTGGCCGCTTTGAGCATCTCCTTGCGGTTGGCTCGGGGATAGTCTGATTTTGAAAAAAGGGGGGTGATTTCTTTTGAACATCTCTCCAAGCCCGTAGCTTCGAACATATACATATTGGCTGCATCGACCGATTCAAGAATCAGACCGGGCAAGCCATGGAATTTCCATGGACCGAATGACGCAGGAATTTCAGGAGTGAACCAAGCAGTCCATTCCCGACCGTGGTAATTACTCGTTGCCATTAGACACTCATAACCAAGTATGATTTTTGTTGAATCTCCGATTGTCCATTCCATCTCATCCATAGGCTCGGTATATGTATAGTAGTCACTGCCCGATTGGTCAAAAACGTTCACGCTATTGTCCGTGAGAGATTGAAATACGCATAACGATGACGAAGGACTTAAAGGGGTAGAACCTGATTCGATTGCCTTTGTCAACATCATATTGTATTCCTCTTTCCCTTTCGGGGTTGAACACAAGGAGTCAACGTATTCTGCCACTGGATCACAAAATTTTGAGGCCGCTCCGTTGGTGTAGAGGATGTATTTCTTCTCAATGTCGTAGCCCGTGTGATTTTTATATTTCTGCGCATAGCTTACGCGGATGTCGGCTTTCTCCTGTGCGACTGCGGCGATTGCCACAAAGCACATTGCTATAGTTGTAATTACTATGTTCATATCTTTATTTGTAATCTGTTTCGATTAAATCATGTGCTGTACGAGCTTTTATAGCTTCTTCTATATTCTCAATTTTGACAGAACCGTCAGGCCATTGTTTTCCGGGATTACGTTGAATCTCACTTTGTAGTTTCCTAAATTCTTTCCTTGAAATTTTAGAGTAAACTCTATTCCCTGGTCGCGAATTGATTGGTATGTTACATCTTTCCAATCCTGTAATGGAAAACTTATACTCACCTCCATCTGATTCAGCCTCCATAATAAGCCCCGGCAATCCCATAAGTTGCCATGGCCCAGATTGAATTGGAATTTCAGGCGCAAACCATACAATCCATTTTCGGCCATGATAATCGGTTGTTGCTAACTGACATTCATAGCCAAGAATAATCTTAGTAGAGTCACCAATTTCCCATTGTAGATCTGACAAAGGAACCATATAGGTAAAGTCCTCTTGTGCTGCATAGTCTATGACAGTAAGGTAATTGTCATTGTCTGGTCGGTTTACTTGGAAATTCTTACCATGAGAGGGTAAATTTACCTTATTCCTATCCACAGTAAGACTTCCATTCTCAATTATCAGCGCAGTAGAAGCTGCAACCTTCAGCAGTTCGCTGTATTTCTCCTTTCCTCCGGGCGAAGCCATCAACGAATCATACTCCTCTGTTTTCACACTGAAAAAACGAGAACCAACAGGTGATGCAAGTAGCATCATATCGTCTGTGTCCTCAAAATCGTGACCTTGGATATGTCTGCGAAGTTCTGTATATTGATATAATGCCTTTATCTGAGCATGTTGCACGTTCTGCCCCACGGCGGCTATCGCTACAAGGTATAGGGCGGCAAGTGTGATTATCTTTTTCATTTTCGTATGGAGATTGTGAACAGCAGTTCGCGTCCGCGGAGCCACCGTTGAGACTCGAAGGAGGAGAGCTCGCTGTAGGTTGTGTAATTATATGTGCGTTGGTTGAATATATTGTTGAGCATCGCGGAGAGTTCGATACGCTTGTTGAGTTTATAGACCAACTTCGTGTCGAGTAGGAACACGTTTTTATATGTGTCGGAGGTAAGCTCATTGCGATAATGCTCGCCCATAATGCGCCATTCCCATTTTGAGTGAGGCATGATATTGATGAGCAGGGAGTTTTCCATCCCGCTGAGCCATGAGTTCTTGACTCCGTTCATTCGAAGCTGACTGTTGGAGAAGTCTATCGAATAGTCGAAACTCAGCCACTTGATCGGCGCGCCATTGATTTTAGCACCCACACTCCAGCCAAGGCTTACCGAATTGACCGCATTATTTTCGGAGAAGAGATGCGACTCCACACGGTTGAATGAGCCGTTGACGTTTGCAGAGCCGCGCATAAAGTCGAGAGTCTTACCAACGCTACCCATAGCCATCAGATTTTGTCCGTCGTTTTTTGCATCGGTGTAAGAATAGACGATATAGTCTCCATAGAGCTGTTGCGCCATTGTGAAGGGTAGGTGATTCCACGATTGCATCACCATAGCGTTGGCAAACACACCTTTGCGTGTATGTTTGTAAGAGAAGTTTGCCGATAGTCGCTTGGACGATGAGTTGTAGAAATCATCAACTCCCTGCTTGAAAGTGCGGTAGTTGGTCATAATGTAACCCGGTTGAATCATGTTGAGGTTCATCGGAGAGCGTCCGGCGCCGCCACGAAGTGTAACCGAAAATCGGTTGTTCGGCTTCCAGTTCATGCTGAGCGATGGGGAGAAATACACCTCCGAGCGGTTGGCGAGAGCCTTATCGAATGTGTAATGCGCGAAGCTGACAGGGGCATTAAGAGTGAAATTAACTCGTTTCACCCAATATTCCACCTTCGGGGTAGCATAGACTGTGAAGTAGTTTGTGTTCATAACCTGAGCGAAGTCAGACTCACCCGATAGGTCGGACAAGTCAGCCCCGTCTGGCATTTCCAACATTTCTGACCTCATTGAACGCAAATATCCTTTCACTCCACCTTCAAGGCTCACGGTTATACCCTTGATTGAGAATGCGTAGGCGGCACTCTCATGGGTGTAGAATGCATGGTCGCCGATATGCTGGCTGATGTTATTGCCATCCATCGAGACATTGAGCGTCTGCGGCAGCGACTCCCATTCATTGTTGCTTTGGAAAGTTACAAGATGTTTGCCGTTGAACCTCTTGATCATCTTGAATTTGTTTGCCACATAGTAGTCGGGCAATTTTGCCGATTGATAGTTTGGCAGCGAGCCTGTCACGCCGAGCTGAACATCGTCCCAGTCAATGTTTGTAGATAGGGTGTTGTTGATGAACGTAGTCTTCTGATTGACTTCATAAATGAACTTACCCGAAAGAGAATGTGAGCGGTCGCGCCCGTCGCGGTTCTCAGTAATCACCCGGTCGCCGCTTTCGAGAAAATATGTGGTAATGTTTGCTGCCTGCGCTGTGGCTCGGTTGAAGGAGTAATCTAATTGAGCCTTGAATTCCCCGTTCTTCACTTTCCAGAGGCTATTGGTTGACACCAGGGCTGAGCGGTTGAACAGAGTGCGTTTGTGGCTCAGGTTCGGTACGCCGGGGAGTGAAACTCCGACATACTGGCTAAGACCGGTTTCACGGCGTGATGCGAAAAAGTCAGTAGCACTTGCCGACAGATCCTCTCCGATATTATTGGTCTTGAACGTTGTTATGTTCTGAAATCCTGGCATAACGGCCATCGCAAACAGTTCTCCGTTCCACACAGCCCCGTCAGGTTGCCATGCGTATCCACCTCCGGCATCGCCGTGGAAAGTCCAAGTGGCTTTCGCCTTGTTCTTCAGTTTGAGGTTGATAGCTGCTTTATCAGAAAAACTGATACCCGACAGTACCTGCATCGGCTGATGGTTCTCCATAACTTCGACCGCGCCGACATCATCATGATTTATGCCGTTGGTGGCTATGCCATATTTTCCCCCCAAGAGGTCCGAACCCTCGATGTAGAACTTATTTATGTCTTCGCCTTGATATTGGATTTTGCCTGTTTTCGACACATCAATGCCCGGCATACGTTTCAGCACATCGCCGATGCTGCGGTCCTGAGCCTGTGCAAACGTTCCGACAGTATATGTTATTGTGTCACCTTGTTCGCGTATGCGGTCGGCTTTCACCGCAACTTCTTTAAGCATTGTTGCCGATGCTTTCATGATGATTGTGACCGGCAACTGAACGCTGTCGAGCTTCACCGTCTGCTTGGCAAAGCTCATCATCGACACATCGAGTGTGTAGCCTTTGATATCAGGAGATGATATGGAAAATTTACCATCGATGTCAGATGTGGCATATTTCTTGATCTTGCCTTCAGCGTTGCGCAGGATTACGGATGCTCCAGTCAGAGGCTCATTAGAGCCGTCTTCGACGACAATACCCGACACGTTGACCTGCGCGATGGCGGTCAACATTGAACTGATAAAAAGAAAGATGAGAATAAGTCGGTTCATAAATCGTGAGGATAATTGGTTTCTTCTTTATCATGATTTGGTTCGGACATTTCGCTATCGACATGATTTGGGCCTTTGCCAAACATGGCCGACATTTTTGCGCCGAAGTTAGCATTTGTATATGCCCACCATCGGTTGAAAAACTTATCGCGACTGACATTATTGATGCCTCGCCGCTCATTGTCGCAGAGAAAGCCAACTTCAGCGAGTCCGTTTTGTTTCAGTCCGCTGGCTAAGAAGTGAAACTCCATGCGGGCATCTGCAGCTTCGAGTATTAGTCCGGGCAATCCGCATAATTTCCATGGACCTTCCTGAATAGGAATGTCGGGAGCGAACCATGCGGTCCACTTTCGGCCTCTAAAATCAGACGTAGCCTCCACACATTCATAACCTAAAATCATTTTTGTGCTGTCGCCGATTTCCCATTGCGGTTTTTCCCAATCTTCCTCATATTTCCAGTAGGTTGCTTCAAAATATGAAGTGACAGTCGTTTTGCCGGCAGGATAATTTTTATATATCACGTCCCAATAACGACCGTTGCGTTCGAGAGTCTTCGAGTCGCGCTCGATCGGATCGCTGCATGACTCAAATGCAATGCGTTCCGTTTCAAAATATAACGCACTGT
Organism: uncultured Muribaculaceae bacterium; assembly: GCA_910587475.1. Classification (GTDB taxonomy): domain Bacteria; phylum Bacteroidota; class Bacteroidia; order Bacteroidales; family Muribaculaceae; genus CAG-873. The sequence goes on from CAJUMR010000001.1 coordinate 59,669, forward strand.
TGAAGTGATATAATGAATCGCGGTAGAATTTAGGCACAGAGCAATAGCGCGACATGTTGTTGCCGATTCTGAGCATTGTTTCTTCTTTAAAGAAATTGGTTGCTCGTTTAGTCGTGTCAGTGATTTCTGTGCGGGTGTAATGAACCTCAAGAACCGCAGGTTCTGCGTCTCTGATGAAATCACCGGCATATGCGTTGGCTGCGGTAAGCAACGGTAAGATAGCTAACAGTCTTTTCATTGTCATTCGTGATAATCGGTTTCAAGAAAATCTATTGTTACTTCTTCGCCTGTGCGTATGTGATCCGTCCCGAGATTTATGCCTGTGGCAGCTGCGTCGATGGCTCTTCCGTGGTCTCGATAGTTTCGCAACTGTCTCAGCATTTCTATCCGTGACATTTTATCATATTGCTGATAAGGATAAATCGGAAACATCGGTTTATCAGAGGCTTCCAATCCGGTTGCCTCGAAACTGTGCTGCCCGGTGGATTCACTTGCCTCCAGTATTAACCCAGGGAGACCTGTCAACTTCCACGGACCCTCCTGCAAAGGAATATCAGGTGCGAACCACGCAGTCCAATCCCGCCCATGATAATTTGCTGTTGCCATCACACAATCATAACCCAGAACTGTTTTTGTCGAGTCGGAAATTTCCCATTGGATTTCTCCAAGAGGTTCCGTGTAAACCCCGTATTCAAGTGAACCGGCCTTGTCATATACAGTCATCTGATTATCAGACATAGAGCGGAATATGTAGAGAAATGTCTGGTAAACCACTGCGTTCATTGCGCTCTCGTCTTTTGTTTCTCTATACCTTTTGATGGCATCATTAAGGAGTTGCTTACTGATGGCTCTACCTTGTGGTGTAGATTCAAGAGAATCCTTGAACTCAGTCTTCGCGTTATAAAACTTCGCGTGCTCCTTGTTGGCCAAGAGGACAAATGAAATATCGCGTTTTACTATGCCCTCAGAGCCACGCACGAAAGTTTCGTGATAGGTGTAGCCTACCTTTATTTCGGCGCGTGGATAATCCTTATTCTTTGCGTAAGCAGTAAGGCATGCAAAGACTGCGATAAGAGCTATGGTAATAGAATGTCTAATCATTGTCGGTCTATTATATTGTGTTGCAGAAATATGTTTCAGCAGTCATTCCGGTGCAAATTTATATACTTGAATGCAGACAATCCTCAACATTTGTTGAGAATGCGCAGAACTGGTGTTAAAAAATCTGTTTTTGTTTCGTAATGCGGAATCTTTGATCTGATGGCCGGAGCAACAGAGCAAAGAGCACTGCAATTCCGACGATCGCAGGAAGCATATACCACCATATGTTATCGGGTTGCAGTGGCGCAATGATGATGAGGTAGAACGTGAATAGACATGAGAGTTGCGACAGCGATGGATTGATGATTATTTCCCGAGGTTTCTTGATCCAAAACCAGATAGAGTAGGCGACAGCGCATGCAAACGACAGTGAGGCGCAGATTAACGGCAATAGCATGTCATTATAGTATCCTGTCAGTAGGATCGATGTCACGCAGACTATCAGCATTGCATTTATCACTTTGCTGTTATAGAATGCATGCAGTCTTGGATGATATGTCTGAAACTCTGTCATGATTGCCTGAAAAACTTGTCGATATGTCAATTGATGCGACTTTGAACGAAGTCGACTATGGCCGACGGATTCTGGCATCCGATCATGTATTGCTTGCCGTTTTTCATTGTCACCAGAAAGCAGTCTGATGCCTTGCCATAGTATGCGAAGTATTTGCCAAGATCGCGTTCGCTGAACCAGCCCCAGTAACCGAACCAACCTCCGCTGGCGCAAATGCGCATTGCACCCATGGTGGGCTGACATAAGGCAATGCTGGAGATTTCGTCCAATGCCAGACGCTTAGCCCATAACGGCCGGTTGACAGTCAGGTGTTTGTCGGTGGCGGTTATTGATAGCGGCATATAGAATAATGTCATAAGCCCCATAATGATTACTATGGAAAGAAATATATAGGCCGATATGATGTGGTCATCTTCCAGATTGAAAAAGAATAATGCGGCTAACACGATCAGAGATAAACTCGATATGAAGATGCTATAAGTACTGATTTTAACAGGCTGTTTCATATTGTTTTTCTTTACTATGTGATGTTTGCTTGCAAATGTACTAATAATGGGCGAAAAATCAAACAAATAAACATATTTTTCGGGGGGGGGGTAGATTTTTGCAATTTTTAGCCTTTCGAATGCTTTCAAGCGCCCGAAAATGGCATAATATCATAAATATGTAGTAAATTTGTAGAACGTATCAAGTGAAATGCAAAAATGGAATTTGAACTTCATTCTCAATATGAACCCACGGGTGACCAGCCGCAAGCGATCGCACAATTGTCGGAAGGTATAAACGACGGCCTGCCGGCGCAGACTTTGCTCGGCGTGACAGGATCCGGCAAGACTTTCACTATGGCCAATGTCATAAAAGAAGTCAGAAAACCGACATTGATATTAAGTCATAACAAGACTCTTGCCGCTCAGCTTTACAGCGAGTTCAAACAGTTTTTCCCCGATAATGCTGTTCACTATTTCGTGTCATATTACGACTATTATCAGCCTGAGGCCTATATACCTTCAGTCGACAAGTACATCGAGAAAGATCTTATGATCAACGATGAGATCGACCGTCTGCGGCTCGCCACGACATCAGCCTTGCTCTCGGGGCGTCGCGATGTTGTGGTGGTTTCTTCTGTATCGTGTCTTTACGGCATCGGCAATCCCGAAGATTTCCATGAGAATGTCATAGAAGTCAGCGTAGGGCAGAAGATAACCCGCAATGCGTTTCTGCGAAGGTTGGTCAGTTCGCTGTACGCTCGCAATGAGCTTGATTTCCAACGCGGTTGTTTCAGGGTGAAAGGAGACACGATCGATATCCGACTGGCCTATGAAGACATCGTTCTGAGGGTAGTGTTCTGGGGCGATGAGATCGAGTCGCTTGAAACGCTTTACCCAGAAGACCTCGTCCATATATCAAATCACGGAGATTTCCGCATCTATCCGGCCAATATCTTCGTGACATCTCCGGCGCGGCAGGCTTCGGCTGTCGCGCAGATTCAGCTCGATCTCGGCCGACAGGTCGAATTTTTCAATCGCGAGGCACGCGAACTCGAGGGTAAAAGATTGTATGAACGAGTGACCTACGACGTCGAGATGATCAAAGAAGTAGGCTACTGTTCAGGCATTGAAAATTATTCGCGCTATTTCGATGGTCGCGAGCCGGGCATGCGGCCTTTCTGTCTGCTCGATTATTTCCCGAAAGATTTTCTCACGATTATTGACGAAAGTCATGTGACGATACCCCAGATCAGGGCAATGTATGGCGGAGACTTGTCGCGCAAGATGAATCTTGTGGAATACGGTTTCAGGCTTCCGGCCGCTCTCGACAATCGCCCGTTGAAGTTTGAAGAGTTTGAGAGACTGACTCCGCAGGTGCTTTATGTCAGTGCCACGCCGGCTGACTATGAACTGAAAAAAAGCGAAGGTGTGGTTGTCGAGCAGCTGATACGCCCGACAGGCTTGCTTGATCCGGTGATCAAGGTGCGCCCGTCGCTGAATCAGATCGATGACCTTATGGAGGAAATCAACATCCGCATCGAGCGGGGAGAGCGTACACTTGTGACAACGTTGACAAAGCGTATGGCCGAAGAATTGAATGACTACCTCGACCGCCTCGGCATAAAGACGGCGTACATCCACAGCGATGTCGACACGATGGATCGCGTGAAAATCCTCGATGATCTCAGAGCCGGAGTCTATGATGTGCTGATCGGTGTCAATCTGCTTCGTGAAGGCCTCGATTTGCCCGAAGTGTCGCTTGTCGCTATTCTCGATGCCGACAAGGAAGGTTTTTTACGCAGTCACAGATCCTTGACGCAGACTGTCGGTCGAGCGGCGCGAAATCTCAACGGAGAGGTGATAATGTATGCCGACAAGATCACCGATTCGATGCAGCAGACAATCGACGAAACCGAGCGCCGTCGTTCACTCCAGCTGGCATACAACGAAGAGCATGGAATCACTCCTACTGCGATTGTCAAGGCCCGCAATGCAATCATTGGCCGGGAGACTGACGATGATGTTGCTCCGCTGGCAGCGAAGAAAGCGCGCGGCCGTCAGGAGGGCAAACGTGCTGCCGACCGGCCGCTTTATGCTTCGGAGTTCTCAACTACAGTCGACATTGCCGCAGATCCTGTCATTCAGTATATGAATAAGGATGAACTGCAGCGGTCGATCAACCGCATGAGGACTGAAATGCTTGAGGCGGCTAAGAAAATGGAATTTATTGAAGCTGCTCGTCTGCGCGACGAGATTATAAAAATGGAGCAGAAGCTCGGCGATATGAAATGATGACTAAAGACAATCAGATCAAAAAGATAGACTATAACAATCTTAGAACGACCGATTGGTTGCCGACTTCTGTCAAGGAGATGAAAGCTTTGGGATGGGATTCGGTCGATGTCGTGCTTTTTTCAGGAGATGCGTATGTCGATCATCCTTCATTCGGGGCGGCTGTTATCGGTCGCACATTGCAGGCTGCCGGTTACAAAGTGGCTATAGTCCCTCAGCCTAACTGGCAGGACGACTTGCGCGATTTCAAGAAATTCGGTGCGCCCCGTTTGTTTTTCGGCATATCGCCCGGGGCAATGGATTCGATGGTCAATCACTACACAGCCAATCGTCGCCGACGCAGCGACGATGCTTACACTCCCGACGCGCGCCACGGCATGCGTCCCGACTATCCTTCGATTGTCTACTCCCGCATATTGAGGCAACTTTATCCCGATGTACCCATCATTGCAGGTGGCATAGAGGCTTCATTGCGCAGGCTTTCACATTATGATTACTGGCAGGATCGTCTGCGCCCGTCGTTGATTGTCGATGCACCTGTCGACATGATAAGCTATGGCATGGGCGAGAAGACCGTTCTGGAAATTGCCGGTAGATTGGAGCGAGGAGAGTCAATATCCGACATGACCGATGTCAGGCAGACTGTTGTGCTTTTGCCTAAGTCGGCAATGCCCCGGCACGATGAGGAAAACATTGTGCTCGCGTCGTATGAACAGTGCCTGAAGGATAAAAAACGTCAGTCTGAGAATTTCAAGCATATAGAGCAACAAAGCAACTCTATGTCGGGCGGAGTGACGCTATGGCAAGCCACAGGCGATAAAGTGGTAAAAGTAAATCCGATGTATCCGGCGATGACACAAGGCGAGATCGATGCATCTTTCGATCTCCCATATACGCGCCTGCCGCATCCGAGATATAAAGGCAAGCGCATACCGGCCTACGAGATGATCAGACATTCGGTCAATCTTCACAGGGGATGTTTCGGAGGATGCGCGTTTTGTACCATATCGGCTCATCAGGGCAAATTCATAGCTTCACGTTCTGCCCAATCAGTGCTTAGAGAAGCTCAACAGGTGACAGAGATGCCTGATTTCAAAGGATATATAAGTGATCTTGGAGGTCCATCGGCCAATATGTATGCGATGGGCGGACGTGACAAGTCGATTTGTGCGAAATGTCTCAGACCATCGTGTCTGCATCCTTCGCCATGCCGCAATCTCAACAGCGACCATCGCCCCTTGTTAGACATTTACCGGCAGGTCGATGCGTTGCCGGGCGTTAAAAAATCGTTTATCGGAAGTGGGGTGCGTTATGACTTGACGATGCGTCGTACAGGCGAAGCTGCGATCGATAAAGCAGCAGATCTTTACAACGAAGAGCTTGTCAGGAATCATGTGTCCGGTCGACTGAAAGTAGCCCCTGAACATACGTCAGACACTGTGCTCAACATCATGAGGAAACCGTCGTTTGAATTATTTCATAAATTCAAACGCGTATTCGACGACATCAACAAGCGATGTGGTCTGAGGCAGCAGATTATTCCGTACTTCATTTCCAGCCATCCGGGATGCACCGAACTTGACATGGCTGAACTTGCCGTCGAGACAAAGGCTCTCGATTTCCATCTCGAACAGGTTCAGGATTTCACTCCGACCCCGATGACGGTGGCTACGGAAATATACTATTCAGGCTATCATCCTTACACTGGCGAACGTGTTTTCACAGCGAGATCGCAGCAGGAAAAACTCGCCCAACGGAAATATTTTTTCTGGTATGACCGCACCTACAGACCTGACATAACCAACTCCTTGCGCAAACTCCACCGTCAGGACCTGATCGATAAATTGTTCAACCGTAATTTATCGCCGAACAGGCTAAAATAAAAACGACATCTTCCTGTAGGGGAAGATGTCGCATAAATGATATCCCGAATGTAACGAATTACAGAGAGGGTGAGTTTATTTCATTGTAGCTGTCGACACTGACGTTGAAGCTGATCGCATGGAGAGCTGAAGGATTGTCGACGACGATATTATAGATATAGGCATATCCTGCTATCCACTCTTTAACCTGGTCGGTTGTCACCGGATACATCAGACGTCCATAAGGGGTGTCAGATACAAGTTGATACGACGGTTTAGCGCTTGTAGGCCATATTTTAGCCCCTGATGCTGCATCGAATATCTCGCAATCCACCTGGATTGCAGTCCCTGTGTACTGCGAATTGTCGTAGGTCAAGGCCGTAAGTTCCTGCGGTATCATGAAACTTACATCGAGATTATCGACCGAAAGATCTGCCGGAGTTGTTGACAATGTGGCAACTTCATCATCAGACATTGCATAGAACAACAGGCAATCGGAATACATGGATTGCTTAGACCATGATCCTTTGTTCTCGGGAGTATTCGCAGCCGTTGTCGATTGTGGGAAGGTGAACGATCCTCTCAATGCCACATTGCATAGCTTGATATGTCCGACTTTGACAATGAATGACGAGTTTGAACTGCTGATCATGACTTTGACATTGGAGAGTGCATGGCGGAAATTCAAGTTGACAGGTGCGACCCTGGCTTGCTCATTCATGTTGACCGCATAGATCAGATCGGTAGTTCCGTAGTTGGTGAAATTATCGATTGTCCCTAATCCTGATGTGTTGGAGTCGGGTGTGTTGTTTATATTGGGGCTGAATGCATAGAAATTCACCGGAGTGCTTGGCCAATACATTGTCGGGGTGTAGGACCATGAAGATCCGTTTCGGGTGACCTTGACATTCTCCATGTAAGGCTTGCCATCGGTGTAGGCATAGACTATGAAATCCTTCAGACTGGTTGACGTTACCGGGGTAGCTCTTGAAACTGTCGCCGTCTGGGCGCTGAAGCGGATTTGGTTGTCATCCGGTGCTACAACATTGTCATCGTCGGATGAACATGATGCTACCGAAAGGCCCGATACGATTAATGATATCGCGAAGAGGCTTGTTTTTAAATTTGTGTACATCATATAACTGTTTATGTTTTTAATACAACATGATTGACGGCTAAATAGTTTAAGGCTCGGTTTCATAAACCACGATGACTCGAGAGACAGCTATGCCCGAGAGAATTTCGTGAGGCGAGGAAGGAGCAATGCGGGGTATTGTGACTGACGAGACTCGCGGAATGCGCCGGGCATACCTGAGGCGATGCTAACTTTACGTTTGAATGATATTTCTAAACCAATGAGGCATGACGATCTCTTCCGACATGTAGCCTGAAATCAAAAGTAAATTGAAACGGTATTAATCGTTAGAAGTATTAGATCATCATGAACACCGCTGCAAGCATCGTCACAGATCTCACTCTCGAAAGAGTAATCTCATAGTTGCGCATCAATCGCCTGTATGTCTGAAACCATGAAAAAGTACCCTCTACCTTCATTCGACTCAAGGATGCAACCTCTCGAGCCATTGTGGTTTATGAAACCGAGCCTTATAAATCGATTTCAATGGTTGGCCATCCATCGACACTCACGTCGAATCCACCTCCATCCTGATCGCCTTCAACAAGAGGTAAGTCGATCTTGTCAATTATGATGTGGATGTTAAATGGATCGGGCGATGCTTTGATATCATCGGTTACATTAAATTCGCATTGCTTTTCCGAACCATCTTTAAGCCAGAATTTCAAGCACAATGTATTGGTACTTGTAATGTTATCGGCCGATCCGAACGAATTAAGCGTGCCGACAAGCCGATTGTCTCCGTCTTTGTATATTGAAAATGGATGAGTGACGTGGTTCGACTCTGTTGAGATGGATGCCGGACGCAGTTCTCCTGGGAGCCCTGAAAGCCATGCACACATTCGCTTGATGCTGACGATGTTCGATACATGGAGCACTGTCACTGTTATCGTTGCGGTCTGTTGCTGAGGGTGCATTATCAGTTCAGGAGGACTCATTGAGACTTCCTTGCCGCTGTCTGTCGTCCAGATTGTTCTTGTCGGATCGAATTGCAGATGCTGAACAGCGTCGCACCAGATCTTGTCCGGGAACTTTCTGACCGGTTCGTCGTTGAATGTTGTTTCACCCAATATTTCTCCGGCAACAGCCCCCAAGCCATTATACAGCCCCGACGGCGGGGTGATCATCGTAAAGCTGCTGTAATTGTATTCATTGACTGTAATAATCGATTTCAGGTCATTGTTGTATGTTATCACCCCGTAATTTCCGCATGGAATGTCGACACTTCCTCCATATTTATTTGCGAAATCGAATCGCCATGGATAATCTTCCTTTGGGTCAAAGAAAACAAACGACATGCCGTCGGGATTTGCATCCGGCGACATATCCCATTCGTTTCGTACAGTTAGTTCAGAGGTGATGTCGTCGGGACAGTTGCTGTCCTGATATATCAAAGCGCAGCTTGACAAAGACCATGCTGTCGCAAGTATCGACGTACATTTAATAATGCTGGAACTGCTGAGGTGCATCCGAAACTCTGAGATGTTTATTATATCTGTAACATCTCATAGCTTCGCTGTGTTCAATCATCAGACAGGAATCACAAGCATAGGTATGTCGGCCCTGAAAATTAATTGGTGAGTGAGGCTTGGGTGGAAAATGCGGCTGAGCACGTTGCGTTTCTTTTTGTTTGGAACAACGATCAGGCTGTAGTGACGCTCATTATTAAGTTGTGTCACCACATCGACTGCATTTCCGGTGTCGGCCGAAACGCTTTCGAAGTTAAAGCGCCGGTAGTTCTGTTTGAAATAGTCTGTCAAAGCAGCCGCAGCAGATTGTGGACGAGATTTTTCAATCCAACGTCGCCGCGAGGGTAGCACGACCAATGTCACCGATGCCTCCACTGCGGGGAATAAGCGCAGCAGTGTGTCCATCGCGAGAATATCGTCCTGATCAGCATTGCAGAAAAACAGGATCTGTTTGATGGTCGAACATGAAGTCGGCACTGACGGTTGGGGTAGGGTCATCACCGGATTATTGGCCGCGTCGAGGACTTCTGCCGAAACACTGCCGATCATTTCTTTTTCTTTTCTGTCGGCGTCGCGTGTGCCCATTATTGTTATAAGTGGCGGATGATCCTTGGCATAAGATCCGATTGCGTCTTCCGGTACGCCTTCGACTACCTCGGTCGAAAACTTAACAGCATTGATTTCTCCCGACTTCATCAGTTCCCTGATGTCTTTTGCAAAATCATCCATGCGCTTCTTGGCATTGGCTGAGATCTGCTGACGGGCATCGGAGTCAATTATGTCATAGGTCAGGCTATCGGTCAGCTGCACACTTTCGCCGCTGATATATGGATCGATGAATGAATTGAGGAGAACAAGCGAGACTTTGTGAAGAGAGGCTATCGATGCCGCAGCCTTGACTATGCTGAGCGAATGGCTGCTGAAATCCACAGGCACAAGGATGTAGTTGGAACTTTGTGATTCGTCATGTGGTTGGCCGATGAATATCTCGTGATTTTCAATTATTCTGAGAGCCAACGGAAGATCTTGCTCGCAAATCCTGACTCTTATGCCGGGCGACACCGATGGATGCTCTAAATTGACATTCTGAAGCGTGGCCTGTATGCCTTCACTTTCAAGAAGCGAACGCAGTTCGACGGCTTTTTCATACGTGTGTATCGCAACCGTGATCAGTCTTTTTGCCGATTCTTCACTCATGTGCCTTATGTCATTATATAGAAGAAAGAGAGAGGGAGAATGAGAAAAAGATGTATTTACTGACTGATTATGCTTCTTTTTCCTGCTCTTTGAGGATTTCTAAAGCCATGTCATATATTGTTGCGTCGTCGAGAACCACAATACCTCCGTTAGGACCGGGCTCAATGTGGACTCCGCAATTCTTGCCGAAATCATAATTGCTGCCGCCGAAATAGTTACGTACAGTCTGAACTGTAGTGTTGAGTTTGTCGGCAATCTGATGCATCGAACCGTCAGGCAAACTGTCTTTGAGACGGCGAAGTTCGTTGAAAGTGATTGTTTTACTCATGATGCTTATAATTTTAAGATTAAACGATCTGTGTAATTTTTTTTAATTCACCTCTAAATTAGGCTATCTTTTTGATATGAACAAAAAAATTATACAAAAAAGTTATTTAGAATTATATGTTTTTCAACATGTTTTCTGTTGGAGCAACTGTATCAAGCGCCTAATCGTGTTATTATCAGATGCGTTCGACATCAGCCGCATTGAGCCAAGCTCTCGACGAATTGTTGATTTTTACGTCATACCATTTTCCGACATTGGGGTCGTCGGGCGTCGACAATGAGTCAAGAATCTCCACTTTCGTGCCCTCGTGGATAGGAACGACTTTTTCTTTCTCGCTCCTTGTTGAACGGGGGGCGGAACTGAGATTGGTCGTCGGCACCACCACTATCGCTGATGAGTGGTTGCCGTATGCTCCGGCTGTCTGTGCAGCTATCACAATGACATAAATGAACACGACGCATACAATCATGCCTCCGAAAAAGCCTGTTTTGCGAAGCGCGACATTTGAAGAAAATATGTAGACTGCAACAGTTGCGAGGAGGATGACGAACATCAGTAATGCAAGCCACGCCCACGCGTTGGGTGACATCAGTGATGAAATGCTCTTGTGGACATTATTCAGAAAGCTGCTGTCGTCCTCGGGTGCATCTTCGATGCGTGTTCTCACGAATGACAGATTTACGGCTGCTTCATCATTCGATGGGTCGATCGCAAGTGCGCGTTCATAGCTCAGGACTGCTTTCCCCAACTGGTTATCGCGGTAATAAGCGTTTCCCAGATTGAAATACAGGTCGGAAGAAAGTCCATCGGAGGCGAGAGCTTCATTGTAGAGTCCGATGGCTTCAGCATAGGCTTCGCGGTTGTATGCCGAGTCAGCCTGCTGAGCCAACGATGACGCCGATGCCGACATGCTTATGAATGTTATGAATAATGCTATGATATATTTCATGAGAATGATTTTTTTTAGAGTATGATGATACGGCCTGTTATTTTTTCACATCTTCGAGACTCTTTATGGTCGAAACGGCCTTGTCGTATAACTGAGCGACCTCCTGATCTGAATGTTGAGGCGCGAAGCGTGCCATTTCACATTCATCAAGCACATAGAGGACATCTGCCACAGTCTGTTCTGATGCTCCGTAGTTTTCCAGTTTCGACGCAATGTTGTCGCGCAGCAGCTGCGATGGAGCGATGCTGAGTTTGTCGCTGACGTATCCCCACATTGCTTTGGCCAGCTCTGCATAGAACTTGTCATTTTCATGAGCGTTCATAAATCCGCGAGCAGTTTTCAGACGCTTTGAAACCACACGGTTGGCACGAGCAAGTTTCTTGCCTTTGATATCGGCGTTGAATTTCAGCTTACGGCGATAGACAATTGCGATAACCACAAGCAACGCAACAGCTACAGCATAAATGCACCAATAGATAGCGCTGTGGAACACATACGATAGCTCTTTGTACTGCTTGCCTGTCGAGGGCTTTATGTGCAGGATGTCGTGCATGGTCTTGTCGATCTCACGCTGCTCGACGACAGCCGAAGTCGACGAGCCTTTAGCGACATTGAGTTCGTAAGTCTTCGTTTCAAGGGTGACATATTCTTTCTTGTCGAGATCGTAGTAAACGAAAGGAGTGCCCGGGATAACGACTTTACCTGCTTCCTGCGGCACAATTGTATAGTCAACGCGATATTCTCCGGTTGTGTTAGCTCCGACTATCTTTGCATCGATGTCGGTTTTCGGGGTATATCGGTCTATGCTGGCCGGAAATTTGATGTCGGGCTGCTTGAGGTATCGTATATTGCCAGTACCCTTGATTGTGTACGAATATACTGCAGCTTCATTAGTCCGGAGGAGCTCCGGCTGAAGATCTGTAGAGATCGAGAAGTGACCGACTGCTCCGTCGAAGCCGGCGGGCTTGGGTTCAGGGAGTGGGGTGACCTCCAACGATGCTACGTTGGATTCGGTTGTCACTTGTCGTTCGATTGGACGTTGGGTTTGGAAAAATCCCATATTGACCAATTCAAACTGCTGGATGGTTATGTCGTATTTTCCTGAGTTGACAGTGAGTTTTCCCGATTTCTGAGGATAAAGCAGCAAGCGCTTCAGTACGGCTGTGTTATAGTTCTGTCCGTTGTAGTTTTCGAGGTTTACTTCAAGATTGACAGGCAGTTCTTCCGACAGGAAGCCATCGAAGAGAGGTTGCTGCGTCACCAGGAAGCTTGTGATCGAATACTTTGTGTAGACTTTGATTGTAGCCATCACTGCTTCTTGTTCGAGGGCATGTGTTTTCGAGAATGACACTCTGACAAAAAGATCGTTGGGCGATACAGATCCGGGACGATGTGTCGATGGATCGACAGCACTGACCTGAGGTGACTGCTGTTGACCCGATTGCTGCACTTGTTTATCGGGAGGAAGGATTTCGAATGTTACGGATTTAGAAGTATAGTTTTTGCCTCCGGAATTAACGGTCACTTCTGGCACGGTCACTTTGCCCGGCGTAGTTGCACGGTACATGTAGGTGTAGTCTACAGACGTTGACGATGACATCTGGCCGTTGATATACTGGCTGCTTGACATCGTTGATACTGACGGTCCATAGAGTAGGTCACAACCATTCAGTTCCGGTGGTTTCGGGGCATTGGTCTGACCGTTCGATAGCCGGAATGTCAGAGAAAAATTGCGACCTGCTATCACATTGCCTGGCGGCACAACTTTGAATGACGTCTGACAAAGAGCGCTCACAGATGTGAACACTGCCAGAAGTAAAATAGTGAAACGAATTTGGCGTGTGATCATTTTTTACCAAGGTTTATCGGTCGTCGAGCGGCCACCGTTTTTGACTTCTTGTTCCTGCACTTTCTTTCTTGTGCTGTTTTCCTTGTTTTGTACAGACTGAAGGATCTGTTCAGCGCTTTGAGTCATCTGCTGTTGTTGCTGCTGCTGTTGTTGTTGCTGTTGCTGCTGTTGATCCTGTTGGTCTTGTTGCTGCTCCTGCTGTTGTTGCTGCTGTTGTTGTTGCTGTTGATCCTGATCCTGGTCCTGATTCTGATCTTGATTTTGCTCTTGTTCCTGCTGCTGCAACTGAGCGATGCGCAGATTCTGTCGGGTCAGCAGGTTGTCGGGATTTTTGCGCAAAGCGCTTTTATACTGCTCAATGGCGCCAGCGTAGTCTCCTTCGCGGTATGCCATGTTGCCCATATTGTAGTAAGACTTCTCGACCAGAACTTCATCGCCTGAAGTCCGGGCGATGTTTTCAAATATTTCAGCGGCCTTAACGCGCGGGTCATTGGCTGTGCCGCGGTTGTCTTCATTGGCCATGTGCGTCAATGTCACAGCTTTGTTAAACATTGCTGCATCTGACCCCGGGTTTTCGACAAGCGCTTTTTCATATAAAGCGAACGCCTCGACATAATTACTGTCGGCAAACGCTTTGTTGCCTTCTTTTATAAGATTGCGTTCGGCCTTTACCGATTTTGCAGATGCAATGCATGGCGAAGCCATCATTGCTGCCATGCAAGCGCCGTAAAATATATTGCGAGTTATCTTTTTCATGACCCAATCACTTTGTTTTAGTAAAGAAATTGATGTTTTTAAGCCAACCGATCTTACGGTCGAGGACAAATATGTCTGCCAACATAAAGATGAGGGCTATCCACGCAAAAGTGGGAAATTGCTCTGCGCTTGCTTTATAATTGACTCTTTTGAACTCTGATTTTTCGAGTTGGTCAAGCTTGTCGGTGAGCTGACTGATCGCATTGCCCGCGGCTCCGTTGACATAGATACCATCTCCGGCCTCGGCAATGGCTTTGCCGATTTTTTCATCAATGGTCGTGAGAACCACTTTGCCTTCGGCGTCGCGCATGAAGTCACCTTTTGATCCAGGCAGGGGGATCGGCGCACCTTTAGCAGATCCGAGACCTATGACATCAACCTGTATGCCGGCTTCAGATGCCGCCTTAGCAGCTTCTACGGCCGCACCTTCATGGTCCTCCGCATCAGTTATGAGGATTATGGCTTTGTGGACATCGTTTGACGATGAAAAGCTCTCTGCCGACATTTTTATAGCCTCGGCAAGCGATGTGCCTTGATATGAGATCAATTCGGGCGAAAGATCGTTGAGATACATCTTTGCAGATATATAGTCAGTCGTCAGCGGTAATTGAAGCTTTGGTTCACCGGCAAATATGACCATGCCGACTTTATCGTTTTCGAGTTTGTCGACCAGACGCTCGAGGTTGAGGCGCGCACGGTCGAGACGCGATATGCCGTTAGGGTCGTCGGTCGATGATGCGAGCATCGAGTTGGATATGTCAAAAGCGATCATGATCTCTATACCTTTGACATTCGTCTCCTGTTCTTTTTGTCCGGCGCGAGGACGCGCGATCACGATGATCAGTGCGGTAAGTGCGAGCAGTTCGAGCACGATCTTTATCCGCGGTTGATATTTCGATGCATCAGGCATCAGCTTGGCGACAGTCTCGGGATTGCCGAAGCGTTTGATTTTCCTCAGACGTGACGCTCTTGCCCAAACGTAGAGCAATGCAAACAGCACGACAAGGCCGAGCAGATATAAATGGAGTGGATAAGCGAAATCAAACATATTATCAAATGATTATGATCTGTCTGTTAATATTAAGGTATGGAGCGAAGGATTGTGTAACGGAGCAGAAGCTCGATTGCAAACAAACCTAATGCGAGCCATGCCCACATCATGTAATTATCTTCGGTATGTGAGAAATGACGTACGTCCATCTGAGTTTTCTCAAGCGCGTCGATTTCATGGAACACGTCTTCAAGAACGCGGTTGTCAGTTGCTCGGAAATATTTGCCACCGGTGCTTTGCGCTATGCTCTGAAGGGTAGCCTCATCGATGACGACGGGTAGCTTGACATATTCAATTCGTCCGAGCATATCGGGACGGGGGAAGTCGGCCATGCCGTTGGTGCCGATGCCGACTGCATAGATTTTTACGCCCATTTCCTTAGCTACCTCTGCAGCCATCTGGGGGGTAGCCACGCCGGTGTTGTTCGAACCGTCGGTGAGCAGAATTATGCTTTTGCTTTTCGCTTTGCCTTCTTTAAGACGATTGAGCGATGTTGCGATGCCGTCACCGATGGCCGTGCCATCTTCTATCATATCAGTGCTCACTCCGTTGATATAGCTCAGCAATTGAGTGCGGTCAACCGTCATCGGAACACCTGTAAGGCTTTCACCGGCAAAGATCACGAGTCCGATGTTATCCGACTCTCTTCCGTTGATGAACTTCGCAGCAACGTTTTTCGCAGCTTCAAGTCGGTCAGGTTGGAAATCGCGGGCAAGCATACTGGTCGACACGTCGAGAGCGATGACGATGTCTGTGCCTTCTGTAGAGCTCGTGCGCCAGCTGTCTTTAAGCTGTGGGCGTGCGAGCACTATTATCAGGCAGCCTAACGCGGCAAGTCTTAGCACGAAAAGCCCGTGACGCAGATAGACTTTCCATGTGCGCCCGATAGCTGCGAAAGCCTTTGTCGACGACAAGGCCATCGACGCGTGGGAATTACGGTACTTGAGTATATACCATGCGATAAGCGGTATATAGAGCAAGAATAGCCATAAATATTGAGGTTGCGACAATTGCATAGTAGTTGTTGATTTATTTAGAATTTGACTCCTTTACATCAGACGAGGTCTTATCTTCGCCCTCGGGCTCTACTGGAGGCAAGGGCTTGGAGTCTTCGACAAATTTTACTGCTGAGTTGAAAGCCTTGATGTTGTCATCGGGCAACGGCCGCACTTTGGCAAATTTGACAAAGTCAGCGATCTCAAGTATCTGTTTCATAAGATCTGAGCCTGGTTTTGTCTCTTTGTTATGGCGGAGAGTGTCAACGATCTGTGTACTTGACATCTCCATCGCATTGATGCCGAAGCGTCCGTCGAGATACTGGCGGAGGATCTCTGTAAGTTCTGTGTAGTATTCTTTTTCGCGTCCGCTTTGCGGAAGTTTTTTAGCTTGGAGATCGTTAAGCCTCATTACAGCAAGGTCGTAGGGCGGTGTGATCTTGACGGGCTTAGACATAATGCCTTTTTTACGACGTAAAAGCAGTACGGCACATGCAATCAGGCCTATCGCGGCCAACGCTACGAACACCCATATCCACCAGTTGGGGATAATGTCATACCAGCGGGTAGGGACACTGACAACGCTTTCCATCGGATTGATGTCGGTCAATGTGTCGAGATCTACTTCCACAACTTTCAGCGTAACAACATCAGAACTCAAGGTGTCGTCGCCTATGGCGTATCTGAAAGGCGGAAGTGTGACAGTCCCCGGGTCGAATGCTTGTATCGTGTAATCATATGCAAGTTCGATGCGTCCGTTGCCATGATCGATAGTGTCTATGCTGAGGTCGGATATCTCGATGCCGAAATATTCTTTACCGGTTTCCGGAGCATCTACCAACAAACCGTCATTAGTGTTTTTCAGCACCTCAAGCCGCAGTTTAGCTTTTGAGCCTTGAACGACTGAGGTTGAGTCGATAACAGCCTTGATAGACTCAGATCCGGCAGCTTCTGAAGTCAGAGGTGCCGATAGTGCTATCATGGCTACTGAAGCGACCGAATATATTTGTTTCAAAAACGGGTTCATGAGTATATGATGATGTTAGTTGTGGCTATTCTTGCGATTAACGGGTGCCTCTGTTTTTGAAAAGGCTCATCAGTGCTACGACATAGTCTTCGTCTGTGGCGACTGTTGCATAGTCGACCCGACTGCTTCTCAAAGTCGATGACATTGCCTGCTGTCTGTCGTACCACCATTTGTCGTAAGCTTTCCTGACTTTGGCCGATGATGTGTCGATCCAGCGTGTTGCTCCGGTTTCAAGATCATTGACCCTCATCAGTCCGACGTCAGGCAGGTGGGAATCACGCTTGTCGTAGACTTGCAGAGCCATAAGGTCGTGTTTGTTGCCTGCGATTGTCATCGGCTTGCCGTAGTCGCTTTCGTCAATAAAATCAGAAATCAGGAACATTGTGCATCTCTTTTTCATCGCATCGGTGAGATACCTCATGGCGAGAGCTATGTCTGTTCCGGAATTTGTAGGTTTGAAATCGAGTAATTCGCGTATTATAAATAAAATATGCTTTTTACCTTTTTTAGGCGGAATGAATTTCTCTATTTTGTCGGAGAAAAATACAGCTCCGATCTTATCGTTGTTCTGAATTGCCGAAAAAGCCAGCGTAGCCGATATTTCAGCAATCATCTGGCGCTTTTCATCGCCTACAGCTCCAAAATTGCGGCTTCCCGAAACATCGACAACGAGCATGACCGTCAGTTCACGCTCTTCTTCATATACCTTGACAAACGGACGGTTGTGTCGCGCAGTAACGTTCCAGTCGATATCGCGTATATCATCGCCGTATTGGTACTCACGAACCTCCGAAAACATCATGCCGCGGCCTTTGAATGCCGAGTGATACTCGCCGGCAAAGATGTTTTGCGATAGTCCGCGGGTTTTGATCTCGATTTTGCGGACTTTTTTTAAAAGTTCAGTAGAATCCATATAGTCGCGTAGGAAGAATTAAATATTAGAAAAGTGCGGTGCGGCCGGCTTGTGAAAGCCGGCCGTATCTGTTTAAGGCACTTGTATTTTGTCGAGGATCTCGGTAATGATTTCGTCTGTGGTGATATTGTTTGCCTCGGCTTCATAGGTGACGCCGATACGGTGGCGGAGCACATCGTGGCACACGGCGATGACATCTTCGGGGATGACAAAACCGCGCTGGTGCAGGAACGCATAGGCTCGGGCTGCACGTGCAAGGCTTATCGACGCACGCGGAGATGCACCGAAAGATATGATGCTTGTCAGGTCGTTCAAACCGTAGTCCGCCGGGTAGCGGGTTGCAAATACGATGTCAACGATATAGCGTTCGATCTTCTCGTCGACGTAGATCTGTTCGACGATTTTCTGAGCCTCGGTGATTTCTTCGGGTTTGATCAAGGCTTCGATCTTGCGTTTTTCATTGCTGATGTTCTGTCTGATGATTATGCGTTCTTCATCCTTTGTAGGATAACCGATCACTACCTTCATGAGGAAACGGTCGACCTGAGCTTCAGGCAGAGGATATGTGCCTTCCTGTTCGATGGGGTTCTGGGTTGCCATCACAAGGAATGGCTCGTCGAGAGGGAAGGTGTTGTCGCCGATGGTCACCTGGCGTTCCTGCATCGCTTCGAGCAGTGCGCTCTGCACTTTTGCCGGCGCACGGTTGATTTCATCTGCGAGTACAAAGTTGGCGAAAATCGGACCTTTCTTCACTTGGAATTGTTCGCTCTTCACGCTATAGACCATCGTACCGATAACATCGGCCGGCAGAAGGTCGGGTGTGAACTGAACGCGGCTGTATTTTGCATCGATCAGCTGTGCGAGGGTTTTGATTGCAAGTGTCTTTGCCAGACCCGGCACACCTTCGAGCAGAACATGGCCATTAGAAAGAAGCGCGATAAGAAGTGACTCCACAAGGTGTTTCTGACCGACGATTGTCTGGTCCATTCCATGTGTTATCAGATTGATAAAATCGCTTTTGCTTGCTACGAGAGCATTTAGCTCTCTGATGTTTACAGATTCACTCATAAGTGATGTTATAATTGAAAGTTTTAATATTTAGCGTAGATGACAGCCGATGAGTCCTCCGGCTTTCCTATACAAAATTACAATTATAACAACGACTTCTTTAAAAGGGAGTGTTAATTTTATCTATTAAGTCTTTAATCTGTTAAACTTTAACTTTTTTTGTGGGATTGACAGGGCCTGTCATTCCGATTCGCTGTCGCAAGCGCATGTTTTTATGCTCCTTAGCCTTGCCCGGCTGGAATGCCAAGGATCATTCGAAGCGCTGGTAGATCTCTCTTCCCAGACGTTTGGCTCTTGCAAGGGTCTGTTCGGGAGTCTCCGATGATGAAAAGTCGGCCAGATCGGGTATGACAACCTTTGTGCCGGGCTTTATGCGGTTCGGGTTGCCAAGTATGTCTGAATTGGCTTCATAGATAAATACCCAATATTCCATTCTTCCGTAATAATGGCGCGCCATGGTTGTCAGGAAGCGATCGGGGCTGACCGTGTCATATACCGGTTCATGCTTGACAATCGAATCCGGTTGTAAGGCTACGACTGTATCAGTGACTGCAGGAACGATGTATTCTGTCCCGGTCTCATCATCGAGTGGGGATGCGATTGTGTCTGCGGTGTCACTTTCAATATCATGCGGGTTGAACGCATCATGGATCTTGTCTTTTCCGTAATAACCTATGGCAATGCCGGCGATAAGGCCGATCATTCCGAAAATCAGCGATACGACTATCGTGTTTGTCTTGCGGGACGGTTCTGGGCTGTAATCGGGATTGTAATAATCAGGTTCATCGCATGGTTCGTCGATTACGATCTGAGATGTATGTAATTCGGGTTCCGGTTGTGTGCACTCTGGAGTCTCGGGCTTGTCCGGCGTTGATGTTACGGCTGCATTTTCATTACCTTCCGCCTGACTGTTTGTAAGATCCATCTGCGGTTGGGGGCTTGGTAGCGTTTCGGTCGGCGATTTGTCTACAGGAGGCTCTGCTGATGGCGTTTCGCTGCTTGACGATTCGTTTTCGTCTTCGGTAAGAGATACATCGCCGACAGCCACCGGTTCAAACATAGCGAATGGTTGGTTTATCGCTTCCGCCAGCATTTCGTCCGGTTTGAAGGCAATGGGGTTGTCAGTGTCGTCGGTGCGTGAGAATGTGCCGAGACCTTCTATTGTCAATGTTCCATCCTGTGCGAGTACTTCCTCTGCATGAGTAAAGAAGGCTTTGACAAACTGTTCGGCTATTGTCTGGTCGACTGACGCCGTAGCCGCAATTAGTTCAACGAGGCGCGGTTGTGCAATGGTTTCATTCATGGATCAGTCGTTTTTTCAGCATTGAGCCTGGGGTGAATGTAATTGTAATTTCAGGAGGAAACAGCTTGGTCTGCCCGTCAGTCCGGTCGACTGCTACGTATTCTTCTTTTTTTATCGCTTCAAAGCGGCCGAAGCCGGGGATGGCCACGGCATTGAGTTCGCTTGCGGCATTTTTTATGTTGTCGGCAAGTGCATTGACAAGAGCAGCTGTCTCATCGGAGCTTTGCCCGATGCGTTTGGCGAGGGTTGATATGAATGTATTATGATCCATGTATGCAGTTGATTGAAATTATATCGGAGAGGCGTGTTGAGAAAAGTCGTGATGGATGGTCTTTGCGGACCAGTTTGTCGATCGGGCTGTAAGATGCTGTGTGGATTGTGTCATGACTTAACGAACCGCTGTTTATTGAATCCATGGCCGCCATCAGGCGCGATCGGCGTTCGCGGTCGGTGGTGTTGCAAAACAGCGATTGCTGTATGTGCCGGCTGTCTGTGAGTTCGTTGATCATTACTCCGGCTTTCTTATATGCATAATCTTTGCGATAGATCGAACAGAGTGCGTCGCAGGCCACAGTAGTGAGAGTCATAGTGTCGGCTGTCGGTTCGGGCAGGGTGCGGTGGGCAGTGTTGAAATACTGCGGCATATCCGGTCTGAAACTATCGGTGTGGATATACACCGTAAGTGAAACAGCTGCTTGATTATTAGCTCTCATTTTTCTGCCTAAGTTGTTGGCAAAAGAAGCGATCGCCGACTTCAGATCGTTGATGTCGGTAACGGCTTTCCCGAATGACCGCGAACTCATCATCTGTTTTTTTGAGGACTCCTCTTGCTCAAACGATATGCACGCATGTCCGTTTAGCTCCATCCACGTTTTTTCTCCGTTCAGGTGGAAAAGTTGCGTGACATTTTCCTGCGTCCATTCGGCGAATTGCAATGCTGTCGTCACTCCATAATCACCGAGGCGACGGCTGATGCGTCTTCCGATGCCCCATACATCATTTACCGCCGTCAAGGCGAGCGCTTTTCTGCGTTTGTCATCGTTGTCGATGATGCAGCATCCGTGGTAAGCAGGATATTTTTTTGCAAATCTTGCTGCGATTTTTGCAAGGGTTTTTGTCGGTGCTATGCCAAGCGAAGTCGGTATGCCGGTGTTGCGTCTGACGCGTCTTACTATGTTGCGGCCGAAATCTTCCAATGACGATGTTTCGATGCCATCCAGATGGAGAAACGCTTCGTCGATGGAGTATATCTCTATTTCAGGGATTGTTTCTGATATAACAGCCATCACTCTTGCCGACATATCGCCGTAGAGTTTGTGATTGCCCGAGAATGTGCTGATGCCGTATCTGTTGCAGATGCCTTTAATCTTGAAATATGGATCGCCTCTTTTTATACCCAAGGCTTTGGCTTCATTGGAAATGGCCACAGCGCATCCGTCGTTATTACTGAACACAATGACAGGTTTCTCCCGTATAGACGGGTTGAAAACGCGTTCACACGACACGAAGAAATTATTGCAGTCGATTAGGCCTATCATTGTGATTGAGTTTGGACGGAGGGCTTATCTTGATGCGTGGAGACGTTTTCGCGGCCGACGAGTCTGTTTGATAGTGTAGGTCACCACTCCCCAGACCTCAAAGCGGTTGTCGGGAGTGACGAGTATCGGATCAAAAGTTTCGTTGGACGGAAGCAGCCACACTCTGTCTTGTTCAAGGCGGATTCTTTTAAGAGTAAAGTCTCCGTCAACGCAGCATACGGTCAGATCTCCGTCGGCAGGCTCGATCGAGCGGTCGATAACCAGGATGTCGCCCGGTTCGATGCCTTCTTCTATCATCGAATCTCCTTCGACTCGACCATAGAATGTTGCAGCCGGGTGTTTGACGATTTCGCGGTTGAGGTCGATCGACTCGTTGATGTAGTCTTGAGCGGGAGAGGGAAAGCCGGCCTGGATGCCCTTGTCGGCATAAGGCAGCGCCAACGAACTTGACACGTCGGCGCTGAATATGTCGATGCGATCACAGAGCTTATGCCCGGAGGAGTCAGACATAACCTGCGGTTAATAGTTGCGGGCAATGATCACGCGGCGTGCCGAAGGCTTGCCTGTCACCATGCAGACACCGGGGGTGTCATCTCCGTCAAGAGGAATGCAGCGTATGGTCGCTTTGGTTTCTTCCTTGATGCGTTCCTCGGTTTCGGTTGTACCATCCCAGTGGCAAAGGAAGAAGCCACCGTCGTCGATGCGCTGCTTGAACTCTTCGTAAGAGTCACATACATATGTCTTTTCCTGACGCATGCGCAGGGCTTTCTGGTAGATGTTATTCTGGATATCCTCAAGCAGGGTGTTGATCTGATCGGCAATGCCGGCCAAAGGCAACACTTCTTTTTCGAGAGTATCGCGACGCATGATTTCCACAGTGCCGTTTTCGATGTCGCGTGCACCGATAGCCAGACGAACTGGGACACCCTTGAGTTCATAGTCTGCAAATTTGAAGCCCGGACGCTTGTTGTCGGCATCGTCATATTTGACGCTGATGCCAAGTTCGCGAAGACGTTCGATGATCGGAAGCACCTTATCGGTAATGGCGGCAAGTTGCTCGGCATTCTTGGATATCGGAATGATCACAACCTGTATGGGGGCGAGATGCGGAGGCAGCACCAGACCGTTGTCGTCAGAGTGGGTCATGATCAGCGCGCCCATCAGGCGGGTTGATACGCCCCATGAGTTGGCCCATACATATTCAGGTTTGTTATCTTTGTTGGCAAATGTTACATCAAATGCCTTTGCGAAGTTTTGTCCGAGATTGTGCGATGTGCCTGACTGCAGTGCTTTGCCGTCCTGCATCATTGCCTCGATGGTGTAAGTGTTGAGCGCTCCGGCAAAACGTTCATTGGCGCTTTTCACTCCCTTGATAACAGGCATTGCCATGTATTTTTCAGCAAACTCGGCATAGAGGTTTATCATTTGCACGGTTCTCGCTTCAGACTCTTCGGCTGTGGCATGAGCGCAGTGGCCTTCCTGCCAAAGGAATTCGGCTGTACGGAGGAACATGCGGGTGCGCATTTCCCAACGCATCACGTTGGCCCATTGGTTGCAAAGGATCGGGAGATCGCGATAGCTGTGGATCCAATTTTTATACGTACCCCATATGATAGTTTCGGATGTCGGACGCACGATCAGCTCTTCTTCAAGGCGAGCATCGGGATCGACAACGACACCATTTCCATTAGGATCATTTTTCAGACGATAGTGAGTCACAACGGCGCATTCTTTTGCAAAGCCTTCGACGTGTTCTGCTTCGCGGCATAGAAATGATTTCGGTATAAGTAATGGGAAATATGCATTCTGTACACCGGTTTCCTTGAACATGCGGTCGAGAGTCTGCTGCATTTTTTCCCAGATTGCATATCCGTATGGCTTTATAACCATGCAACCGCGTACAGCCGACTGCTCGGCGAGATCGGCCTTAACCACCAGTTCGTTGTACCACTGTGAGTAATTGTCCTTGCGTTTAGTAAGGTTTTTAAGTTCTACTGCCATTGTAATGAACGTCTTATATTTATTCTGAATATGATGTTTTGCTTAATCTGTTTAAGTCATGCAAAATTACGAAAAAACTTTCATGCCTACAAAATATTGCATCTGAGCTTATATAATTGTACTACACTATGGCGGTTGTCAAGGTAGACGTGGAATGTTGTGTCGTTTTATATATTATTAATGACCGATCCTGTTTTATTGGATTAATGTCTATAATTATATTGTTGCGATGTTTGATTAAATAATCTTATGTAGATGTGATTGGAATGCATTTTCTAAATTTTATTGGGAAATTGTTGTGTAATATAATATTTTGTATTAGCTTTGCGCTGTTGTTAAATTTATATGTTTCATTAATTATTTTAGTTAATTCTATTTGTTTATGAAAAAGCTGTACTCAATTATTGCGGCTGTTGCTGTAGGCATATCCGCAGCTGCCGGAGTCGGTCAACCGTCGTCGCCGTCTTTGTCATCAATGGCGAAAGATCCGTTTTCAAGAATAGCAGTGTCAACAGGCGCGAGCAATTCTCTATCGATAAGATCAAGAGCTGCCGCTTCCGGCCAATGGTCAGATTGGGAAAGTGTCGGGAAAGGTGTCTTTTCGATGGACGATATGTTTGCATCGTTCACAGGTCTGGATGAATAGCAAGGAGAGTTTCCGGGCATATCGGTGGAGAAGCGTTGCGATACTGGAGATGCAAATATTCAGCAGTACCGTCTCTCTCCGATATTCAACGATGTATCCATAATCATTGACTACAATGCCTCCAGCGGTAAAACACGTGTGGCACGACAGGCAACAGGCATCGATATGGATGGCATCGCTCTGCAAGTATTGGATTTTGCGACGGCATATGAGGAAATATGGGGCTCTGATCCTTCGAAAGATCCTGACGACGTGGCCGAACTCGTCGAAATATACGATTCATTCAATTACTTTATCGAACCGGTCGGACGCTTTTATCTATTCCTTGGGTTCACATTTGAAGGCGCTGACGACGTTATCGCAATGAGCGATGTCACATTCCAGATCGACGATTTCCCGACTGGTATTCCTTCTATCGAAGCCTCAAGATATTTTTCACCATCGCAGGATGCTAAAGCGACAATTGTCCTTGAAGAAGGCATTCCCTCGGTAAATGTCGGAGTGTTCAAGGGATTGGTTACTCAAAGCTATATCAATAAAGTCGTAGAAGGTGGTGATGGTATCGTCACTCTGAATGGCGGCGGCGAATTTGACATAAACATTGCTGACGAAAATATCAATAGTCTTATGTCGATAGTCGCAGTGTCGTTTGCAAACGGCGAACCACTCGAATATTCCGAACGCTATATCACATGTATCGACGATGAGGACGGAAAGTGGCAGTCACTCGGAGACAGCGAGTTTACTACCGATATAATGGAGGGCGTATTCGGACTGACACCGACCAGAAGTATCGTTGAAGTTCAACAAAATATTGAAAAACCACGCATATACAGAGCTGTCAATTCCTACGACGGGCGTTTCCCTTATAATGATCCGGATGAATATGACACTGAATTCAATCACTATCTCGTGTTTGATGCAAGCGATCCCGAATGCGTGATTCTTGAAATGGCCGATCTCGGCATTGATTGGAATGGAGCTGCTTTTATCGGTGGATCGTTGGCTGCATACAACATTCAGAATGGAAGCTCAATGAATGATGTCAAGGCTTCAGGCTTCGGCGGAACATTAGCTGACGGGGCGATCACATTCCCGACTAACTCATTGTTTATCTATAGTGATAAATGGGAGCAGTTCGGTGCAACAAAAAGCTCATTATACTATGGCAACATCTCAGGTAAGTTCAGCTTGAAAATTCCACAGACCTCAGGCATTGAAGATCTTGTAAATGATAGCGAAATGTCAAGTCCGGTGTTCTATAACATGCAAGGTATTCGCATAACCAATCCGACCTCAGGATCAGTGGTGATCAAAACTGATGGCGGAAAGGTTGAAAAAGTATTGATCAGATAGATCGCAAAGTAAATTCATATAACAGGTAACAGGCAAGATTGGAAAATGAAAGCAGATTGGAAAGCTTTCATTTTCCAATCTGCTTTTTTTATGCGGATATTGAGATGACGCAGTTACAGCTTCACCTTTGCCGATTTGCCCTGGGTGACGCTGTATTGCTTGGTTTTTGAGGTGGAATGGTCGATAACCGAGACCTTCAGTTTGTCAGCTGACTGGCGATTGACCACGATGTCGAAATCAGATCCGAATGCCCTTATGTGGCGCAGCTCGGCGAAATCCCAATCGCTTGGCAATTCCGGCTTCAGGTCAAATGATCTCAATCCCGTCGGGCGTATACCGAAAAGTCCTTCTGTTATAATTCGGCAATAGAGACCGCTTTCTGCCGACAGATGGCGCTGACTGCCTTCCGGCCATGCCTCGACAGGATAGGGCACGTGATCACCAAGAAGTCGGCGGCGAGAAAAATCTGATAGACGTGGCATCACTTCGTCGGGGTATCCTGCTTGAAGTGCACCTCTGAGTGTGTAAAGAGTAGCGCGGTCCCAGAATATCGGGTATCCCTGGCATGTGAGCACACCGTCTGACGTGTACATCTCGGGGCTGAAGAGTGCTTTGACAGTCTGGTCGGCGCGTTCGTCAATTCCCATTACCAAAGGTATGCAGATCCACGATCTCAGCACGTCGTTGCCGTTGTAATAGCGATAGGTGTCATATCCTTGTATATTGTTCCCGAAGTAGTTTTCAATGGCTTTGCGCAGTTCTTCTGCCTGACGTGTGTAGGTGGACTGCAGCTTTTTGTCTTTGCCGAGTTCTTTTGCAAGATAGCTTGCCGATATCAGCGCATCATAATATAGCGAAGCCGTGCACAGATTGGCGTCTCCGGCCGGGAAACGGCCTTCGAGTTCATCGTGATCCGATCTGACAACCCCTGCTTCGTTGAGCTGACGCCTGCAGTACTCGAGACACCATTCGATCAGTGGCCATAATTCTTCAGCTTCTCCACGCTCTCCGCGAGCAAGTGCATAACGGGACGCACCATATGCTATCATGGCAGCATCTCCTCTATCGCCGGCTCCGTTCCATATATCATCACCTTCTGCGATGATCGAGCTTGGCAGAGCTTTGTAGTCGTCATTCATGAACCGGGCATAATGCCTGAAGCAATTGATGCTCGACTCATTGCCGTTGTAAATGCCTACGAACGGGAAAAAAGGGTTGATGTATTCAGCCTGGTCGTTGGCCCAGAGGGCTGCGTAATAGCTCTCGCCGCCGGGTCCATGCATCAGGCCTCCTTTCGTGTCATAAATGCTTTCAGTGCCTCTGATTTTGGCATATCTGAATTCGGTGTCGATGGCATCATCGGGAGTGTGAAGTATCAGGTTATTGTCAAGCTCGTTGATGAATGCCATCCGTTTGGATAGCTCTTCGCGGGCAGTAAGTTCAGTTTTATTGCCTCCGTTTTCGGGGTAAGCCTGGATGATGAGTGCAAATTCAGTCGAGCTGCCTGGCGCAAGATTGAAAGATCCGTCGCCTTCGACATCGGCGCGCACTATGTATGATCCGTCGACTCCGCGTGAAGCATCCGTTGAGTAAATCTGACTGACGGCAGGCACGAGTAGGTTCAAAGGTCTGTCGCCGGCATTACGTGCTTCATACAATTCTATCATAGCTGCCTTGTCGGTAGTTGGAAAGATTGTACGGACCAATTCGAGCTTTGTCTCTCCGTTATTGTCATTGCGGCTATAATCTCCGGTGACTTTCATCATGCCGTTGATTTTGACATTGCGGGTTGTCACCGGCGCTCTTTTTCCGTCGACCCGGAGCATTGAAGCGACATCCATGTCATTGTTTAACATCAGGCTTGCGTGGGTGTTGTTGGGGATTGTCCTCAACATTGGGAATACCAATGCCCGGTTTAGACCGAATGTCAAGCTGCTGTCGATATCCCAATACAGTACTACGGCCATTTTTTTGCCACTCATTTCAACATGATCGGCGTGTGGCGCTACTGAACGGTTGACAGGCATGTTGATGACAAAACTATCGGGCATGATGCTCCAACGGTCTGCTGCCATAGCTACGCACGAGAGACTTAATGCGATGGCGATGCTGAAAATCTTTTTCATTTATTGGTGTGATATAATGGTTTGTCAAATTATCTGTCAGCAAAATTAAACATAATTTCCATGCCCTGATTAATTATCCCCATAAAATTGGCCAGAAGGTTAAAACACCATTGTTAAACAACAGCAAAAACACTCCTCACTTGTTTAGTGGAAGTGTTTTTGCCGTTGTTTAACTATTGATTAATCAATCGCCGTCAGATCTCTGAAATCTCTTATTCTCTTTGGCAGCATGAATGCCGCGATAACGACGGAAATGAATAAAGCAGCCGCTACAAGCCAAAACTTATACATCCCCACCACCCATAGGTTACTCAGGAAAATGGTAAAGAATACCGCAAGGACAATAGCGAAGATAATCTCTGAAATAAGTGCATAGAGTCTGAGCGATGCAACTTGTTTCATGATTTGCATCGGGGTGGAAGTAGTTGTCTGTATCTTTTTGATGAAGCGATACAGGAATGAATATACCACTGCCGCAACCAACATGAAAATGCCAAGAAATCCCTTCATTGCGACAGGGAAGGAACTGTTGTCTGTTCCGCTGATCCACAGAATGATAAACACGACTGCGAGCACAGAGCACATCTGAATGTTTTTAAGGTACTGTTTAGCTACGCGCGATTGAGCCGAATTGCATGCTGCGGTGTTGAAATTGATTGTTCCTCCGTCCTTTTTCGCGAGTACATCGTCAAGTGTTGACATACTGTTTTTGAGTTCTTCCAAGTTCATATTATTTCGATTTTGAGATGAGTTTGTTTTTTATTCTGTGAAGTTTGGTGGCCACGTTGTTCCGTCCTATTCCGATTATGGATGCGATTTCATCGTAAGAGTATTCATCAAGCCATAGGATTATTATAGCTTTCTCTATCGGCAGGAGTTGGTTTATCAGTTCCCGTAGGGCTGAAAGTTGTTCGGCCTTATAGTCGTCAGCTTCCGATGAGATATCGGTGGGTGAGATCTCGAAGGGTAGGGTTTCAACTTTCGGCTTGTAATTGCGGATTGCCATTAAAGCCGAGTTGACGGCGACTCGGTAGACCCATGTTGAAAGTTTGCTTAAACCCCGGAACTGCTCTATGCCCAACCAAAGATTGGTAAGAATTTCCTGTCGTAAATCTTCGTAAGGCACTTGGGGTGTTGCATAGGCCCAGCATACCTTGTTGATAATTCGTGAGTGTTCCTTTATAAAGGAATTAAACTCCATTTGCTTTTTCGGTGGACTTTCCATTTTTATTGATGTTTTGTAACGTTAGGTGCAAGATTGCCGCAAAAAGTTACATACAATTCGTGTTTTAATCTCTTAGCTGTTGAACATCACAAATTTACAAAATATTTTTGAGCAGCTATACAGCCATTGTTCCGTGATTATGCCATCGTGTGGAGTTGTTGTGTCGATTCCTGAACCTTCGTCTGCGCATTTGACAAGTGATTTGTGAAAGTGGCTGGGAGTTTGTATATTTGCAAATGATTGCTCAAATACAAAATCCAATGGCATATGAGAAAAATATTAACCTCTCTTTTTACAATGGCAGCTATAATGCTTAATGCCCAGCAACGGCCGGTGGAAATCACTCTCTGGCCCGAAGGTGCACCTAATTCAAACGGTCTCGATCCGACGTCAGAGTCAGGCACGAGTTCATTCATCATGGGCATTTCCGAGCCGGTGCTGTATGTCTATCCTGCAGCAAATCCCAATGGTTCTGCCGTGGTTATGCTTCCCGGTGGCGGATACACCGGTGTGGCCATGGAACATGAAGGATCTGACATAGCCGATTGGTTCAACTCGATGGGCATAACCTATGCTGTTTTGAAGTACAGGATGCCTAATGCCAACAGCGATGTGCCTTTGAGCGATGCCGAACAAGCCATGAGAATCATGCGTGCACATTCATCAGAGTGGGCGCTCGATCCGAATTCTGTTGGCATAATGGGTGCTTCGGCCGGAGGGCATCTTGCCACGACTCTCGCCACACACTATTCATCTGCAGAAACCCGTCCCGACTTCCAGATATTGTTTTATCCGGTTGTAAGCATGCTCGATGGCATCACCCATTCAGGCTCTCGGTCGGCGTTGCTCGGCGATGATTTTTCGGATGATCAGGTTGAGAATTTCAGCAATGAGCTGAAGGTCGACAGCCGCACACCCAAAGCCTTCATCATGGTGTCGGCCGATGACGATGCCGTACCCGTAGCCAATAGCCTTCGCTACTTTCAGGCATTGACAGATGCCGGCGTCCATTCATCTCTGCATATTTATCCGATCGGAGGACATGGATGGGGCTATCGCGACAGTTTCGCTTACAAAAACGATTGGACGGCCGAATTGCGCGATTGGCTTTTGCGCGAGATCATAAAATAGGCCGTTCCCTACGTCGTTTTCACATATTTAACAACAGCGAACCGACGAACCAATGAAATTTTGCTTAATTTTGTTGACAAACCCACATTTAGCTTCAGTATAACACAATGAAAAGAATTTTGCTCACAATAGCATCATGCTTCGTGCTTATGTCACAAAGTGTTTCTGCTCAGAACGATGATCGTCTCTTCCCTTACCCCGAACCGCCGCAGGATATGACAAATCTGTATGAGCGATGCAACTATCTGGTATATAAATTCTGGGATCAATGTGATATAAAATCCGCCTTTTCAAAAAAAGCGAAGCTTAACGCTGCATTCTCTGATTGGCTTAGCTTCATGCCTTACGCTTCAGCTGATACTGTATATCTGGCAATTGACAATTTCCATAATTCATTCAAAAAATCCGGTGATATAGCTCTCAATGTGGCTAAAATGGCTGAAGCGTGGCTATATTCCGATACTGCGAGATTCCGCTCGGACGAATTATATGGCAAATTTGTTGATGCGGCTGTCGCCAACAAGAAGATCCCGGCTGCCGAACGACAGCATTTCGAACAACATAAGCGTATACTCGACAATAGCAGCGTCGGAAAAGTCGTTCCGGATATCAAATTGACTCTCGCGGATGGATCACAGACAAGTTTTTTTGCTGATTCAGCCAATTATACACTTTTGTTCATCTACGAAAACGATTGTCTCGATTGCTCGTTTGCAAGAGTGCGTCTTTCGGCAGACATGGTTCTAAATCAGTTGAATGATGCAGGCATCGTAAGGGTTGTAAGTCTCTATGCGGGCGAACCTGACGCCGAATTTTCAGCTGCAGTGACCGCTTTCCCGGAAAAATGGATAAATGTCGCATCGCCTGAGACCGCAACGTATTTCGACA
The DNA here is from genome assembly GCA_910587475.1 of uncultured Muribaculaceae bacterium. Taxonomy (GTDB): domain Bacteria; phylum Bacteroidota; class Bacteroidia; order Bacteroidales; family Muribaculaceae; genus CAG-873. The sequence continues at coordinate 90,877 of CAJUMR010000001.1, forward strand.
TGCGACTGAAACCTGCGATCTATTATCTCGATAAAGATCATCGTATCATCGGTAAGGAACTCAGCGTTGATAACATTCTTAATGCTTTCAGATCATTGATCAAGTAATATGAAAATTGCAGTACTCATTTCAGGAGGGGTTGACAGTGCAGTTGCAGTTGAACGTCTGCTTGCCCAGGGACACGATCTCCATCTTTTCTATATCAGAATAGGGTTGGACACTGACGAAGGCGATTGTTCGGCAGAAGAAGACATCGAAATGTGCAGTTTCATAGCCCGTCGTTATGGTCTGCCGTTTGATGTTGTTTCTCTACATCAGGAATATTGGGACAACGTCATGGAATATGCTTTGCGCACTGTCAAGGCCGGACTGACGCCAAATCCCGATATTATGTGCAACAAGATGATCAAGTTCGGATATTTCGAACAGCGATGGGGGCACGAATTTGACCGTACGGCCACTGGTCACTATGCGACGACAAAAATAATCGGCGACCGCGTATGGCTTGGCACGGCATTGGACCCCGTCAAAGATCAGACAGATTTCCTTGCCCGTATATCTTACGATCAGCTGAGTCATCTGATGTTCCCTATAGGAGACCTTCCCAAAGCGGCCGTCAGGGAGATGGCGATTGCCGCGAATCTTCCTAATGCTTACAGGAAAGACTCTCAAGGTATATGCTTTCTCGGAAAGATCAACTACAATGATTTTATAAAGCGACATCTTGGTGAGAAACCTGGTCCGATTGTGGAGATTGAAACCGGGCGTAAGCTCGGAGAACACAGAGGCTATTGGTTCCACACAATCGGACAACGCAAAGGCCTCGGACTTAGCGGAGGACCATGGTATGTTGTCAAAAAGAACGTCGCCGACAACGTGATCTATGTTTCTAATGGCTATGACACCGACAAACAGTACGGAAAGACAGTCCACATCGATGAAATGCACTTTATCACCGAAAATCCATGGAGCGAAGAGTGCCAATCCGTGCCTGTGACTTTCAAAAATCGTCATATGCCTGAATTTATTCCTGCAACGATATCGAAAGCCAAAGATGGCAGCTATCTGATCAACTCCGAAAGAAAGGTTCAAGGCATAGCTCCGGGTCAATTTGCAGTTATCTATGACCCGGCCGCACAGATTTGCATTGGATCCGGCATCATAACCGGAAGAAGCGTTTCAGACATTCACGACATTAAAGCAAGCTAACTATTATGGCCGATCGCATAAGACTGAAAGTTTTAGGAATATCCTACAGCCAGTTGCAATCTGGCGCATATGCCTTGTTGCTTTGTGAGGAAAACGGGCCGCATAAAATCCCCATTGTCATCGGCGGTACGGAAGCCCAGTCAATCGCCATCAAGATGGAAGGGATCATCCCTCCGCGGCCTTTGACCCATGATCTGTTTGTCAGTTTTGCCCATGCCTTTGGGGTCAAGCTGATGGAGGTATTCATCTATAAATTTGAAGATGGCATTTTTTATTCCGAACTCTCGTTCAGCGATGGTAAGCGCACCGTGCAACTCGACGCACGTACGTCCGACGCCATCGCAATAGCCATGCGCACTCACACCCCCATCTTCACAACTGCAGAGGTTGTCAGCGAAACCGGTTTTATCATCAACGACAGCGATATCGCCGACGCTGCCGACAGTCAGCAGGATGCCGATGCGGCGCCGGAGGTGCCGGGTGCCGACTATTTCGCGGAGCCTAAACTCGAAAATTATGCCGTCGAGGAGCTCGAACGCACTCTCCAGCAATTGATCGAGGACGAAAACTATGAGGAGGCCGCGCGTGTTAATGAAATATTGAAGCGCAAACGCGGCGAAAATAATTCCGAACTTTAAAACCCTCTCCAACTCCATAAACAGATATTACAATGCAGAACAACATACAGTCATCCAATCGACCGCTGATCCTCATAAGCAATGACGACAGTATCAATGCCCCCGGGCTCCATCGCCTTGTCGACTATGTCAAAGACCTCGGGGATATAGTGGTTGTTGCCCCATCAAACCCTCATTCGGGCATGTCATCGGCTTTTACGGTCAGCAGCGCGCTACGCATAAAGCAATGTGACGACTATAATGGAGCACGAATGTTCACAGTCAACGGCACACCGGTCGACTGCATCAAACTTGGTCTGTTTGCTATCGTGCCACGTAAGCCTGATTTAGTAATAGCCGGCATAAATCATGGATCTAATTCCGGAAATTCAATCATCTATTCCGGCACGATGGGTGCTGTACTCGAGGCATGTATGGAAGGCATTCCGGCTGTCGGATTTTCGCTTATGCACCATTCGATGAAGGCCGACTTCGACCTTTCTGCATCCTATGTTACCCGGATAGTTTCTAAAGTGATGTCTTCAGGTCTGCCGAAAGGCATATGCCTGAATGTCAACATCCCTGCAAAAGTGAAGCCCGTCGGTGTCAAGGTGTGCCGTGCGGCACGCGGACATTGGTCTGATGGCTACAGCCGTTATCTCGATCCTCACGGCAATCCGTTCTATCTTCTGAAGGGTCGATTTATCAACGAGGATATTGACGCAACCGATACCGATGAATATTGGCTGGCTCGTAACTTCATTTCCGTAGTTCCCGTGTCGCCCGATATGACATGCAACTCAGAGATTAAGCCGTTGTCTCATTGTTTCGACGAGAACGTCTGATCAGACATCACTCCAGGATATACTGCCCCTTGTCCTTTGTCGCTTTGCCATATTCAATGGCGTCGCCGGGACATATGTGATAGCATCTCAGGCAAAGGGCACAACGGTCGTGCCATACAGGCCTGTCATTGTCCATCGTGATATTGTCCATCGGACATGCTTTGGCACATTTTCCGCAGCCGATACATCTGCCATTTGATTTGAACGGCTTCGGCGACATGCAGAATTTTGTGAAATAACGGTAGATTATCCCTGTTTTAATTCCGGGCCATGATCCTTTCAGAAGTGAATCTCCTTCGATGCCACCGTTTATGCGCGATGCGATTTCGGCTATTCGCGCCGGAGCTTCTTCAAGCTTTTTCCGCTCAATGTCTTTGCTGTCTACATCAAAGCCTTTCATGCAGACATAAGTGTTAGGCATCATGACCGAATATGCCGTTGTCGGAGTCCATTTACGGGCACTCACCATCCGTCGCCACATTTTGGCGGTTTCGCCGATGTCGTCACCACAAGTCACCACCATGTAATGTCGGGCGTGTTCCGCACCGATTATTTCAGCTTCGCGAATAAAGCGGCCTACGACAGGAGGAACTCCCCACGAATACGTCGGGAACACCCATATGATTCGTCGGTCATCTGTCGACAATCGACTCTTCAAAGGATCATACAGTAATTCGCCTTTTAGTTGCACTAAAGTGGTCTCGCCCAATAATCTGGCAAGTTCTTTGGCAACATGACTGCTGTTGCCCGTGCCGCTGAAAAAGATAATCATTACTTCAAGTTTTTAGCAGTGAATTGCTTTTATAACGAGGCTTTAGGTCAGCGGACTTTACGTTCGATGGTCACCTGCGTAGCGCCATAACCATACTCTCTGAACGATGCATCCTGCACTCCGCAATCTTTATAGCGATAATTCAGTTCTTTCATTATCGCCTGTCTGAGCACTCCTTCACCTTTCCCGTGGATAAAGATAATGCGTTTGCCTGGGTTGCGCATGTTTTCATCCATCACTTCTCGAAATTTATCGATCTGATAGTTCAGTATCTCTGCATTCGACATGCCGGTGTAGTTGTCAAGCAATTCACCGATGTGCAAGTCGACCACTTCCGGATCGGTATTTTTCTGAGCTTTTTTACTGATGGCATGTCTTTGGACAGGTTTCGCTTTCGGTTTCTGTATTTGTTTCTCGGGTGCTGACGCCGTCAATTCACTCGTAACGACGACTGAGCCGCGTTGAGGCTCGTCGTCTTTAACAATGTCGTATGCTATCACAGGTTGATCGAAATAGACATTTTCTCTGAAACAATGCAACTTGGCGAATTTAGTCGTGTCAAGTCGGGTTTCATAAGCGACAGGTGGTTTGATACCGAAGCCTTTGTCGCGTTTGAACGATATGAATTGCACGGCAATGCGATCCAGTTCAGGCAAATCAGCGACCGATAGCTCGGTGAGCAGCAGCTGGAAATTGGGTTCAACGACTCCGGCATATCTGGTGATCCATGTTTCGTTGCCGTCTGATTTAGTCAGAAACGTAAAATACAGATAATAATTTGAGTCATTTACGAGATACGCATCGAAGCCGCTGTTCGACAGCCGTTTGAGATCGTGCGCTTCAAATGCGAGAACGACGTTCAGTTTATCTCCGCACTCGGTTTCTTCGATCGGTTCTTCTTCAACTTTGTCTGTCGATTTATCGGCAACGGGTGGGGTGACAACCGGTTTTACGACTGCTTCAACGGTTTTAGGGGCTGACGGCTTTGCTTGAGCGACAACCACACATTCCCGCAATAGCATCGGTGTTTCGAAACCGTCTTCGTCGGCCACATATGCCATGTTATCCTTTATTTTTACGACGACTCCGCCGCCTATATCATTGAGGAAACGAACTGTATCTCCTATTTGTGCTGCCATATTTTATATGTTGTAGATTATAAAGACTATTTAATGTAGCACAAAATTAATAAAAAATATGCGATAAACCCTGTCTTTATAGTCAAAGGTTTTGTAGCTCTAAGATTATTTAGCTAATTTTGCATCATCCACGAGCTTGAATTATGACACCATTATTCTCAATTATCACTGTCTGTTATAACGCGGCCGATGATTTGGCTCGTACAATAGCAAGCGTTGACAGCCAGACGTTCACTCAATTCGAACATCTGGTTATAGACGGTGCGTCTTCCGACAATACACCACGGGTTCTGAGTGATGCTTCATCTGAGCGGCGCATCATCGTGTCTGAACCCGACAACGGCATCTACGATGCGATGAACAAAGGGCTTGGCAAGGCATCTGGCCAATATCTTATATTTCTTAATGCCGGTGATGTCTTTCACGATGACTCGACTTTGCAGACTTATGCCGATTGCATAGCCCAACATTCCAGTCCCGGCATTGTCTACGGTCAGACCATTCTCGTTGACAGTGGAAATAATGTTGTCGGTGAGCGACATCTGCGTGCGCCCGAACATTTGACTTACAATAGCTTTGCCGAGGGCATGCTCGTCTGTCATCAAGCGATGGCGGTGTTGAGGAGAATAGCTCCTCTATATGACACGAAATATAGGTTTTCGGCCGACTACGATTGGTGTGTGAAATGCCTTCAACACTCCCGTCATAATGTTTACACGGGCAAAGTGATGTGCAACTATCTAAGCGAAGGGCTGACGACTGCAAACCGACGCGCTTCGCTCATCGAGCGTTTCCGCATAATGAGCCATTATTATGGCTTTGTGCCGACAGTGTTGCGACATTTCAAGTTTGTCATACGATTTTTAAATTACAATTCTAATAAAGAGAAACAGCGTTGATACTCTACAATACATCTTTCCATATTGATTCTACTATCGAAAGCGATTTTTTATCATGGCTGAAAAGTGCTGTCATTGAACAATCGCTCGCCAATGGTTTTCACAGCCCCGTCCTCAGCCGGTTACTCACTGCTGTGGAGCCCGGATGCTCATCTTTCGCGTTGCATTTCCAAGCCGATGACCAATCGGTAGTGGAGCGGTGGGAGAGCGAAGGGCGCCGCAAAATTATGGAAGACATGTTCAATCGTTGGGGTGAGCGGGCTTTGGCCTTTTCAACTCCGATGGAGATCCTCGATTTATGAATGCCTGTGAAGTCTCCCGTGACGACCTGAAGTCATGGGATCGCATAATAATGGGTATAGATCCTGGCACAAACGTCATGGGCTATGGAATTTTGGGCGTTAAGAACAAAAAGCCGTTCATGATAGCAATGGGGGTGATCGAATTGCATCGTGAAGATAGCCATTACCTGCGTCTGCGCCACATCTTCGATCGCGTGTTGGGATTGGTTGAAAGTTTTCTTCCTGACGAATTGGCCATTGAAGCCCCGTTCTTTGGCAAGAACGTGCAGTCGATGCTTAAACTTGGACGAGCTCAGGGCGTTGCGATGGCTGCGGCCCTGTCCCGCGATATACCGATCACTGAATATGAACCCCGAAAGATAAAGCAAGCGATCACCGGCTCGGGTGCCGCATCAAAAGAGCAGGTGCGGGAGATGCTTAGACGGATGTTGAAAATATCGGAAGAAAATCTCCTTCCACAGCTCGACTCTACGGATGCACTCGGCGCTGCTCTATGTCATTTCTATGAATCACAGCGTCCGCAGATCGAAAAGGGGTGTAAATCCTGGAAGGAGTTTATCGCTAAGAACCCCGGCAAGGTCAAAGGGCTGTGAGCCAGTATTGTGAGATCAGAGACAATAAAGACAGCGCTTTAGAACTCAACGCTTAAACGCACATTCAGCTGGCGTCTTGTCAGGTAGTTGGGCACAGCATATTGTATGTCATTGACATCGGTCACCCAATAGTAACCGCTCACATTGCTTATGTCGAGAAGATTGAATATATCAAGGCCGAGCCACATGCTTTTGAATGTTTTTGCAAGTCCCGTCCGAGTCTCGCCGTCTTTAGGGGGTGTGACTATGCCGTATGATAGGCCGATATCAACTCGCTTGTAAGCCGGTGCGCGGAAATAGCCTTTGTCTCGTGTGCTGCGCGGTGCAGTCACCGGCAGTCCGTCTGAGAAAATACCTCTCAGATTGAATTTTAGACGGGGATATTTGGGGAAATAATCTGTGAAAAATAATGCAAAGCTGTATCGGCGGTCCGATGGCAGGGGCACATTCACACCATTGAGTTTTTGAGAAGTTTTCATCAGCGAGAAACTGATCCACGAATCACTTCCCGGCACAAATTGACCGAATAGCTTCATATCAAGACCAGTGGCATAGCCGCTGGAGTTATTAGTGCCCGAATAGACTAATTTCAGATTTTCGATTTCATAAGGAATAAGATTTCCGAGAACCTTATAATATGCTTCGCCTGAAAGTTTGAATGGACGTTCGAAGGCCCTGAAAGTATAATCTGACCCTAAAATGAAATGAATGCTGCGCTGAGATTTCAATCCGTCGTTTAGCGCTATCACAGTGTTGCCGTCGCTGTCTGTCACAGGCATTCTGAATTCGCGGTAGAAAGGTGACTGGTAATAGAGGCCTGTTGCAAATCTGAATGACCACTGAGGTTTACTGTCGGGGACAAAGCCGATGCTGACTCTCGGACTGAAGAGAAATTCTTTGTTAAAGTCGGCATACGACATTCTTATACCTCCGTTGACATTGAAAAAACCTACATTGGAGCTGATGCGCCACGCATCCTGAACAAACAGGGCATAATTGTTTATCGATACGTCGTGGCGTGAATCCAGATTATAGACGACTTTCAGGGCATCGGGATCTGTCGGCAGTGAGTATCCTGCAGAATCTCTTAATTCCCACTCGCGCGTTCTGTCGAAAATCGACCGATGCTTTATTGAGATACCGTATGTCAGATTGTGATTGCTGATGCCGCTTGCGCCGGTCAAATCAATCCCGATCACTGAAGCTTTCAGTCGGTTGCGGGCATGTTCGTGATATTTTCCGACCCCGAGTTCGCCTCCGACAGCATTGCCGCCTGAGCCGTCGCCAGAAGTTCCGGCCTGATCAAGCCAGTATTCACCGCTGATGTCATAGGTGACGAGTTCATTGGTCATAAACCCTGATGTCAGCAATGAGAATTCATGAGCTTTATTAGGCTTGTAGACGAACGACAGAGCGCCTGACCATGTTTCAAATTTATCTTTTTCTTGCCCGTCAAAGTAGACCTTGAATTGCTTGGCATCTGTAGATGTGCCGAAATTGGTCGTTCGGGTTGCCGGAACAAATTTGTAATTGTTGATGGCCGCGTTTCCCAGAAAATTTACTTTGAATTTATCTGAAAACTTATATGTCATAGATGTCTGGTAGTCGAAAAATCTTGGATCATATTCACCCTTGTCATCCATTGAACTCAATAGCGAGCTGTTGCTTTTATAGCGTACTCCGTGAAGTTGTGTGAACCGTTTTGACGAGCTTCCGAGCGAAAGACTGCCGCCCATGAGACTCAATGAGGCTGCCCCTTCAAAACTTTCCGGCTCGCGGTAGGTGATGTCGAGCACACTCGACATCCTGTCGTCATATTTCGCGGGGAAACCGCCTGTCGAGAAACTCACAGCTCCAACCATATCAGGATTGATGATACTCAGACCCTCCTGTTGCCCCGATGTGACGAGCTGCGGACGATATACCTCTATACCATTGATATATACGCTGTTTTCATCATACGACCCGCCTCTGACGTTATACTGCGACGACATTTCATTGCCCGATGTGACGCCGGCCATTGTGGTGATCATCGATTCTATGCCGTTACCGCTTGCATCCGGCGCGAGTTTGTACGACGAAGCATCAAGTTTCTGAATCGCACCGGTCTGTTTCTGAAAATCGGTAACTTCGATGCCTCCGAGAGCATACGACGCAGGTGACATCTTCACATTCAGAGTGACTGCTCCCTTGGGCTCTATCAACTTGCGCTTCGAGTCTTCATAACCGATGCAGCTGAACACCACTTTTATCGTGTCAGCGTCGGGCGCAGAAATCGTATAACGTCCGTCCAGTCCGCTCGTCACACCGATGGTCGTGCCCGATATGCGGATAGTCGCGAATTCAAGCGGTTCATTATTTTCATCGGTCACAAGCCCTGTGATCTTAACGGCTGCACTTGCCGTAGCGTTTATTGATAATAGCAGGCCCGCAGCCCATAATAGTCGAGATATGATTGGCATCTGTATCAGAAGTGGAGTTTCGTTTGAATTATTAACGATAGTAATTGTCGAAAATTATGTCTGCTTCTGTGGCTGTCTCAAAAAAAAAACGTAGTTTTGTACAATATTACTCTCAAAGGAATGAATATTGCAATAGTAGGCACCGGTTATGTCGGACTCGTCTCAGGCGCATGTTTTGCCGAGATGGGGGCTGATGTCACGTGCATCGACATCGATAAGACTAAGATACGCAATCTGTCTGACGGCATCATCCCGATCTACGAACCCGGCCTCGACGAATTAGTCAGACGAAATGTTAAATCAGGCCGACTCCACTTCACCACTGATCTTGCAGATGTGATCGACGATGTCGAAGCGGTGTTCTGTGCTGTCGGGACCCCGCCCGACGAAGATGGATCTGCTGATCTTTCTCATGTAATAGACGTGGCGCGTACATTCGGACGGCTCATCAACCGCTACTCTCTGCTCGTGACCAAATCGACCGTTCCGGTTGGCACTGCGGCGATCATCAAAGATGTCATCAACGAGGAATTGGCGGCAAGGGGCGTCGATGTCGATTTTGAAGTTGCATCTAATCCGGAATTTTTGAAGGAAGGTGCGGCGATCAAAGACTTCATGTCGCCCGACCGAGTAGTGATCGGCATAGAGTCAGAACGTGCCCGCAAAGTGATGGAACGTCTTTACCGTCCATTCCTGCTCAACAATTTCAGAGTCCTGTTCATGGATATTCCGTCGGCCGAGATGACCAAATACGCTGCCAATTCAATGCTGGCTACACGAATTTCGTTTATGAACGAGATCGCCAATCTGTGTGAGCTTACTGGCGCAGATGTCAACATGGTGCGCAAGGGCATCGGTAGCGACGTCAGGATAGGGGGTAAATTCCTCTATCCGGGATGCGGATATGGCGGATCGTGCTTTCCCAAGGATGTAAGGGCTCTTGTTGCAGCAGGAGAAAGCCGCGGTTGCGACATGCGCATCATTAAAGCCGTGGAAGCCGTCAACGAACGTCAGAAATCCATCGTTTTCGACAAGTTGCAGCATGCGTTAGGCGATCTCAGCGGAAAGCGCATTGCCATATGGGGGCTTGCTTTTAAGCCTGAAACCGACGACATGAGATGTGCGCCTTCACTTGTAGTGATTGAGAAACTTCTTGACGCCGGCTCACAAGTTGTTGTCTTTGATCCTGTGGCTATGAATGAATGCCGTCGGCGACTTGGCGATGCTGTCATCTATGCTTCCGACATGTATGAAACCCTTGTCGATGCCGATGCTTTGGCTCTGATCACAGAGTGGAAACAGTTCAGATTGCCGTCATGGCGGCTTGTCAGAAAAGCTATGCGCGGAAATGTCATCGTCGACGGTCGTAATATCTACGATCCGCAGGAATTGGCTGAAGAAGGCTTCTATTATTGCAGTATCGGACGAAATGCAGTTTTTGTATAACAACAAATGATAATATAATGGCTTCAGAACGTATAATGCTTTCGCGAGTACATCTTGGCGGAACAGAACAGAAATATATCGAAGAAGCATTTGCCGACGATTGGGTTGTGCCGCTTGGCCCTCATGTCGATCAATTCGAACATCGCTTGGAGCGTTACCTCGACGTTCCCGCCGTAGTGGCGTTGAGCGCCGGTACAGCGGCTATCCATCTCGGACTCGTGCTCCTCGGAGTCAAGCAGGGAGATGAGGTCATCTGTCAGTCAATGACATTTGCCGCATCGTGTAATCCAATTGTATATCAGGGTGCAACTCCGGTGTTTGTAGACAGCGAACCTGACACGATGAACATGGATCCTGTCATGCTCGAACGTGCTATTGTAGAGCGCCATCGCATCACCGGCAGGTATCCCAAGGCCATTATTCCGGTTGATCTCTATGGCATGCCGTGCCGCATCGACGAAATAAATGCCATTGCCGATGCTTACGGCATTCCGGTCCTCGAAGACGCGGCCGAAGCTCTTGGCTCGGAGTATGATGGCCGTAAGTGCGGATCTTCTTCTGTTTTTGGAGCTTTGAGTTTCAATGGCAACAAGATGATTACGACGTCGGGTGGGGGAGCTTTGGTTTGCCACGACGAAGAGACGGCGGGGCGGGCGAAGTTCTATGCCACTCAGGCAAGGGAAAACCGTGCATACTACTATCACGAAACCATTGGATATAACTATCGCCTGAGCAATATTTCGGCCGCGATAGGATGCGGGCAGATGGATGTGCTTCCCGAAAGAGTGAACCGGCGCCGCCAGATCAGAAAACTTTATGCTGATATGCTCTCAGATTGCCCGCATATCAAAGTTCAGGACAATCCTGACAGCCGTTTCAACTCTAACTTCTGGCTGTCGACAATATCGTTCGATGACATTACGCGTCATACGCCCGACGACCTCAGGCTCTACCTTGCTGAAGACAATATCGAGTCGCGGCTCATGTGGCGACCCATGCACATGCAGCCTGTTTTTGCTGATGCTCCATATTATGGATCCGATGTTTCCGACCGTCTGTTTAACAGTGGATTGTGTCTGCCGAGTGGATCATCGTTGTCAGACAGCGACATAGAGCGTGTCGCCGACCGTATCAAATGCTTCTTCAAACAACGGTGATACATGGGTGGAAGTGACCGCATATGTGTGGCTTTTGACCTCGACGACACTCTTTATAAGGAGATTGAGTTTGTCAGATCGGGCTGGCGCGCAGTGGCCGATACATTCGCCCGCTACAGCGATACCGGCAGCGATGGCTTGTTCTCGGTAATGTCGACTGCGGTCAATGCGTTCGATGCCTTGCTGGCACTTCCGGCTCTCAAACACGTCGGCATCACAATCGAAGACATCCTTGATATCTATCGTACCCACCATCCCGACATCTCTCTTCCCGATGACAGTTTTGCCGTGCTGTCGGAACTAAAGCGGCGAAACATTCCGCTCGCACTCATTACCGATGGCCGGAGTCTGACTCAGCGCAATAAGATCGCTGCCCTCGGGCTCGATCGCTTCTTTAATGACGATCTCATTATCATAAGTGGGGAAACCGGAGTCGATAAGTACTCTTCTGCGCCATTCATGCTGCTTGACTCGCGACTCGAAGCCGATCATTATTTCTACGTCGGCGATAATCTCGCAAAAGATTTCTTTCAACCAAACAAAATGGGCTGGACAACAATCATGTTGAATGACACAGACCATGTCAACATCCACCCTCAGGACAGGTCAAAAGTCGATCCAGACCATTGGCCGTCTAAAACGATAAATAAAATAACAGAACTGCTTAATCTCATATAATTATGCCCACAGCCTTAATCACTGGAATTACCGGCCAGGACGGATCGTTTCTCGCCGAATTTCTCATAGAAAAAGGGTATGAAGTCCACGGCATCATACGTCGTAGCTCATCTTTCAACACCGGACGCATCGAGCATCTGTATCTTGACGAATGGGTTCGCGACATGCACCGTAAAAGATTGTTGCACCTTCATTACGGAGATATGACCGACTCATCGTCGTTGATACGCATCATCGCCGAGGTGAAACCCGATGAAATCTACAACCTTGCGGCGCAGAGTCACGTAAAAGTTTCCTTTGATGTGCCTGAGTACACGGCCGATGTTGATGCAGTAGGGACGCTACGCCTCCTCGAGGCTGTGCGCATTCTTCACATGGAGCACGATTGCAAAATATATCAGGCTTCGACATCGGAGCTTTTCGGTAAAGTGCAGGAAATTCCGCAGAATGAAAAGACTCCGTTCTATCCGCGTTCGCCTTATGGAGTTGCCAAACTCTATAGCTTCTGGATAATGAAGAATTACCGCGAAAGCTACGGCATGTTCACCGCCAACGGCATCCTGTTCAACCACGAATCAGAGCGGCGCGGCGAAAACTTTGTAACACGTAAGATCACCCTCGCGGCTGCTCGCATCGCTGCCGGATTACAGGAGAAGCTATATCTCGGCAATCTCAACGCTCTCCGCGACTGGGGCTATGCACGTGACTACGTCGAATGTATGTGGCTGATCCTACAGCAGAAAGAACCTTCAGATTATGTGATTGCTACCGGTGAGTACCATTCGGTGCGCGAATTCGCCACATTGGCATTTCAACGAGCCGGCATTACACTCCGATGGGAAGGCGAGGGGCTTGATGAGAAGGGCATAAACACAGCTGATGGACGGGTGCTCGTAGAGGTAGATCCAAGATTTTTCAGGCCCTCGGAAGTCGAGCAACTGCTCGGCGACCCGTCGAAAGCCCGCAGCGAATTAGGTTGGAATCCTACTAAAACTTCATTCACTGACCTCGTCAGGATTATGGTCGACGCAGACATGAAACTCGTCAAAAACGATAATGTACAGAAATTATGATTGCCAAAGACACCAAAATTTATGTTGCAGGCCATCGTGGACTCGTAGGCTCTGCCATATATAGAAACCTTGTCGATCGCGGCTTCACTAATCTCGTAGGGCGCACTCATTCCGAACTCGATTTGCTTGATCCGCTCGCCGTACGCTCGTTTTTTGATGCCGAACGCCCTGAAGTTGTCATACTCGCCGCCGCCCATGTAGGTGGCATAATGGCAAATTCGACATATCGTGCCGATTTCATATATGAAAACTTACAGATCCAGCAGAATGTGATAGGCGAAGCCTTCCGTCATGGAGTCAAGCGTCTGCTTTTCCTCGGGTCGACATGTATATATCCCCGTGAGGCTCAACAACCGATCAAAGAAGACGCGTTGCTGACCTCAGCGCTCGAATACACCAACGAGCCATATGCCATAGCCAAGATTGCAGGCATGAAATTGTGTGAGTCGTTCAATCTGCAATATGGCACGGAATATCTTGCCGTGATGCCGACCAATCTCTACGGACCTAACGACAATTTCCATCTCGAAAATTCCCATGTCCTGCCGGCTATGATTCGCAAGATGCATCTCGCCAAGTTGCTGTCGAATAATGATTTTGATCTCATTCGGCAGGATCTCGACGCCCGACCGATCAAAGATTTCGACCATAAGGCCGCAAGCGATGCTCAGATAGCCGACAGACTGAGCCATTATGGAATACATGCCGGACATCTCGATCTCTGGGGATCAGGACGTCCTTTGCGCGAATTTCTTTGGAGCGAGGATATGGCTGACGCATCGGTCCATGTGTTGCTTAATGTCAGCTTCGACGATCTGAAAAAGGATGCCGGCCAAGATGTGCGCAATACCCACATCAATGTCGGCACAGGCAAGGAACTGTCCATAGCCCGGCTTGCTGAAAAGATTAGAGATGCTGTCGGTTTTAAAGGCGAATTGAGGTGGGACGCATCAAAGCCCGACGGCACAATGCGAAAATTGTGCGATGTAAGCCGTCTGCATAAACTCGGCTGGCGCCATAAAGTCGAACTCGACGAAGGCATCCGCAGGCTTTACGATTGGTATATCGAATCAATCTGAGTGTGGACATGACCATGGAAAATCGTCGTTTCACCGTAAGCGCCGACGACTTGAAAGTCGAGTGCCTCAGGCGCAAGTACTGCGACTTGCTCTCTCAGCCCGAAGTATTTCCTTCTGAAGAGAACTGGGAGTTCATCATCAGCTATAGGCTTCATGGTCTCGGAAGCAAACTATATCGCAAATTTTTGGTATCACATCTGCTTGATGAAGACCAAAGGAGTGATTACCATTTATCTGCGATACGTAATTTCCCTCGTTACCTGAGGGCTGTAGATCGTGCCGATGCTATAGCGACCGTCTATTCCGACCCTCTGACATCTGCAGGAGCATTCGTAAGCCTTGTTCACGAATGTCAGCTGTTTGACTGCGAGCAGATCGGTGAACTCATCGACAAGGGCTACCCCGATCTTGCAGCTGAGCTTCTTGATGCTTTTCAGCCAGAATACGATGGCGATACGATCGACGCCATGCAGTTTCTTCTGTCAAAGTTTGACTCTATTCCGGCACTTGGCTCTATTGAGATCCACAAGGGGATGTTCAAGACCGAACGCCGATATATATGTCCCGATGGCCATTCCAACCCTCACGACGCCATCTATTGTTGTGAGGCCGGATGTGGCAAGGACATACGCGGACTGACGGCTGATAATCGACGGGCCATAGAACTATTTTCTGAAAGGGTGGAAATTCTGAGGGAAATGCTCGATTGAAAACTGTGATCCTATCAAAAAAATGCTTAATTTTGAATTCTCAAAATTTATGCGTTTATGGAACAAGTTTTTTTCACTGCCGAAGAACGTGGTCAACTTATCCCATTGTGCCGGTCGCTGCTGCGATATGGCCGCGGCGTCGTTTCGTCTGATGACTTCAACAGATTGAAATCGCTTGTGGCCGAAGCTGTCAAGGCAGACGCATACCATCGCGACCGCTTCGCGTTGAATCCTGTCATTCGCAGCCTTGCCGCCTGTGAATTGCTTTGCGAACGTCTTAGCCCCGACCGCAACATGATCGCGGCCATGATGATCTACAATCTCTACCGACGTGAATTTGTCACCCGCGACAAGATCGTAAAAGAGTGGGGCGATGATGTCGCCAAGATCGTCGATGGCTTGAACAAGGTGTCGTCGCTATACAGCAGGCATGCATTGGTCGGCAGTGAGAATTTCCGCAATCTGTTGCTGACCTTTGCCGAAGATATCAGGGTCATAATATTGATGATCCTCGACCGTCTCGCGTTGATGCGTGCCATCAATCATCATCCCGACCAGCGTCAAGTGTGCGATGTGGCCTATGAAGTCAGCTATCTGTATGCTCCGCTTGCCCATAGACTGGGACTCTACAGTGTAAAGTCTGAGTTGGAAGACATGTCGTTGAAGTACACCAACAGAGACGTTTTCTCGCAGATCGCCCATAAACTCAACGAAACTAAAGCAAGCCGCGACGCTTATATCGCCGATTTCATCAGGCCCGTAAAGGAAAAACTTGAACGCGAAGGCTTGAAATTCGAGATCAAAGGACGCACCAAGTCGATATCGTCGATCTGGAACAAAATGAAAAAGCAGAAAAACGATCTCGAAAATATATACGACCTTTTTGCTATCCGCATTATTCTCGACGTTCCGCCCGAGCGAGAGAAGAACGAGTGCTGGCTCGCATATTCAATCGTGACCGACATGTACAGACCCAATCCGTCGCGACTCAAAGATTGGCTCAGCATACCGAAGAGCAACGGTTATGAATCTTTACATATAACTGTCTACGGCCCGGAAAACAAATGGGTCGAAGTGCAGATACGAAGCAAACGCATGGACACCATCGCCGAAAAAGGTCTGGCGGCTCATTGGAAATACAAAGGCATCAAGAGTGAAGGCAACCTTGACGCTTGGATGAACAATGTCCGCGACATCCTGGAGGCGGCGGAGACCGGCCCGATGGAACTGATGAAAAACATGAGGATGGACGTCTACGATAAGGAAGTCTTTGCGTTCACCCCCAAAGGAGACCTCTATCGTTTCCCGCTCGGTGCCACTCTGCTCGACTTTGCCTTCGGCATTCACACAAATGTCGGAAGTCAGTGCACCGGAGGACGTGTCAACGGCAAAAATCAGAAAATCAATTATAAGCTCCAGAGCGGCGACACTGTCGAGATATTCACATCTTCGCAGCAGATGCCTAAGCAGGATTGGCTCAACTATGTCGTCACATCAAAGGCCCGCAACAAGATCCGTGTAGCCCTCAAAGAGCAACAGAGCCGCATTGCCGAACTTGGCAAGGAACTGCTGCAGCGCAGATTTAAAAATCGCAAGATTGAAATCGACGAATCTTTACTTTCAAAGGTGATCAAGAAACTCGGTTTCAAGACCATCACTGATTTTTTTGCCCGTATTGCCGACGAATCACTCGACATCAACAGCGTGGTCGAAAGCTATCTCGCTCTCACCAAGGCTGCCGACGAAGCCGAGAAAATATCGGCGAGCGAATACACCCTTCAGGCTTCAGCCGAAGCCGACTCCCGCCAATCCGACGACATACTCGTAATTGGCGACAACATCAAGGGCATAAACTATCGCCTTGCCAAATGCTGCAATCCTATTTATGGCGATGACGTGTTTGGTTTCATTTCGTCTGAAGGTGTGATAAAAATCCATCGCTCCGATTGTCCGAATGCTGCTAACATTAGAGACAAATATCCCTATCGTCTCATACGCACTCAGTGGAGCGGTAAGATTGGATCTCAGTTCGGCGCTACACTGAGGATTGTCGGCAATGACGACATCGGCATTGTCACCAACATAACGTCGATTATCAATAAAGAGAAAAACATCTCCCTCCGAAGCATAACTGTCGACAGCAATGATGGACTCTTCCAGGGCTACCTTATTGTCGGAGTCAACGACACAACTTCGCTAAATCAATTAATCAAAAAAATCCAGACCGTTAAAGGTGTAAAAAATGTACAACGCAGTAAATAAATTCATCATATCCGCATGCTTCGCCGCTACATTGTTGTCATGTGGTAACTCTGATCGTGAATCAGCTCAGCAACTGAGTGATGCAGCTCAAGTCGAAATCAGTGCCGGCCGTTACGAAGGGGCCATAATGTTGCTCGATACTCTCGACACACGTTTTGCAGCCGAAGTGGAGGTCAGGAGATCGGCTATGAAATTCCGTGCTATGGCTGTCGAGGGCTTGACCATACGCCGCATTTCAGCGGTCGACGACACCCTGGCATTTCTCAAAGCCGAAATTGATCGTCTCGATCAGCAGTTTGAATATGTAGCCAATCCCGGCAAAGGACTTGGCGGCAACTATGTGGCAAAATCGTTGGCGAAGTCAAAATCTTATCTTTTGCCCCGCGTCAACGATGAAGGATATTTCACACTCTCTGTAAAGATGCCCAAATCTATCGGCTTTGAATATATAAAATTCAATCAGGGCAGTCAATCCGCTTCCACCCAGCCGATAAAGGCTTCGCGTCTTGTCAAGGTTGAGGGTTCTGAGATGACCGTTCTTCAGCAGGAAGATGTCACTTCGGCTTTTGATTGGATGCTCGATCATTCGGCCGACAGCTATGAACTCATCGGAACAAAGTCGTCGATCAAGCAGAAACTTAGCCCCGAGCTCTATGGAGCCATGATCGAGACTTGGCAATTTGCACAAGCCCGACAGGCTCATCGTCAGGCACTTATCGAACGCGAGAAACTCGAGCGGAAGCTCCAGTTGTGCCGCGACCAGATTGCCAACGCTATCGATCGCTGATGCGGTTGTATAAGTCGATAATTTATCGTATATTTGCCATAAATTATAGAACTGATTGGTCATACATCAGATCCTGCTATTTGTAACAAAACTAAAACTCTACAATATATGAAGTTCAACGTACCCAGCAAAACTCTCTATAGTGCTGTATCATCTGTCAGCAAAGTCATCAATTCAAAAAACGCGCTGACTATTCTCGACAACTTCCTGATCGAATTGAAAGACGACGTTCTTACTGTGACAGGTTCAGATCTCGAAAATTCTCTCACTGCGCGTATTGCCGTAACTGAGGCTGAAGGTTCTGGACGTTTCTGCATCGGAGCGCGACGTCTGGTTGAACTTCTGCGCGAGATGCCAGATCAGGGTATTTCTTTCACAATCAACGACACAACCCTCGAGATTGAGATTGAATATTCAAGTGGTAATTACACACTGGTTGCGATTACCGGTGACGAATACCCCGCCTTCAAGCCCGATCCCGACGAAAAGGAACCTATTTCATTCTCATGCGCGCCTCAGGATCTGATCAAAGGTATCGACAACACAATTTTTGCCGTTGGCAACGATGACCTGCGCCCGATGATGATGGGCATCTTCTTCGACATCAAACCCGACTCGATAACGTTTGTTGCAACCGACACACGTAAACTCGTGCGATATATCTGCCGCAACATCGCTCCCGGTGTCGAGGGATCATGCCTCTTGCCTGTCAAACCGGCGACTATCATCAAGAACGTATTCGCCAAAGACGAGCATCTCACCATTACGATGAACTCAAAGAACGCCACGCTCGAAAGCGCTGCTTTCACGTTCAAATGCAGCTTCCTCAACGGCCGTTTCCCCGACTACAACCGTGTGATACCCAAAAACAACCCCTACACTCTGACTGCCGACCGTCTCTCATTTCTTACAGCCGTGCGTCGCGTCGGTGTGTTTGTCGACCCGGCTTTCGGTCTCGAAAAGTTCCGCATCACTCCCGAGCGTGTCCTCCTCAAATCAAGCGACCAAGGCAACTGCACGAGCGCTCGTGAGCAAGTGCCCTGTTCATTTACCGGCCAGGAACTCACCATCGGATTTAGTGCACCATATCTGATTGAAATACTCAACACCATTCCCACAGAGGATATTATCGTCGAACTCTCTGATCCTGGACGCCCGGGACTGTTCCGTCCGACCGAAGACGCCGAAGGCACAGAGTTGCTCATGTTGCTTATGCCGATGACTGTAGGCGATTTTTGATTAATGTTACCCCGACAATAACTGTCAATACTGAAAATGAAACTTACCCTGCGCCGTCCGATCGTATTTTTCGACCTCGAAACAACCGGAACCAACATATCCCACGATCGGATTGTCGAAATATCAATAGTCAAAGTCATGCCCGACGGATCTGAAATCGTCAAGACCCGTCGCGTCAATCCTGAAATGCCGATTCCGGCTGAAGCAACTGCGATCCATCATATCACCGACGATGATGTGAAAAACGAACCCACATTCAAGCAGATCGCCAAATCACTTGCCCAGCTGTTCGTTGGTTGCGACATCGCCGGATTTAATTCCAATCGCTTCGACATTCCGTTGCTGGATCAGGAATTTCAGCGTGCCGATGTCGATTTTGACTTCAGCAAAGCTCATTTCATCGATGTTCAGACCATTTTCCACAAAAAAGAGCCGCGCACTCTGGTTGCGGCTTATCGATATTATTGTGGGAAAGAGCTCGAAGATGCCCACAGCGCAAGCGCCGATACAATGGCCACTTATGAGGTACTTAAAGCTCAGCTCGAACGCTATGACGATCTTCCGCGCGAAGTAGAAGCCCTTTCGGAATTTGCATCTCAGTCTCGGAATGTCGATTTTGTAGGCCGTCTGGTTTACGACGATCAGAAACGCGAGGTGATCAACTTTGGTAAGTACAAAGGCCGTTTGGCCGAAGATGTCCTGCGCACTGATCCTGGCTACTATGCTTGGATTATGCAGGGCGACTTTACAAAAAACACCAAAGACGTTTTCACACGCATCAAGTTAAGACAATCGAAATAAACCAATGTTGAAAGGCAAACACATAGTATTAGGCATAAGTGGTGGCATTGCAGCCTACAAGACCGCTACACTTTTGAGACTGCTTGTCAAGGCGGGTGCAGAAGTGCAGGTCGTCATGACGCCTAACGCTAAGGAGTTCATCACTCCCGTTACGATGTCTGCTCTCAGTGGGAAACCGGTTGTCAGCGAGTTCTTTACCGCAAATACCGGTGAATGGCATTCTCATGTAGATCTCGGTTTGTGGGCTGATGCGATGATCATTGCTCCTGCAACAGCATCGACCATTGCAAAAATGGCCAACGGTGTAGCCGACAACATGCTGATCACCACATATCTCTCTGCCAAGGCTCCCGTCTTCGTCGCTCCTGCAATGGATCTCGACATGATGCGCCATCCGTCGACTGTGCGCAATCTTGAGTTGTTGCGTTCATATGGAAACCATATAATCGAACCTGCCGAGGGTGAGCTCGCAAGTCATCTCGTAGGGAAGGGACGCATGGAAGAACCGGAGAATATTGCAAAGGTTCTCGACTCTTTTTTCGATTGTCAGCAATCGTTGAAAGGCAAAAAGGTGCTGATCACCGCCGGACCTACTTATGAAAAAATTGATCCGGTAAGATTTATCGGCAATTATTCGTCAGGGAAAATGGGTTACGCCATAGCCGATTGCGCTGCAGCCCGTGGTGCCGATGTCACTCTTGTCTCAGGCCCTGTGTCGATCAAACCTCAGCATCCGTCGGTCAACGTCATCAGCGTCGAGTCGGCAAAAGAAATGCTTCAGGCTTGTCTCTCTCATTTTGCCGAATCTGATATAGCGGTAATGACCGCTGCAGTTGCTGATTATGCTCCGGCTGAAGTTCTCGACCGAAAGATCAAACGCGAGAAAGACAGCCTCGGCACAATCAATCTCGTCAAAAATCCTGATATCGCTGCGACTTTAGGCGCTGAAAAACGTCCCGGACAATTGCTTGTCGGTTTTGCTCTTGAAACCGATCATGAGTTTGAAAATGCTGTTGACAAACTTCGCCGGAAAAATCTCGACATGATCGTGCTCAACTCTTTGAGAGTTCCCGGCGCTGGCTTCAGAACCGATACAAACCAGATTTCGATATGCTATCCCGACGGCAACCGCACCGATTTTCCGCTTAAATCCAAGACCGAGGTTGCCGGTGACATTATTGACGCAATAACGTGCCTATGCGAAAAGGCATGAAATTCATATTGGCCCTGATTTGTGCAGCGTCGGCTTTTTCAATGTCGGCGCAGGAACTCAATTGCACTGTCGAAATCAATTCAGATCAGGTTGAAGGCACCTATAAGCAGGTTTTCACGACCTTGCAGCAGGCAATGAACGATTATATGAATACCAACATATTCACTAATAATCAGTTTTCAGCCAACGAAAAAATCGAATGTCGTTTGTTCTTCACCGTCAAAGAGTACACTGACGGAAAGATAACAGGTGACTTGCAGATACAGTCAAGCAGACCTGTATATAACAGCACCTACACGACAACACTGATTAATTTCAAAGACACAAAGATCGACTTTACGTATCTTGAAAACGAACCTTTGGTCTTTACTCTCGACCACATGGAAAGCCAGTTGACGGCTATCCTCAATTTTTATGCTTATCTGATCTTGGCGATAGACTATGATTCGTTCTCTCCGCGAGGGGGCGAACCCTATTTCGATCGACTGAAGACTATCGTTCAACAGGCTCAGTCGGCCGGCGAAAGTGGTTGGAAAGCATTCGAAGATACTAAAAACCGCAGTGCGGTTTTATCGGCATATACCGATCAAGCCACACAATCTTTGCGCGATATGCTTTATGACTACCATCGGCGTGGTCTCGACGAAATGTCGGTAAGCCCGGATAAGGGTAGGGCGAAGATCACCGAATCGCTTGATGCGATAAAAAAAGTATATTCAGCAGCTCCGATGTCGGTAGGCTTGTCGATGTTCAAGGACGCGAAACTCGACGAACTTGTCAATGTATATTCAAAGGCTCCTGCCGATGAGCGCACAAAAGTCTACAATATGCTTCAGGAGATATATCCCACTGAACAGGAAAGACTTGAGAAAATCAAAAACGGATCAGAGAAGAAATGATAAGGTCACTGCATATCAGCAATTATGCCTTGATATCTCAAATTGATATCGATTTCACCAAAGGTCTCAATATCATAACTGGTGAGACCGGTGCAGGTAAATCCATTATGTTGGGGGCATTGAGCATGATCCTCGGAGCTCGTGCAGAAGCCAAGGTTATTACGGATGCGTCACGCAAATCTGTTGTAGAAGTAGAGTTTGAAATCGAAAACCACGCTGATTTTGATGCGTTTTTCTCTGAAAACGATCTTGACGCTGATGGTTCCCGTGTCATATTGCGACGCGAATTGTCCCCCAACGGTCGTTCTCGGGCCTTTATCAATGATTCGCCGGTCAACCTCTCTCAGTTGCGGGAACTTGCCATAAGGCTTGTTGATATTCATTCGCAGCATCAGAATTTACTTCTGGCCGACGCTGAATATCAGCTTCATATCATCGATAGCTTGTCGGGCAATGAGCCGCTGCTTGAGCAGTACAAAGTCGCATATGCCGAGTATCAGCGTTTGCTGAAACGTTACTCCGAGACTCGCGATATGATCAGACGCGGGCGCGATGAAGCAGATTTTCTTTCATATCAGTTGAACGAACTCAATGAGTTGGATCTCAGAAAGGGTGAAGAAGCCGAACTTGAAGCCGAACGCGACCTTCTTGCCGGGATGACAGACATCAAGTTGAACATTTCCGAAGCTATCGCTCCGATGCGAGGCGACGAGAACGTTGTGACGGCCTTGGAAAATTCGGTCGATGCCTTGCGTGAACTGTCCGAAAACATTCCCGACGCCGACAGTCTGGCGTCGCGTCTCGACGCTGCTCTCATTGAAATCAGAGACATCGCATCTTCTCTCGATAACTACAACGACGAATACAATGCCGATCCTGAGCGACTCGACGACATTGAAAATCGTCTGAGCAAAATATATTCGCTCGAAACAAAACACCATGTAGATTCCGGTGATGGTCTGATAGATCTTCGTGAACGCCTTGCACGACAGCTTGAAATGCTTGACAACGGCGATGAAATGTTGGCACAGCTTGAAAGTGATGCAAGGGCGGCAAAAAAGAATGCTGTCATCATTGCGAGGAAAATTTCTGAAGCCAGGCAGAGTTGCGCTGTGGCATTTGCTGCCGAGCTCAAAGAAGTGGCCGAACCGTTGGGCATGAAAAACCTGCGATGTGAAATCGCCGTGACAACAGGCAAGCTGAATCATTTCGGCATCGATCAGGTCGAATTTCTCTTTGCGTTCAATAAGAATCAGGGGTTGCTGCCGGTCGGACAGACTGCGTCTGGCGGCGAAATATCGCGTCTTATGTTGGCGATCAAAGCCATTGTCGGCCAGAAAATGCACCTTCCTTCGATTATCTTCGATGAGATAGACACAGGTGTCTCAGGTGAAGTTGCCTCAAAAATGGGTGAACTGATGCAGTCGCTTGCCGAAAGAATACAGGTAATCACCATCACCCACTTGCCTCAGGTCGCAGCCAAAGGTCGCTCTCACTTCAAAGTCTATAAGCAGGACAACGACAATTCAACGACCACTCTTGTCAGGCCGCTTAATGATGATGAACGTGTAGCCGAAATCGCCTTGATGTTGAGTGGAAGCACTGATAATCAAGCGGCAGTGGCAGCTGCCAGGTCATTGTTCGATCAATAAAAAATAATAACATTTCATATATAAGAATCATGGATGCAAACGAATATATATTTGGCCTTCACGCCGTAATCGAAGCAATTGAAGCCGGACGCGACATCGATAAAATTTTAGTAAAAAAAGATCTCCACAGCGAAATGGCTGTGCGCTTACACGATCTTGCGCGCTCTTACAGTATACCGATGCAGCGTGTCCCGGTAGAGAAACTCAACCGCATTACTCGCAAAAATCATCAGGGTGTGATAGCGTTGCTGTCTGCTGTGCCTTATCAGAAACTGGAGCATATCGTGCCTATGCTGTACGAAGACGGCATCCAGCCATTTATGCTTTTGCTCGATGGTGTGACAGATGTGCGTAATTTTGGCGGTATGGCTCGTTCAGCCGAATGTTGCGGCGTCAATGCCATCGTTATACCCGAACGTGGAAGTGTCACTGTCAATGCCGACGCTGTTAAGACATCGGCAGGAGCGCTTCACTATCTGCCGGTATGCCGCGAGCGAAATCTCTATGAGGCTGTGAGATTCCTCAAGGACAACGGATATCAGATTGTTGCTGCCACAGAAAAATCCGACATGAATTATACCCGTGGCAATTACACCGGACCGGTTGCTATCGTTATGGGCGCCGAGGATTGCGGCATATCTCAGGATATTCTCAAGCTGTGCGACACCAAAGTTGCCATTCCGATGTTTGGCCACATTGGCTCATTGAACGTTGGAGTAGCTGCGGCAGTAATGATGTACGAAGTTGTTCGCCAACGTCTTGAAGCCGATCTTGAAGTGATGTGATAAAACAAGAAAAGAGGTGCTCTCACGAGTACCTCCCTTCCCATTCATCACATTATGCTTAAATTTAAAGTGCTATCTATACTGTTTTTTCTGTCAGTGTAGCGTTTGCATTTATTCTTTAATATCGGTCTGAGACAAGATCCCAATCGACGATATCCCATAGAGCTTTGAGCGCATCGGCTCGGCGGTTCTGGTAATCGAGGTAATAGGCATGTTCCCAGACATCGAATGTCAACAATGGTATCAATCCTGTGCGCAATGGAGAATCTGCATTTTTGCCTTGGGTGATGAACAGTCGTCCGTCTTCGTCTCGCGACAGCCACACCCAACCTGAGCCGAAAAGTCCGACGCCGGCTTCGACAAATGCTTCTTTGAATTTATCGAATGATCCGAAATCACGGTCAATTGCACTTCGCAACTCACCGGTAGGCTCATGCGACGATGGTTTGGGATTGAAAGTGAAGAAATAGAAGATGTGGTTCCAGGCTTGAGAGGCATTGTTGAACAATGCTCCTTCCGAATGACGGATTATATCTTCCAGATCCATGTCCTCATACTCTGTCCCTTTGATCAGGCGATTGAGATTGTCAATATAAGCTTTCTCATGTTTACCATAGTGGTATTCTATGGTTTCTTTGCTTATCACAGGCTCCAATGCATCTTTTGCGTAGGGTAGTTCTGGTTGTTCGTATTTCATTTCTGTTGTCTTATTAGGTTAGTTTTACCTAATAAACGCCACGGACAAACCATAGTTCAGACGAAAGCCTTTTTTAGCATATGTTAAGCTCGCATTACAGCTTTTTGATCATTTCAAACTGTCGCGATGAGATATTCAGATTTTTACTTTCGAGAAAGTAGCGTAATGATTCACAGTTCACGTCGACATTGAGTGCTTTAACAATATCTGCTTTATTGTGGGCCAAAAAATAATCGAAAAGCAGACTGCCGATACCTTCACCTCGGCAATCCTGACTCACGACGATTTGAGTCAAGTCACCCTGTTGTGGATCATAGGCTATAAATCCGCATAGCTCTCCATTATGCTTCGCAGCTACCACCGATATGGCATCGCCGGCTCTGGAGATAGACTCCTGACTGTTTTGCCATGAAGGTGTGAAGTCCGGGGGCAAATCCTTGTAGATCTGTATATTTCCGTCAAGCTGCTCAAGCTCGACATGATCTATCCGACACATCTTTGAGTTTCGGCTGATGGCAGAACACGCTTGTACATGGCATGTAAACTCACGCACTGTCTCAAATCCCAACCGGCTGTATAGCTTAATCGCTGCCGTATTGTCACTCAGGACTTCGAGCAGGTAATTCTCAATGCCTCTTTCAACCAGATATTGTTGCGTTTTGTCAAATATCTGCTTGACGAGACCTTTGCCCCTGTATGATTTCACTGCTGCTGTCCCGGTATCGTAGGCGGTCAGGTGACCATCATGAAACCCGATTCCATTTAAAATAAAGGCTACGATACGGTCTCCGTCAAACGCCCCGAACGAATACTCCGGTTTGAAGCCCCGCCGTTTCAACATGGCTTCGATCTGATCTCGACCGAAATTGACTGCATAATCGGCGAAAGCTTCCATAAATGCCTCGGTTATACGTTCCGAAGCTATGGTTTCTAACGATTTGATTTCAATCATTGTGTGATAATTCTGCGCGTAAGTATGGAGCCGTCGGAGAATCAAGCAGTGCTATTTGCTCGGGCGTTCCGGTTGCGATTATACACCCTCCGTTCTCACCTCCGCCGGGCCCCATGTCGATTACATGGTCTGCACACTTCACCACGTCGAGATTGTGTTCTATCACAAGCACAGTGTTGCCTTTGTCGACAAGACGGTTCAAAATACTAAGAAGTGTGTTGACATCGTCGAAATGCAATCCGGTTGTAGGTTCATCAAGAATGAAAAGCGTGCGGCCGGTATCTTTTTTAGCGAGTTCGGTTGCAAGCTTTACGCGTTGGTTTTCTCCTCCCGAAAGAGTCGATGATGGTTGGCCGAGCTTGATGTAACCGAGGCCGATTTCTTGGAGAACCTTGATTTTTTTTAGGATTGTAGGAACTCCTGCAAAAAACTCAACGGCCTGATTGATCGTCATATCAAGGACATCTGCTATTGATTTTCCCTTGAATCTCACTTCAAGGGTTTCGCGGTTATAGCGTTTGCCTCCGCACACTTCGCAAGGCACCAGCACATCAGGCAGAAAATTCATCTCGATGGTCTTGTAGCCGTTGCCACCACAAGCTTCACAGCGTCCTCCAGCCACATTGAATGAGAACCGGCCCGGTTTATATCCGCGTATCTTTGCTTCCGGCAAAGTTACAAACAGAGAACGGATGTCGGAAAACACACCCGTATAAGTCGCCGGATTGGAGCGCGGCGATCGTCCGAGTGGCGATTGATCGACTGTTACAACTTTGTCGATATTCTCAATGCCGGTGATTTCGCGGTAGGGCAGTGGTTCCTGATTCGATCTGTAGAAATGCTTGCTCAGTATCGGTTGCAGGGTCCTGTTGACGAGCGACGACTTGCCGCTGCCCGACACTCCGGACACACAAGTCAGAGTGCCCAGTGGCAGAGTGAAGTCTACATTTCGCAGATTATGGCCTGTACATCCCTTCAGCTCAAGAGTTTTGCCAGATCCGCTACGACGTGGAAGCACCGGGTCGATCGACTTCTTTCCGTTGAGATATTGTGCCGTCAGCGTGTTGCTTTTCAGCATCTCTTCAGGAGTGCCCTGAAACACGACATCGCCTCCTTTCCGTCCTGCACCAGGACCGATATCGATTACATAGTCGGCCTCAAGCATTATATCTTTGTCGTGCTCGACTACGATGATTGAGTTCGAGGCATCCCTTAGCCGTTTGAGCGACGCTATCAATCGGTGATTGTCGCGCTGGTGCAGACCGATGCTTGGTTCATCAAGAATGTACAGCACATTGACAAGCTCCGATCCGAGTTGCGTAGCGAGCCTTATTCGTTGGCTTTCGCCTCCCGACAGTGTTGCCGAGTTGCGGTTGAGTTGCAGATAATCGAGTCCGACATCGACCAGAAATCCGAGACGGCTGCCGATTTCCTTGATGATCTCAGATGCGACAGCCCGGTCTTTACCATCAAGGCGATCAAGCACAGACCCTGTCCATTGGTGCAATCGTCCGATATCAAGTCTAGTCAGTTCCGCAATATTTTTACCGTCAACAAAGAAGTGCAACGCTTCGCGGTTAAGACGGTCTCCGTTACACTCCGGACAGACCGTCCGCGAAAAAAATTGTCCGCTCCACTTCTGAGCCGCAGCACCCGCATCTTCAGATTGCTGCATCTCGATATACTTGACAAGACCTTCGTAGGATGTGAAGTAATTAGTCGTACTAAGGGTCTCATTTTTCAATGCAAGCCGTTCGTTGGTACCATTGAGAATATCATTGATGCATTCTTCCGGGAGATCTTTGATAGGCGACTTTATCGTATATCCATATTTCTCGCATATGGCAGATATTTGCCAGAAAATCATTGAATTTTTATATTTTCCCAGAGGAAGTATGCCTCCGTCGTGTATCGACAGCGAATCATCGGGAATGATTTTCGAACGGTCGATAAGATTGACATAGCCGAGGCCTTTGCAGCACGGACATGCTCCTTGCGGCGAGTTGAACGAGAAATTATGTGGAGCCGGTTCGCTGTAAGAAATACCCGACACCGGATCCATCAGTTTCTGACTGTAATGATATATTTTGTCTGCATCGACGTCGTAGATCATCAGTTGCTTGTCGCCCTGACGCAGCGCATCGCCAACAGTGTCCTGCAGACGCTTTATGTCCTTGTCGGCCACCTTCAGTCTGTCGACGACAAGTTCGATACTGTGGTTTTTGTAGCGGTCGAGCTTCATGCCCGGAGCTATTTCAGTCAGCTCTCCATCGACACGCACATTGAGAAAACCTTTTTTTCTCAGGTTTTCAAACAGTTCCTTGTAGTGACCCTTGCGGTTATTGACCAGCGGTGACAGTATATAGATTTTCTTACCGTTGAATTTATCAAGAATCAATCCGACAATTTTTTCTTCGGTGTACTTCACCATCTCTTCACCGCTGACATAGCTGCGTGCTCGGCCGATCCGCGCATACAGCAGGCGGAGGTAGTCATATATCTCTGTAGTTGTGCCGATTGTGCTTCGCGGATTCTTGTTGATCGTTTTCTGCTCGATAGCGATGACAGGACTCAGTCCTCCGACATGGTCGACGTCTGGGCGGTCGAGCGATCCGAGCATATTGCGGGCATACGATGAAAATGTCTCGATATAGCGCCGCTGTCCCTCGGCATATATGGTGTCGAAGGCCAAAGACGATTTTCCACTTCCGCTGAGGCCTGTAACCACAGCCAGTGAATTGTGGGGTATCTCGACATCGATATTCTTGAGATTGTTGACACGTGCGCCAATGACACTCAGCGACGTCATGCCCGTGTCAACCGATGAATCTCCTAAAATTTCATTCTTGACTTCTGACATGAATGTAATATAACGTTATATTAGATCATTTAACCCAAGCCTTGTTATAGACTGTCTTAGCCTGATTAGACCGATAGGACGCTTCTTTTTTGGGTACCTTCACCTGATATGTCTTGCCGGCCTTGTTGGTCAAGGATCTTGCCCTGATCCATGGATTTTCTTCTTTGAGCTGGGCATAGCTGATACCATGCTGCTGAGCCCATGTAGCCCAATCCTCGACCGGTCCCGACACTTCTACGATATCGCAGTCGACATTTCTGTACAATTGGTTGGCATCGAGCTGATAACCATATGCCGAAGGATTTTCCATGATGGCTTTTATAGCCATGATGCGGAACACATAACGCGATGTTTCATCGTTGAGATACAGATCAAAAGAATTGTCAGACAGCTGTTTCTCCAACTCTCCTGATATGCGGCCCATCCCGGCGTTGTACGATGCCATCACAGTTGGCCAGTCACCATACTTTTCAAATGCTTTCTTCAAGTAGCGGCAGGTTGCTTCAGTAGCTTTTTCTACGTTGTAGCGCTCATCCACCTCATCGGTGACTTCGAGACCGTATTGTTTGCCCGTAGCCGGTATGAACTGCCACATACCGGCTGCTTTGGCCGGTGAGTAGGCGCGGGGATTAAGAGTGCTCTCTGCACACGCAAGATAGATCACATCGGCCGGAATTCCATTGGCTTTCAATATTGGAGCCATCACCGGAAAATACTTGTTGGCTCGTTTCAGCATCAGCATCACAGAGCCGTGGCTGTAGATCAGAGATGTCAACTCCCGGTCAAAGCGTTCATACATATCATTACGGTCGAGATCAACTTTCTTAGAGCAGAAATTGATGTGACTCGGTATCTCCGGACTGTAAACCGGCGAGAAATCATCGCTGCCGCGATGCTCCGACCGTGGTTCTGCAATTGTTTCAACCGGATGCCAGATGAAAGATGCCGCCACGATCGACGTTGACAATATTATTGTTGACAAAGTTTTTTTCATCGTTATTATAATTGAGTTGAGAGGTTATTCGGTATAATTACCTGAATTATTAATGGACTTTGACTTGATAATGTTTATATCGCCGCTCAGTTTATAGTCACGGCCGTCGGCGCCACGGGCTTTGATCACATAGTAATATACACCGGCAGGCACATATTTCCCTTTGTATTTGCCGTCCCAGCCGAGTGCCGGATCGGTAAACGAACACATTTCTGTGCCCCAGCGGTTGAATATATGACATTCGAACGATATGATCGATTTATAGCTGACTTTCCACTCATCGTTGACACCGGGAGTGGATTCCGGCGAGAATGCGTTGGGGCATAGCAGGCTCGATTCGCCGACAGAGACTTCATAGGCAGGACTGTAGTATTCACATTGTCCGTCATCGTTTGCCGCGAAGAATCGAACATAGGTCGTGCCCTGATCTCTGAACGTGTAATTCAGGTCTGTTTGATTGTATCGGTCGTCGATCGGATCAAAATCGGAATTTCGCGAAAGTTGCCATTCCATAAATGATGCAGCATCGCTGACCGCAGCCGAAAATGTTATCTCACAAGGAGCAGAGCCGCCGAGAGCCGCTCCGGTCACAGTCTGTTCATTGTCGTTGTCGCGTGTCGTCTGTTCTGCCGAAGTTTCTGCGCTGACAGCATACGCTTTCATTACCGGAGTCTCGACTGCGACATCACAATTCCATTCCTTCATGAAACGGTCGCCCGACAGATTGAAGCCGGTGTCGCATAACGGCGCCTCAACATATACAGTTCTTCCGATATCGGCTAAAGACTCACGCTTGTCAATCTGACGGTAGACGTTTGCATCGGAGTCATATTCAAGAGTCTTATATGTCACTTCAAAATCTCTGTCGAGAGTTTCTCCGCGACCGTTGATCGAGTAATAGGTTATTTTCCCTGCATCACCTGAAAATGACAATGCAGTGCGCTGGCAGTCCGAACTCTCCGCATCGACCTCAAAAGAAGTCACGGCAAAGGGATGGTTGTCATGATTTACTATCCAGAAATAATGCTGTCGTCCGTCGGCTTCGACGACATAGCCGGCATCTGCCCGGTCAGGGGTGATGCTCTGCGACGTTGACAGCTCCTCGGCGTATGCTGCACCATTTGTCCCGAATTTCGACCATTTGACAGATGCAGCTCCTTCATATGAAACCGTCAGCCCTGACACATTTCTGACAACATACACGGCCTCAAGCCCGGTCGATGACGGAGGTGTCACAGTGATGACCCGATCATTGTTGCCGCTGAATGTCAATTGAGCTTGCATTTGCAGCGATGACGCAGCGATCACGATTAATATAACGGCGGATGGTTTCATAGAAGTCTTGATTATTGCTTATTACAAAAGTACATAAAAAAAGCCTCTTTTCCAACCGATATTAGCCGTTTAAGCTATTTTTAAGGACGTTTAAGTTCCTGTAGAAAATAAGAGAGACCGCCGGACTTTTAACTGGCGGTCTCTCTTTGCTTTATATCAGTTCAGGCTTGTTATGCCTTGTAGAAGTCGAGTTGCGACGGATTGAAGTTTGCAATGAAATCAGCGTGCTTTGTCACCTCAGCCTGTGCAAGCTTGTTGTAGACTGTTGCTGACTTGACAAACGATTCGTTGCGGTTGGCATCGCTGAGGAGCAGATAGCCCATTACGATGTTTCCGGCCATCTCAACCATGCGGCGGGCCATGAAGTCGGTGTAAGTCGAGTCATTGACTTCGGCTACAGCGGCTACAGCTTTGACATATTGCTCTGTCATTGCGGCGAGATTGTCTTTCAGCGGCTGCAGTTCAGCTTTAACTTCCTGCGCTGCATAGCTGTCGATCAGAGCTTTGTATGTGCCTGTGGTGACGTGGCGGATAGCAGCCACTACCTGAAGCTGAGTTGTGCCTTCGTAGATTGAAGTGATGCGTGCGTCGCGGTAGAGACGTTCGCAGGCATAGTCCTTCATGAAGCCTGAGCCACCGTGAACCTGGATGCAATCATATGCGTTCTGGTTGCAGTACTCGCTGCCCATGCCCTTGGCCATAGGAGTGAGTGCGTCAGCCAGCTTGCTGTAGTGCTTCATTTCGGCGCGCTCATCGGCTGTGAGGCTGCGTTCTTTGGCGATATCCTCATAGAGCTTGTACATGTCGACGAAGCGTGAGCACTCGTAGAGGAGGGCACGGCTTGCATCGAGTTTTGCCTTCATCACTGAAATCATCTCAGCGACTGCGGGGAATTCGATGATGGCTTTGCCGAACTGCTTGCGGTCTTTTGCATAGGCGAGAGCTTCGCGGTAAGCGAGTTCGCTGACACCTACCGACTGAGCGGCAATGCCGAGACGCGCACCGTTCATAAGCGCCATCACATATTTGATAAGACCGAGACGGCGGTTGCCGCAGAGTTCAGCCTTGGCGTTTTTGTAGACAAGTTCGCAGGTAGGGGATCCCTTGATACCCATCTTGTTTTCGATACGGCGAACATTGACACCGCCGTCGCGCTTGTCGTAGATGAACATCGACAGACCGCGGCCGTCTTTTGTACCTTCTTCCGAACGCGCGAGCACCAGGTGAATGTCGCTGTCACCGTTGGTGATAAAGCGCTTAACACCGTTGAGGCGCCATGTGCCGTCTTCGTCTTGGGTTGCTTTGAGCATCACCGACTGAAGGTCAGAGCCAGCGTCAGGTTCGGTAAGGTCCATCGACATGGTCTCTCCCTCGCATACACGCGGGATGAAACGGGCTTTCTGATCTTCGTCAGCAAATTCGTATATTGTCTCTGCACAATCCTGAAGACCCCAGAGGTTTTCAAATCCTGTGTCTGCACGGCTGACGATGTCGGCAGCCATGATGTAAGGGGTGATAGGGAAGTTGAGACCACCGAAACGACGGGGCATCGACATGCCCATCAGTCCGGCCTTGCGGCATGCATCGAGATTGACAACTGTGCCGTCGGCGTAAATAGCACGGCCGTCTGCACAAGATGCCCCCTGGTGGTCGACACCTTCTGCGTTCTCAGCGATGAGGCCGCCGCAGAGGTCGCCGACAATTTCGAGAACTTTGTCGTAGTTGTCCATTGCATCCTCGAAGTTACGGGGTGCATAGTCAAATTTTTCAGCATCAGAGAAGTTGCGTTCCTTGAGCTCGACAATCTTCTGCATCAAGGGGTGATTGAGATGATGCTTGAGATCGGGGTTGTCAGTATAGAAATTAGCCATAGCTATTGATTACTTAGAGTTCTTTTTGTAGTATTTGATGAGTTTGGGCACGACATCTTCCATATTGCCTGTGATGACATAGTCGGCGATCGTGTTGATCGGCGCGTCAGGGTCATTGTTGATGGAGATGATGATCGAGCTTTCCTGCATGCCGGCGATGTGCTGGATCTGGCCTGAAATACCGCATGCAATGTAAAGCTTCGGACGGACGGTTACACCGGTCTGGCCGATCTGACGGTCGTGTTCGATGAAACCTGCGTCAACAGCCGCACGTGAGGCGCCGACTTCGCCGCCGAGAGTGTTTGCGAGATCGAAAAGGAGCTGGAAATTTTCCTTGCTTCCTACGCCATATCCACCTGCGACAACGATGGGTGCACCCTTGATGTTGACTTTCGATTTCTCGATATGACGGTCGATGATTTCAACTACGAAATCCTCGTCTTTGACATATTTTGAAGGTTCGAGGTTCACGATCTCGCCCTTGTAGTTGGCGTCGCGGATCTCTTTCTTCATCACACCTTCGCGCACTGTAGCCATCTGAGGACGGCAGTCGGGGTTGACGATCGTTGCAACGATGTTGCCGCCGAATGCCGGACGGATCTGATAAAGAAGGTCGGTGTATTCTTTGCCCGTTTTTGGATCTTTGTGGTCACCGATTTCAAGCGAGGTGCAGTCGGCGGTCAGACCGCTGTGCAGACAGCTCGACACACGGGGGCCGAGGTCACGGCCGATGCAGGTAGCACCCATCAGACAGATCTGAGGCTTGATTTCCTTGAAAAGATTGATAAGCACTGCTGCATGAGGGTTGGACGTATAGGGGAAGAGACGAGCGTCTTCGACTTTGTAGAGGGTGTCGACTCCGTAGGGGAAAACCTGTGATTCGATACCTTCGAGCTTGTCGCCAATTACTACAGCTTCAAGCTTTACTCCGAGACGGTCTGCGAGAACGCGGCCTTTGGTTAGAAGTTCGAGGCTTACGTCAGCCACTTTGCCTTCGTCGTATTCGCAGTATACTATGAGATTGTTTTGTTCTGCCATAATGCTATAAAGTTGGAGGGGCAATTAGCCGATAGTGTGGTTAGTGATAAGTTCCTTGATGAGGTCTTCGATCTGCTCGTCGTTGTTTTCGAGACGACGGCTTTCCTTGGCTGTGAAGACCACGTTTTCGATCGCCTTCACTTTTGTGGGTGAACCGGCAAGACCGATCTGTTCGGGATCTGCTTCTACAAATGCGGCGCTCCATTCTTCGATATTGAGATAGGGACGGGCGTCGACAAATGCCTGATCTTCGGCTGAAAGTTTGGCTTTCTCGCTGGTCGATACGGCATATTTGTATTTCATGAGGCGGCGGGCATTGCGCGGACGGCAGTCTGCTGCAGAGCCGTTGACTGTGACTACGCAGGGCAGGGGAGCGACCACGGTTTCAACGCCGTGTTCAAGACGACGGCGCACTGTTACCTTGCCATCGTTGATGCCGAGGATCTCTTCTGCATAGGTAACCTGAGGGATGCCGAGTTTCTCGGCGATCTGCGGGCCAACCTGTGCGGTGTCACCGTCGATTGCCTGGCGACCTCCGAGAATGATGTCGTAATTGCCAAATTTTTTCACGGCCTGCGCGAGTGAATAAGATGTTGCGAGGGTGTCGGCTCCGCCGAGAGTGCGGTCTGTGAGTACGATACCAGCATCTGCTCCGCGGAATATTGCTTCGCGGATGATTTCAGAAGCGCGAGGAAGACCCATTGTCAGCAGTGTGACTTTTGATCCGGGATTCTCATCCTTGATACGAAGTGCCTGCTCGAGGGCATTAAGATCTTCAGGGTTAAAGATAGCAGGGAGAGCGGCGCGGTTGATCGTACCGTCTTCCTTCATCGCATCTTTGCCAACATTGCGGGTGTCAGGCACCTGCTTTGCGAGCACAATGATGTTTAAACTCATAATAAAGATATTAAATGAATTACTAATGTTTTCTAAAATATAGTTACGTCCTGCAAAATTACTCAAACCGCTTGTTTTTACAAAATTTAAACACTCATTTCTGCGGTTGGCAGAGTGTTAAACTTTGTCATTACAGCATGTTATTCGTAACTGCTGCCGTCGAAACAATGGGTGCAGACGTCGCATTTAGGCAGTCCGATAGCCTCTACGAGTGTCTCTAGAGTGCAGAATTTCAATGTGTCAAGACCGAGATCTTTCCTGATTTCCTCAACCATGCGGCGGTATGCTTCAGATCCGGCGTTGGTAAACTCTTCGAGCGGAGCGCTGAAGCCTTCATCCTCGAGTCGTGCGATGACTCTGCGCGCGATAAGTTCCATTTCGCTTTTCGATGCTGTGAAGTTCAGAAATTTGCACGGATAGACCAGCGGCGGGCAAGATATGCGGATATGCACTTTGGTCGCTCCTGCATCGCGGATGTCCTGAACATTGTCGCGAAGCTGGGTACCTCTTACGATCGAATCGTCGCAGAATGCCACTCTCTTGCCTTTCAACAGATGATTGTTGGCGATAAGTTTCATCTTTGCCACAAGTTCACGGCGTTTTTGGCTGCCGGGTGTGAAGCTGCGCGGCCATGTGGGAGTGTATTTGACCATGCCGCGGAGATATGGTTTGCCGATAGCGGCAGCATAGCCAAGTGCCATGCCTGTGCCCGAATCAGGAATAGGACTGACAAAGTCAATGTCGTCAGCCTCCGCTGTCTCTGCCGTGTTCTGGCCGATACGATAGCGTATCTCGTCGACATTGCGTCCTTCGTAAGAACAAGGCGGATAACCATAGTAAACCCACATGAAAGCACAGATCTGCATCTTCTTGCCGGGAGCCTTCAGTTGCTTGATGCCGTCAGCGGTTACATGCACGATTTCGGCCGGGCCGACATTGTAGCATGATTTATATCCGAGATTGGGAAATGCGCAGTCTTCGGTCGCAATGGCGTGACCTCCTTCCTGACTTCCGATCACGATGGGGGTGCGGCCCAGGCGGTCGCGCGCCACGATTATGCCATCGTTTGTGAGGAGCAGCATGGAGCACGATCCTTTCACCTTGCGGTAGACGTTCTCGATGCCGTCGACAAAATCTTTGCCTTCGCTGATCAGGGCTCCGATCAGTTCTGTCGGATTGAGTATGTCATTGCTGTGCTCGCAGAAATGCTGGCCGGCGTCAAGCAACTCTTTTTCGAGCTCCTTGATGTTGTTGATTTTTGCAACCGTCACTATAGCGAATTTTCCGAGCCGGCAGTTTATGATGATTGGCTGTGCATCTGTGTCGCTGATTACTCCGATGCCCGAATTACCTGAGAACTGATCGAGGTCTGCCTCGAATTTTGTCCGGAAATATGAATTGTCAATGCTGTGGATCTGTCGCGAAAACTGTCCGTTGTTGTATGTCGCGATGCCGGCGCGTTTTGTGCCGAGATGGCTGTTATAATCCGTGCCGTAAAACAAATCGTTAACGCAGTCGTCACGTTTGACAACTCCAAAAAAGCCTCCCATAGATTAATCTTTTTTCCTCTTAGAGTATGTTTGGATTTAACTTGTGAAAATAATCGGAACAAGCAGCAGCATGTTTTGACCGGATGAATGTGGTGAAACAGTCTGATCTGACATGCTCTGAGCATAAAGTACTGCAGCCCTGTAGGTCCGTGTGGACTTTGCAGGGCTGCAATAAGTTGTTAGTTGTTATGTTGCTTGAGTTGTTGTTCAACCCATTTGCGTGCATTTATGAACGCATCAATCCAGATAGTCACCTCGTCGTTGCGGCGTGTTCGTGGATAATAGGCGCATTGCCAGGGGTAGATTGCGCGTTCAAGGTGGGGCATCATTGCCACATGGCGACCGTCGGCCGACGCAAGGCCTGCCACAGATCCCTTCGAGCCGTTGGGATTGCCGGGATATGATGTGTAGCTGTATTTCGCTATAACGTTGAGATCCGACGTTTTGCCCGGGAATGAGAAGCGTCCTTCGCCGTGTGCGACCCAGATGCCTGTGCGGACACCCGACAGGGAGCCGAACATCACTGTGTCGTTTTTCGGAACGCTCACTGTCACAAATTCTGACTCAAACTTATGAGATACGTTGTGGAGCATTTTCGGACGTGTTGCCTCAGACAGACCGAGCAGATTGAGCTCGATCATAAGCTGGCAACCGTTGCATACGCCGAGACTCAATGTGTCGGGGCGTGAATAGTAGGCCTCGAGGGTGCGGCGGGCAGTGTCGTTCCATTTGAAACCTCCGGCCCAACCTTTAGCCGATCCGAGCACGTCGCTATTGGAGAAGCCTCCGCAGAACACAATCATATTGACATCTTCAAGCGTCTCGCGGCCCGACATAAGGTCGGTCATGTGGACGTCCTTGACGTCAAATCCTGCGAGATAGAGCGACCATGCCATTTCGCGGTCACCGTTGACGCCTTTTTCGCGTATGATTGCTGCGCGCACTCCGCTGCGTTGTCCGTCACGCTTCATCGTCAGGCCGCGCGATGCAAGCGAACCGTCAAATTTGGCGGGAAGGATATATTTGAGCGGCTGACGTTTGTAGTTCTCAAAACGCTCTGCCGGGCAATTGCCGGCGCTCTGAAGACTGTCGAGAAGATATGACGGCTTGAACCATACGTCGCGGAGCCAGTCGATGCCGAAGAGATGTTCGTTGTCATCATGGGTGACCATTATCACACGTTCCTCAGCCGGGCAGGCGATGGGGAAGTATTTGACAGCTGCATCATCGAGGATCTTTTCGACGCTTTCTTTCTTGGCATCCTCAACTTGAATTACGACAGCCGGATTCTCGGCAAACAATATCTTGACGAGGTCGTTTTCGCCGTGCATCTTGAAGCCTTCGGTATAAACTTTCAGACCGCCCTTGGTGTTGCCGAATGTCATTTCGAGCAAGGTCGTGATCAAACCGCCCGCGCTGACATCGTGAAGAGCGAGAAGTTTGCGAAGTTTGACAAGGCGCTGCACTGTATCAAAAGCCTTGGCAAATGCCTCGGGATCTGCAACTGCCGGAACGTCTGAATCAATCTTGCCGAGTGTCTGGGCGAGAGCCGATCCGCCGAGACGGAGTTTGTCGGCAGAGAAGTCTATATAATATAATGTGGAATTTGCTTTGTTTACGACAACCGGCGACACAGTTTTGCGTATATCGGCTACTTCACCGGCGGCAGAGATGATGACTGTGCCGGGTGCATAGACCTTGCTTCCGTCAGGATATTTCTGAGTCATCGAGAGGCTGTCTTTTCCGGTAGGAATGTTGATGCCGAGACGGCAGACGAAGTCGCTGCATGCCTCAACCGCATTGTAGAGCGCTGCGTCCTCGCCTTGATTGTTGCAGGGCCACATCCAGTTGGCGCTGAGCGACACTGATTTGAGTCCCTGTTTTAGATTGGCACCAACGATATTGGTTAAAGCTTCAGCCACTGCGATGCGCGAACCTGCTGCAGAGTCGGCAAGCGCGGCCTGAGGTGCATGACCGATAGATGTCGCAATGCCTGAGCGGCCTGCATAGTCAAGCGCCACGACTCCGCAGTCGCTCAACGGCAACTGCACCTCGCCCTGACATTGCTGGCGGGCGATGCGGCCTGTCACCGAACGGTCGACCTTATTGGTCAACCAGTCTTTACATGCAACCGCTTCGAGCGAAAGCACGTCGTGGATATATTGATCAAGATTCTTGACGTCGGTTTTAACGGACGAATACTTGGTTTCGACTGTATTGTCGCGCATTACGGTCTTGGGCGAATTGCCGAACATATCAGCCATCGCAAGGTCGATGGGACGAGAGCCGTCAGCCTGTTCGAAGGTGAAACGGTCGTCACCGGTAGTTTCTCCTACAACATACAGCGGAGCGCGTTCTCTCTGTGCGATCTGCTCTACGCGGGGAATATCTTCAGGAGCTATGACAAATCCCATGCGCTCCTGGCTTTCATTGCCGATGATTTCTTTTGCCGACAGGGTAGGGTCGCCGACAGGCAGTGCTGCGATGTCGATCTTGCCGCCGGTTGCCTCTACGAGCTCAGAGAGCGCGTTGAGGTGGCCTCCGGCTCCATGATCATGAACCGAAACGATGGGGTTGTCTTCGCTTTCCGCCAATGCCCTGATGACATTGGACACGCGCTTCTGCATTTCGGGATTTGCGCGCTGCACGGCATTCAACTCGATAGAATTGCCGTATTGGCCTGTTGCAACCGACGAAACTGCGCCGCCGCCCATGCCGATGCGGTAATTGTCGCCACCGCTGATCACTACTTTCTGACCGGGCTTTGGAGTGCCTTTGATTGCATCTTTCTTTGCGGCAAATCCTACACCGCCGGCGAGCATGATCACCTTGTCGTAGGCATATGTCTTGTTGTTTTCATTATGCTCGAATGTCAGCAGCGAACCGCAGATAAGCGGCTGACCGAACTTGTTGCCGAAGTCCGAAGCTCCGTTCGAAGCTTTTATCAAGATTTCGGCCGGTGTCTGATAGAGCCATGCACGGGGATCGAAAAGACGTTCCCACGAGCGTTCTTCATCAAGACGAGGATATGATGTCATATATACAGCTGTGCCGGCTATAGGCAGACTCGCCTTACCTCCGCCCAGACGATCGCGTATTTCGCCGCCCGTACCTGTGGCTGCACCGTTGAACGGCTCTACCGTTGTCGGGAAGTTGTGGGTTTCGGCTTTAAGCGAGATGACGGTCGGCACATCACGCTGAGTGAAGTAATCCGGGCGTTCGGGATGCTCGGGATAGAATTGCGACACTACAGGTCCCTTGACAAATGCTACATTATCTTTATATGCCGACACAAGGCCGTTGGGATTTGTCTGCGATGTCTTTTTGATCAATTTGAAAAGAGATTGATCCTTTTCTTTTCCATCGATGACAAAACTGCCGTTGAATATTTTGTGACGACAGTGCTCTGAATTCACCTGTGAGAAGCCGAACACTTCGCTGTCTGTCAACGGACGTCCGAGTTTCTCGGATAATTGGATCAGATAATTTTCCTCATCCGGGCTGAGGGCAAGGCCTTCAGCTTTGTTGTACTCCGAAATATTCTCTATCGAATGAACAGGCTCCGGCTTGCGGTCGACCGCAAAAAGTTTTGAGCCGAGACCGTCGTAGCAACGCTGGAGCATCGGGTCGAACACCGGTTCTGGATCTGCCACTCGAGTGTATTCCT
The DNA here is from genome assembly GCA_910587475.1 of uncultured Muribaculaceae bacterium. GTDB lineage: Bacteria > Bacteroidota > Bacteroidia > Bacteroidales > Muribaculaceae > CAG-873. The sequence goes on from CAJUMR010000001.1 coordinate 131,357, forward strand.
CGATACGAAAAATGCCGGTAAGTCCCATATTTTGGGTGATCTCAACGGCATTAGTACTCCACGGAGTGATCATTTCTTTACGAGGCCCGACAAAACGCCCCTTGACTGAAGTGGCTGAAAGAGGCTTAGCTCCGTCGAGCAACCATGTCAGACGTTCGATTTCGCTGTCAGCAAACTTGTGGTCTGTTTCAATGGCATAAAACGTGTCAACGCCTTTTTTGAAGAAAACTACCATATTAGTAAATGCAATAATGAGATGGTGGTCAATAATTGTAATTTGATGCAAAGTTAAGTCTTTTTTCGCAGACAACCGCATCCTTTCCCATCTATTTAGACACCGGGAAGCTGTTTTTCTTCAAAAATGTGGTATATAAATTGAATAATAAATTTTTTAATGCTAATTTTGCACCCGTATTTAACGAAACATAATATTCACAACCATAAATCAGGACTTCTAATGAAGATTACATTTGAAAAAATCGACGATTGCAACGGCAAGCTCATCGTCAACGTTGACGAAGCCGATTACGCCGCCAAGGTAGATGAAGAACTTAAAAAAATTGGCAAGACCCACAATATCCCCGGTTTCCGCAAAGGCCATATCAGCGTTGCTCAGCTCCGCAGCCGTTTCGGCAAACAGGTGAAGAGCGATGCGCTCAACAACGTTGTATATGAAGCTGCTGTCAAGTACATCATCGACAACAAGATCAACATCCTCGGCCAGCCCATCCCCGAAGATGTAAAGGAAATCAATCTCGATGACAAGGACTACACCTTCACCTATGATCTCGGCCTCGCACCCGAAATCAATGTCGAACTCGACAAGAACGTAACACTGCCTTACTATGAAATCGAAGTCACCGACAAGATGATGGAAGAGCAGGACAAGAGCCTCCGCGAACGTTTCGGCGCTCAGGTTCCCGGCGAAGAAGTCGACAGCAAAGCTGTGGTGAAAGGTACAATCATGGAACTCAACCCCGACGGCTCTGTAAAGGAAACTGAAGATGCTGTCCAGGTGATCAATGGCATTGTTGCTCCCTTCTATTTCAAATCTAAGGACGAAGAACAGAAGTTCATCGGCAAGAAAGTCAACGACAAGGTCGTATTCAATCCTTACGCTTCTTGCGAAGGCAACGCCGCAGAACTCGCCTCTATGCTCAACATCGACAAGGAAAAGGCTGAAGACTACAAGGGCGATTTCGAAATGGCCATTTCGGAGATCATCGTTGTCAAACTCGCCGAGCACGATCAGGAATTCTTTGACAATGTTTTCGGTCGCGACAAAGTGCACAACGAAGAGGAATACAACGCAGCCCTCAAGGCTATGATCGCTAATTCGTTCCGCAACAACACCGACTACTATTTCAACGTTGAGGCACGCAAATATTTCCTCGACAAATACTCTGACGGAATGACTCTTCCCGCCGACTTCCTCAAACGTTGGCTCAAGATGAACAATCCCGAAGCAGCCGCCGACACCGATTGGGACAAAGAATTCGAACAGATGATCCCTCAGATCAAATGGCAGCTCATCAGCGACAAGATCGCCGAGAAACTCGGAGTTAAAGTTGAAGAAGCCGACCTCCTTGCCCGCGCCCGCTTCATCGCTCAGCAGCAGTTCATGCAGTACGGCATCTACAACATGGACGAAGAAACGCTCAACGACACCGCCAAGCGCATCCTCGCCGACAAAAACTATCGCCGTCGCATCGCCGAAGAGGTCAGCGAACTCAAATTGTTTGCATTCATCCGCGAAGCTGTCACCATCGACACCAAGACTGTCAGCATGGAAGACTTCGTGAAGATGGTCAACCCTGCAGCCGAAGCAGCAGAATAATCCATCTCCCCCACAAACCCACTAAGCGCATGGGTTTCTCCGCCCGCAAGGAGAAATCCATGCGCTCTTTTTTATGTGCCTGCCGAAGTCTCACCGAAAATTATTGGCTATAAAACTTGCAGATGCTCCTCGAATTTCGTACCTTTGAATAACATTAACCCAACGAAACAAAAGCAAACACATAATATATTATGAACAACAAGTCTGATTTCCGCAATTTTGCCGTGCACCATCTGGGCATGAACGGGCTCTCCCTTGATCAATACACTTCCAAGATCAATGCCGTCAACGCCAACTACATCAATCCGTCGATCATCGAAGAGCGTCAGCTCAACGTCGCGCAAATGGACGTTTTTTCGCGTCTGATGATGGATCGCATCATCTTCCTCGGCACTGAAGTCAACGACTACACCGCTAACGTCATACAGGCCCAGCTGCTCTATCTCGATTCTGCTGACCCCGGAAAAGATGTATCGATCTACATCAACTCTCCCGGCGGATCTGTATATGCAGGCCTCGGCATCTATGACACCATGCAGTATATCTCGAGCGATGTCGCAACTATCTGCACCGGTATGGCCGCTTCGATGGCTGCCGTGCTTCTCGTTGCCGGCGAAAAAGGCAAACGCTTTGCCCTGCGCCATTCAAGAGTGATGATCCACCAACCGATGGGCGGCGCTCAAGGTCAGGCAAGTGACATCGAGATCACTGCCCGTGAAATCAAAAAGCTCAAGCATGAACTCTACTCGATCATCGCCGACCACTCCGGACAGCCCTTCGAACGCGTTGAAAAAGACTCTGACCGCGACTATTGGATGACTGCAGATGAAGCCAAGGAATACGGCATGATTGACAGCGTACTTATCAAAGCAAAACATTGATTGAAATGCCAAAAGCCATAGATCCTAAATGCAGTTACTGCGGACGCGGAGCATCGGAGGTTGAAGCCCTGATACCGTCTCCCGACCAAAAATCGTATATCTGCACCGATTGCGTCTCTGCCATCCATGACATGATCCTGAAATATCATGGCGAAACGGCCGGCTCTGGTTCAGACGACGGCCACGACGGCATGACATTGTCAGAGGTTCCGAAACCGGCTGAAATCAAGTCATTCCTCGATCAATACGTGATCGGACAGGACGACGCGAAAAAATACCTGTCAGTCGCCGTTTACAATCATTATAAACGACTGATGCAGCACGACGACAAAGACGATGTCGACATCGAAAAAAGCAACATAATCCTCGTCGGACCGACCGGTACAGGCAAGACACTTCTCGCCAAGACCATCGCCCGTCTGCTCGATGTTCCGTTCACAATCGTCGACGCAACTGTGCTCACTCAGGCAGGCTACGTCGGTGAAGACATCGAAAGTCTTCTCACACGTCTGCTCCAGGCTGCCGACTACGACGTCGACCGCGCCCAGCGTGGCATCGTCTTTATCGACGAAATAGACAAAATTGCCAGAAAAGGCGACAACCCCTCGATCACCCGCGACGTATCGGGCGAAGGCGTGCAACAAGGCCTGCTCAAGCTTCTCGAAGGCTCGATAGTCAACGTCCCGCCACAAGGTGGCCGAAAGCATCCCGAGCAACGCATGATCCCCGTCGATACAAAAAACATCCTCTTCATCTGCGGAGGTGCGTTCGACGGCATAGAGCAGAAAATTGCCCACCGCATGAACACCCATGTTGTCGGATACTCCACCGACGCCAAACGCCGTCGCATCGACTCCAAGGACTTCATGCGCTACGTTGCCCCTCAGGATCTGAAATCATTCGGCCTCATCCCAGAAATCATTGGACGTCTGCCCATCCTGACCCATCTCGAACCGCTCGACCGCGACGCACTCCGCAAGGTCTTGACTGAGCCCAAAAACGCCATCACCCGCCAGTATATCAAACTGTTCAAGATGGATGGCATAGATCTCCACTTCGACGACGACGCCCTCGACTTCATCGTCGACAAAGCGATTGAGTACAAGCTCGGTGCCCGAGGCCTCAGGTCGATAGTCGAGTCTATCATGGTCGACGCCATGTACGAGCTCCCGTCTGCCGACGTCAAAGACTTCACCGTCACCCGCGACTACGCAAGCCAAAAGATCGAACAGGCCCATTTTGAAGCTACTGCGCCATAAGGACTGATAATTTGCCCAATAACACTCACAACACCTCTCTGGCTATGTTTTCCCGACAAGTTCTCACAGATGCTCTGAAAAAGCACTTCGGCTTTGACAAATTCAAAGGCAACCAAGAAGCCATCATCGCCAATCTGCTCGACGGCCATGACACATTCGTGCTCATGCCGACAGGCGGCGGCAAATCATTGTGCTACCAGTTGCCCGCTCTTTTGTCCGAAGGCACAGCCATAGTGGTTTCGCCCTTGATCGCCCTGATGAAAAATCAGGTCGATGCGATGCGCAATTTCAGTGCCGACGACAACATAGCCCATTTCCTCAACTCTTCGTTGACCAAGGCTGCCATCGATGCCGTAAAAAATGACATAATATCGGGCAAGACCAAGCTCCTCTATGTTGCGCCCGAGTCTTTGACCAAGGAAGACAACATCGACTTCCTGCGCACGATCAAGATCTCGTTCTTTGCCATCGACGAAGCCCATTGCATCTCGGAGTGGGGCCACGATTTCCGTCCTGAATACCGGCGCATACGACCGATAATCAACGAGATCGGATCGCGTCCCGTTATAGCCCTCACAGCCACGGCAACCCCGAAGGTGCAACACGACATCCAGAAAAACCTCGGCATGAACAATGTTGCCGTCTTCAAATCCTCGTTCAACCGTCAGAACCTTTACTACGAGGTCAGACCGAAGAACAAGAACACCGACCGCGACATCATAAAATTTGTCAAACAACAGACTGGAAAATCGGGCATCATCTACTGCCTCAGCCGCAAGAAAGTCGAGGAGCTGGCCGAATTACTCACAATCAACAACATCAAGGCTCTCCCTTATCATGCCGGACTCGACGGCGCCACACGTTCTGACAATCAGGATGCTTTCTTGCTCGAGACCGTCGATGTCATCGTCGCAACAATCGCCTTCGGCATGGGCATCGACAAACCCGACGTTCGTTTCGTCATTCATTACGACATGCCGAAGTCTCTCGAAGGTTACTACCAGGAGACCGGACGCGCAGGTCGCGATGGAGGCGAAGGCTACTGCCTGGCATTCTATTCTTACAAAGATCTTCAGAAGCTCGAGAAATTCATGCAGGGCAAACCGGTTGCCGAACAAGAGATCGGCAAGCAGCTCCTCGTCGAGACCGCCTCATATGCCGAGTCTTCTGTGTGCCGCCGAAAGGCGTTGCTCCACTACTTTGGCGAAGATTTCGGCGAAGACAACTGTGGCAACTGCGACAACTGTCGTTCGACCCACACCAAGGTAGAGGCCAAAGACGATCTTCTCGACGTGCTCGAAACCGTCAACCTCTTGAAAGAGCGCTTCAAGGCCGATCATGTAATAGATGTGATGCTCGGCAAAAACACCAACGAGATCAAAGCCTACCGCCACGATCTGATTGACACCTACGGATGCAGCAGGAGTCGCGACCACCGCTATCTCAACACCGTCATCCGCCAGGCTTCGCTCAGTGGCTATCTGGCCCGCGACATCGAAAACTATGGACTTGTCAGACTCACTCCCGCCGGGCGCGCATTCCTCGAAAATCCTCAATCGTTCAAGATAGTCGAAGACACCGATTTCACAGACGATGACGAAACACTGTTATTCAAAAGCGGTGCCGGATGCTCGGCCGACCCCGAACTCTACGCCATCCTCGACTCCATGCGCAAACAGATTGCCGCCAAGCTAAAATTACCGCCTTACGTCATCTTTCAGGATCCCTCCCTCGAAGCCATGGCAACAAGCTATCCCGTAACCCTCGAGGAACTCCAGAACATCTCAGGTGTAGGAGCTGGAAAAGCCAAGCGCTATGGCGATGAATTTGTCAAAGTCATCAAAGCCTACGTCGACGAACGGGAAATCGAGCGCCCCGAAGATCTTAGAGTCAGAAGCGTAGCCAACAGGTCGAAGTCCAAAATTTCAATCATCCAGGCCATCGACCGCAAGATCGATCTCGAAGAACTTGCCCCGTCGCTCAACATGAACTTCGACCAGCTCCTCGAAGAGATCGAAGCTATTGTCAATTCCGGCACAAAGATCAACATCAGCTATTATCTCGACAACCTCATTGACACAGAAGATCAGGAAGAAATCTTCGACTATTTCCGGGAATCTACCTCCGACAGTCTCTCTGCGGCTTACGATGAGCTTTGTCCCGACTACTCCGAAAACGAAATACGCCTCGTTCGCATCCGTTTCCTCTCGGAAATGGGCAATTGAACCCGCGCGACATTCATCACCCACCACCACGACCATACTATCATCACCCATTACGACATGAACAACAAAATCCTTGAAGAACTTTATTTAGCCCATGTAGGCTTTAAGCCGTCATCAGTCGACGAACTGCCTTCGTCAGGCTCCAACCGTCGTTATTTCCGCCTGCTCGGCAACCAGGATCTCATAGGAGTTCTCGGCACTTGCTGCGAAGAAAACGAGGCTTTCATCTACATGGCCGACCATTTCCGCAAGCAAGGCGTACGCACACCCGAAGTCGTGGCGGTCAGCGACGATCGCATGGCCTATCTTCAGGAAGATCTCGGCGACACTTTGTTGTTCAATGCAATCGAAAAGGGTAGGCTGACCAGATCTTTTTCAAACGAAGAGCGCGAATTACTCGTGAAAACAGTCAGAGCGCTCCCCGATGTGCAGTTCGCTGGTGCTGTCGGACTTGACTTCAACTACTGCTATCCCTCGTCGCAGTTCGATGTCCGCACTATAATGTGGGATCTCAATTATTTCAAATACTGCTTCCTCAAAGCGACCGGCATCGAATTTCAGGAAGACCGCCTTGAAGATGACTTTCAGGCACTTGCCGATGTGCTGATGAGATCGCAGTCCGGCACATTCATGTATCGTGACTTCCAGTCGCGCAACGTTATGATAAAAGATGGCCAGCCTTGGTTCATCGACTTCCAGGGCGGACGCAAGGGCCCGTTCTACTACGATGTCGCATCTTTCCTCTGGCAAGCCAAGGCCAACTATCCCGACTCTCTGCGCAAGGAACTGATTGGCGAGTATCTCGACTCGCTCAGAAAGTATCAATATATCGATGAACAGTACTTCATGGAGCAACTGCGCCATTTCGTCCTGTTCCGGACACTTCAGGTTCTTGGCTGCTATGGTTTCAGAGGCTATTTCGAGAAGAAACCCCATTTCATGCAGAGCGTTCCTTTTGCCATTGCCAACCTCAGGGCTTTGCTCGACCGTCCATACGCCGAATATCCCTATCTCAACCAGCTTCTCGAACGCCTTGTCAACCTGAAGCAATTCACCGACGATCTGCAAAAAAAGTCTCTGACCGTCAAAGTGATGAGTTTTGCCTACAAAAAAGGCATTCCCAACGATCCTTCAGGCAACGGAGGCGGCTTCGTGTTTGATTGCCGTGCCGTCAACAATCCGGGTAAATACGAACGCTACAAACCGTTCACCGGCCTCGATCCGCAGGTTATCAAGTTTCTTGAAGATGACGGAGAGGTGAGTGTTTTCCTCGAAAATTGCTATAACCTTGTCGACGCATCGGTTGCCCGATACAAAGAACGCGGATTTTCCAATCTGATGGTATGCTTCGGTTGTACAGGCGGACAACATCGATCGGTCTATTGTGCGCAGCACATGGCCGAACACATCTATAAAAAATTCAATGTTAAGGTCGAATTAGTCCATCGCGAACAGAACATAGAGCAAAACTTCACAGTAAAAAACTGACCGCATGAAGGCGATGATATTTGCCGCCGGGCTCGGCACAAGGCTGAAACCATTTACCGACAGCCATCCGAAAGCCCTTGCTGAAATATGTGGCCACCCGATGCTCGGAATAGTCATCAGACGTCTTATTGCCGCAGGTGTAGACGAAGTTGTTGTCAACGTCCATCATTTTGCCGATCAGATAGTTGAATATCTGCGTAAAAACGACAATTTCGGCATCACCATCCACATCAGCGATGAAACCGCCATGCTGCTCGACACAGGCGGTGGCATCCTTGCCGCCCGGAAATGGCTCGACGGCGACGACAGGTTTATTGTCCACAATGCCGACATACTCACCGATGTCAACCTCTCCGGTATGGCCGCATTCGCCGACCGGTCTGAAGCGATGGCCTCGTTGCTCGTCGCTGACAGATCGACAAAGCGTTATCTCCTTTTCGATCCCGACGACATGCGCATGCGAGGATGGACCAATGTATCCACAGGGGAATATCGTCCCGGCTCTTTGACGTCGGCCGATGGTCTCCGGCGTCTTGCCTTCGGTGGTGTACACGTACTCTCGCCTGATATTTTTCCACATCTCGAACAATTTGCCCGCTCTCTTTCAGGTAGCGACGCCATCCCGAAATTTTCGATAATGGACTTTTATGTCAGCCGATGCTCCGGCCTGCCGTTTTTTGGCTATTGTCCCCATGAAGCCGTCCGCTGGCACGACATCGGAAAACCGGAGTCTCTCGCCGCTGCACAAGAAGATTTTGAAGTTTTTTTCAAACATGTTTGGTTTACTCAAAGATAATCACTACCTTTGCACTCGCTAATCAATACAAAACCAACATTTTTTAATTAATTCAATTTAATGGCAACTAAAATTAGATTACAACGCCACGGTCGCAAGAACTACGCGTTTTATCCTATTGTAATCGCCGATAGCAGGGCACCACGAGATGGTAGATTTATTGAAAGGATAGGTTCTTATAATCCGAACACTAATCCTGCTACAATTTCTCTTAACTTCGAGCGGGCTTTGTATTGGGTGAATGTCGGTGCTCAACCCACTGACACTGTTCGTTCAATCCTTTCTAACGAAGGCGTTTTACTCATGAAGCATCTTCAGGGTGGCGTAAAGAAAGGTGCATTCGACGAAGCAGAAGCACAGCGTCGTTTCGATGCTTGGAAGGCTAACAAGATCGCATCTGTCGACAAGTTCAAAGCTGACATGGCCAACAAAAAGGAAATCGCTTTGAAAGAACGCCTTGAAGCCGAAACAGCTAAAAACAAGGCTAAAGCCGAAGAGGTAGCCAAAAAGAAAGCTGAAATCGCAGCTGCTGCCGCAGAAGCCGCTAAGGAAGCTGAAGAAGCAGCCAAAGAAGCCGAAGCTGAAACAGAAGCTCCCGCTGCTGAATAAGCATTGGCATAGCTTAAAAATTTTCCAAGGCTCTAAACGCCTGAAGAGGAGACCCCAAAAGGTCTCCTCTTTGTTTTATAAGCTGCATTGATCCTCCGGCTGCATCAATGCAAACTCTCCCTTATGGAACAATTAGTGACTTGATCCATATTTCGGTTTGGTTCGACACTTTTGCGTCAATATTTGTTATATATCAATAGGGCGATAAGACGACCGTACTGACAGTATAACAGCTTGAAAAATATTGAATTTATGATAAATATTGACGATTTGTTTGACCTTCACGGGCGCGTAGCCGTAGTGACCGGAGGTGGTGATGGCATTGGCAAAGGAGCATGTGAGATTTTAGCGTCTGCCGGAGCTTCAGTTGTTGTCAGCGATATCAATGCTGAAAAGGCCACAGCCGTGGCCGACGCAATTAATGCCGGTGGCGGCAGAGCTGCAGCCACTGTCTGCAATGTATTGGTGGATGATGACCTTCAACGCTTGATCGATTTCGCTATACAGACTTTCGGGACGATCAACGTTCTGGTCAACAATGCCGGGCTCGGAGGAGGCGGACGTGAGAACCCGTTCAAGATCGACCGTACATATGTCGAACGTATATATGCAATTAATGTGGTGGCTCCTTGGCGCCTGTCTCTACTTGCCGCTCCATATATGCAGAAGTCTGGCTATGGTTCTATTGTCAACGTTACTTCGATGAGCAGCATAAACGCTGATCCGAATATGGCCATCTACGGTTCGTCGAAAGCGGCCCTGAACCACATGGCTGCAAATCTGGCGCACGACTATGGTCCGATGGGCATCCGGATTAATAATGTTGGTCCTGGCGCCACCCACACAGCTGCTTTAGCTACAGTGCTTACTCCCGAGATTGAAGCGCGCATGCTCGCCCGAACACCCATACACCGTTTGGGTAAGGTGTCGGATATCGCCGGAGCAATTCTCTTTTTCGCCGCTCCCATCTCGTCTTGGATAAGCGGACAGACTCTGATGGTGAACGGAGGCGGTGTACAGACACTTGATTAGCATTTACCGTCTACAACCGCGGGGCAGTCATTATTGTATTTTGCAATAATATGTAAATTATTTGCCATAATACTTGCACAATACAATTGCATGTATTATCTTTGCAGCATTATAATATCTAACCTATATTCATCACTTATGGAAAAACTACCCCTTGAACCAATGTCTTTGGTGAGCCTTATGTTCACCCCCGCCAGGCAGCCACACGATTGGCAGCATCGTCATTTGGCCGTTGCATCCTGTATCGACGATCTCTCAAACTTCTTGACACAATCATTGCGTGCCATCACTGCCGATGGTTTGTTCTGTGGACCAATGACATGTCGCCTGCTTGCGTTCGATGACAGCGGCAATACTGTCCATCGCTCAAGATCTTACAATGTTGGTGCGGAATACATCTTTCCGCTGGAGATCCGATTGCCTGTAACTTCACGCTCGCCATTAAGATTTGCACCGGTTCAGCTCGAGTTCCGGACTTGGAAATTCGATCTCGACATGATGACTGCGGATAATACTGCAATTCCGGATGCAGCCACGCGTATAGAGATCCATGGATCATCAGTTTACAAAGTTGCCAACTTATCGACCGGCTATCATGCAGTCTTCACTCACGAAGGCGACGACGATTTTCTACTTATACGTCTGAACCGTAGCTTTACAGCCGACACTAACCTTATAGCGTCGTTTTTCACAAGACTACAACGCGGTTCCGGCCCGATTTCAGAGGTTTTATCACCTTCTGACTGCAATCATGAACCCGATAAGCAAGATTTTCCGTCTGAAAGTTTCGCAGTTAAGCCCGATTTTAGTAAATTTGCGAAAATAATTCAACATAAAGATATACCACCTTTCATGAAGAAATTCAACGAATATAACGGTTTTAATCTCTCCGACATCAACAAACAGATGCTCGAACAGTGGCGCACGTCTAATCTTTTCGAGCAAAGTCTCAAAGAGAGAGAGGGTTGTCCTTCTTTCGTATTCTTCGAAGGTCCTCCTTCGGCCAATGGCATGCCGGGTATTCACCATGTAATGGCGCGTACAATCAAAGACATCGTTTGCCGCTATAAGACAATGAAAGGTTTCCAGGTCAAGCGCAAAGCCGGTTGGGACACTCATGGTCTTCCCGTCGAACTCGGCGTCGAAAAAGCGCTTGGCATAACCAAAGAAGACATCGGAAAGAAAATTTCGGTTGACGATTATAATGCCGCATGCCGCAATGAAGTCCTGAAATTCACTAAAGAGTGGGAGACTCTCACCGAAATGATGGGCTATTGGGTCGACATGTCGGATCCTTACATAACATACGACAACCGTTATATCGAGACTCTATGGTGGCTTCTAAAGCAAATCTACGATAAAGGCTTGCTTTACAAGGGACTCACAATTCAGCCATACTCGCCGGCTGCCGGCACAGGCCTCAGTTCCCACGAATTGAATCAGCCGGGATGCTACCGCGACGTCAAGGACACTACCGTGACTGCGCTCTTCGAGATCTCAGACCCTCTCGATGAGATGAAGGGGTGGGGTAAGCCCTACTTCGTTGCATGGACAACAACCCCCTGGACGCTCCCGTCGAACACCGCGCTATGCGTTGGCCCGAAATTTGAATATGCCTGCATCCGCACTTACAATCCCTACACTGCTGAGCCCATCACTATTGTCATGGCCAAAGAGTGTATCTCTCACTATCTCAAGGCTGAAGGTCTTGACGCGCCGATCGAAACATTCTCGCCCGGCGACAAAATCATTCCTTACCGCATAGTAGCGACATTCACCGGTGAGCAGCTTGTCGGTATGCGTTATGCCCAGCTCATGCCTTGGGTACGTCCCACCGAGAAACTCGACGACAATTCCCCCGCCTTCGTCAAGGATTATGCTGCGGCAAATCCCGCCGACTGCTTCGCTGTCGCAAAAGACACTTTCGTCGTGATGCAGTCTGAGGCATTCAGGGTAATCCCTGGCGACTATGTCACAACCGATGACGGCACAGGCATTGTGCACATCGCGCCGACTTTCGGTGCCGATGACGCCAAGGTGGCAAAAGCCGCAGGTATTCCCTCTCTATTCATGATCACAGTCAATGGTGAGACTCGACCGATGGTCGATTTTACCGGCAAATATTATCTTCTCGATGAATGTGCGCCCGAATTTGTAGAACGCTGCGTCAATGTTGATCTTTATAAAAAACACGAAGGTGACTTCGTCAAGAACGCTTATGATCCGCGCTTTAACCCCGGTGGAAAATACGATGAGAAAGAAGCCTCTAAAGCCGAGGATCTCAACATCGTCATCTGTCTGGAAATGAAGCAGGCTGGCGAAGCATTCCGCATCGAGAAGCACACCCATAACTATCCTCACTGCTGGCGAACCGATAAACCCGTAATTTATTATCCTCTCGACAGTTGGTTTATCAAGACAACTGCTGTCAAAGATCGCTTGATCGAGCTCAACGAAACAATCAAATGGAAACCTGCTTCGACAGGTTCGGGCCGTTTCGGAAAATGGCTCGAAAATCTTCAGGATTGGAATCTCTCACGCAGCCGCTATTGGGGCACTCCTCTTCCGATATGGCGCAGCGACGACGGCAAGGAAGAAATCTGCATCGACAGCGTCAGCCGTCTCTACGACGAGATCGAGAAAGCTGTTGCGGCCGGTGTCATGAAATCTAACCCCTACAAAGACCGTGGCTTCGTTCCGGGCGATTATTCCAAGGACAACTATAATAAGATCGACCTCCATCGTCCGTATGTCGATGACATTGTACTCGTTTCCGAATCCGGTAAACCGATGCACCGCGAGACCGACCTTATCGACGTATGGTTCGACTCTGGCTCAATGCCTTATGCTCAGATCCACTATCCATTCGAAAACAAAGAGCTTCTCGAATCTGGCGCAGCATATCCCGCCGATTTCATCGCTGAAGGTGTCGATCAGACCCGCGGATGGTTCTTCACGCTCCATGCCATTGCCGGTATGGTGTTCGACAGTGTGGCATTCAAGTCTGTAATTTCCAACGGCCTTGTGCTCGACAAAGATGGAAACAAGATGTCGAAACGACTTGGCAATGCCGTCGATCCGTTCTCGACAATCGAAAAATATGGTTCAGATCCCTTGCGCTGGTACATGATCGCAAACTCTGCACCCTGGGACAACTTGAAATTCAATCCCGAAGGTGTCACTGAAGTGTCGCGCAAACTGTTCTCAACCCTCTACAACACATATTCGTTCTTCGCTCTCTACGCCAACGTCGACAACTTCGACCCCGCGGCACCGTCGATCCCTGTTGACCGGCGTCCTGAGATCGACCGTTGGATCATATCGTTGCTCAACACTCTCGTCAAAGAGACTGAAGCTGCTCTCGACGATCTCGAACCGACCCGTGCGGCCCGTGCAATCAACGACTTCGTCATCGACAATCTGTCGAACTGGTACGTCCGCCTCAACCGCAAGCGTTTCTGGGGTGGTGAGATGAACGACGACAAACTCTCGGCTTATCAGACTCTCTATACCTGCTTGCTTACAGTCGCAAAACTCATGGCGCCTATCGCTCCATTCTATGCCGACCGCCTCTATCGCGACCTCACAGGTGACCCCGAAGCTTCGGTTCACATTGCAAGCTATCCCAAGGCCGACGATGCCGACATCGACAAAGCCCTCGAAGATCGCATGTCGATCGCTCAGCGCGTCACCTCGATGGTGCTTGCCCTCCGCCGTAAGATTAACATCAAAGTCCGTCAGCCACTTACTGCCATCATGGTACCGGCCATAGACGAAGCACAGCGCGAAGCTCTTTCCCGCATGAGCGATCTTATTCTCGGAGAAGTCAATGTCAAGGAATTGAGAATTGTTGGTAACGACGAAGGCATTTTAGTCAAACGAGTTAAGCCCGACTTCAAGAAGCTCGGCCCGAAACTTGGCAAACAGATGAAAGCAGCCGCCGCCGTGCTCCAGACCCTCGACAACTCATTGATATCATCATTTGAGAAAGACGGATACATCGATGTCCAGCTCCCCGATGGTTCTTCGGCCCGGATCGATCTCACCGACGTCGAAATCCTGTCGGAGGATATCCCCGGATGGCTCGTCGCCAACGACGGCAATCTTACTGTTGCGCTCGACGTAACCGTCACTCCGCAATTGCGTCTCGAAGGCATCGCCCGCGATCTCATCAATCGCGTACAGAACATCCGCAAGGCCCGCAACTACGACATCACCGACCGTATCGAAGTGGTGTTTGCGCCTAACGCCGAACTCGACGAAGCCGTAAGCACATTCGGCGATTACATCGCACGACAAGTGCTCGCCGACTCCGTTGCAATCGGATCGTTAGACAATGTTGCCGATGTTGAGACTCTTGACATCGACGGAGTTGAAGCCAAAGTAGCTATCACTATTAAAAAATAACCTATACCCATGTCCGGTAAAACACGATATTCAGATGAAGAGCTCCTTGAATTCAAAGAGCTTATAATGGCGAAATTGGAGAAAGCCCGCGCAGAGTACGAAAACCTCTGCGCGAGCCTCCGCAATAACAATGGCAACGACATTGCCGACACATCTCCCACCTTCAAGGTGCTTGAAGAAGGGGCTTCGACCCTCGGCCGTGAAGAGACTGCCAGACTCGCGGAGCGCCAGAGAACTTTCATCAATCACTTGACCGCCGCTCTGACACGCATCGACAACAAAACCTATGGCATATGCCGTGTCACAGGTGAGCTGATCCCGAAAGAACGTCTGCGTGCAGTGCCTCACGCGACTCTGAGTATCGATCCGAAGACCGGAAAAAAACAAGCTTGAACGAATGAAATTGTCCAAAGCATGGCTGGCGGCGATCATAACGGTTGCAGTCATTCTCATCGATCAATTGATCAAAATATGGGTTAAAACCCGTATGTACTGGGGCGAGGATATCGAGATATTCTCATGGTTTCACATCCGCTTTGTCCAGAACAACGGCATGGCATTCGGCATGGAACTCGGAAGCAAGCTGTTTCTGACTCTGTTCCGCATTGTGGCCGTAGGTGTTCTCGGCTGGATTATCTGCCGTCTGTGCCGTCGCGACATCTATCCCAAAGGCTTCGTCGCTTGTGTGGCTCTTATCATGGCAGGAGCCGCCGGCAACATATTCGACTGCGTATTCTATGGAGAAATCTTCACAAACCCGTATCCTCCTCAGATCGCTCAGTTTGTCCCCTGGGGTGAAGGCTATTCGACGCTGTTCCACGGATTGGTGGTCGACATGTTCTACTTCCCGCTATTCTCTTTTCAATGGCCCGACTGGATGCCGCTGATCGCCGGACGCACATTCTCGTTCTTTGATCCGGTTTTCAACTTCGCAGACGCTGCCATATCCGTAGGCATGATCATTCTGATTCTCTTCTACTCAAAATATCTTGGAGGTTCGCAGGCCGACAACACACCGCAGAAACAGGAAAACGAAAAATGAAACTATCAGGAGGAAAATACAGCGCCCTTTGTGCCGTCGCTTTGCTTGCTGCTTCATGCAGTAAAGTGCCGGGCTATGTAATTTCTCCCGACGAAATGGCTTCGTTGATCGCCGATATCCACATCGGCGAAGCTGTGATCGACCTCAACAGAGCCGACTACCGCACAGACTCGTCCAAACTTGTCATGCTCCAGTCTGTGCTCGAACGCCACGGTGTGACAAAGCAGCAACTCGACACATCTTTCGACTGGTACGGTCACAACATCACTTACTACATGGAGGTCTATGATAAGACGATCGAACTGCTCGAACGCCGCATCGCTGAGACCGGTAACCGCATCGCTGCTGAAAACATATCATTTGCTGGCGACTCTGTCGACATCTGGGGACGGTCGCCATTCCTTGCCGTCAACCGGCTGTCGCCATCCAATTTCGTGACTTTCGCGATCTCTGAAGACGAAAACTGGGAAAAGGGCGACTCCTACACTTGGAGGGCAAAATTCACAAACAATGCCGGATCATCGGTCTGGGGTATCACTGCTGATTACGCCGACGGCAGCAAAGATATGCTCACAGAAGATCTGATGGGCGACGGTTGGCGCGAACTGCGTTTCATCGGCGACTCCGCCAAGACCGCGACCCGCATCTATGGTTACATAATGATCGACCCGCGTGGAGCGACAACTGTCTGGGCCGACAGTCTGATGCTTATAAGAAACCGTCTGTCGCCGGATAACTACAACCAGCATTACCGCCAGCGGCAGATCACTCCGAAAAACCTCATCAAGGTTGATGAAGCAGAACGTACTGACAGCATTGAATAATGACCGCCAAGCACATCCTCGCACATAAAATTATCTACCGCGGCAAAGAGTACACAATGTCAGTGGCAACAATTGAAAACAACCGTGTGACGGCTATCAAGCCGTTTGAGCGTGAAACCGCATCCACTGTATTCATCTCCGGAAACGTGAGGCTTGATGAAACTCCACGATGTGTAAAAGTGACAAAATTGCCTTGATTAGCCATTTTTTGTCATAAAAAAGTTTGTAATAAAAAAAAAACGCGTATCTTTATCGCACAATTAATAAATCGTGCAGATCATGAGATACACCAATCATATTCGGATGATGATGCCTGTCGCATTTTTTGCGATGATATCATGCTCCGGCCATGAAAAAATGCAATCCGAAGACAGCAGCAGCACATTGCAAGGCAGCGATGAACTGACTGCAGAAGTAGACACAATGACCTTGTGGTCGGCAGCGTTCACCAACGACGTTGTCAGCAACGGCAGAATCAAAGCGTCAGAATATGCCGACATAAATTTCCGGACATCTGAAATAATCGATGACATCTTCGTCCATAATGGCCAGCATGTGAAGAAAGGGCAGCAATTGGCGCGTCTCAACATGTTCAAACTCGACGCAGAAAAGACAAAACAGGAAGCGGCGCTCGCCCAGGCACGGCTTGAGATGCAGGATGTGCTTATCGGCCGCGGCTACAACCCCGAAGACCTTTCATCGGTGCCCGACGATGTAATGAAGCTTGCGCGCATACGCAGCGGACTCGAACAGGCAGAAACGAACTATAATACAATTCTTAAAGACATCGAGAATGCCACGTTAACCGCGCCGTTCGACGGAGTGGTGGCCAACGTGAAAGGCTCCCGCCGTTCAATGGCGTCAATGTCAGAGCCATTCTGCCGCATCATCAACGACAACGTCATGGGTGTTGAATTTTCAATCCTTGAAAGCGAACTTTCATACATCCACCCAGGCAGCAAAGTGGAGATAACCCCTTATAACGGAGGTGACAAACACTACGGCACTGTCTCTGAAATAAATCCCATGATTGATGAAAGCGGCCATGTCAAGGTCAACGCAAAGCTCAACGGAGCCTCCGGTCTGATCGACGGCATGAATGTGAGAATACGCAGTTCTCAGAGCCTGGGCGACAGACTGATTGTGCCGAAGAGTGCAGTCGTGCTCCGCACGGGACGACAGGTAGCATTTACTTATGAAGACGGCAAAGCCATGTGGAATTACGTGACGACAGGCCTCGAAAATCTCGACAGCTATGAAATCACCGACGGCCTCACTGAAGGCGTCGTGCTGATCATCAGCGGAAATGAAAACCTCGCCCACGAGGCACCTGTGAAGCTGATCGAGAAGCAGTGATCGATAACATTCCTGAAACAACCATAAACCTATCTGCCCATGAAAAAATATGCACTATTGGTTATTGGCTGCGTAAGTGTAGGCGCATGCACAGACAACAATGCCGGTGACTCTGATATTAAAACCGTTCAGTTCGAACGATATTTCGACAAAGCAGACTTTGACAATCTCTCAGGAAAAATTGAAGTCATAGACATCTTCCGGCCGGAGTTTACCGACAGCACCATGTTCACCATGCCTGATCTTGCGGCAATACACGACGGTAAGGCTTACGTCCATGAAGACGAATGGATGGCAGAATTCGACTATCCGTCGGGCAAACTGATCAAAGCGTTCAACCGCAAGGGTGGAGGCCCCGAAGAATACATGGATTCTTATTATGCCTACTTTTCGCCGGCCTCTGATGGATGGACTGTCGTCGATGCCAACTTCAACCGCGACAATCTGAAACAATATGATCATGACGGCAATTATCTAAGAACCACAGTCAACGACACCATACAGAGTCTATCGCCGCTACCCGACGGAGGATGGCTTGCATATAACCGCAGCTACTCAACAAAAAACGGCTTCGAAAAAGTCCGTGAAAAAAAAGTCTATCAATACGATCCTGACTGGAATCTTGTCAACACTTACGTCCTCAACGAACGTCGGTGGGCCGAACCCGGATCAGACCGCATGGATGCAGTCATGAACTACAACGGCCAAAGCTACATTCACGACAACGACTCAATCTACAGATTAGACACTGACAATCACACAGCTGTGCCGGTGATAGCATTGGATCTCGGCAAACATTACTGCGACTGGGGCAGTCTCGAAACCTACGAAGAGATCCGGGAAGCTTTTAGAAAATATATCTATATATCGTCGCCTATATTCAACTCCCGCTATCTTTTTGCCAGCTACTCGTTTGATGACGACGACAACACGATGCGCTACGATGTTTATGATCTCGACAACGGTGAACTCATCTACCGCCGGACACAGCAATTGGGCGAAGACTACAGCCTATGCAACACCTTAGAAGGCATACCCGTTGAAATCGATGGTCAGACAGCGTTAGGCTGGCCGGTCGAATATGTCGGAGACGATTCGTTCTATGTGATAGTCGCATCCGACGAAATGGCCCGCATCAGCGACACAGATGCAATTAATCCGATCTTTTTAAAAATTAAAATCAAAGACTGACTCTAATGGTCGAATTTCTGCTGAAACGCCCGATTGCGGTCATCATGGCATTTTTGGCGGTGGTGATCCTTGGTTGCGTGACATTTGTCACACTTCCCGTATCGTTGCTACCCGACGTGGCCATACCCCATATATCCGTACAGGTAACAGGGGAGAACATGTCTGCCCGAGAGCTCGAAAATTCAATGGTGACTCCACTGCGGCGGCAACTGATGCAGGTGTCTGGCCTCAGCGACATCGACAGTGAGACCCGCGATGCCTCTGCTGTAATCAATCTCACGATGGATTACGGCGTAAACACCGACTTGGCGTTCATTGAGGTGAACGAGAAGATCGACGCCGCCATGAATTCACTCCCACGCGATGCGTCAAGACCCAAAGCCATCAAGGCGAGCGCCACCGACATTCCGGTCGTCTATCTACAGATGACTCTTAACGGCGAGGAAAACGACGATCGTTTCATCGAAATGTGTGATGTCGCCGATAACATCGTCCGTCGTCGGCTTGAGCAGCTTCAGGAGGTGTCGATGGTCGATGTCACAGGCATATCGGGTAAGGAACTCCGTCTGCAACCCGACAAGGGCTACATGCAATCGGCCGGAATAACGACCGCCGACATAGAGAACATACTCAATGCCAACAATGCCGAACCCGGCAGCATGACTGTTCGCGACGGATACTACGAATACAACATCCATATCTCCAATCAGCTGCGCACTCCCGATGATGTGAAGGATGTAAGGCTGATGAAAAGAGGCCGCATGCATCGGCTTGGCGATTTCTGCAAAGTCGAAACAGTAGAAAAAATGCCGTCGGGCTATTCGACCTACAACGGACGCCGTGCAGTGACCATGGCCGTCATCAAGCACGACGCGGAAAGCATGGATGCTATGGAAGAAGCGGTCGATAAAACGATCAGCTATTTTTCGGCAAAGTATCCCGACATATCGTTCAGCAAGAGCCGCAGTCAGACCCAGTTGCTCGATTTTACGATCAACAATCTCGAGCAGAACCTTATACTGGGGCTTATCCTGGTGTTTGTGGTGTGTGCGCTGTTCATGCGCAGCATACGTCTGCCATTTGTGATCGGCATCACGATCATAGTAGCAGTGATTATCACCTTCCTGCTGTTTTATTTCTTCCATGTTTCGATCAACATCATTTCGCTCGCCGGTCTCATACTTGCCGTCGGCATGATGATCGACAATTCGGTTATTGTCGCCGAGAACATCACCCAATACCGCCGCCGCGGCTATTCACTGATGCAGAGTTGTATCGCAGGCACAAACGAGATGATCACCCCGATGCTAAGCTCGTCGCTGACAACAGTGGCTGTGTTCGTGCCGCTGGTGTTCATGAGCGGCATTGCCGGAGCGATATTTTCCGATCAGGCCTTCGCGATAACCGCCGGTCTGGCAGCATCGTACATAGTCGGTATCACCCTGATGCCTGTGCTCTATAAAATTTTCTTCAAGAACAAGAAACAGGCGGATGTGGCAGAAACTGCGGCCGAAGATCCTGACAATACGGCACTTACGCGGTGGTACGACCGTGGAATAGATTTTGTATTCAAGCACACGGGGCTGTCGATAGCTTTCATTATCATAACGATCGCAGCCATTTTCCCGCTGTTCGGAGTGCTCGACACAGAGCGCATGCCCGACATCGACAGCAGTGAGACCATGCTCACCATCGACTGGAACGAGAATATCAATATTGATGAAAACCGGCGTCGCACCGACGAGCTGGTCGAAACAGCCCGATCTCTGATGGTGGAGCACTCTGCCTATATCGGCACCCAGGATTTCATGCTGAATGATCAGAACGATCAGGGAGTGTCGGAAGCTGAGCTATATATACGCACAGCGACTCCCGACAGTCTGGAATTGCTTAAAGAGACATTGACAAACGAATTGCTCAGCAATCACAAAGGCAGCACCTTTGAATTTGCAGCCCCTACCAATGTT
Source organism: uncultured Muribaculaceae bacterium (assembly GCA_910587475.1). Taxonomy (GTDB): domain Bacteria; phylum Bacteroidota; class Bacteroidia; order Bacteroidales; family Muribaculaceae; genus CAG-873. Next base: position 152,271 of record CAJUMR010000001.1, read on the forward strand.
TTTGAAAAAGTGTTCTCGTCCAACGAAGCGCCTTTCGAGGCCCGTCTGACCCTGCGGTCGGGCAATGTGCCATCGGCAGTCGATCTCTCGACACAGATGCGTGACCGTATCGCATCATTGACCGACAAACCCGTGCAAGAAATTGCCATGCGCAAGCAAATCAACATCACTCCCGATCAGGAATTGCTGGCTATCTACGGCGTTGACAACAGCGAGGTACAACGCTCGTTGAGATCTTCGTTCAAAGGCTTGCAGGCAACGACGCTACAATCGTACCAGGAATATATCCCCATCCAGATCTCCGATCAGGAACAAAGTGTGGAGGAGGTGCTGTCGACGACATTGGTAAAGTCTTACATCTCATCCAACGGAAAGGCTTCAGAAGTGCCTCTGAAATCACTTGTCAGCACATCGTCGAGCAAGGACTTCAAGAGCATCCGCTCCGACGAAAGGGGAGAATATATACCTGTGGCTCTCGACATTACAGCCTCGGAAGCCGGCAAGATGTCAGAGATGATCAAATCGGAAGTCAACAATGAGGGCAGTTTCGACGTATCGTTCACCGGATCGGTGTTCTCCAATACCAAAATGATGCAAGAACTCACAGTGATCCTGCTTGTGTCGCTGATGATGATGTATTTCATCTTATGCGCTCAACTCGAAAGCTTCGTCCAGCCTCTTGTAGTGCTGCTTGAAATACCGATCGACATAACATTTGCACTGCTCAGCCTCTGGATTTTCGGTCAGACTCTCAACCTTATGTCTGCGATCGGCATCATTGTGACATGCGGTATTGTGGTCAATGACTCCATCCTTAAACTCGATGCAATCAACGAACTCCGCAAAACGGGCATGCCTCTCATGAACGCTATCCACACTGCCGGACAGCGACGTCTCAAACCGATAATAATGACATCTCTGACAACGATCTTCGCTATGGTTCCGGTGCTGTTTACGTCCGACATGGGTTCAGAACTGCAACGTCCGCTCGCCATAGCCATGATCGGATCGATGATAGTCGGCACACTTGTCAGCATATTCATCATCCCGCTTGTCTACTATCTCATTTATAACCGTTCAAAACGTTAAACGCCATGATTATCAAAGCACATCATTTTCTTTACGCCCAAATATGCGCCATGATTGGACGCGACAACAGGTGAGCTATACGGACGCGATGACAACGACAATATAATACGCCTAAACATCAAATGAAAAGACTATATATCGCAATATTAGCGGTGCTTGCCACAGCAGCACCATTATATGCCCAGCGCAAGGTGACACTTGATCTGCAATCGGCAATACGACTTGCCAATGACTCGTCGCTGACAGCATTCAGGTATCAGAATCTCTACGCTTCGAATTATTGGCAATGGCGGACATTCAAAGCCAATCGCCTTCCGAGCCTGTCGCTCAACGTGATGCCGGCCCAATATAACCGATATATCACCCAGCGCTATAATTCGGAAGAGGATATCGACGTGTTCCGCAGTCAGCAGATCTACATGGCGTCGGCAGGCTTGACACTTAACCAGAATGTCGATTTCCTCGGCGGATCGTTCTATCTTGAAAGTGATCTCGAATACATGCGCAACTTCGGCAACTATACGAGCAATCAATTCTCCAGCATACCGGTCAGAATGGGCTACCGCCAGTCGCTCATCGGTTTCAACCAATTCAAATGGGAAAAAAAGATCGAGCCGATCAAGTATGAAAAAGCCAAACGAGAGTTTATCTACAACATGGAAAGTGTGTCGGAGCAAGTGGTATCGTACTTTTTCGCTCTCGCTCTGGCTCAATCGGAATATCGTCTCGCCGTGGAAAATATGTCGTCGAGCGACACTCTCTACACCATCGGCGAGCGCCGCTACAAGATTGCAGCCATATCGCAAGCCGATCTCCTGACCCTCAAACTTGACAAGGTCAACGCCGAAAACACTCTTGAAAACGCATTGATCAGCGTGAAAAGAGCGCGCTTTGCGCTGGCATCTTATCTCGGGATGGACACTGAGACCGAGATAGATGTAATCTTGCCTGGCAAGCCTCAGGCAATGAACATACCTCTCGATATGGCTCTGGAGCATGCCCGTTCCAACAATCCGACCTTGCTCGGTCACCGGCAGACCGTGCTCGAGGCTCAGCGCGACATGAGCAGAGCCAAGGCAGAGGCGCGTTTCAATGCATCGGTCAATGCAAGCGTCGGGTTCAACCAAGTGGCTAACAAGATCAAAGACGCCTATAATAATCTCCTGCGCCAGGACTTGGTGTCAGTGTCGGTGTCGATCCCGCTCGTCGATTGGGGCGTTCGCCGTGGCAAGGTGAATATAGCCAAAAACACACTCACTGTGGCTGAAATCGCAGCCCGTCAGGAGGAGCTGTCGGTAGATCAGGATGTGACGATGACAGTCAACGATTTTGCAACTCAACAGCGTATGGTAGCGAGCGCCGTTGAAGCTCTCGACCTCGCCGACATGGCCTACAGCCAGACACGTCAACGGTTTATAATCGGCAAAGCCGACATCAACAGTCTTACTCTGGCGCATAACCGCCAGCAGGAGGCAAGTAAAAATTATATCAGCTCGCTGCAGAACTATTGGCTCAGCTACTATAAGATACGCAAACTGACGATGTTTGACTTCGAGCAGAATATTCCTATCGCAATAGCTTTTGACCGTGAAATCGGAGTTGAAGAATGAGCAATGAAAGTAACATAGACCGTAACAGAAGCCGCGAGTCAATGCCGATCAAGGGACCATCGTTTTCCATCAGCAGAAATTCGTCGTTTTCAGTCATAGTGAGCTTTATAGCGCTTGCATTGCTCGGGTGTGTGCTTGTGCCGACACTTCCGGTGAAACTGTCACCGTCGGAAACACTTCCTGCGATCGGTGTCGGGTTCAGTATGCGCGGTAGTTCGGCGCGTACAGTCGAGTCGGAAGTGACCAGCAGGCTGGAGTCGGCCCTGAGCAGGGTCAGCGGAGTCAAATATGTGGATTCGCGCTCAAGCTCAGGCCGAGGTTACATCACACTCGAACTTGACCGCAATGCCGACATCAATGTCGCCCGCTTTGAGGCTGCAATGATCATCAGGCAATTGTGGAGCAGTCTTCCTGAAAATGTAAGCTATCCGTATATCGACACGCGGCAGGTCGACATCAACGCCGCTCGGCCATTCATGAGCTACACGATCAACGCCGGGCAGCAACCATCGGAAATAATGCGCTATGCCGATGAAAACATACGCCCCAAGCTTAGCCGCATCGCGGGGATCGCAAAGGTCGATCTTTCGGGAGCAACGCCGATGGAATGGCAGATAGTCTATGACAGCCATGAACTGGCCAACCTCGGGATAACGTCGGACCACATCCGCGCGGCAATATCGAGTCACTATGGTTCGGAATATCTTAGAATGGCTCAGCTAAAAAACGACAGTAAAAATAGCTGGACGCGACTGGCAATTGCGTCGTCGGGCGACCCGAACGAACTTGATCTAAGCAAGATCATCGTCGCAAAACATGGCGACGAGATCATAACTCTCGACAAAATTGCGAAAGTGGAGCACGTTGAAGCAGCTCCAACCGGATATTTCCGCATCAACGGCCTGAATTCCATCTACCTGAACATCACGGCTACAGAAGATGCCAATCAGGTCGATCTTAGCAATAAGGTGAAAAAATGTCTGGCAGAAATGTCGTTGCCGCAAGGCTATATGTTCAATCTCAGCTACGACGCATCGGAGAACATATCGACCGAACTCGATAAAATCTATTTCCGCACCGGTCTAACGGTGCTGATACTTCTTGTGTTTGTCGGCCTGATCACCCTCAGCTGGCGGTATCTGCTGCTGATAACGGTGAGCCTGGCGATCAATATGGCTATAGCTGTGGTTGCCTATTATGTGTTCAAAGTCGAAATACAGCTTTATTCGCTTGCAGGTATCACCATTTCGCTCAACCTTATGATCGACAACCTGATAGTGATGACCGAGCATATCACATGCCGCAACAATCTGAAAGCTTTTACGGCGGTGCTCGCTGCCACTCTCACGACAATCGGCGCGCTGTCGGTTGTATTCTTCCTTGACGAGAGAACCATGCTCAGTCTCAAAGACTTTGTAATTGTGGTTATAGTAAACCTGGCGGTGTCGCTTGCTGTGGCACTGCTGTTGGTGCCGGCGCTGATCGACAGAATGAAGGTGAGCAAAAAGCCGGCACGTAGCCGGAGACTGAAACGGCTACCGGTGTTCCTGTCGCGAATCTATACAAGGTCAGTAGGGTTTCTTTGTCGTCACAAAAAGTTGACATTCTGCGCGTTTATCCTCGCCTTCGGTCTACCTGTGTTCTTGATTCCGGAGAATATTAAAGGAGACGGCAAACTGGCTGAGTTCTACAACAAGACAATGGGCTCCACGACCTATAAGGACAACATCAAGCCTTGGGTCGAAAGATGTCTCGGCGGTACTCTGCGGCTGTTTGCCGACAAAGTGAGCAACGGCGGATATTTCAACCGCGGGCAACAGGAGCCTGTGGTGTCGATCAACGCAACTCTGCCTAACGGCGCAACACTGTCGCAGATGAACACTCTCATGCAGAAGATGGAAAAATTTCTTGCCGGCGAAGAGTGTGTCCGTCAGTTCCAGACTTCGATCTCGGGAGCGAGAAGGGGAAGCATAACCGTGTATTTCAAACCAGAATACCAACGCACCGGTCATCCTTACCGACTCAAATCTGACGCGATAGCTAAGGCTCTGACTCTGGGCGGCGGAAGCTGGGGTGTGTATGGACTCGAGGACATGGGTTTCAGCAATGACGTCAGAGAAAACGCGGGCAGTTACAAGGTGATACTGCGCGGATATAACTATGATGAACTCTACGAACATGCCGACAGACTGCGGGACTCGCTTCTCACCTACAAGCGCATCAAGGAGGTGCTCATCAATTCTGAATTTTCGTACTGGAAAGACGACTATACTGAATTCTATCTCAACATCGACAAGGAGAGACTGGCCATCGATTCGCTGTCGATATCGGATCTCTATAGAGCGGTCGCACATGAGTTCGGCCGCAACATGTCAGTAGGAAACATCTACACTGACAACGGCAGCGAGATGATCAAACTGTCGTCGGATGAGAAAGACAAGGATGTGTGGTCGCTGATGAACACGCCTATGGCTCTCGGCAAACGCATGATCAAATTGTCAGACTATTCGACGATAGATCGCAGGCAGACGCCGCCAGACATAGTGAAAAAGAATCAAGAGTATGTGCTTTGCCTGCAGTATGAGTATATCGGTTCAAGCGTTCAAGGCAACAAGCTGCTGACGCGCACGATCGAAAATTTCAACAATTCTATGCCTCTTGGCTATCAGGTGGAGCAGGGGTCTTATTCATGGAATTTCGGAAAAGATTCGAAGCCATATGCATTGCTTGGCCTTATCGCCGCAATAATCTTCTTTGTGTCGGCGATCCTGTTCAACTCACTGCGCCAGCCGATAGCGATCATATTCGTGATACCGGTGTCGTTTATCGGGGTGTTTCTGACGTTCTATCTGTTTGATCTGAAGTTTGACCAGGGAGGCTTTGCGGCTTTCATTCTGCTGTGCGGCATCACTGTCAACGCTGCGATATATATAGTCAACGAGTACAATTCGCTGTGCAGATCACGTCGGGGTGTTGCCGCAAGGAAACTCTATATCCAGGCGTTCAGAGCCAAGATCACAGCAGTGCTGCTGACAGTGCTATCAACGGTTCTCGGCTTCATACCGTTTTTGATCGGAGATGTGCAGGAAGGATTCTGGTTTCCGCTTGCAGCAGGCACGATGGGCGGACTGATAATGTCGATGGCTGCGATAATGTTCTTATTACCAGTAATAATACTTCCGAATATCAATCGCCGCGGCAAAAAAAACGCCAATAAAAGAAAAGATTTTTTTGGAGAAACAAACATGTTGTATTAAATTTGCGTTATAAAAGCAAAGGCAAGAGAGCCGAAAGACATACCACATCAAAGTAGATTGGGAAACTCTTCAAATTATTATGAAATACCGAGACATAGCTTAGTCGGCCAATGGCGGGCCCCAAGTTTCTCTATGAGAAGCTGCTTTAATGCCAGGCGGATTACAAAGGACGGCGAGCACTCAAATCCTGTCATATCGGAGTTTCATCGCATCCTTTGGTGTGGGCCTTATAAAGCCGAAAGGAATCAAAAAAACAATTCCTTTCGGCTTTTTTATATTGCTATTGCTATAAAAAAGACGTAAATTTGTCTCATAAATAAAGGAATTAGCCCGATGAGAATTTTAGTAACCGGTTCGGAGGGGCAGCTTGGCCGTTGTATCCGCGACGCGAGCTTGAACTCAACCAACGAATATATCTTCAACGATGTCGATGATCTCGACATTACCGACGAAGAAGCTGTTGACCTCAGTCTTAAAGTCAACGACTTTGATGTCGTGATAAACTGCGCAGCATTTACAGACGTTGAGCGCGCAGAATCGCTTGAAGACATAGCATTGTCGATCAATGGCAAGGGGGTCGGCAATCTGGCGCGCTCTGCCCGGGACAATGGCGTAACGCTCATCCACATTTCGACAGACTATGTGTTCGACGGCAAAGGCAATCGACCGTTGACAGAAAGCGATAGTGCGTCGCCTTGCGGAGCCTATGGACGCACGAAACTTGCCGGAGAAAAAGAAATCATCGACAACGGCTGCAGCGCACTGATCGTGCGCACGGCATGGCTATATTCGGAATATGGCAAAAACTTCGTCAAAACCATCAGACGATTGGCAGGCGAACGCGATAAACTGAATGTTGTCGCCGACCAGATCGGCACTCCTACATATGCCGGAGATCTTGCAAAAGCAATTGTCGGGATCGTCGACAGCGGCAAGTTCAAGGGTAGGGAAGGTGTGTATCACTATAGTAATGAGGGAGTGTGTTCATGGTATGATCTCGCAAAAATGACAGCCGAAATCAGCGGTTGTGACAGCTGTTCTATAAGTCCGTGCCACAGCGATGAATACCCCTCGAAAGTACAACGCCCGACATGCTCGATCCTCGACAAAACAAAAATCAAGACAACATTCGGCCTCGAGATACCGTATTGGATCGATTCGCTGAGAGTGTGTATCGACAGATTAAAATCAATTGATCAATGATGAGAGATTTCAAACGCAATATACTTGTCACGGGTGGTGCGGGCTTCATCGGCAGCCATGTCGTGAGACTGCTCGTAAAGAAATATCCCGATTACCGGATAGTCAACCTCGACAAACTGACCTATGCCGGAAATCCGGCAAATCTCACCGACATCGCGAAGGCAGAGAACTATGTGTTTGAGCGTGGGGATATCTGCGATTTCGATCTTGTGAAGCGTATCATGTTGCAGTATGGCGTCGATGGCATCATTCATCTCGCAGCCGAAAGCCATGTCGATCGTTCGATCACCGATCCGTTTGTTTTTGCCAGAACTAATATAATGGGCACTCTGTCTCTGCTCGAAGCGGCAAAACAGACATGGATTTCGTCAAAGGGAGGCTTTGACGGCAAACGGTTTTACCACATCTCGACAGACGAGGTCTATGGTGCTCTCGAAATGAATATTCCCGGCGACAAAGCACCATATGGAACTGAGTTTTTCACAGAAACAACACGCTATAATCCTCACTCTCCATACTCGGCGTCAAAAGCATCGTCGGACCATTTTGTCAGGGCATATCATGACACATACGGACTGCCGACCGTCATTTCGAACTGCTCTAACAATTATGGTCCTAATCAATTCCCGGAAAAGCTTATACCGCTGTTTATAAGCAACATCTGCAAAGGACAAAATCTACCGGTCTACGGCCGTGGCGAGAACGTCAGAGACTGGCTTTATGTTGAGGATCACGCGAATGCCATTGATCTGATATTCCATGAAGGCAGAGTGGGGCAGACTTACAACATCGGAGGGTGCAATGAATGGAAAAACATTGACCTGATAAAGACCCTGATCGCTACGACAGATCGCCTGCTTGGACGAAAGAAAGGCTACAGCGACAAGTTGATAAGCTATGTAACCGACCGCGCAGGACATGACCTTCGCTATGCGATAGACGCTACGAAACTATCTGTGGAATTGGGTTGGAAGCCGTCTGTAACATTTGAAGAGGGATTGGAACGCACTGTGAGATGGTATCTCGACAATCAGTCGTGGATCGACAATATCCTCAGCGGCGAATACAGGAAGTTTTGCTCAGAAGACTGATATAGCCTGTCGGGGTCGCTTAATTGGCTGAATATTACTATTATTGCGGCCATTTTTGCGTTTTGGTAGCTTTTGTTGTTATTGCTCATGTATGACAGAGAGCCAGGCTGCAGTTGCGATAGAATTCGCTCAGAAAAGATCGAGATGATATGTCAGGAGCATTCCGATATGTTGGGACCGATAATTACGATCGGTTTAATATAATCAAGATATGGTCGGGAATCGGGATGTCTATTATTCATGTAGCATTGTAAAGTAATCAGACAAGAAATCGATCAGCAAGCAAAGCGATCGCCAAAGACGGCGAAGTGCCGATCGCAGCAACATATAATAGAAAAGCGTAGGAGAATTTGGAGCGGGGAGAGTAAGTCTCAAAATTTGCAAAAGTCCATTTAACATAATATTGATTATGTACACGAAGGGAATGTGGTTGGATTGTGGTGTGGACGGGATTTTTGGAATATTATTTAGAGGGCTGTTGAGGTGCTGGTTGGTGGATTTTAATTATGTGGAGGCGTTTTGCAGGATGTCGAGCTGAGTCATATATCAGCGTTTAAAAAATGTGGGAACTTAGCTAAATCGTTCCTCTAATCCTAAGCATTATACATGCCGAATACGATTACATGTTTAAAAGATATGAGAGTTTCGCTAAATCGTTCCTGTAGTCCTCAGCATTATCCTTGCCGAATACAATTACGAGTCTAAAAGATGTGGGGCTTCGCTAAACCGTTTCTGTAAGCCTCAGCATTATCCTAGCCGAATACAATTACGAGTCTAAAAGATGTGGGGGCTTTGCTAAACAGATCTTGTAGTCCTCAGAGCCTTTTCTTTGTCGATGTAGAAATTCTACGGCGATGAATTCGCTTGAATCAATAACCTTATCGTTGACTTTCTTGCCGATGAATTCGGTCTATAGTAACAATGTCTTCTTTCAATATGCCCAATGCCAACGGATGGTCAGCCATTTGCGAGCTTCGCCGATCTGGGGCGCTCTGAGTATCCATTACAGCCTCACACAGCAGATAGAACGCAGCTAAGATTGGTTGTTAGGGGTCGCACAACGGCGTTGATGGCTTGGAAGGGATGGCGTATGTCAGGCTGCTTGTATTGTATAATTTTCCGATAGTATTGTTAAACAGGGTAAATTTTTAGCTAAGTGTTGTGCAATCTGTTAAATCATTGCAATTTATGGAATATTTAGCTATCGGAAGTGAGTATTTTTGGCGTCTGAGATTGTTATGAAAGAAAATAAACATATTACGGCACACGAATATCGAAAATTTGAGATCTTTCTAATAAAACGCCATAAATTCCGTCTCAAATTTGCATTTCATTATTTGCTTACGTGAATAATTTAGCCGATATATGATCCTCAACTGTTCGCGTATTTGAATTTACAAAGGTAGGTATCATTCATCCATAAAGCAGTTCTCATATCGATTTTATCCAAACACCTGAATAATAAAATGCAAATTATTCACCATTAACAGATGTTTGTATTTATCTTAATTGTTTGATGATCATACTAAATACACTCGATATTTAAAGTATACAAGCAAATATCGCCATCCATACAGGCAAACCGGGCCAATCTAACGGATAGTAGCGCCGCAACGTCATATTACTCAATAACATAGGCGGTAAACTATTAGCGTCACTTTAAGCAATTTCAACATCTAAATTCACAGTTTCGCATTCGTAATTTATATTTGCAAAATGATTAAAACGGGGCGATTTTCATTTTGCAAATTTGCATAATTCCATAATTATAACTACATTTGCAATACAAAACTCATTCGATTTAACTTTAGAAACATCAAAAAAAATGGACATTGTCAGCAGAATGAAGCTCTATATGGAGCATTGTCACCTAACAAGTTCCCAATTTGCGGACAATGCAGGCATACCGCGCCCTACTCTGTCGCAGCTATTCAACGGAAGGAACAAGTCAAACGAAGGAGCCAAGAAGATATCAAGCGACATAATCAGAAAACTGCATGACGCTTATCCGAGCCTAAACGTGATGTGGCTGCTTTTTGGTGATGGGGATATGGAAGTCGGTGAAAATAATCAATTCTCAGAGCCTCAAAACGGCGAAGATTTAGATCTGAACCTATTTCAAGATGCCGAAAATCAAGAGATTGAACCCCAAATTTTATTTGAGGACGAGCTTTCAGATTTTGAGACAAAAAAATCGAATGAAGCAATTCTGGCGGAAAAACCACGCCGAACCGATAAATTCATCGATCCGGTTGCCGACATGAGACGCGAACGCCCCACTCTGCCAGGATCTCTTTCTCCCGACAAGAGCAAACGTGTGCAAAGCATCATGGTATTTTACAGCGATAACAGTTTTGAGATATTCAAGCCAGCTGAATGATCAGACCGGATTGTCGGAATGCCGTTTCAATGCAAAATAATGCCACAACGGAGCAACCATCAATGCCTGTTTGATCTCATCGTTCTGTAACATCGACAATACCTCTTCTTCCGATAGAATCCTCACGGCAATGTCTTCTGTCGGATCGAGATGCTGCGTGGCCGTGTGTTCAACTCCGACCGCAAGATAACAATAAGTGTAATTATTGGCTGTCGAGGGGTTCTGGGCGATTTTGTTCAACAATCGCCATTGCCCTCCGCTATATCCGGTTTCTTCAAGCAATTCGCGGCGAGCAGCAGTCTCAGGATCTTCCCCCTCCTCCACGACACCACCGCAAAGTTCGACAAACACATCATCAAGGCCATGACGATATTGCTCGACCATTACAAACCGGCCATCGGTCGTGACAGCAATAACATTGACCCATGACGGATATTCAAGCACATAGTATTCATCATTGATACGACCGTCGGGCAAGCGCACGACGTCGCGCCGGGCCGTCAACCACGGCCGTTTGATCAGATACTCAGCAGAAAGAGTCTGCCACTTTTGAATTTCTGCACCCATGATATAAACACATTATATTATATATGTCTATATAACGTCTGCACGATGCACATTATTATCCACATCGCAATCTGTCGGATCATCCACTATCCATCAACCTGATACGAAATAATTTTTGCTCGGGTCAAATTAATTGCTAACTTTGCATTAATCAAACATAATACTTTAAGAATGGAAATTACAGGAAAGATCATCGTAGCCCTTCCGGAACAGAGCGGCGTTTCGAAAGCCGGAAATAGCTGGAAGAAAAAAGAATATGTACTTGAAACACAGGAAACCTATCCCAAGAAAGTCCACTTCGACCTGTTTGGCGACAAGGCCGACAAATATCCCTTGACCGTCGGACAGACAGTGCGTCTGAGCTTTGACATCGAAAGTCGCGAATACAATGGCCGTTGGTTTACAAGCATCAGAGGATGGCAAGCCGAACCCGTCGAAGACGCAGGCATGGCAGCTCCTGCTCCGTCATACCCCGCAGCAACAGGTGGAGCACCTATACCTCCCCCTCCTGCAGTGCAACCTTCAGATCCTACAGAAGATCTGCCATTCTAACCGAATAGCGCTAAGATATTGAAAGATCGTCAGGCCAATATCGCCGGCGATCTTTCTCTTTTGATCTTCATGAAAATGCTCCGGCTGCACTGATGTTTTTTCATACAAACACTAATGCAACCGACTGAAATAGACCCGATATTTTTGATTTCGAAAGAAAAGTAGTAACTTTGCTTTCTCAACAACTATTGTAAGATCTTTTCGAAATAATGGTATACAAAACTCGTGAAAAGCTGATCGAAGTCGCACGGCAATTGTTCGTGCACAAAGGGCTTGAGAACACGACGATGAACGACATCGCCAACGCCTCTGAAAAAGGGCGGCGAACGATCTATACCTATTTCAAAAACAAAAAGGAGATCTACAATGCAGTTCTCGAGCATGAAAGCGACCGAATGGTGTCGGCCATGAAAGAGATCGCCTCTTCAAATCTCAATCCCGACGAAAAGCTCAGCCGTTTCCTGAGCCTGCGACTTGAACAAGGCTCATCGATCAGCTCTACCAATTCGGCAATGAAATCGCTGTTCAAATTTGACCTGCGCCGCATGGAGCGCATCCGGCGCATGGTGCTCGACAAAGAAAGCATGCTGCTCGGATCAATTCTCGACGAAGGCATCGAGGCCGGCATCTTTGACCGAGACCGTGCAAAGATGGTCATGCGCTTCATTCCCCGTTGCATCAGCGGCATGGATCTTGCTGAGATCGACGCCGACAGCGCCGGCGAGTTGCCCAGCATCCAATGCGACTTCGTAAGGTTTATAGTTTCAGATCTGACTTATAGATACAGACAATCATCACAAACACAATAATTAACCCATTTTAAACATAACAATATGAAATTACTTGAAGGAAAAACAGCGTTGATCACCGGTGCGGCACGCGGCATCGGCAAAGCGCTTGCACTCAAATTTGCCGCTGAAGGCGCAAATATCGCATTTACCGATCTCGTAATCGACGAAAACGGCAAAGCCACCGAAGCTGAAATTGCAGCCCTTGGTGTCAAAGCTAAAGGCTACGCATCTAACGCAGCTGATTTCAACCAGACAAAAGAAGTTGTGGCAGAAGTGATGAAAGATTTCGGCCGCATCGACATCCTCGTAAACAATGCCGGCATCACAAAAGACGGACTCATGATGCGCATGACCGAACAGCAGTGGGACGCCGTGATCGCCGTAAACCTCAAGAGCGCGTTTAACTTCATCAACGCCGTGCTCCCCAACATGCTTCGCCAGCGTTCAGGATCTATCATCAACATGGCATCGGTTGTCGGTGTCCATGGCAATGCCGGTCAGTCGAACTATGCAGCATCAAAGGCCGGTCTCATCGCATTGGCCAAGAGTATCGCTCAGGAAGTCGGATCACGCGGTATCCGCGCAAATGCCATTGCTCCCGGCTTTATCGAAACAGCAATGACCGCAGCGCTTCCCGACGACGTTCGCGCCGAATGGACCAAAAAAATACCTCTTCGTCGCGGCGGCCAAGTCGAAGACATCGCCAATGTTGCAACATTCCTCGCATCTGACATGTCGAGCTACGTCACCGGACAGGTTATCCAGGTCGACGGCGGCATGA
>CAJUMR010000002.1 GCA_910587475.1 uncultured Muribaculaceae bacterium
GCGAAAGTGGGAGAGTAGGTAACCGCCCCTTCTAAACCGAGCGATCCGGATGACAGCAAAGTCACTCCGGATCGCTTTTTTTTATGTATGTTGCTATGCACCGAATTGATCAATATTGTCTCGCCGGACATGGAACGCGATGCAGATTATTTGTCAGTAGGCCGAACTTTTTTTGGGTGTTAAGCATTAAATTCGTACTTTTGCATAGTTAAAACTATCGCACATTAAGAGGTATTATGGTAAATCGCATTCTCATAAGAATTAAAGTAGTGCAGATGCTCTATTCATATCTGCTGACACGAAGCGAATTTAAAATAGACACTGCACCTGAGACAACGTCTAAAGATAAAAAATATGCTTACGCGGTTTATCTCGACCTGCTGTTTCTGACGCTCCAGCTTTCGGGCATCCGCTTCAAGCGGCATAATGGATCGCAGTCCCCCACAATTATAGTTGATCAGATCGTTGCTAAGAACAGGGTTGGAAAAGCCTTGTTTGACAATGACACCGTAAAGGCTATTATCCTTCGCGGTGGAGCTGCGGTTGAGGGTTTCGATGCTATATTGCAGCAGTTGGCAGACGAGATAGAGAAGTCTTCGGCATATAAGGATTATAAAAAGATCAAGACTCCGACTTTGGCCGACGACGTGCGTTTCTGGCTTACTGTGATCAATACGATCGTTGCTAAGGACGAAGCGTTCATCGATCTGCTTCGCAGCGATGAGGCATTTACTATCGCGGGCTTTAATGCCGGTGTCAAGCAATTTTCGGCTACACTGACATCTTATCAGGATTCAAAGATGACATATGTCAACGCCGGTAAAGAGCTGAAGATTTCACTCGACAAAGCATATGAGCTTTACTACAGCATGTTTGTGCTGATGATGGAGATCACCCGTGAGCAGGCCATGCGTCTCGACAATGCTAAGACCAAGTATCTGGCAACGCATGAGGATTTGAACCCCAACACCCGTTTTGTCGACAACCGCTTCATTGCGCGTCTGGAGCAGAACGAGGAGTTGAAAGAGTATCTCGACGAGCACCCTGTAACATGGGCCGACGATCCCTCGTTGATAAAGTCATTGCTCGACAGCATCCTTGCTTCGAAGCTTTATGCCGATTATATGTCGGCATCCGACAATGATTATGAGGCCGATTGTGAATTCTGGCGCTCGGTCATGCGTCAGATAGTGCTCCCGTCTGATGATCTTGCAGAGGCGCTCGAGACCAAGTCGATCTATTGGAATGACGACGTTCCAATCATGGGTACATTCGTTCTCAAGACTATCAAGCAGTTTGCGGCCGGAGCTGATGCAGAGGTGAAGTTCCTGCCACAGTACAAGGACGGCGAAGACGAAGAATTCGGTCCCGACTTGTTCCGTTATGCCGTTGAGAACCGTGAGACCTACAGATCGTATATCGACCGCTTTATCAACTCTTCGCAGTGGGATCCAGAGCGTCTCGCGTTCATGGATATAGTCGTGATGATCGCTGCTATCGCCGAACTGATCAACTATCCCGCCATACCCGTTCCGGTGACAATGAACGAGTATATTGAGATAGCCAACAATTACAGCACCTCGCGTAGCGGCCAGTTTATCAACGGCATCCTTTTCTCCGTTGTCCGTTATCTCAATGAAGAAGGCATCATTGCCAAAAACTGATTTCAATAACCCTAAATAATTAATAAATTCCCATGCTTACCAACACAATTCTCCTACAAGAGGCCCCTGCCGGCGGCAACTTTTCCGGCATCTTCATGATTGTCGCTCTGATCGCGATCTTCTACTTTTTCATGATCCGTCCGCAACAGAAGCGCCAGAAAGAAATCCGCAAATTCCGCGAAGGACTTTCAAAGGGTGACAGTGTCGTTACAGCCGGAGGCATTTATGGCAAGATCCGTGATATCAACGAGACATATTTTCTCGTTGAAGTGTCGGACGGCGTACGCATCCGTGTTGACAAAGGTTCTGTCTATCCGTCGGCAACAGACGCCAATGCGGCAGCACAGGACTCGAACAATGCTAACAAGTAATTGAAGAACTCACCGACCATGAAGGTCAGGGACATGATTAATAAAGGCAAGGATGTGTTCCGCTCGCAACGCGGACGAAACGTCCTTGTCTTTTTTGCTTTTCTTGTAATTTCTGCAGTACTTTGGTGCATACTGTCGCTCAACGAAGAAGATCAGTTCGATGTGCGTATGCCGGTCAAGTTGACCCACGTGCCCGATTCAGTTACTATAATCACCACTCCTCCCGATGCGATCAGTGTCAGTCTGAGGGCGAAGGGCACTCAGGTGCTGAAGCAGTCGTTAGGTAATGTGCCGTCTTTTGATATTGATTTCCGGGCATTCAGGACGAGAAATTCAGTGTTGCTGCGCGAAGCCGATGTTAAGGCAGTAGCGCGAGCAGCCTACGGAGGAGCATCGATACTCATTGTGTCGCCCGATTCGATTAATCTGGCATTCACCACTCGCAGAGGGGTGCCGATGCCTATCCATGTCGATTATCAGGTGACAGCAGGTCCTCAGTCAACCATTGCCGGACGGCCAGTGCTGTCGATGGATACGACTTTGATTTTTTCAACCGGCCGCATTCCATCGGGTCTGAATGAAATATCAACCGAGCCTATAAGACTTAACGGACTCAACAGCCCGACGACTATCAGGGCGAGACTTGTAGCGCCACGCAATTCACGCGTGATACCCGACAGCGTCGACGTGACCTTCAATGTCGAGCCGCTCATAAGCAAGAGCCGCAAGGTGGTGATCGAGCCTGTCAACGTGCCGCATGGCGTGAAGCTGATCACTTTCCCTGCCCAGACGGAAGTTCTCTACATGGTGCCGATGAGTCTGTATAACAACAGTGATCCGCACTTCAGAGTGCTCGCCGACTATAATTCGATCTCAGCATCGCGATCTAATAAAATCAAATTGCGCTTGCGCGATGTTCCCGGCGAGTTGCAGAATGTCCATCTGGCAGCCGATTCTGCAGAATATATCATTGAGCGCCGATGAAACTACCTCATATAACAGCGGTAACCGGAGGAATTGGAGCCGGAAAGAGCGTGGTCAGCAACATGCTTCGCGTCATGGGCTACGATGTGTTTGACTGCGATGCCGAGGCAAAACGGTTGATGGACAGCAGTGCCGAGATCAAGGCCCGGCTTTGCTCAGAAATCTCACCTATGGCAGTAAGAGATGACGGATCTATTGATCGTCAGCATATATCGTCGATAGTCTTTTTCGACGACAGCAAATTGAAACAGCTGAATGCAATTGTCCATGCTGCGGTGATAGATGAGATTCATCGTTGGAGAGTGTCACTGACCGGTGTGCCGAGAGTGTTTGTCGAGACGGCAATCCTCTATCAAAGCGGCATGGACAAGCTTGTCGATGACGTGTGGGATGTTATTGCTCCTGACGAACTTCGCATAGAGCGGGTGATGGCGCGAAACAATGCCGATCGCCGCTCCGTCGAGGCCCGCATTAATTCCCAGAACTATGTCCCGGATCACTGTCATGCCAGTGTTCACGAGATTGTCAACGACGACATGTCGGCAGTGCTTCCAAGAATTCTCGAATTGCTCTGATCAGTTGTTGTCATAACAACCAAAATATTGCAAAGACAGCCGTCAAGCTGTCTTTGCAATATTTTATGCGAAATAATTTGCACGGGATTCGTAGTATTGAAGATTTTTGCTTACATTTGCATTGTGTAAACACCTAATTGCTTGTGGCTGAGACTTTCAGTTGTAAGCATTATGGTGTAAGAGCATAGATTTATTAAGGTATAATTATTTATTGCCATTTATTTTTTGTAGTAATAATCTTTTAAGAAGAGAAAATTTTTACTTCCGTTCTCTGTTCTATTTTCTATTTACGCTCAGGCCCAGACGGCTTCCTATGATGTGCCGGCTACGTTGTCTTATTATGGTACTATTCAAGCCGAGGAGGGTATTCCTTTCCCTGCGGCTAATTATGTGACAACTAACCCGATTAATGATGGAGCTTTTATTTGGGTTCCAGTCGGATCAAAGGTAATGTTTAAAAATACATCAGGATCAGGCGCTGAATCATATAAGTGGATCGCACCCGGAGCCGATGTCGACGATGATTCCGCAACTGATCTGATCGCAGTATATTCGACAGCCGGTACATATGAATTTCCGACTTTGACGGCCAACTATGCGACAGGTGAAAGCAAATTTGCTCACGATCTAAAGATCAAGGTCGGCGGACAGGCCGAATTGTGTCATTCCGATACACGCAAGTGGGGTACTACGTATGGCCTCGGCCACGCGCCGTTTGACAACGACGGCGGTTATCTTGGAGGCTCGAACGACCGCAATATTGCGGCAGTTGGTAACTTCTATAGATTTTCATCTCCCGACATGTATGTCGACGGCGTAAATATCTATTCGGGCAAGAAAGCTCAGAATGTTTCAGCAGATTCTTACGTAAAGGTAAGAATCTATTTGCCATATTTGGGACAGAGCAGTTTCAGTATGGTTGGACAATTCGGGGCGTTAGGAGCTCTTGAACTCGATAATATCCCTATGACCAACTATAAGACGACCGAGGACGGTGCTTATCTCCCGAGCAAGGATTTCGGTGTCTACACAATGAGCATAAGCCGCCCTATGAACTGCGAGGGTTATCCATATCTGTTCTTTGCAGTAGAAGGTTTTGTAAGCGAACCTAACGTGAAGGTGACGGAAGACTTTGTAATCGCCACCGACGTGCTACCCGGTAGAGCACTCGCGTTGGAAGACTATTCCGATGCATTGTCGCATAATTCCTTTGTCCGTCAGAATGGCGAAAGTGATTTTCTTCG
Organism: uncultured Muribaculaceae bacterium; assembly: GCA_910587475.1. GTDB lineage: Bacteria > Bacteroidota > Bacteroidia > Bacteroidales > Muribaculaceae > CAG-873. The sequence goes on from CAJUMR010000002.1 coordinate 4,839, forward strand.
TCCTGTTTCGGTCTTTGGAGGCTCTTCGTTTGATATCGCTTCAAATGGTTGGAAAAGCTATAATTTCTGGATCTGCCCGGTTGTCAGAGGTGCAGAAACTCCGTTCACAGGTATAGAAGACATTGTCGTCGATAGCGCGAAGACAGAGTTGGAGTTGACGCGTGAAGGCGATTGCGTGACAATCACCGGTGTCAAAGACGGACAAGTTTCAGTCTATGGTCTCAATGGAGTCTGCGAGCTTACAGCTCAGGCTGCTAACGGTGGAGTCATTTTCAATATCAGTGCTCTTGGCAAGGGAGTCCACATCGTCCGTACAGCCGAGGGCTCTACAGCAAAATTTGTGAAATAATCATCACTATTCCAAATATTTATTTCTTATGAAAAAATTAACTACACTTATGCTTGCGGCAGTCGGAATGAGTTGCTCTTTCGGCGTGTCGGCAGCTGATGTTTCCACTTGGCGCTTCACAAGCGCGGGTCAGGAACAAACTTATGCTATCAAGACAGACGGCACACTTTGGGCTTGGGGTTCGGCTGAATACGGCGAACTCGGCAACGGTTCGAAAACCCCTGGCAAGGTTTCAACCCCGACTCAGATCGGCGAAGACACCAACTGGTCGTTTGCAGCCGGCGGAAGCGGTCGCGCATTCTTTATCAAAACCGATGGTACGATGTGGTCGACAGGTACGGCTGAAGGCGGCGTGCTCGGCACCAATAGTTCTATGGCGCAGACCGTACCTGTACAGATCGGCACAGATACAGATTGGGCTTATGTAGCAACGTCTAATTCAGGCGACAACTACGACGCTATCGCTATCAAGACTAACGGAACAATGTGGGCCTGGGGCAAAAATGATGTCGGAGGTCTCGGTCTGGGAAATTACAACTCATGTGCCGTGCCTAAACAGGTTGGTGAAGACAGTGATTGGAAAAGTGTTTCGCTCGGCAGCACACACTCGCTTGCACTGAAGACTGACGGCACGATCTGGGGTTGCGGCGAAGCCAACAACGGCGAACTTGGCCAAAATTCCGGCTACAAAAACACTTGGGTAAAAGTGGCAGATGCCGCAGATTGGAAAGAAATCTATGCAATCGACAAGGCGTCGTATGCAATTAAAGAAGATGGAACTCTTTGGGCATGGGGTGAGAACTACAGAGACGTTCTTGGCCTGAGCCTCAATACCGCAGACAATGAAGTGGCATCGATTGACACTCCGACTCAGATTTCGTCTATTTCAGGTAAAGTAATCGGAATGTCGGGAAGTCAGTATATCCGCGTGGTAATTGTAGGCGATGACAATAATGTTGCAAATAAGGCATATGCATGGGGTTACAATTACTCGGGAGCTATCGGCAATGGAACAGGTGTCTACCGTAGCGATGCAGGTAGTGTGACAATCTATACAACACCTCAGGCCGTTAAGTTTGAAAATGAAGTTTCGTTGAAAAGTGTGTCATGTGGACAAAACTTTGCAATTGTACTTACAAGCGATGGTAAACTCTATGGTTGGGGTAGCAATGCTTGGGGACAGCTCGGAACGTCAGAGCCCGAAAACAAGCTCGGCGAATTTAAGACTACTCCCATCGAAGTTGCTGTCATTCCTGAAGAAGAAGCTGATGGCGCAGAGTTCGGTGCGGCAAATATTCCGTCATCGCTCAATGGTGTAGAAAAAATTACACTCACCGGCGAATGGTCGACTGCCGACCTTGCCAAACTCATCGCACCGCTCGGCAACGGTCAGGGCATCCTTGGCTTCAACTATAACACAGCGCTCAAAGCTATCGATATGTCGCAGGCTACATTTGCAGAAAACACTTCATTTGAAAAAGTGTTCCGCAACTGTACCGCCCTCGAGTCTGTAGTGTTCCCTGCTGATGCGTCAGTTGCTAACATTGTCAGTCTCAATAACGCATTCCTCAATGATACCAAACTGGCATCAGTCAATATTGCTGAACTTGTTAATGTGACTGATCTTACACAGGCTTTCCAGGGCTGCAAGGCTCTCACGGCATTCGATCTGTCGAAATGGGCAGGTGTCGAGGAAAGCGAACTTGCGTTCCAGAATTGCGTGAACCTCGTGTCTATTGTTCTCCCCGGTAAATTTGAAATCGGCGACCGTTGCTTCGGCAGCTGCGATGGCCTGCGTCTGATCGACTGGTCTCTCTATGAAGGCACAACCGCTCCTGCAGGTAAAAACGATAAATACGAACCTTTCTATGGTCTCGATTTCCTCCCCGGCGATCAGGCTAATATCACAATCATTGTGCCGGAAGCAGCATATGCAGCATTCACGGCTGACAGCTATTGGGGAGGCTTTACTATCGAAAAGGCTGCCGCCCCCGGAACTTACACAGTCAATGCAGACGAAATACCCTCATCTCTCACCGATGCAGTGAGAGTAGTGCTTACGGGTTCATGGGACTCGTCGAAGTTTGCAGCTCTTGCTAAGGCTCTCGGCACAGCATCGGGTATCACCGCATCAAACTCAACTCTTGTTGGGGTTGATATGAGTGCGGCAGAAATCGAAGCCAACACCAAACTTAAGATGACAGTGCCTGGAGCACTTTTCGGAACAACAGACAAAGGCGTGTTCCAGAAATTTACAGCTCTCGAATCAGTAATCATGCCTGCAGCAGATCAAGCAGCCAATTTCACATCGTTTGTACAGGCGTTCCAGGATTGCTCGGCTCTCAAGTCGATCGATCTGTCGGGCTGCACCGGTCTCACCGAGACTAACGACGCATTCTACAATTGCTCGTCACTCGAAACCGTTAAGTTGCCTAAGTCATTGCCTCTCAATAAGGAAATGTTTGATCGCTGTTCGGCGCTCACAAGCATCGACTGGAGTCTCTATGAGGGAACAACAGCTCCGACATATTCGAGCAACGCACTCCCTTCGCTTGACAATCCTAAATCGCTCACAGTGGTTGTGCCTGCGGCTGCATATGAGGCGTTCACAGCAAGTGCAGCATGGAATGTCTACACAATTGTATCGGCTACCACAGGTGTAGAAGATGGAATTGTTGCAGATGGAGAGGCTGTAGAATGCCGTGTTTACACTATCAACGGTCAGTATATCACTACCCTTGCAGACAAGGCTGATGCATCGTCGCTTCCTGCCGGACTCTACATCATCGGTGGTAAGAAGGTACTCGTCAAGTAAAACAGTTACATTACATATCTGAAAGGCTGCGCTTGCAACGGTTCAAGCGCAGCCTTTTTTCGTAAGGTGTCATGCCCTGTGGGGTGGCTGATACCCAATCAGATGTCGCATCTTATTGCATGATAAACAAACATCAAGCGCGGATCACTGTCTTTCAGGATCCGCGCTTGATTGTCTTTAAGGTGGGAGAAGTGAATTATTTTTCGCTTTCTGCCAATGGGTTCCAGCCTTGAGCACGAAGCGGAATTTCGGTGTCGTCGCGAGTGATCATGGCGCAACCAAGGTCAGGCTTGGTGATGTAGCCGATGACTCTGACACCTTGTATCTGCTGAATTTTCTCGTGGTCGGTCAGGGGAACTGTGAACAGTAGTTCGTAGTCTTCGCCGCCGTTGAGAGCCGCTGTGACGAGGTTCATGTTGAGTTCTTCGGCCATCATTGCAGTCTGGTAGTCGATGGGTATGCGGTCTTCGTAGATGCGACATCCGCAGTTGCTTGCCTTGCATATGTGGAGCAGTTCAGACGAGAGGCCGTCGCTGACGTCCATCATAGATGTCGGCTTGATGCCGGCTTTTGCAAGTTCAGCGATGATGTCTTTTCGAGCTTCGGGTTTAAGCTGTCGTTCGATAATGTATTCCTTGCCCCCGAACTCGGGAACGAAGTCTTTCTGACCTGCAGATGCAATTTTTTCGCGTTCGAGCAATTGCAATCCCATGTAGGCCGCACCAAGATCACCGCTGACACAGATCAGGTCGGTGTCGTGTGCTCCGCTGCGGTAAACGACTTTGTCTTCGGGTGCGTCACCGATGCATGTGATCGATATGACGAGACCCTGATGCGACGCCGATGTGTCGCCACCGACGAGATCGACCCCGTAAATTTCACAAGCGAGTCGGATGCCGGCATACAGTTCTTCGATGTGTTCGACCGTAAAGCGCTTTGAGATGCCCAGCGAGACGGTGATCTGCCGTGGGGTGCCGTTCATCGCATAGATGTCGGAAAAGTTGACTACTGCAGATTTGTAGCCAAGATGTTTCAGCGGCACATATGTGAGGTCGAAGTGGACGTTTTCGAGCAAAAGGTCAGTTGTGACGAGCACCTTCGTATTCGGAAATTCGAGCACGGCAGCATCGTCGCCAACACCGGTTTTGGTCGAAGCGTTGACTGTCGGCATGTCTTTTGTCAGACGGTCGATCAGTCCGAATTCTCCAAGTGAAGATATTTCAGTAGCCATTAATAATCTGAATTAAGAACGTGCGACCATTTCCTTGATGAGCGCGACAACAGTGGGCTGAGCTTTGATGGCTGCTTTCTGCACCTCTTCGTGTGTCGGAACTTCGGTGATGTCCTTGCCTCCGAGGTCGGTGATGACAGATATGCCGAAGACCTTCATGCCTCCGTGGTTGGCAACGATAACTTCGGGAACTGTCGACATGCCGACAGCATCTCCTCCGATAACGCGGAAATATTCGTATTCAGCGGGAGTCTCGAATGTGGGGCCGGGAGTTCCGACATAGACTCCGTGCATGAGTCTGAGACCCTTTTCGTCGGCTATCGAGTCAGCTATTGCAACGAGTTCTTTCGAGTATGCTTCGGTCATAGCGGGGAAGCGCGGTCCGAGTTCGTTGTAATTCTTGCCTCTAAGCGGGTTTTCGGGGAAGAGGTTGATGTGGTCAGTGATCACCATAACGTCGCCGACGCGGAATTCTTTGTTCATGCCGCCCGCAGCGTTGCTTACAAAGAGTGTGTCGATTCCGAGAGCCTGCATTACACGCACGGGGAATGTCACCTGTTTCATGTCATAACCTTCGTAGTAATGGAATCGGCCTTGCATGGCCATGACGCGTTTACCGCCCAGTGTTCCGAAGATGAGGTTTCCGCTGTGACCTTCGACAGTCGAGACCGGGAAATTGGGGATTTCGTGATAGGGGATAAACTGTTTGTCGGAGATATGATCGACGAGATCACCGAGGCCTGTGCCAAGAATTATTGCAGTACGGGGCATATCGCTCACTTTTGAGCGGAGAAACTCTGCTGTTTGTTTGATTTTTTCCAACATGGGTATGAATTTTTGGTTTTAAGTTAGTTTTATATAACGCGGTAGCGGCCTGAGAAGTTCATTGGCCTTATCCTACCTGATTAGTTTGCGTAAAGTGTCGGCGAAGTCTTCGGAATTAGGTCGGTTGATAAATTCGACTTCGATCGGAAGGTAGAAAGTCACCGCTTTAAGTTCGTGGGGGAAATAAGGGTTGCACATGAGCCGGACGGCATCTTTTTCGGTTGTCACGATAATGCGGTTTTCTCCTTTCATGGAGTTGTAGCGGGTTTTGAGCAGTTCGATGTCCTTTCGCGAATAGTTATGATGGTCGGGGAATACGTTGACCTTTACGCGTGGCATGAAGCTCTTAAGGTAGCGTATGAACGGACGTGGATTGCCTATGCCGGCCACGGCCAGTATGGTGTCAGTCTGACCCATCCAGTCGAGGAAGGGGACTGTGTGCACCTCGCCGGGAAAGAGAGGCACGAGGTTCTGATAGACGTAGCGAGAGAAGAACAGCTTCTGGTAGGGGTAGAGGTCGAGGTGTTTGCTGACGAGGCGGTAGTCGATCTGTTTTATGTCGTCGGGACACTTGGTGGTGATGACAATGTCGGCACGATGCATCCCTCTCACAGATTCTCTCAGACGTCCGTAGGGGAGCAGGCTGTCGTTGTAGACCGGACGACCATATTCGGTGATCAGTATGGCGACGCGTGGTTTGACGTAGCGATGCTGAAAAGCGTCGTCGAGCACGATCAGATTGATCATCGGGTCGATGCGCAGCAGTTCGTTTATGCCTTTTACCCGATCCTCGCAGACGGCCATGACGATGTCACCATCGAATTTGTGATAGATCTGGAATGCTTCGTCTCCGATGTCGCGTGGGGTCGAACGGGGGTTGGCCAATACGAACCCTTTGGTATTGCGTTTATAACCGCGGCTGAGCACTGCGACATGATGGCTATGGCGCATAGCCTCGACAATGTGTTCGACGTGCGGCGTCTTGCCGGTTCCGCCCGCCGTGAGATTGCCTACGACAACGATCGGAACATTGAATTCATGTTGTTTCAATATGCCCCAATCAAAGAATTTGTTGCGCAGAAATGTAATCGCCCCGTATATTTTGGAGCAAGGCAACAAAATTATCTTAGCAATGACTGAGCGAAAAGACATCGGCTTATTTTATCGAATTATTATTTCCGGCATGCGGGCCTGAACAGGGTTCATTTCTGAAATCTGTTTGGCCATGATCAGATATCTGAGTATATCTTTGTCAAGAACCATTCCGGTCGATGTTTTCATCTCGGCTGTCTCTTCGAGGAGACGTTCGAGGAAGGTTCCGGCAACGTTAGGATATGCTACCCAGCTGTCGGCGTCGAGCGACACTTCATCGGCGATAGCCTTGATAGCAGAGTCGAGAGATCCGAGCTGATCGACGAGACCGAGTCCGATGGCTGATGATCCTACCCATACACGACCCTCGGCGATTGCTTTTACGGAGTCGACACTCATGTGTCGTCCGTCGGCGACGCGTGATGTGAATATGTCGTAGGTGTCTTCGACATAGCGCTGCATTGATGCTTTCTGTGCGGGTGTCATCGGTTCGGTGATTGACATGAATGTGGCATTCGGGCTCGAAGCGACAGTGGAGAATGTAACTCCAAGTTTGCCTGTGACAAGTCCGCTGAGGTCAGGGATCAAGCCGAACACACCGATCGATCCTGTGAGTGTTGTCGCATCGGCAAAAATGCGGTCGGCTCCACAGCTGATGTAATATCCGCCTGATGCTGCGTAGTCGCCCATCGAAACGTAGAAAGGCTTTCCTGTTGATTTGAAATATTCGAGAGCCTCCCAGATCTGTTCGGAAGCGAACGCGCTGCCACCTCCTGAATTGACGCGCAAGACGAGTGCGCGCACATTGTCGTCGTCGGCGAGGTCGATGATCTGCGGAACAATAGTCGAACCGACTATGCCGCCTTCTCCGGAATCTACAATATCACCCACGGCGTAGAGCACGGCAATGTGTTCTTTTGAAGCCGATGCAAGTTTATTGCTGCTGGCTTCGATGTATTTTGCGGGAGTAACAAGCTTGAGATCGTCGTTGCTGTCGGCGTCAGTCATGCTGCGAAGCATATCTTCGACTTCACGGCGATAGCGCGTTTCGGTGACGATGCCTGCGTCGATGTCGTGCTCGGCTGTCCAGGCGAATGTCAGACTGTCGGCCCACGCCGAAACGTCGGCAGGCGAGACATTGCGGTTGTCAGCGACGGTCGTTGAATAGTAGTTCCAGATAGAGTCGACAAAAACTTGGTTCTGATGACGGGCGGGTTCGCTCATTGTGTTGAAGATGTAAGGCTCGACAGCGCTTTTGTATGTGCCGACTTTTACGACTTGCACCTTGATGCCGAGTTTGTCGAGGAGTCCGGCGAAGAACGGAGTCTGAATGCCTATGCCTCTGATGTCGACGTTTCCGACAGGATTAAGGAAAACTTTGTCGGCAACAGAAGCGACAAGGTAGTCGCCTTGAGCGAAATTGTCGGCGTAAGCGTAGATCCATTTTCCGGATTCTTTGAAATCGGAGAGCGCTTCGACGAGTTCCTGTCTTGAAGCCATGCCCATGGCCGATCCTCCGGCGTCGATGTATATGCCTTTGATTTTTTTATCTTTTGCCGCCAGTCGCACCGAAGTCAGGATCTGATCGAGCGATTGACCTTTGCTGTCGTAGTCCTTCACGAAATCCATTAAACTTTGGTTCTGCAAGCGCTCGGTGATGTCGCCCTTGAGGTTGATGTAAAGAATTGAGTTGTCTTTGACATCAGACGATGATGAACTTGCACTGATGATGGAGGCAACGATAATAGAAATGCAAATTAATATTAGCGTGACCGAGATCCAGATACCGGCGATTGTAGCGAGAAAAGATATGAAGAAACGCTTTAACATGAGACTGATATGAGAAGTTGAAAAGTCTGTTGATATTTTAGGATAGGACTTATCGATGGATAGTCAGATACAAAGTTACATAAAAAACTCGTATTGTCAACTATTTATATTGCGATAAAGACAGGATATAAAAACATCGTTGATTCTGAAACAGCGGCTTAATTGTTAATAAGTGATAAAAAGAGGGGCATTGTGTCACGGAGGGTTACCTTTGTTACTCCATATTGCAGTAACAGCAGTAAAAAACTAATGGACAAAAGTCGCTTTGAAATAGAAATATTGCCCTTGTACCGGACGCTCTATGCGATGAGTGTGACGATATTGGGTGACCGCGACAATGCAGCAGATGCGGTGCAGGAGGCTTTCGCAAAATTGTGGGAGCGGCGCAGCGATCTTGATAATGTTGCAAGTCCGGAGGCATACGCAAGGACTGTTGTGAAGCATCTTTGTCTCAACCGTCTGCGCGAAGCGAGCCGCCGACGCGGCATGGACGATGTTGTTGAAGGCGTCCAGCTTGACACTGCCGCTGAAACAAGGAGTGAGCTCAGTCTGCTGAGGCGTATGGTGGGTTCGCTGCCGCCGATGCAGAGGAGGGTGTTGACGCTCAGTTCGTTCGGCGGGTGCAGTAATGACGAAATCGCGCAGATAACCGGCGAAAGTCAGTCGAATGTCAGACAATTGCTTTCGCGGGCAAGGAAAAAATTGAAAGAACTCTATAATAAGCAAACGATATGAAATCAACTCTCCATAACGATATTGACAGATTGCGAAGGAGTCTCGAACGATACTACGAAGGTGAGACTACGGCCGATGAAGAGCTTTGTATCAGCAGGTTCTTTATGGATGTGGCAGACGAAGAGATTCCGGCGGATCTGCATGATGATGCCGAGATCTTCAGACTTATGGCAGTCGGGCAGGAGTCTGTAGAAAGTGCTGTACCAGACGATCTTGAGGCAAAACTCAGAGCGATGATCAACGAAGAGCCGGAAGCTGGTGCGGCAAGAAAGCGGAAGTTCACTTGGTTGCGTATGGCCGGGTGGGCGACTGCGGCAGCGGCAGCAGTGCTGATCGGTTTTACTTTTGTTCCCGCAGGCCGGCAGGCCGATGTGTCGACGATTGAGAGCGGAGTCAATGCAGCGGATGATGTTGCTGCCGTAGAGGCCGATCATCTGATCGATGACTGCGACGCATACATCGAAATCACTGATCCAGAAGAGGCTGCGCGATTGGCTGAAGAGGCTTTTGCGTTGATTAGAACGAAAATGGCTGCAGGTCGTTCTCCGCTGGAGAAAACTGATGGCAAACTTAGAAAACTGAATTTTACAATAAACAGAATACTACATAATAAATCTTTAAAAACATCATGACAATGAAAAAATTAGGGTTGATAATTGTAATGTGTCTGGTCTGGTTGACGGGAACACAGAGTTGCATGGCTCAGGCTAAAATATTTAAGGATGCTGCGGAAATCGATGGGGTGACGTCGATCTATATATCGCCGATGTTGCTGAAACTCGGCGGAGCATCGACAATCGGTCATGGCCTCGACGATGCTGTGTCAGATCTCAAGGCTGTGGAAATAATCACGGCCGATGGTTTGAGTCAGACCAAGATGAAGAGTGTTATGAACGCATGCCGCAAGGTGATTGATAAACTCGGGTGTGAATTGCTCATGGCGGTCAATGACGACGATGACAAGGTGATGATCTATGCTGCAGTTGATGAGGGATCGAAGTATGCCAAGGAACTTGTAGTCGAGGTCGATGAAGAAGGTCATGAATATACGGTGATCTATATCAAGGGGAAGATCGACCTTGAGAAGATATCGCAGGACGATCTGTTTTAAGGGCAGATCGTCGGAAGAAGCAAGACACAGGCGGGCAGTCTATTTCGACTGTTCGCCTGTGCCTTGTTGTGAGTCGGAGTGCCAGCGGTCATATTGTCTTCGGGCGAGTATGTTCTCTGCCTGATTGTCGCAGGGTTGCCAGAAACGGTGTCCCTGAAGATTGTCGGGGAGGAATTGCTGTCGCACGAAGTTTCCGGGATAATCGTGGGCGTATTTATAGTTTGTGCCGTAGCCGAGATCTTTCATCAAAGACGTGGGGGCGTTGCGGATGTGGAGCGGCACGGGTTGGTTGCCCGATCGTTCGACTTCGGCAAGAGCGGCAGCGATCGCCATGTAGGCCGAGTTGCTTTTTTGCGAAGTCGCGAGGTAGATGGTGCATTCGGCAAGAGGAATGCGTCCTTCAGGCATCCCGATCTTGGATATGGTGTCGAATGTAGCGTTGGCGAGGAGGAGTGCGTTGGGGTTGGCGAGTCCGATGTCTTCAGCGGCGAGTATCACGAGTCTTCGGGCAATGAATTCCGGGTCTTCGCCTCCGGCGATCATGCGTGCAAGCCAATAGAGTGCGGCATCTGGATCGCTGCCTCTGACGCTTTTGATAAACGCAGATATTATGTCGTAGTGCATTTCACCGTTTTTGTCATAGGCCTGAGGGTTCTGTTGAAGCCGGTCGGTGACAGTGCGGTCGTTGATGAGCAATGTTTCCCCGTGGGCTGTCGATTGTTCGAGCAGGTCGATGATGTTGAGCAGTTTGCGGGCGTCGCCTCCCGAGTATCTGAACAAAGCCGCAGTCTCTTCGACCTTGACGTCGCGGTGAGATAGAATTTCGTCTTTCGACAGTGTGAGGTAGAGAAGCTGCTGCAGATCGTTTTCGTCGAGCGGTTTCAGTACATAGACCTGCGCTCTTGACAACAGAGGGCGTATGACTTCGAACGAGGGGTTTTCGGTGGTGGCTCCAATCAGAGTGACAGTGCCGTCTTCGACAGCACCCAACAGGCTGTCTTGCTGGGATTTGTTGAAACGATGGATTTCGTCGATGAACAGTATCGGTCTGCCGGCTGAGAACATGCTCATAGACTCCTGCCGGCATCGGTCGAGCACTTCCCTGACATCCTTCACTCCGGAAGTCACAGCCGACAAAGTGTGGAACGATGATTTTGTAGAGTTGGCAATGATGCGTGCCAGGGTGGTTTTACCGACCCCGGGAGGACCCCAGAGGATGAATGAAGAAACGTTGCCCGAGTCGATCATGCGTCGAATAATTGATCCTTCACCGACAAGATGTCTCTGGCCGATGTAGTCGTTGAGAGTGCGCGGGCGCATCCGTTCTGCGAGAGGGGCGTTGCTCATGAGAGGTAGGTGTTTGTGTTGTTTCTGAAAATGCGGGGCGGCTACCGATTAAGATAGCCGCCCCGGCGATTTGAAAAGATCTTTTTATCTGAATGATATTATTCTGCGGCAGTGCCTTCGATCAGATCGTTATAGGCTTTGAAAACGTTGCCGGCTTCGGCCGTCTTCTCTTTGTCTTTGAGAACAGTTCCGCAGAAGTTGTAGTTGAACTGGGCAGCTTCGCGATACATCTTGAGCTCTCTCATGTGGGTCTTGGGATCTTTGTTTGCAGGATCCTGGTCGAGAAGAGCAACCATTTCATTGTATGCGTCGATGGCTTCCTGATTGGGGCGGTTGTTGTTGCCTGCAATGTAGAGACGCGCCTTGAACTGGTAGAGAGAGGGGTTGGGAGTGGCGCGTTCGATGGTCTTGTTGATGTATTCAAGGCCTTTCTCTGCGTATTCGTGGCGGAGAACGCTGTCTTCAGCCTCAAAAGTTGCAGCAGCGTTGAGGTAACGGCGTGCGGCGTCGTAGAGGTCGTTTGACGAGGGTTCTTCAACCTTAGAAAGGTAGTTGGCGTAAGAGTCAGCGGCCTTTCTGTAGTATTTCTTGTTGTTCTGAGCCGCTTTAGTGTATGCAGCGCTGATGTCGTTGAGAAGTTCGGCGTTGTCGGGATCAAGAGCAACGGCTTTCTCATACTGAACCATTGCCAGAGAGTCTTGTCCGAGTTTTACGAGAACGTCAGAGTAAGTTGTAAAGTCGTTGGTCGAGAAACGTCCGTTGGGATTGTTTTCGGTGAATTTTTTAGCTTCTGCAGCAGCAGCCTCGTTGTTGTCAAGCGCAGCGTCGTTGAGGAAGAGCATGCGCTGCATGAGGAAGTTGGAGGGGTCTTTAGCGAGAATTTCGTTGGCAACTCTCTTTGAATCTTCATATTTGTTGCCCCAGTAGAGAAGCACAGAGTAACGGGCTTTGTCTTCGGGGAAGTGGTTGGGGTTCTGGATGTATGTGCCGTAGAGGTCAGCGGCTTTGTTCCAGTAGTGGCCCTGATAGTATTTTTCGGCGAGTTCGCGAGTGGCGAGTGCAGAGTTGGGAGTGCGGTTGTAGAGTTCCTCAAGTTTGCCGATGGCGAAGTCTTTGTTGACATTGAAATATGTGTTTGCATATTTCACATATCCTTCAGGATTTTCCTGATCGTAGGTGATTGCCATTTCGTATTTGCCTGCGGCGTTGCCCCACTCTTTGTTGTCGGCGAGCATGTCACCTTCGAGAATGTAGATTGCAGGTTCCTGATATTTAGAAGACTTGCGTGCTTTGTCGAGGTTCTTGTTGATCTCGTTGGCATATTTAACGGGGTCTGCGTTATAATATGCACGTGCGATTGCCACGATGAGTTCGTTGTCTTTCTTTGCGAGGCCTTGAGCTTTCTTGAAGTTGTCGTTGGCTTGCGAAGTCTGGCCGTTGAGCAGATCAACAGCGCCTAAGCCTACGTAGTTGTAACCGCAGTTGGGATCGGCTGCGATGCCTTTGTCGAAATAATCTTTGGCAGCCTGTTTGTCGTCCTGAGCCAAAGCTACCTGGCCAAGATAGTAGAGAGCAAGTGATTTGTTGGTCTCTGAATTGTCGAGCGTTTTGTTGAGGATTGTTTTGGCGTTGTCGTATTGACCGGCCTTGTAATACTCGATACCGTCTTTGTAGCCCTGGCTTTGAGCTGATGCTCCGATAGCTGCAGCGGCGAAAAGCGAAAGAATAAGTTTTTGTTTCATTAGATATTATTGATGTTGTTTTGTTTGATTAATTAACGTTTTGTCAGATAGAGAAATCGCGGTTTATTCATCCGGGCCGAGTTGTACGACCTGAATGCGTGTGCGCGCCGGCATGATACCGGTTTTCATGATTATTTTCTGTCCGATGTCACCGGTCACGAATGAGTAGAAGCCGCTTGCAAGGCTGCCGGATACTCCGGTTGTCACCATATATATCGGACGATAGAGTGGGTATGTTCCGTCGAAAATATTCTGTTGATAGGGTTTGTAGGCCGTCACTTCGTCGGGGCGACGGAGTTTCAGAACCTTTACGTCCTGGCTGAGTGTCGCACCTTGGACGGGGTCGTCGGACAGCATTGACTGAGCAAGTTCTTCGGTCGTCAGCTCGGTCGACTGCATGTCGGAAGTGATCCATGTGACGCCGAGTACGCCGATGGCGTTGACATTTTTGCTGACGGCGTCGACCACTGCGGGTATTGATCCTTGAGCGTAGACATTATCGCCGAGTTCTGCTCCGTTGAGAAGCGAGTCACGCATGAACTGGACGAGGCTCGACGACTTGTCGTCGAAAATGACAGCAATTTTGCCGAGGTCTGAAGGTTCGAGATCGTTCCATTGGTTTGACGATCCGGAGAGTATGTCGCCGACTTCCTTGGTGGTCAGCATGCTGCACGGGTTGTCTTTGTTGACAATCAGGGCAACGGCATCGATCGCTATTTTTGCAGTTTTGACGTTGCGTCGCTTGCTTTTGAGGAAGTCGCGCTCCTGCTTGGTAAGATCGCGGGCGATGACTACAGTGCGAGTGTTGAGGCTCATCAGAGAGTCGATCGCTTCGCCCTGCGTTGCATAACGAGCAAGAACATGGGCATCGGGGTACTGATATTCGAATACGTCGACCTCCTGCTCCATAATGTTGCGGAACGTGTCGTCGCAGACCATTGTCATGGTGCCTGTAGTCGACGAATTGGCTTTCTTTTCGTACTTCAGACACCCGGTCAGTGAAGACGCGAGTGCAATGCCGAGAATTATAGATATTTTGCGGTAGTTCATATGGTAGGGAGTTGGAACTTATAAACGGGAATCAATGCCTTTGTATTGCCTATATGCGCGCCAAAAACCGTAGATGATCAGAACAATTCCGACAACGTATCTGGTCCAGGCCCAGTCGGCGGTCCAGTTGAAGAAATTGATAAGCAAAAGAACACCCATTCCGACGTAAATCAAAATCATGACTAAGCCGAAAATAGTTCTAACGACTTTCTGCGTTTTGCTTTGAGGTATGGTGTATTCGCGTCGGTCGTGGCCGTTGTAGTTTTCTTCTGAGTTGTACATAATGTAGTTGTATTAAGTTGATAAATGTTTTATGAATTATCAACGTTTTAACAAGATGTTAAGTTCGGATTCTGGGCTTTGATAGCTTTGACACGTAAAGTTAGTGAAAAATAGCTGAGAAGACTGCAGCCGAGATGCTATTTTTTCTTAAAACCATGAAAATAAAAGGAAATCAAACGAAACGGCAATTGTCGATGTGGGCTCCTCGCAGATAGTCTGCGGCCGACATGCGCTTTTTCCCGGCGGGTTGCAGCTCCGTGATTTCAATGCATGAATTGCCGCCGCAGGCGACAAGCAGGCTTCGGCCGTCGGAGAGGATTGTTCCGGGTTCGGCGTCGGTCATCCGGCCGGAAATTGCGGTAGAGTGTATTTTGACCTGGAGCTCCGACGCATCGGGCGATAGCAGAAGTGTCCATGCCGAAGGAACGGGAGCAAGGCCTCTGACAAGGTTGTGGATAGCCAGGGCGTTTTTATTCCAGTCGATGCGGCAGGTTTCTTTGAAAATTTTCGGGGGGGGGGGGGGAGCGGCGAGTCCGTCGCTGTCCTGCGGAGTGGTTGTGAGTGAGCCGTCGATAATTCGCCTGACGGTGTCGACTGTCAGTGCCGCGCCAATGTGCATCAGACGATCGTAGATGTCGCCGAATGTTTCGTCAGGCCCGATCGGAGTCGTTTTGCGGTCGATGATGTCGCCTGTGTCGATTTCGTGCTTGAGAAAGAAAGTTGTGACGCCCGTTTCGGTGTCGCCGTTGATGATCGCCCAGTTGATCGGAGCTGCTCCGCGGTAGCGTGGAAGAAGTGATCCGTGGAGATTGAATGTCCCGAGGCGCGGCATAGTCCAGACGATTTCCGGCAACATGCGGAATGCGATCACGATGAAAAGGTCTGCGTCGATCTCCTGCAAACGGCTGATGAATTCGGGATCTTTGAGCGACGCCGGTTGCAACAGGTTCAGCCCATTGGCAACGGCATATTCCTTGACGGCAGATTGCAGCATCTTGTGGCCGCGGCCGGCCGGCTTGTCGGTAGCGGTGACGACTGCTTCGACGTTGTAACCGTTTTTGAGAAGGCTGTCGAGCGATTCGACAGCAAATTCGGGAGTTCCGAAAAATACTATTTTAAGATCGTTCTTAGTCAATGTTGTCGGTTTTAAGTTGGTTATTGGCAGCTTGTTCGAGCTCCAGCCATATGCGTTGGTCGGGAACGGGAGCTGTGATGTCGATTTGTTTGCCTGAAACGGGGTGGATAAAACGTATGCGTCGAGCGATCAGAGATATGCTTCCGTCGGGATTGCTGCGTTTGTCGCCGTATTTGAGGTCGCCTCTAATGGGGCAGCCGATGGTGCTCATCTGCACGCGAATCTGATGCTTGCGCCCGGTGAGCAGTTCGATTTCCACAAGGGTGAACCGTTCGCCCGATGCGAGAGTGCGGTATCGGAGTTTCGACTCTTTGGCATCTTTCACCGGGGTTGGAGAGGCATATGATTTGTTGTTGCGCTCGACGGTGGTTATGTAGTGGGTGAGCATGTCGGCATCTTTCGGTGGGCGGTTTCTTGTGAGCGCCCAATATGTCTTGTGCACGTCGCCTTTGCGGAACATTTCGTTGAGCCGACTCAATGCTTTGGAGGTTTTTGCAAACACGACAAGGCCGCCTACCGGTCGGTCGAGACGGTGAACGACTCCGAGGAATACGTTGCCTGGCTTGGCGTGAGTCTCCTTTATCCATTCCTTGACTATGTCGAGCAGCGGTTTGTCGCCTGTCTTGTCGCCTTGGACGATTTCACCGGGTGCTTTGTTGACGATGATGATGTGATTGTCTTCGTAGATTACCTCCATTGTTTCAATTCTGAGAACAATTGATTTTGTTTAGATCTGAAAAAGTGTTAGCCGGCTTGACGCGGAGTGAGATGCAGTCATAATCTAAAATTCCACCGGAGTCAGCATAATATGTTGGCTCCGGTGGCGTAGATTGTGATTGCGGATAGGATATCAGATGCCGAGATCTTTCTTGATGGTTTCGATCTTGGCTTCGGCGTCGCGGTTGGCGCGTTCGTAGTCATCCTTGCCGTTGAGAGTTCCGCGTACTTCCATGTAGAATTTGATTTTGGGTTCTGTGCCGGAGGGGCGGACAGAAACTTTTGATCCGTCTTCGGTGAAGAATTGCAGAACGTTGCTTGTTGCTGGGAAGTCCATTTTTGTAACGGATCCATCGCGGAGATCGGTGCAGTTGAGGTCTGAGTAGTCTTTGACGATCACCACGGGGCTGCCACCGAGCGATTTCGGAGGATTTGAACGGAAATCTTTCATCATCTGCACGATTTCATCGGCGCCTTTCTTGCCTTCGCGGACAACAGATATGCCGACTTCGTGAGAGAAGCCGTTCTTGATATAGATGTCCTGAAGCATTTCGTTGAAGTCCATGCCCTGATCTTTGGCCCAAGCGCAGATTTCGGCCATGAGTGAAATCGCCGAAACAGAGTCTTTGTCGCGGCAGAAGTCTTCAGCGAGGAAGCCGTAGCTTTCTTCACCGCCGCCAAGATATACCATCTTGCCTTCGAGGTCGCGGATCACCGATGCGATCCACTTGAAGCCTGTGTAGCAGTCAAACATCTTGATGTCGTAGTTGTCGGCGATGGCTTTGATAGTCTCGGTGGTGACGATTGTCTTCACAACATATTCGTTGCCTTTGAGGAGACCCATCTCGCGTTTGCGGCGCATGATGTAGTTGAGGAGGATCATGACGATCTGGTTGCCGTTGATGAGCTGATATTCGCCGTTGTTGTCGCGGATGACGCAACCGATGCGGTCAGCATCAGGGTCTGAAGCGACCACGAGGTCTGCGCCGACTTCTTTGGCTTTTTCAATTGCCATTGCCATAGCCGACGGATTTTCGGGGTTTGGCGAGTCGACGGTGGGGAAGTCGCCTGAAGGGATGTCCTGCTCGGGAACGTGGATTATGTTGGTGAAACCCCAGCGACGGAGCGATTCGGGGATTATTTCAACGCCTGTACCATGAATCGGGGTATAGACGATCTTCAGATCGGCATGACGCTTGATGACTTCGGGGTCGAGCGACAGAGTCTTGATTGCAGCGAGGAATGCTTCGTCCATGGCTTTGCCGATTATCTCGATCTTCGAGGGATCGCCTTCAAACTTGATGTCTTTGACGTCTTTGATGCGGTTGACGTTGTCGATGATGTTGACATCGTGGGGGGCGATGATCTGAGCGCCGTCGCTCCAGTATGCTTTGTAGCCGTTATAGATCTTCGGATTGTGAGATGCGGTGATGTTTACGCCGCTCTGGCATCCGAGTTCGCGGATTGCAAAAGATAGCTCAGGGGTGGGACGGAAGCTGTCGAAAAGATATACTTTTATGCCGTTGGCAGAAAAAATGTTTGCAACGATTTCGGCAAATTTCCGCGAGTTGTTGCGCACGTCGTGTCCGACAACAACTTTTATTTCGGGGAGTTCCTTGAAGGCTTCCTTTAGATAATTGGCGAGGCCTTGAGTTGCGGCTCCGACGGTGTAGATGTTCATGCGGTTTGATCCGGCGCCCATGATGCCACGCAGGCCACCTGTGCCGAATTCGAGGTCGCGATAGAACGATTCGATCAGTTCGGTCTTGTCATCAGCGTCGAGCATGCGCTTCACTTCTTTCCGGGTCTCTTCGTCATAGCCGTCCTGCAGCCATGTCTGTGCTTTCGCGGTAACTTCTTTCAAAAGGAGATCTTGATTTTCCATATGGTTATGTTGGGGTAATGTTTAAAAGTTCAGTGATTGTTTTGTTAATTATGTTAAGGCAAAGATAATTGATTGCCATGAGTTATACAACTTTATCGGGCGGAATGTTTTACGGCGGAGGCGTATTGTTGGCCAATTTTTACAAAAGTCCGGTCAACAAAAGGTAGATAAAGGCCGCCGGAGCCGTCAGGAGCAGAGAGTCGATGCGATCGAGTATGCCTCCGTGGCCGGGAATCAGTTTGCCGGAGTCTTTGGCTCCAACCGTTCGTTTGATCATAGATTCGAACAGGTCGCCCCATGTTGAGAAAATGCAGACAACGATGCCGAATCCGATCCACGCAGACAGCGAACGATTGCCCCACAGCATGACTTCATCGTGGTTGAACGCAAAGTAGCACGTTGCACCGGCTGCGATGCAGAATGCCATGCCTCCCCAGAAGCCTTCCCATGATTTTTTTGGCGAAAGCCTCGGGAACAGACGCCGCTTGCCGAGCAGACTGCCTACGCAGTATGCTCCTGTGTCGTTAAGCCAGATCATGATGAACATTATCAGCACTATGTGGCGCGTGGCCGGGCCTGGCGCCGCCATGCGGTCGGTCAACGACGCGATGGCGAGGGGTAATCCGATGTAGATGACCGACAGAACTGATTTTGCGGTGGCGGTCAGAGGGTCGGGACGGCGATCGTAAAGCGAGAGTACAAATCTTACGATGATATAGGCCGTGAGGATTAATCCGTCGAAAAATATGGCGTTTATGTCTGAGTGGGTAGACAGGCACAGGGCGACGGCGGCGGCGATGTCGGCTGTGCAGATAGCCAGTGTTATCGGACTTGTGTTGGAGCCGATGCCCGTAAGTGTCTGGAATTCGCGGACGGCAAGGAGTGCGAACAGCGCTGCAAGGGCCATGAACCAGTCAGGACCTGCAATGAGCGATCCGACAATTGCGGCAACGTAGATTGCGCCTGAAATTGAGCGCGTGACAATATTTTTCATTGTTTGAATCGATGTCAGTTGTTAGATTAGTCTGACAAAGATATATATATTATTTGTGATTCTGTCGGTCAGTGACAAAAAAATCGGACAGCAGGCTTGTTTCGACCTGCTGTCCGATGAGTTTTATCGGTGATAAGTGACGGGTTATTTTACGGCGATGCGAGAGCTATGCTGGCCGTTGACGTTGAGAATGTAGATGCCGGTTGGTAGAGCCGAGGCATCGATCGTGGCCTGTTCGCCTTCAGCTGATGTCGAAGCGACTGTCTGTCCGGCGATGTTGATGAGTCGGGCGTTTACAGATTTCGCACCGTTAAGGGTCACAGCCCAGCAGCGGTCGCCCATAGGGGTCACCATGAGTTTGTCGCCGGCGTCAGCGGTGATGTCGTTGATGCCTGTAGAGCCGAGCACTTTTTTAAGGCCTTCGAGAGCGTTGAATTTACCGGCACCCCAGCGAAGAGGATTGCCTGATGCAGTGAACTGGTCAGTGGTGCAGGTCGACATGGCGATTTCGCGGACTTCGGCGGGCGTTAGAGTCGGGTCGGCTTCGAGCCATAAAGCTACGGCACCGGCAACGATCGGAGTTGCCATTGATGTGCCTTGCATGATACCCCACATGTCTTCGCGTGTGCCTAAAGTGTATTTTGCGCACGGGAATGTGCCGCTGTCGAGTGATTTTTGACCGGGAGTTGAAACAGATGCGATGATGCCGGTGCCGGGTGCGCTCAAATCAGGTTTGCGGCGGCCGTCGCAGAGAGTGCCGTAGCTTGAGAAGCCGGCAACATCGTCGAGTCCGAGGCCATAGATTTCGGGAGTCTGCGAATACCAGTATATGGAGTTGGGAAGTATGCCCCATTGGTTGCGGGTGTTCCAGGCGCCGACGGCGATGGTGTTGTGGCCGCAAGCCATTGAGTTGATTGATATATCAGAAGATCCGTCGCTCCAGCCGCTGACTCCGAGGCTTGACAACTCGCCCGATCCCTTGGTTGCACGATGGGCGAGGTCGATGTGCTGACCTTCGTTGCCTTTGACCACGAGACCGAGAACAAGGTGTCCGTCTGAATTAGTCAGTTTGTTGCAAGTAAGTGAGTACTGGAGATAGAGATTGTATCGGTTGTTAGTGTCGAGCTTTTTAGGGTTGACGATGATGTAACTTGAGGAAAACGCATCCTCGAAGTATTCGCTTGTGACGGTTACGTTGCTGTAGTTGCTTGTGCCGAGGATCGTGTTGCCTTTGCTCAGTCCGAGGGGACAGGTGAAAAGCACTTTGTTTTCGTCGGTGTCGTAAACAACAGCCGAGACATCGAAAGACTGCGAATCGCTGCCCCAGATGTCGATTATTCCGGTGAATGCTTCGCTGGAATTTGATGTGGCGATGAAGGTGTTGTAAGCTTCACCCGTAAGCGAACAGTTGGAATCTCCGTCATTGCCTGCGGCTACAAACACGGGGATACTTTCAGCTATTTCGTCGAGGAAGAGAGTGAATGCGTCAGATCCGTCTTTCGGTCCGATGACAGAGCCTATCGACAGGTTGATCACGCCGGGTTTGCCGGAGTCGTGGATGTATTCTGAGATCTTCTGGAGACCGCCCATCATGTTTAGGTTAGTGAGAGATCCGGCTGCGGCTACGATCTCTGATTCTTTTGCCATGCCATAGAACGGAACCTGTTTGCCTTTGGGATATTTCAGTGCGTTGATCACTTCCTTCTGGTCGGTTCGCTGATCATAGATGATCATAGATTTGACATTGGGGTAGCAGTATCCGGCCATACATCCGAGGGTGTGAGTGCCGTGAGAGCTTGAATTGGAATCGGTGCCTTCGTTGTCGGTGCCTTGGTTTATGGTTACGACTTTTTCGGGAGAGTCGTAATGAGTGACTGCAGAACCGTCGCTTTTGGTGTAGTTCCAGAAGTTGGTGATACGGCACACTCCGTCTTCGTCTTTGAAGTTGTAATGGTCAGGGTAAAAACCGCTGTCAAATATGCCGGTGATCACGCCTTTTCCGGTGTAGGCCTGAGGCAGACCGTCACCGCCTTCGTGGATTGTGCTTACTCCTGTGAACTGTCGGGCGTAGTCGAGAAGTTGGTCGAAGTTTTCGACGAAAGATACAGATTTGACAAGATCGCTGTCGGCAAGGTCAATGATAGCGCTCATCGGACCTTCGGCAACAACAACGCTTTTTGTTGCGGCGCTGATCGAAAAACCGAGATCTTCGATCTGGGATGCAGTTGCTCCATCGGCCAGAATGATGGCGACAGAAGCAGTAGCTTCAGAGCGCGACGCTATATCTGTGCTGAACGGGATGTTGTCGACGAGCATCAAGGGCTTGGCCGGATCTTTTATGAACTGGAGGTATTGACCGGCGATGATCTCGCCTTTTGCATCAAATTTGTTTTCGGCGTTGGCTGTCAAAAAAATGGCAAGGGCAGCGGCCGTCAGATACTGTTTTTTCATATAAAAAAAGGATCAAATATTTCATGAAAACGGGTTGCGCGCTTTTCTGTGCAAAACAAAGTGCAACCAATCGAATGCAAAGATATAGCTTTTTGCAATATAAACATCAGTATTTTTAGTTAAAAGTGACAGGCGCAAGCAAAAGGCTCCGATTCTTCACGAGTCGGAGCCATTCTATCTAATCAAAAAAAGTTAGTGTATTACTATGTTTTCGTAGCGCGACGAAATTCGTTTATGAAAAAGCTATAAATTTTATTGTTTGCTTGTTTTGACGTGTTGGGATGGTGAAGGTTTAATTTTGTGATTAGATTTAATATACGTTAACAATTTTCGCGGTTTTTGCAAAGCCCGAAGTATGGCATGGCATGTTTGAAACTCGTAAAAAATCATTAACTTTGTAGAAAATGATTTATAAGATCTCACCAATATTAATATATGGACGAATACTTTAATGACGATCTGAAAAGTTGCATAGAGGTTTTGCGTAAAGGCGGATTGATCATATATCCGACCGACACAGTCTGGGGCATCGGATGTGACGCTACAAACAGTGATGCGGTCAAAAAGGTCTATGCTCTGAAGCAACGCGAAGATTCAAAGGCATTGATCACTTTGGTCGATTCTGTTGCGGCTCTGGAGCGCGTGGTTACCGATGTTCCGGAGGTAGCCTATCAGCTGATCGATGTAGCTGTCGATCCGATGACTGTCGTGTATGACCGCGGAGTCGGTGTGGCTCCCGAACTGCTTGCGTCAGATGGAAGTATAGGAGTCAGAGTCACCTCCGAGCCATTTTCTCAGGAATTGTGCCGACGTTTCCGACGCCCGATAGTGTCGACGTCGATCAATATCAGTGGAGAACCTTCGCCTAAATGTTTCGGAGACATTTCGCCCGAGCTGCTTGAGGCTGTCGACTATGTGTGTCGGACAAAACGCGACGAACCATGGGCGACCAAGCCTTCGACCGTGATTAAGTTGTCGGACGGTGGACTTATAAAGATATTGCGTAAGTAAATGCCGGTGCATTATGTCCGACACATATATAATATAGTATCGCTTCGGTAAGGAATGGCAGATAAAGTTTCGGTCAGACAACGGATAGTCTATGCGGCAGGTGATCTGCTGGCATGCGAAGCTGCAACGCTGGTGTTTAATCTGGCGCGTCATTTGCGCATTCATTCCGATGGAGCTGTAAGTTTTGCCGATTGGTCGTGCGACCCGTATGTCAGACTCAGTTATCTTGCGTTTCCATGCGTGATGTTGCTGATCTATGCGGTGTTGGGCTTTTATAACGATCCTCTTTACAAGTCGAGATATGAACTCGTTACGAATTCGGCTCTCGGTGCATTGTTAGGCTCTCTCGCGATCTATTTCGCCACGATGGTGAATGACAACTTCAACGAGAGAAGCATCCATTATAGTCTTTTGCTGATATTGTGGCTGTCTTATTTTGTAATGACAACAGGCGTCAGGTTTGTGATCAGGGCTTTACTTCTGATGCGGGCGGTCGACGGAGTTGACACGTTCAATGTTGTCGTAGTCGGCCCTCCGGCAGAGGCTGAAGCCTATGCGGTGCGTCTTGAGACAAACAACAGGCGTATGGGTTACCGGGTGGTCGGCCTTGTCGGAAATTCCGACGACGCAGCGCGTGAAAGCGTAAAGTATGAAATGATCTCTTATGATGATCTTCCGGAATTCATAATGCACAGCAATGTCAAGGCCTTTGTGGTGATCGCAAGCCGCGACCGTCAGCGTGAGTCCATCGAAGCGATAAACCGCTTGATCCCGTTAGGACTGACGATATTGTTGCCGATTGATTTTTATAACATTGTAACGTCGCGACCGAAACTCAGCAATATTATTGGAGAACCGCTTGTCGACATCACCACCCCCGGTCTGTCGGCTGCGGCATCGAATCTGAAGCGCATTGGCGATGTGATCGTATCGGCGTGTGCGTTGATAGCGCTTGTGCCGGTCGGACTCGTGATTGCTTGTCTGATCAAACTCGACTCCCCGGGCCCTGTCTTTTACCGGCAGGAACGAGTGGGGCTGCACGGGAGAAAGTTCAATATCGTCAAATTCCGTTCGATGATCGTCGATGCCGAGAAGTCAGGACCGGCGCTCAGTTCGAGCCGCGACGACCGCATCACCCGTGTCGGCCATGTACTCCGCAAGTATCGTTTCGACGAGCTGCCTCAGTTCTGGAATGTATTCCGCGGCGATATGTCGCTGGTCGGGCCGCGTCCGGAGCGTGAGTTCTATCTTGAACAACTTCGTCGGCTTGAACCCTCAGTGTGTACGATCCACAATGTGCGTCCGGGGCTTACGTCGCTCGGCATGGTTAAATATGGTTATGCTTCAGATCTTCATGCGATGACGGAGCGTCTGTACTACGATCTGCTTTACGTCGAAAATATATCGTTTCCGCTTGATTTGAAAATATTGTTTCACACGGTCAATACCGTCATAACCGGTAAAGGCATATAGCGGAAATATCTTAGATAAAGAACCGATTGATTTAGTGTTAAAACTACAACCCATAACTCACTGATGCTTCAATATGGAAGAACCTGATGCAATACAAACGGAAGGTAAACAGAAACGAGGACTTCATGAAATGTTCATGCGTTTTTTGTTGTGGCGTGAGAAGCATGTCAAGGAGCGTGATTTCCTTTTGTTTGTCGCGTTTCTTGTCGGAATATTCGGAGGCTTGGCAGCTATAGTGCTGAAAGTCGCTATCCATTTGATATCATCGGCCTTGACATCGCGGGTCAACATCAGCGCAGGCAATTATGTCTATATCGTTCTGCCTGCGATAGGAGTTGTGTTGGCGGCTCTTTTTGTGCGCTACATTGTAAAGGACAATATCAGTCATGGTGTGACGCGCGTACTATATGCCATATCTCAGAATAAGAGCCGGCTCAAACGGCATAATATCTGGTCGTCGATTGTGGCCAGTTCGGTGACAATCGGTTTCGGAGGTTCGGTCGGAGCCGAGGGCCCGATCGTGTTTGCCGGAGCAGCCATCGGGTCCAATATAGGCCAGATGTTCCGCATGTCGCCGAGAACATTGATGATTCTTGTAGGTTGCGGAGCCGCGGCAGGCATAGCCGGCATATTCAAAGCTCCGATCGCCGGAATGCTTTTCACACTTGAGGTGCTGATGCTCGATCTGACCGCTGTGTCGGTTATGCCGTTGCTGATCGCATCGATCACGAGTGCGACGCTTGCATATGTCTATACGGGCTATGATTTCGAGTTTTTCTTCATCCAGAGCGAGGAATTTTATATGGCTAAAATTCCATATGTGCTGCTTCTCGGTGTGTTTTGTGGCCTTGTGTCGCTCTATTTTACCAGAGTGATGAACATGATGGAAAACTTCTTTCATCGGTTCAAAAACAAATGGAACAAGACCCTTGTCGGCTGTCTGATCCTGTCGGTGCTGGTGTTCATATTTCCACCTCTTTACGGCGAAGGTTATGGTTCGATCGTCGGTCTTCTCAACGGCGACCCGTCGTCGATAGTCAATGGCTCGGTGTTTTACGGCGACCGAAATCAGGTGTGGTTCATCATACTGTTTATCGCGTTGATCATATTGACAAAGGCATTTGCGACATCATCGACCAATGGCGCCGGTGGCGTCGGCGGCACATTCGCGCCATCGCTTTATGTCGGATGTATGGCCGGCTTCCTTTTTGCATATGTGGCAAATCTTATCGGTTTTGAGACGGCTCTTTCGACAAAAAATTTTGCATTGATAGGTATGGCCGGTGTGATGAGTGCCGTGATGCATGCGCCATTGATGGCTATATTCTTGACTGCCGAACTTACTGGAGGCTACGATCTGTTTCTGCCGTTGCTGATTGTGTCGACGATTTCTTATGGTACGATTAAGATATTCGAGCCATACAGCATCTACACTATGCGACTTGCCAAACGAGGCGAGCTGCTGACACATGAAAAGGATAAGGCCGTGCTGACGCTGTTGAAAATGGACAGCGTCATTGAACGTGATTTCTTGACTGTCAGACCTGAAATGTCGCTCAAACAAATGGTCGACACGATAGCCAAATCCAACCGAAATCTGTTTCCGGTTGTCGATGGCGAAGGCCGTCTGCTCGGTGTTGTGCTGCTCGACGATATACGAAACATAATGTTCAGGCCTGATCTGTACAGAAAAATGTATGTCGACAAGTTTATGTCCATACCTCCTGCAAAAATTGAGGTAGGGGAAAGCATGGACCGTGTGATGAAAATCTTTGATGACACCGGTGCGTGGAATTTACCGGTGGTTGAGGATGGCCGTTACATAGGCTTTGTCAGCAAAAGCAAGATTTTCAACTCTTACCGCAGGGTGTTGCGTCACTATTGCGAGGATTGAAACAAAAAAAGATCGCCTTCGGGCGATCTTTTTTGTTTCGGTTCAAGAGGGATTAAGACTTTGTGTTGCTGCCGGTCTTCG
This sequence comes from uncultured Muribaculaceae bacterium, assembly GCA_910587475.1. Lineage (GTDB taxonomy): Bacteria > Bacteroidota > Bacteroidia > Bacteroidales > Muribaculaceae > CAG-873. The sequence goes on from CAJUMR010000002.1 coordinate 30,889, forward strand.
GGGCTTTGTTTGCATTTCGGCGGTTGCGGTTGTCGTTCTTCCGCATGCCGTCTTTGTGCTTTGCTTTGCCGGGAGCTGAAGCTGCGATATTTTCGAGGTAAGTTACATACTGCTCAGGAGTGAGGATGGCTTTGACTTTAGCAAGGTAATCGCGTTTGTCTTGGCGGCGGTTATTCTTCATGTCGCTCGTTGCAGGACATTCGTTGATCTTCTTGTCGCACTGTTGGTTGCCGTTGGCCTTGTCGCATTTCTGAGGTTTGAGAGCCTCGAGCTTGGCCTGCTGGTCGGCGGTGAGAGTGATGCCTTCGAATGGGTTGAATGCCTTGCATTCGCGCTTATTGCCGTCTTTGGTGCGGCAACATTCTTTTTTCTGTTTGGAATTATTATTAGAGTCGTTTGCTGCGAAGCAGATTGAAGATCCGGTTGCGAATAAGATTGCTGCAAGTAATAATGCTTTTGTTTTCATAATGAAAATAATGTTTTAAATAGATTGTTATTTCGTTTCAGTTACGTCATTTTGACTGCTAAGTGTTCGTGAGGTTTAATTGCGGCGGATGATTTATAATCCGTTAACTGATATGATTTGTTCTTAACATATTCATTCCGGTGGCTGAATGAATGATGAGGCATCAGACTGCGGCTCTGCTCTGACGATGTGTGGCCATCAGACAACGATAGTTGTGTATGTTGATTGAACTTCTTATCTTTGCAAGACATTAGATGATCGGCTAAGATCCGATCTAAAGTAAAATGATATGACAGAATCAACATCGCCAATAAAACAATTCATAAAGAACCATCCGGTTATATCCAATCTCTTTTTGATGGTCGTGGTGGCATGCCTTATAGTGTGGGGCACGCTGCTGTTTTTAGATTCATGGACTAATCATGGGTCTGTGTCGACAGTGCCTCAAGTGAAGGGCATGAGTTATAGTCAGGCCGCATTGCTCTTGGCTGAGAATGATCTGACTGTAGAGATATCAGATTCAATATATGATAGGAATGCCAGGCCAGGCACTGTTGTGGAATCGTGGCCGCGGGCAGGAGCTGTTGTCAAGAATGGCCGTCAGGTCTATGTTACGATCACAGCCTTTTCGCCCAAACAGGTTACCGTGGCCATGCCGGTGATCGGCGTTTCGTCGCGCCAGGCCGTCAGCTATCTGGAAGCATTGGGCGTTTCGTCGGTGCGTTTGGTCAGTGTCCCGTCGAGTTACCCTGATCTCGTGGAGAATGCCTATGCCGACGGAAAGACACTGACTGTCGGCACGTCGTTTCCGGTGACTGCGTCGGTGACGCTTGAGGTCGGCTCGGCTCCGATCGACACATTTGAGACTGATTCGTTAGATGTGGCAGTCGATGGTGCTATCGACGAAATCGAATTTGAAAATGAAGATTTCTGATAAGCCGCTGCAGGCTGATGCTACAACTGTGGAGCTTTCAGCCATTGATGATGAATTGGATCAGGACGTTTCAGGCGATGAGCCTGACGAGGGCTCTGGCCTTTACGAGCATTTCCGTTTTGTAGCTGACAAGGGGCAGGCACTGCTGCGCGTCGACAAGTTCCTGGTGTCAAGGCTTGAAAAATCTTCGCGTAATCGTGTGCAGCAAGCAGCTGAGGCCGGCTGTATTCTGGTCAACGGCCGTGCGGTTAAAAGTAACTACAGGGTCAAGCCGCTCGATGTGGTGCAGGTGGTGATGGATCGTCCGCGCTATGAGTGCGAGATCATCGCTCAGGATATTCCGCTCGATATAGTGTATGAGGATGCCGATCTGCTTGTAGTCAACAAACCGGCCGGTCTTGTCGTGCATCCCGGTCACGGAAATTATGACGGAACACTTGTCAATGCGCTCGCATGGCATTTCAAGGATAATCCTGATTATGATGTCAATGATCCGCGCATGGGCCTTGTCCATCGCATCGACAAGGACACATCGGGTCTGCTTGTAGTGGCAAAGACTCCAGATGCCAAGACCCATCTCGGCCGTCAGTTCTTCAACAAGACAACAAAGCGCGAGTACAATGCTGTGGTGTGGGGAGTGCCCGATCCGCTGTCAGGCCGGATTGAGGGTAACATCGGCCGTTCGCTGCGCGACCGGTTGCAGATGGCCGTTTTTCCCGACGGGGATATGGGCAAACATGCCGTCACACACTATGAGGTGCTCGAATCATTTGGCCATGCATCTCTTGTGCGTTGTGTGCTTGAGACGGGTCGAACCCATCAGATCAGAGTGCATATGCGCCATATCGGCCATCCTCTTTTCAATGACGCGCGCTATGGCGGCGATCAGGTGTTGAGAGGAGTTCAGTCGGCTAAGTACAAGTCATTTATAGATAATTGTTTCAAAACTTGTCCGAGACAGGCGTTGCATGCCAAGACTCTCGGCTTCGTGCATCCCCGCACCGGCGAAGAGATGTTTTTTTCGTCTGAAATCCCGGCCGATATGACTGAACTTATCGAACGGTGGCGCAACTATGCGAAGGCGACAGTATCATGATTGATCGAGGCGTCGAGTTCTGTTATCTCTTAAATGACCTTAAACTATTGTGTGCGTTTGCTGCAATATGAAAAAAAAATATTAATTTTGGACTTCCAAAATCAGAGAATAAGATTCTAACAGATGTCATCATCAACCGATATAATTACCCCTGAGCAATTTGCCGAAATTGCGCCATATCGTGGCGACGAGTTTATTGCTGCGCTTAATCGTCTGGTGAAAGACCCGGGATTTGAGCATGCAGTAAGATATGTCATGCCTGATGTGGACTATCCCCAATTTGTCAAGAGTCTGTTGCAGGTGCGTGACCAGAATGAATTCCAGACAAAGGTCATGGGTCACTTCCTTGAGATGCTTGCAGCGTCGACCACCGATGGATTGTCGTTTGACGGCGAAAGCAATTGCAAACCTGACAAAAACTATACATTCATAAGCAACCATCGTGACATCGTGCTCGATCCGTCGTTTCTGAACCTTTGCTTCATACGCTCGGAGATGCCTGTCACCCAGGTAGCCATAGGCAACAACCTCCTGATCTACGAGTGGATCACCGATCTGGTAAAGGTCAACCGTAGTTTCATTGTCAAGCGCGATGCCAAAGTAGCCAAGGCTCTTGAGGCTGCGAAAATGTTGTCGGCATATATCCACTACACTATCACCACGCTGCACGAGTCGGTGTGGATCGCCCAGCGCGAGGGTCGGGCAAAGGATTCCAACGATCTCACGCAGGAAAGTCTGATAAAGATGCTCGCATTGTCGGGTGTGTCTTCAGATCTGAAAGAGAAGATATTGGAAGTTAATCTTATGCCGGTGTCTATCAGCTATGAGTTTGACCCTAACGATTATCTTAAGGCCCGCGAATTTCTGCTGAAACGTCGTGATCCCGAATTCAAAAAATCACAGCGCGACGACTTGTTCAGCATGGAAACCGGTCTGCTGAGCAACAAAGGCCGGGTGCACTTCAGAGTGTGTCCGTGCATCAACGACGATCTTGCCGCCTTTGAATCTACAGACCGATCGGAGATAATCCGTCATACTTGCATGCTTATCGACCGCGCGATCCATTGCGGTTACCGCATATATCCGTGCAATTATATTGCCTACGACGAGATAAACGGTACAAGTCGGTTCGCAGAATATTATTCGGCAGAAGACGAACGTAAATTCAACGATTATATCGACCGTCAGCTCAACAGGGTTGATGTCGCTGATGTCACCGCCGATGAACGGTCTTTTATGCGCAGGATGATGCTCACTATGTATGCCAACCCGCTGACCAATCAGCTTGCCGCTTCGGAGTGCGACCGCAACTAATGATCATTTAAAGAAATGCGTCTCCCTCTATTTGCAACCCTCGTTTTGCTGATTGTCAGCATTGCGACAGATTATTATTTATGGTGGCGGCTGCGCAGCGACCGCAGAGTGCTATTGTCAAAAATTCAGGCTGTTACTGCGGCCGTGTTCAATCTCGGATTGATTGTCATCATCTGTGTGCCAAAACGCAGCGGAGATGATGCGGCTCTCGAGCGATTGATGTGGGCGCTGTATGCCTATTTTTCGGTGTATATACCTAAATTCCTGATCGTTCTGTTCGATCTGTTGTCGTCGTTGCCGCGACTATGGCATCGCAATCGTTCGAAGTGGCTTCAGATTTCCGGAATAGTTCTGGGTGTGGCCGCGTTTGTAGCAATGTGGTGGGGGGCTTTGATCAACCGCTACCATATCGATGTTCGCCATGTCGAGATCGAAATCGCCGGTTTGCCCGAGTCTTTCGACGGTTATACTATAGCGCAGATTTCAGACCTGCATGTCGGAACTTACGGATCTGACACATCGTTTGTCTCTAAAGTGGTTGACGAGGTTAACGCTCTCTCGCCCGATGTAGTCGCGTTCACCGGTGATATTGTCAACCGTAAGACTTCTGAGCTGCTGCCTTTTGTGGCGCCGCTTTCGCGCCTGAGTGGTCGAGACGGAGTCTACTCCATTCTCGGTAATCATGATTACGGCGACTATTATTCATGGCCGAGCGAAGAAGCGAAGGCAGAGAATATGGCCAAACTCCTGCAGCTGCAGAAACAGATGGGTTGGAAAATGCTTAACAATGAGACTGATTTCCTTTACAGAGGCAATGATTCGATCGCTTTGATCGGCGTCGAGAATGTCGGAGATCCGCCATTCAACACTTACGGTGATCTTGATGCTGCATACGAAACGCTCGATGATCCGGTCGTGAAAATACTCCTGTCGCATAATCCTGCACATTGGAATGATGATATAAAAGATGCTCCCGACAAGAACATTGCGCTGACGCTTTCGGGACACACTCATGCTATGCAGATGAGCGCTTTCGGTGTGTCGCCTGCTGCGTTGAGATATCCAACATGGGGCGGATTGTACAGCGATGAAGATGGGCATCAGCTTTATGTCAATATCGGCATGGGTGAAGTGGCCATCCCGGCTCGTATCGGCGCAACTCCCGAACTTACTCTGATAACCTTAAGACGCAAGTGACAGATATTTATCATGATATTGCCTCGCGGTTGAATCTAAAGCCTGACCGGGTAGAGGCAACCATGGCGCTGTTGGACGATGGTGCCACAATACCATTCATCAGCCGTTACCGCAAGGAGCGTACCGGCGGTATGAATGAAGTCGAGATACATGCCGTGATGACCCTGGCTACAGAGATCCGAGAGCTTGAAAAACGCAAGGACTTTGTATGTAAGGCCATCGTCGCTGCCGGAGCAATGACTCCCGAACTGGAAGAGCGCATTGCCGCAGCCGACGCCACTACGCTTGAAGATCTTTATCTCCCCTTTAAGCCCAAGCGGCGCACTCGTGCTACTGCGGCGCGTGAGCGTGGACTTGAACCATTGGCCAAAATGATAATGTCGGGCAATGTCAGAGATATAAGATCGACGGCCGGCAAATATGTCGGAGCGGAAGTTGAGGATGCAGATGCGGCTATCGCCGGCGCCTCTGACATCATCGCAGAGTGGATCAGTGAGCAGCAGCGCACCCGCAATGCTGTGCGTTCGCGTTGCCGCCGCGCAGGTGTGCTCAAGTCGACAGTTGCCAAAGGCAAACAGGATGAGGCCCGTAATTACCGGGTGTATTTTGACTATTCCACCCGATTGTCAAGAATCCCCTCCCACAGCTATCTTGCCATCAGGCGAGCAGAGCGCGAGGGCTTGCTGAAGGTCATATTTGAAGTCCCTGATGACGAGATTATCGATGTGGTGTCGCATCAATATATAAAACCTAACATGAGCCGCGAGGTGGCGGAAATTGTCGGACGTGCAGCAGCCGACGCTTATAAGCGCCTGATACGTCCGTCAATCGAAAATGAGCTTGCCTCTGAGGCTAAAGACCGCGCGGATAAAGAGGCTATCGGGATGTTCTCTGATAATGCCCGTCAGCTTCTGCTCGCCCCCCCTCTTCATCATAAGACCGTGCTTGCTGTCGATCCGGGTTATCGCACAGGTTGTAAGATCGTCTGTCTCGATCCCCAGGGCAATCTGCTTTATCATGGAGTGATCTATCCCACGCCGCCGCAGAGCGACATAGTCGGCACGACAAGGACATTGCAGCGTTTGGTCTCGACATACTCGGTCGATGCCATCGCTCTCGGCAATGGCACAGCAAGCCGCGATACAGAGAAGGTGCTTCGGTCGATCGATTTCCGTAAACCGGTAGAGATATTTGTCGTCAATGAGAACGGGGCGTCGGTCTATTCGGCGTCAGACGTCGCGCGCGAAGAGTTCCCGCAGCATGACGTAACTGTCAGGGGTGCTGTGTCGATCGGTCGCAGGTTGATCGATCCTCTTGCCGAACTTGTGAAGATCGATCCAAAGTCGATAGGAGTAGGGCAGTATCAGCATGATGTCAATCAGACGGCGTTGCACGATGCTCTGGATTTCACGGTTACGAGTTGCGTCAACACTGTCGGCGTCAACATCAACACAGCTTCGCGCCAATTGCTTGCATATGTAGCAGGTATCGGACCGCAACTTGCATCTAATATAGTTGCATACAGGGCCGAGCATGGTGATTTCCATAAAAAGTCAGATGTGATGAATGTGCCCCGCATGGGTGCAAAGGCGTTTGCTCAGAGCGCCGGCTTCATGCGCATACCCGATGGCAAATCAAAATTGGATAATACGGGCGTGCATCCCGAGAGTTATCATATCGTTGAGCGCATGGCCGGTGATCTTGGCGTGGATGTGGAGACAATGATAGGTTCGGCTGAATTGCTGAATTCTGTCGATCTGTCGGCCTACGAGAGCGATACAGTCGGTCAGGCCACATTGCGGGATATCGTCGCTGAACTGCTCAAACCCGGTCATGATCCTCGCACAGAAGCTGAGAGTGCATCGTTTGACCCCGATCTGAAGGAACTTGAAGACATAGCCGAGGGCATCGTGCTCGAAGGCGTGGTCAATAATATCACGGCTTTCGGGGCGTTTGTCGATGTCGGTGTTCACGAGAGCGGACTGGTGCATATTTCCCAGCTCTCACAGCGGAGGGTGTCTTCGCCGTCGGAAGTCGTGAAAATTAATCAGATAGTAAAGGTGAAGGTGATAGGGGTCGATCTCGAACGTCGCCGTCTGTCGTTGTCGATGAAAGATGTGTGAACAGTATTCAAACAATACGGTCGTCTGTATCGGAAGCAACACTCCCGATCGGTTGTCGAAACTTCAGGAAGCATTTGACAGCCTGCGCTCTATATTCACGATTGTTGCCGTGAGTCCGGTGTATGAATCTCCGGATGACAGCGGACTTGGTGACGAATATGTGAATATGGTTATAGAGTGTGACACCCGAGGTTTCGACTATGAGACTATGCGCGACGAATTCAAACGTCTCGAATATCGTCTCGGACGTAATGATCGCTCAAAGAGTTCGGGTGTAATGCCGATCGATCTGGATATTATAATATGGAACGGCGATATTGTCGACCGTTATCAGTATTCACGCGAATATTTTCAGACCGGCTACCGTCAGCTGTTATAGCAGAATGATTTTTCCGAAATAGTCGGGTTGGTGGAAGTCGGGATGTTCGCTCTTGATCGGGTTCCAGCTCAAGAAATGTGGTTGTGACGCTTGAGATGCGCATTTGTAGAAATTACCGCGCATTTCAATCGGCTCACCGTTGTAGTCAACTCCGATGAGGTCGAGCGGAATGCCTACGAGAAGATTCCATGTGAACAGGCCTTCGAGTTCGCGGAACGGACGAGTGCCGCAGGATGGGTAGCGCTCTATGCGTGAGAGTTCGGCGTCTGTCAATCGGGTCGGATTTTTCCGTTCGCAGCGGTGGGATGCATTGATTGTGCCGATGCAGTTGAATTCAAAATTCCAGTATGGCAGACGGCCAGTCGGTTCAACGAAAAATTCGACACATGAGTCCTCGCTGACGGGCGATTGATTCTCGAAATTTTCGGCTCTGAGGTAGTTGCATCTCACAAAAAAATCGATGTAAAGCATTTTTCCGGAGTGTGCGGCAGTGAATGTTGTCAGAGGATGGTAGGGAAATTCATCAGCCCAGTTGACGGATTCGATGGTGCGTCGCGGCGCTTTTTCTTCGAGCATATTGATTATGTCGTCTTGTCCGTTCAGGCTGTCAAGCTCGGGCAGATATGGTATTTCGAGAATTTTAGTTTCAGACATTGTTGGTTGATGTTTTTTTGACAATTATCAATCAGTTGATCATGTGGTCGTTAATGGCAAGCAGAACTCCAATGACTGCCATGACTATCAATATCGAGCCGACAATCCGGTTGACAAGCCACAGCGATCTGACATTGAACCGTGAGCGCAGTTTGCTGACAAGAAATGTCACCAGATACCACCACACAAGTGCACCTCCGAAGATTGTTATATAGGCCCATATATAATGGAATATCTCAAACTCCGGCAAAATGAAGTTAAAGCGGGCGAAAAGACCGATGATGAAGAATAGAATGAGCGGGTTGGAGACTGTGAGGAAAAAACCTGAAATGAAGTCGCTCCAATAGCTGCGACTGTCAATGTCCGCTGTTTTCAGCGAGCGTGTCGGGTTCTTGCGGAACAGGAAAAGACCGAAGGCCGCCAGAACGATACCTCCGAAGATCTGAAGCGCAAACTGATGGCGCTCAATGACATCGGTAATGAAGCTCAGCCCGAAGCCGGCGAGCAGACAGTAGAACAGATCGCTCAGCGCCGCGCCTATACCGGTGAAGAATGCCGGCCAGCGGCCTTTACTGAGTGTGCGTTGGATGATGAGCATGCCGATCGGTCCCATCGGCGCTGAAATCAATGCGCCGATAGCCAGACCTCGGGGTAATATGTATATCAGGTTTTCCAAACGTTATCAATATCAAGCAAAGTTAATATCTTTACCCCAATAATGCAAGCGATTTTTAATGACTGTCGCTAAGGAAGCGGTCCATCGCTTCTGCTGCGCGACGGCCGTCACCCATAGCAAGGATCACGGTGGCTCCGCCGCGAACGATGTCACCCCCTGCAAATATCAGCGGAATTGAAGATTGCAGACAGTCGTTTACTTCTATCGTGCCTCTGCGGGATACGTTCAGGCCTTCGATGGAGTCGGGGATAAGCGGGTTTGGCGAAACTCCGACACTTACAATCACTTCGTCGACCTCAATCTCGTCGACTGCTCCGTCGATCGCTACGGGAGACCGCCGACCGTCTGGGCCCGGCTCACCGAGTGTCATGCGTTGGATGATCATCGACTTCACACGTCCGTTTTCATCGCCGCGGTATTCAACAGGATTGCACAGCGTGAGAAACTCTACGCCTTCTTCCTTGGCGTGTTCGACCTCTTCGATGCGGGCAGGCATTTCTGTTTCACTTCGGCGGTAAATGATCATGGCTCGTTCTGCACCCATGCGCCGGGCTGTCCTGACGCTGTCCATTGCTGTGTTACCGCCTCCTATGACCGCCACGCGTTTGCCGTGGGCGACTGGAGTCATGCCTCCGCGGCCGGCACCCATGAGATTTATACGCGTAAGATACTCGTTGCTCGACATTATGCCGATGAGATTCTCACCCGGTATGCCCATGAAACGCGGCAGTCCGGCGCCAGAAGCGACAAATATGGCTTTGAAGCCATCGTTGATCAAGTCGTCATAGCTCAGAGTCTTGCCGATGATGCAGTCTTTCTTGAATTCCACTCCGAGAGCTCTGAGAGAGTCGAGTTCGGCGTCGACAACGGCGTTGGGCAATCGGAATTCAGGTATGCCGTATTTGAGCACCCCTCCGATCTCGTGCAAGGCTTCAAACACTGTCACATCGTAGCCTTTTTTTGCCATGTCTCCGGCAAACGACAGCCCGGCAGGTCCACTGCCTGCCACTGCTATTTTAATACCTCGTGATGGCTCTCTGTCGATGTTCAGCTGTTGGCCGCTCATGCGTTCGGTGTCGGCGGCAAAACGTTCGAGATAGCCGATCGCTACTGCCGGCTTTTTCATCTTGGTGTAGATGCATCGGCTTTCGCATTGCTTTTCCTGAGGACAAACTCTGCCGCAGACAGCCGGCAGCGAACTTGTGGCCTTGAGCACGGCAGCTGCTTCAGCGAAGTGTCCGCGCTGAATGTTCTTTATAAAACCGGGGATGTTGATTCCGACCGGGCAGCCGGTGACACATTGCGGGTCTGGGCAGTCGAGACAGCGGCGAGCTTCGACCATGGCCTGTCCTGCGCTCAATCCTTGGTTGACTTCGTCGTTGCAGGTCACGCGGTATTCGGCGGGAAGCATCGGCATTTTTGCGCGGGGTATCGCGGCGCGCTCCTTGGCCGACATCTCATTTCTCAGTTCGACACGCCATGCTGCGTCGCGCGATGCGAGGCTATCTATATTTCCATTCATTGTTGTTGGTGAGTTGGGTTAGTTGTAAGCTCTCATTCTCAAGAGCATTTCATCGAAGTCGACCAGACTCGCGTCAAACTCGGGTCCGTCGACACACACGAATCGCATTTTGCCTCCGACTGTAACACGGCAGGCTCCACACATGCCTGTGCCGTCTACCATTATGGTGTTGAGCGAACAGATTGTCGGCACGTTGTAACGCGCCGTCAGCGCAGCGACGAATTTCATCATCACTGCCGGCCCGATTGTCACAACCTCGTCGACTGTCTCGCGGTTCAACACATTTTCAACGCCTTGCGTCACGAGGCCCTTCGATCCATAGCTGCCGTCATCGGTCATGATGATCACTTCGTCTGACCACTTAGCAACTTCTTCTTCGAGTATGATCAAGCTTTTGTTGCGCGCGGCAAGCACACTGATCACCCTGTTGCCGGCCTGTTTCATGGCTTTTATGATAGGGAGCAACGGGGCTACGCCTACGCCTCCTCCGCAGCAGACGACCGTGCCGACCTTTTTTATGTCGGTCGCACGTCCGAGTGGCCCGACTACGTCGGTGAGCTGCTGGCCGACTTCGAGCCCACAGATGATGTGGGTTGAAGGGCCTATGTCCTGCACTACGAGAGTGATCGATCCGGCACGTGTGTCGGCATCTGCGATTGTCAGAGGTATCCGTTCGCCGTTTTCGCATGCTCTGACGATGACAAAATGCCCCGGTTTACGGGCTTTAGCGATGTCGGGAGCCTTGACAACCATCTTGACTACTTTCTCCGAGAAGTAGCTCTTTTCGATTATTTCGTTCATGTTTTGATATGTATTCGCCGTATGTTGTGCAAAAATAGTAATTTTGCGGTAAATATAAATGTAAATCATGGCAAGAAAACGCAAACCGCTTCCCGTGCTTGAAGCAGTGACGATCACAGATGTCGCTGCAGAAGGCAATGCACTCGCCCGTGTCGACGACATGGTAGTGTTTGTTCCGTTCGGAGCTCCCGGCGATGTCGCCGACATAAAACTCGATAAGAAGAAAAAATCATATGCCGAAGGTCACATCGACAGGCTGATCACTCCCGGCGAGATCCGTCAGCAACCTCGCTGCGAGCATTTCGGAGTGTGCGGCGGTTGCCGTTGGCAGCATCTTCCTTATGATTTCCAGCTGCAGTGCAAGCAGCGGCAGGTGACTGACGCCCTGCAGCGCATCGCAAAAGTCGAGTTGCCCGCCATCTCTCCGATCAAAGGATCGGAAAATATATGGAACTACCGCAACAAGATGGAATACACGTTCTCCAACCGCTGTTGGCTGACGTTCGAGCAGCTTGCAAGCGGACAGGAATTCCCCGACCGTGATGCGGCAGGGTTCCATATTCCCGGTGCGTTTGACAAGGTTCTCGACATCAAGGCTTGTCACCTGCAGGACGATCTTGGCAACCGACTGAGACTGTTTGTCAAAGATTTCGGCAAGGCTCATGGCTTGTCGTTCTATGATCTCAAGGCACAGACCGGATTGTTGAGGACTCTGATGATACGCATCGCATCGACCGGTGAAGTGATGGTTGTGATGGCTTTCGGTCAGGACGACCGCGAGGCTATAAAATCGCTTCTCGACGCTATGGCGGCAGAGTTCAGCGAAATCACATCGTTGATGTACACAGTCAACACAAAAGTTAACGACAGTCTCGCCGATCAAGACATCAGGCTGTGGAGCGGCAAGGATCATATCGTCGAGGAAATGGACGGTCTGCAATTCAGAGTAGGGCCGAAATCATTCTATCAGACCAATTCACGTCAGGCTTACGAATTGTACAAAGTTGCCCGTGATTTTGCACGGCTTACAGGTTCGGAATTGGTCTATGACCTCTACACCGGAACCGGCACAATCGCCAACTTTGTGAGCCGTAACGCAGGTCATGTCGTCGGCATAGAGTATGTTGAAGACGCGATAGCTGACGCAAAACTCAATTCGGCAGTCAACGGCATCGACAACACAGAGTTCTATGCCGGAGATATGAAAGATGTTCTGACCGATGAATTCATTTCTGAGCATGGCCGTCCTGATGTAATGATCGTCGATCCTCCGCGAGCCGGCATGCATGGCGATGTAGTCGATGTGATACTGAGGGCTGAGCCGGCAAGGATAGTCTATGTTAGCTGCAATCCGGCCACACAGGCACGCGATCTGGCGCTGCTTGACTGCAAATATGGAGTTGAAGCCGTGCAGCCGGTCGACATGTTCCCTCACACTCACCATGTGGAGAATGTAGTGGCTCTTGTGCGACGCGACAAACCAGATGTTCAGAGCGAGGAATTGTAGTATCTGGGATCGCCGGTGACTTCTTCGCCTGTGAAAGGAGGCAATTTGAAGGTGGTTGTGACATCGGGTAGTTCGATTTCAGCGACGGTTAGTCCTGCGAGGTCACCTTCAAATTCGTCGACCTCCCACGTGAAACCTTCGAACGGCACGATATAACGGGTCTTTTCGATAATCCGTCCGTCGGCACACTTTCTGATCATGGCCTCTGCATCGTCAACAGGGATGCTGTATTCCCATTCGTCGCGGACAGCACCGTCATTTTTCCCTTTAATGGTGATGAATGCTTTGCGGTCGGCGATGCGGACTCTGACAGTCGATCTTGGATCGCGGTTAAGATAAGCCTGGATGATGTGACGGCATGAACATGCCATGCTTCGGTATATGTTGTCGGTGACAAGATATTTACGTTCGATTTCTTTTGCCATACATATATTATTGATTGTATTATTGATTGCAAAAACCCGACGGACTGTTCGGTTGTTAAAATAGAGTTATAATTTATTACCACAAAGATAGTCATTCATCAAATAAATGCCATCATTGCGTCTGACGATATTTCTGTTCATTGCTGCGGTCACGATTGCGGCAAGAGCCGATCTGTCTGATTCAAAGGCAAACGCCTCGGGATTTTTCCTGCAAGGCATGGTGAGGGATTCGCTGACGTCCGAACCTGTCGGCAGGGCGTCTGTGGTAGCGGTGCCGAGTGCGCGCGGCACAGTATCTGATGACCGCGGCATATTCGGGCTGGCAATGGCTCCGACCGATACGGCGGTCAGAGTGTCGTGTGTCGGTTATTCGGCGGCGCTTATTCCTGTCAGACGTACTCCCTACAACATGTTGATGGCTTATATCAATCCGTCGTCGACTGAGCTTGATGAAGTTGTGGTGCATAAGTCGAAGTACTCCAAGAAGGACAATCCGGCAGTTGAATTTGTGAAGCGTCTGCGCAAGAGTGCCGATCTCGGGGATCCGATGCGTCATGATTATTACAGTTATGATAAATATGAGCGCATCACGCTTGCCCTCAATGAATTTGATGCGGATGCCGATAACCTTGTAATGAGGCGTTTCCCGTTTCTGAAAGAATATGTCGATACGTCGGAGGTGTCTGGCAAACCGATCTTGAACGTTTCAGTCAAGGAAAAAGCCTCGACCATCAATTACCGTCGCGATCCGAAAGCGTTAAAAACGACGGTCACGGGCTTCAACACCACAGGTGTCGATGCAGTCGGTAACACCGACAATGCCCAGGTCTATCTTGAGGATCTGTTGCGGGAGGTCGACCTGTATGACAGCGACATCAATCTGCTGCAAAATCGTTTTGTCAGCCCGTTGTCGTCGATAGCGCCCGATTTTTATAAATTCTATCTTACTGACACCCTTCAGGTCGACGGCGATACATGTGCGATGCTGTCGTTTTATCCGTTCAACCGTTCGTTGTTCGGTTTCACAGGTCATATATATGTGTCGTTGACCGATGACGCCATGACTATCCGCAAGATTGAGATGAGTGTCCCGCGCGACATCAATCTTAATTTTGTCGAGCGTTTTTACCTGACGCAGCATTATGATACCGCAGCCGACGGCACACGCCTTAAAACACGCGACGATCTTACTCTCGAACTCGCTCCGCTGCCGGGGATGCCATCTTTGTATGTCAGGCGCAACACATCGTATGCGTCGCATTCGTTCGACGAGCCGGCCGACAGCTCGGTGTTTGCAACAGCACGCAAGGTTGTCGATGTCGACAGTGTCGACAACCGAAGCGATGATTTCTGGCAGCAAGCGCGGCTACAGCCGTTGTCGGCCCAGGAGGCGAGAGTAGGGTCGATGCTTGGCCGCCTCGGTGAAACCAAGTTGTTCTACTATGGGGCGAGAGCGCTCAGCGCGTTGGTGCAGGGCTATGTGCCGCTCGGATCGAAATTTGACTACGGTCCCGTAAACACAACTGTCAGTTTCAACTCCGTCGAAGGGACTCGTTTCCGTGTCGGCGGCATGACCACATCAGGCTTGAGCAAGCGATGGTTTGCACGGGGTTATGGGGCCTACGGTTTGCGCGATCACAAGTGGAAATACAAGGCGGAAGTTGAGTACTCGTTTCATGACAAGAAGCGTCATTCACGCGAATTTCCGGTTCATTCGATCAGATTGTCGCAGCTTTACGACATCGATTATGTCGGTCAACACTATCTCTTCACCAATCCCGACAATGTGTTCCTGTCGTTCAAACGCATGACCGACTATAATGTGATCTATCATCGCACCACCGATCTGACATATACGCTTGAGCTTTACAACAATTTCTCGTTGAGTGCCTCGTTGCGCAATGAGCGAAGAGAGGCCACCGGGTGGATTCCGTTTGTCAATGGCCACGGAGAGAGTTTCGACCATTTTACAGAGAATATGGTTGATGTAGTGCTGCGTTATGCGCCCGGCGAAAAATTCTATCAGTCGCGTTCTTCTCGCTACCCTGTCAATCTCGACGCACCGGTGTTTGTGCTGTCCCATACGTTTGCCCCGGCAGCATTTTCGTCATATCCGATCAACAAGACGGAATTCAGCATGCAGAAACGGTTCTGGCTTTCGGCTTTCGGCTATGTCGATGCGATTGCAAGTGCGGCCAAAGTGTGGAGCCGGTCGAGTTTTCTCGATCTGATCATACCTAACGCAAATCTCAGCTACACTATACAGCCCGAGAGCTTTGCTCTGTTGAACCCGATGGAGTTCATCAACGATTCGCAGGTGTCGTGGTTCGTGACTTACAGCCCTAATGGCTTCCTGTTCAATCTGATTCCGGGCTTGAAGAAAGCCAAGCTGCGCGAAGTGTTTTCGTTCAATGGCTTTTATGGCCGTCTCAGCGACCGCAACATGCCGTCGCTCAATCCATCGCTGCCGGCATTTCCTCCGTCGTTGACTGTGACCCGCATGACCGATGGTCCTTACATGGAAGCATCGGTCGGCGTCGACAATGTGTTCCGCTGCCTGCGCATTGACTATGTGTGGCGCATGGCTTATCGCCATCCGGCTTACAACATCGATCGCAGCGGCTTGCGCATCGCTTTTCATGTAGCCTTTTGACGAGATCTCATAGAGATAGGCTTGTGGCGGGCGCGATGGCCCGACTAAATATAACGACAAAAAAAGCGCTTATGTCGGTATATGACACAAGCGCTTGTCAGTATCTTTGTCGGAAGATATCAGACGTTGGGGTTGAGACGATGCCAGTCGGCAATCGGAGGCAACACTCCCATTTCGATCACTTCATCGCGGAGTTTGCATAGATGCTGGTAGCTCTTTTCGAGCATTTTATTCTCTTCATGTGTCCCTTCGAACGGTCGGTGTGTCACTCCGTCGGCGGTTACAGTCGTTTCGCAAGCCATCATGATATGTTTGAAGCGGTCGTCGTTGACATATGTTCCTACAGGCCATGTGAACGGCTTGCCTCCCATTGCTGCGGCAATCATTTCGATTGACACGTAAGCCGGGCTCTGGAACGAAGATCTGCCTCTGAGATCGATGATGTTTTTTCCGCCTTGGATGACTTTCTGTTGAATGTCGATCCAGTCTTGTTCGGGCAGCCGTTTTGTTCCTATGATTTCGCTCAACGGCTTACCGTCGACCGTTGTCGTCGATGCAAACACAGCCATCTGCTCACCATGTCCACCGTAAGTGCGGGCATTGACAATTTTGTCGGGTGATATTTTGAAGTATTTAGCGAGTTCGCTGCGCAGTCGGGTGCTGTCGAGGGCGGCGAGAGTCGAAACCTGAGAGGGTTTCAGTCCCGAGTAGAGCAGGGTGATAAGTCCTGTGATGTCGGCCGGGTTGAATATGACGACAACGTGACGGACATCGGGGCAATACTGTTTGATCGCTTTTCCGAAATCTTCGGCTATCTGGGCATTGCCTTTGAGCAGATCCTCTCGTGTCATGCCTGCTTTGCGGGCTGCACCACCTGAACTTACGACATATTTTGCGCCGGTCAGAGCTTCACCTAAGTCAGATGTGTAAGTGAGGTTTACACCTTCGAAACCGCAGTGAAGCAGTTCTTCTGCAACCCCTTCGAGCCCCGGGGCATAGGGGTCGTATAGACAGATGTTAGGAGTCAGATGCATCATCATCGCAGTCTGAGCCATGTTTGATCCGATCATGCCGGCTGCGCCGACGATGGTCAGTTTGTCTTCCGTTAAAAAGTCCATTTGTTGAATTGTATTTTTTGTTTATAGAAGTAGTTTCTACTCATATAAACATAAATCGAGCAAAAAAGTTAAGGCGCGGTTTCATAAACCGCGCCTTAACTTTAGTCTAACTCCAGCCGCCTCCGAGCGATTTGTAGAGCGATACGAGGGCGAGGTATTGGTCTCTGACTGCGATGGTGAGACTCACGCGGGCATCGAAATAGCGTCGCTGTGCGTCGAGCACGTCGATATAACTGAGTGTACCTGCGAGGTATTGGATGTTGGCTAATTCGACGTATTTCAGGGCTGCATCCCGAAGAGTGGCTCTGAGCGATGCGGTTTCGCGCAGTTTGGTGTACGTTGCAGCTGCGTCGGCAACTTCTCGGAAGGCGTTGAGCACACATTTCTCGTAGCTGAGGCGTGCTTGCTCGCATGCTGCTACCGATGCTTTGTAGCGACGCTTTTTACGGCCGAAATCAAAGATCGAGCCTGTGATATTGCCGAGCAGGTAGCTGAATGGCGATTGGAAAAGGTGTGAAAATTCGTCGTTTTCCCATCCTCCGGTCATAGAGAGTCTTATTTTAGGAAACCGGTCGCTGTAGGCAATGCCGCATTGTGCGACGGCCGCTTTGAACCGTTGGTCGGCCGCACGTATGTCGGGTCGGCGCTGCAGCAACTCAGACGGCAGTCCGACCGGTACGGTTTCGGGCATCCGCTCGTCAAGGCTAAGCGACGGAATGTCGAAATTTTCGCCTGGGAATGCTCCGATCAGCACAGAGAGGGCATTGCGGGCGACGGTGATCTGCTGTTCAAGATCAGGGACGATTGCCGCTGTTGTTGCATATTCCACCAAAGCCTGTTGGTAAACGGTTTCAGATGTCAGACCGCCTTCAAAGCGAAGTTTTGCCTTGGCTAATGCTTCGCGGCGTGTCGAGAGGGTCATCCTTACGATCGACAATTCGTTGTCGAGTGCGACAAGTCTGATCCATGCCGAAGCGACTTCTGCGACGATTGTCATCTGCATGGCGCGCATGTCTTCTATCGAAGCCTGATACTGTGCGCCGGCTTTGCGCCGTGCCTGCCGCAGACCGCCCCAGAGGTCGGCTTCCCAGCTGATAGTGGCTTTTACACTGATTTCCGGATCGTTGCTGAATGCCTCCCCGTGGTAGTCGTTTGTCTCTTTGGTCGCTCCGACAATGCCGTTGATGTTAGGCATGATATTCATTTTCTCTACTCCGTAGAGTTGACGCAGTTCTTCAACTCTTGACGCTGCGATCAGCATGTCGCGGTTGTTGTCGAGGGCTCGTGTTATGAGGGTTTTCAGTGTAGGGTCGGAGTAGCGCTCCCACCATTGAATGTCGGCATACGAAAGCGAATCGGCATACCCCGCAACTATCTGAGCTGGTATGTTTTGAGATGGCTTGGCCAGATTCTTTGTACCGGAGCACGATGTGGCGACAATCGATATGACTGTCAGTAATGCGGCTATATATGAAGATTTTATGATCATGATTTGAGAGCTTTTTTACGATTGAACTTTTCCTTGGCCTTATAGACAGCTACAAAGAAGAACGGGACAAAGACGATGCCGACAGTGATCGCCACGGTCATGCCGAAAAATACGCCTGTGCCGATATCGCGGCGGGCGGCAGATCCCGGACCGGATGCAAACACCAGAGGCAGAAGTCCGAGCATAAATGCCAACGATGTCATGACTATCGGGCGGAAGCGAAGTTGCGATGCATGCAATGCTGCTTTGGCTGCCGACATGCCGGCATCTACGCCTTCTTTGGCAAATTCGACAATAAGGATGGCATTCTTGGCCACAAGTCCGATCAGCATCACAAGTCCGATCTGGAAATATACGTTGTTCTCGAGACCGCAGATCCAGATGCCGAGATAAGCTCCGACTCCGGCGACAGGCAACGACAGGATGACAGCCAGAGGCACTGCCCAGCTCTCGTAGAGCGCCGCGAGCACAAGAAACACAAACAACAGGGCGAGCGCAAGGACGATGGCTGTGTTGCCTGATGAATGTTTCTCCTGATATGACAATCCGCTCCATTCGATACCGATGTTTGAGGGGAGATGATCGGCAGCGATTTCTTCGAGTGCGGCCATAGCTTCGCCGGTACTATAGCCGTGGGCTGCTTCGCCTGATATTGTCGCTGAGTTGAACATGTTGAAGCGTTTGATCGTGCCAGGTCCGGTGGTGTAATAAGTTGATCCGAGTGAAGTGACCGGTATCATCGATCCCTCGGCACTGCGGACGAAAAACAGATTGAGGTCGTCGCGGGTCGAACGGTAAGGAGCCTCGGCCTGGATATACACGCGGTAGATGCGGTTGAACATGTTGAAGTCGTTGACATAGATCGATCCGGTGAACGCTTTCATCGTAGAGAATATGTCGCTGAGCGGCACACCTTGCATCTGAGCCTTGTCGCGGTCGACATCAAAATAGAGTTGGGGAATGTCGGCTTGCATGGATGTCGACAGGTCGGAGAACTCAGGACATTCGGCGGCGTAGTTCAACAGGGTGTCGACGGCTGCCTGAAGTTCGGAGTAGGTTGTTTCGCCTCGAGCTTCAAGAACCATTTCGAAGCCACCTGAGGTGCCGAGGCCGGGAATGATAGGCGGAGAAAAGATGTAGACTTTGCTTTCGGGATAGGCGGCCAGATCGCGGCGTATGCGTTCGCGGACAGCATTGATGTCGGTGGTCTGCCGTTCTTCCCACGGCTTGAGTATGACAGTCAGGGTGCTTCGGCTTTGATTGGTGCCGACGCGCGGAGACGAACCTGTCACATTGAGCACATACTCAATGTCGGGGTCTTCGTTGAGATAGGCGAGAGCGCGATCCGTGATCTCGCGGGTGCGTTCGATCGTGGCGCCTTCGGGAAGTTCGATTTCCACGGTGAAGTAGCCTTGGTCTTCCGGCGACATGAAGCTCTGAGGCATCAGCCTGTTCATGGCCCAGATTGCAATCAGTGCGAGAGCGAAGGCTACATACATCCGTTTAGGCCGGGCCAGAGCTGCGGCAATGCGTCCGCAGTAAAAGCGATTGCCACGGTTGAGCCAAAGGTTGATCATCCTGAACATTTTGGGCTTGCGGCGTCCGTTGTCGGGGCGAAGCAGCATCGCGCACATCACCGGCGATAAGGTCAGGGCGACAATGGTCGATATGATTACCGATACGGCGATTGTGATCGTGAATTGGCGGTAGAGTTGTCCGGTGATACCTGGCAGGAAGCTGACAGGAACGAACACTGCACAGAGTACAAGCGACATTGCCACAAGTGCTGAGCCAAGGTTGCTCATGGCGAGTCTGGTGGCCTCCTGCGGGCCGACGCGCTCTTTGTTCATGATGCGGTCGACATTTTCGACTACGACAATCGCATCATCGACAACGATGCCGATGGCGAGGATCAATCCGAGCAATGTCAGCATATTGAGGGAGAAACCGAAGACAAGCATGACTCCGAATGTGCCGATCAGAGAGATAGGCACGGCAATGATCGGGATAAGCGTTGCTCGCCAGTTCTGCAGCGACAGAAACACCACGAGGATCACCAGCAGCAGGGCTTCGAAGAAGGTGCGGTAGACGTGGTGTATCGACTCGGAAATGTAGGTGGTCATGTCGAACGGAATTTCGTAAGATATGCCTTCAGGGAATGTCTGGCTGATTTCATCCATCACTTCCTTGACACGGCTGGCCACATCCATGGCGTTGGCGCCGGGGAGCATGGTGATGTTGAGCACGGCAGCATTTCCTCCGTTGATGCCGCTTTCGGTCGAGTAAGACGAAGCTTCGAGCGACACTCTGGCGACGTCTTTCATCCTGATTATAGAACCGTCGGCATTTGCCCGCAGTACAATATTTTCAAATTCCGCGACAGATGTGAGACGACCGCGGGCGACGATAGGCACTGTGCGGTCGATACCATCGATCGGAGCCTGGCCGAGCACGCCGGCTGCAGATTCACGGTTCTGGTCTTTAAGAGCGTTCTGCAGATCTTTCACCGTCAAACCCATGTCGGCAAGTTTGTCGGGCTCGACCCATAGTTGCATGGCATAGTATCGGCTGCCGACATTGCTGATGCTGCCGACGCCGGGTATGCGGCGGAGCAGGTCGAGCACATAAAGTGTCGCGTAGTTGCTGAGATATATTTCGTCAAACTTCGGGTCGTCTGACATGATGGTGATGGTCATCAGCTTCGTGGCAGTCTCTTTTTCGACAGATATACCGTTCTGCACAACCTCAGCCGGCAGGCGGCTTTCAGCTTTTTTGATACGGTTCTGGATATCTACAGCCGCCAGTTCAGGATCGGTCGAAATGTCGAAAGTCACCAGTGCGTTAAAGCCTCCTGCATTTGAACTCGACGATGACATGTAGATCATGCCGGGTGTGCCGTTGAGTTCCTGTTCGATCGGGGTAGCCACGGCTTGCGTCACAGTCATTGCATCGGCGCCGGGATAGCTTGCGGTGATTTTCACTACCGGCGGCACGATCTGGGGATATTGGTCGACCGGCAATAACATAAGTCCAATGCCTCCGACGATCACGATGACTATCGACATGACTATCGACATCACCGGGTGGTCAAGAAAAAAATTACGTTTCATATGTGTCGGAAGATTGATTATTCGTTATTCGGTTCGGGTTCGGCTACAGGGGCTACTTTCATGCCGTGTTTCAGTTTGTGGCGGCCTTCGGTGACAATCTGTTCGCCGGGAGCAAGACCGCGCTCCACAACGACTCTGTTGTCGATTTCAGGACCGGTCTCGATGAAACGTCGTTCGACGATGCTGTCGGGTCTTACGACATAGACATAGGCACCTCCCTTTTCTATTTCGAGGGCTTTTGATGGAACGGCCATGGCATCTTCGCGGATGTCCATCAGCAGTTTTACCTTTGTGAATTGGCCGGGGAGAAGTGCTCTGTCGGGGTTCGGCATCTCAGCGCGGACAGAGAGTGTGCCCGTTTTAGGATCGACCTGAGGATCGGCGAAGTCGACGAGGCCACGATAGGGATAGGCCGATCCGTCGGCGAGAGTGATTGTGATATAGGGATCCCAGTTGCGGGTCGAATCGTTTTGTCCGAAGTTGACGTTGCGCGATTTGCTTCGCAGGTAATCGAGAGATGTCATGGAGAAGTCGACCCTCACGGTGTCGCTTTTGACGACTGTCGCCAGCAGGGATTTTCCGCCGGGACCGACGAGTGTGCCTATATCGGCGACGCGTTCGGAGATATATCCGGAGATGGGCGATTCGACGGCGGTGTAGCCGAGTGTCAGTTCGGCTTGTGTCAGTTCGGCTTCGGCAACTATCACGTCGGCAGTAGCTGAGTTATAAGCAGCTCTTGCATTGTCGAAGTCGAGTTGTGAGGCTGCATTCTGTTCGTAGAGCGGCCTTATGCGTTCGAGATCGCGTTCGGCTTTCTGAGCCGCGGCTTTTGCTTTGTTGAGCTGGGCTTTAGCTTTCTCGACGTTTGCACGATAGACTCTTGGGTCAATGATAAAGAGTGTCTGACCCTTGTTGATGTATGTGCCTTCAGCAAAAAGCATGGATTCGAGATAACCTTCAACTCGGGCGCGTATCTCGACAAATTGTTGCGCTCTGATGCGTCCGACATATTCACCATATATGTTTATATCGGCGGTCTCGACATTTTGAGTCTCGACAGTCGGGAGTGGGGCTGCTTCGGGCTTCTGTCGCTTGAGGAATATGATTAAAACTATAACAGCCACGGCAATGACTGCTACCGTGATCCACAAACTCTTCCTTTTCAACACCCTTGTCGACGGGGTGGTTATCTTGCTCATCTTCATTGTAATTGGTGTAGTGATGAATGTTTTAAACTGGTTCGCATCTGCACTTGCTGTCGTGATTGATGGCGATGATGATTTACATATTTACAACATCGCTGTATTAACGATTGTTCGATGCTATATATTGTTTTGCAAACGATTCATCAATGCCTGGCGGCAAGAGTCGGAGACGGGGATGCGGGAGTTGCCGTAGACGATGCGTCCTTGCTCGAAAATTCGTATGCGGTCGGTATTGGCAATGTACGATCTGTGGACGCGCATGAATTTATCCTGAGGCAATGCCGCTTCGGCTGCTTTCATGCTCATTAATGTGATCACAGGGCGTGATTGTCCGTCGATATATATCTTGATGTAGTCTTTGAGTCCTTCTATATAGAGAATGTCGTCGATAGGTATTCTGACAAGGCGATATTCGCTCTTTACCGATATGTAGCCTGACTGTGCCTGGGGAGTGTTGATTGAAGATGCACGTTTGACGGCTTCTTGAAATTCGGTGTAGCTGACAGGTTTAAGCAGGTAATGAAGGGCGTTGACTCTAAATCCTTCGAGTGCATAGTCAGGATATGCTGTAGTGAAAACCACACGCGTTTCCGACGGCAGTTGGCGGGCGATCTCGATCCCCGTCATGCCCGGCATCTGTATGTCGAGGAATGCTAAGTCGGGTTTTTCCTTGCGTATGGCTTCAAGAGCTTGGGGTGCAGACGTGAACGCTCCGGAGAGTGTCAGAGATTCGGTGCGCTCGACATATGATGATATCAATCTGCATGCCAACGGTTCGTCGTCGGCGACTATGCAACGGAGAGTCTTCATTTAACAGTGGTTTTTAGAGTTTGGGTATTTTCTGTCGAAATCAGCAGGCGGGCTGTGTGTATGTCACCGGAGATTGTGGTGCTGAGTGAAGCTTTGTTTCCGTAGATGAGCAGCAGGCGACGTCGGAGATTGGCGATGCCGATTCCGCCTTGATGGTCTTCGTCAGGCTTGTTGTTGTTGAACCTGTTGCGGGTCATGCAGCAGATGGTGCCGTCAGCGGCGGTTATCTCTATGGTTATATGGTCTGAGCTGTCGCCGGTATTCCCATGCTTGAATGCGTTTTCAACCAATGAAATAAACAGCAGGGGCGGGACTTGATAGTCTGCCATTTCATCGATGTCGATTTTCAGATGTACAATGCCGGCGGGTAGTCGCAGTTCCATCAGCGATATGTAGTTTCTGGTGAAATCGGTTTCTCTCGACAGGGCGACATGCGACGGAGTTTCGTAGAGCATGTAACGCAACATTTGTGATAACTCATGGACCGCGGTCTGTGCTTCAGCCGGCGATATTTCGATAAGGGCATATATCGAGTTGAGGGTGTTGAAGAGGAAGTGTGGATTCAACTGACTCCTGAGATTGCGCAGTTCTGAAGCGCGCTGTTCTGAAGCCATGTCGCGGCGCCGGCGTTCGAGTGTGCTCCAGTAATCGGAAAGACGCAAAGCGACGGACAATGCGATCGTCAGTACCACCATCACAGCGTCGCGCATCATGGCTGACACAAACATCAATCTGAACTTTTCGGGATTTTTCAGCGGACGGGTGGCGCTTTCGGCTATTCGCGGCAGATAGGCAAACCAGTACCATATCAGGTAGCTGATGCCCAGGGCGCATATAAGCAGCAGCAAATTATATCCGAGGAAGCGCCATAATCTTACTTTCGGTGTCAGTGTGTGACCGATTACATAGTAATAGTTGATGTAGAAAGCCGCAATGAATATCAGCGATTTGGCGTACATATGCCACTGTGTGCCGCCGGTGGACGGTCTGCCGGACGACGACATGGCATAGGACATTATGAATTCAGGGAGGAGGAAGAGCATCGATATGACGATCAGATGCGCGACGAAACGGTTGAGTTTGACGCGTTGACGGTCGGATTGAATGTCGATGGGCTGCTGTAACATAGATGTGGCTGTTTTTTGTAGTGCAAATTTAGCTTTTTGGAGCGTTCGGGCAACCAAAACTCGACTAAGCGACGTAAAGTGACGATGAAATAGTTGTGTTTTAAGTGATTTTATAGATTATACACAATAATTAACCAATATAGAACCTAATTTTGTAAAAACAAGCTCTAAATCTAATCAAACTTTAAAATCCTTATATCTGATGTCAGATTTATCAAGAAGAGACTTTCTAAAAAAAAGCAGTATAGCTCTCGCAGGGATGATGGTTGCACCGACTATTGTTCCTCCTGAAGTGTTGGGTAAAACAACAGGGCGTGTAGCGCCGAGTGATAAACTTAATATACTCGGGGTTGGCATCGGCGGACGTGGTGCGTCTGACCTCGCAGAAATGGAAACAGAGAATATCATAGGTCTCTGTGACTGCGACTGGAAGTATGCCAAGCCTATATTTGACAAATATCCGAAAGCAAAACGCTACAGCGATTACCGCAGGATGTACGACGACATGCTTAAGGACGCTGATGCGGTGATGGTCGCAACGGCCGATCACAGCCATGCGATAATTGCCGCGCAGGCAATGGTGGCCGGCAAGCACGTCTATGTCGAAAAACCGCTGACCCTCTATCCTTATGAATCGCGATTGCTTGCAAAACTTGCGAAAAAGCACAAGGTTGCTACGCAGATGGGAAATCAAGGCGCTTCGAGTGCCACAACATGTAAAGCTCTTAACTGGTTGCTCAACGGTGAGATCGGAGAGGTGACGCGCATAGAAGCGTTCACCAACCGCCCCATATGGCCTCAAGGCATGTCAACGCCGACCGAGTCGATGCCTGTGCCCGATACGATGAACTGGGATGCATTCATCGGCCCGGCCAAGTTCAGACCTTTCCATGAGACCTACACCCCGTGGAATTTCCGCGGATGGTGGGATTTCGGATCGGGTGCACTCGGAGATATGGCTAATCACATCCTGCATATGCTGTTCAGAGGATTGAACCTCGGCTATCCGACGGCTGTGATTGGCAGTTCTACAATGCTGATGAGTGATTCATGCCCTACTGCAGAGAAGATAACTTACCGCTTCCCGGCTCGCGACAATCTCCCTCGTCTTGCTCTTCCCGAGGTGGAACTCACATGGTATGACGGCGGTCTGATGCCCAATCTTCCCGATAATATGCCTAAAGGCAAATCGTTTGATATCAATGGCGTGGCTGTGCTCTACGGCAGTAAGGACACCATGATTGTAGGAAACAGCGGAGTGGAACCCATATTGTGTTCTGGCCGCGATCCTGAAGTGCCGAGACGCTGGCGCGAAGTTGTCGACAACAATCACCAGCAAGACTGGATCAGGGCGTGCAAGCAAAGTCCCGAAACACGTGAAAAGTGTGAATCGGATTTTGAATACTCCGGTCCGCTCAACGAAATGATCACTATGGGAGTGGCCGCTGTGCGTCTGCAAGGCCTCAACCAATGGCTCGACTGGGATGGTGAGAACATGCGTTTCACCAATATTCCCGAGGATGCAACGATCTCGAATGTGATTGAAGATAAGTTCCAGATCCACGACGGACACCCGACCTTCGACCGTACCTACACAGAGCCGGTCAACGCCAGAGCATATGCCGAGCAACTTATCAAGCCTGTCTACCGCGACGGTTGGGTGTTGCCCGACATGCCCTTAGTCTAACAATGTATAATCCCAATTATTTATTAAAACCTTAATATAATCTCATGTCAGATCTTTCAAGAAGAGACTTTTTAAAAAAGAGCAGTCTCGCTGTTGCGGGAATGATGATTACCCCGACAATCGTTCCGCCCGAAGTACTCGGTAAAACCACCGGACGCACAGCTCCGAGTGACCGTCTTAACATTTTAGGAGTCGGCATAGGCGGCCGAGGAGCTGCCGATCTTGCAGCGATGGAAACTGAAAATATCATCGGTCTTTGTGACTGCGACTGGAAATATGCCAAGCATATATTCGACAAATATCCTAAAGCAAAGCGTTACAGCGACTATCGCAAGATGTACGATGATATGCTCAAAGACGCTGATGCTGTGATGGTGGCCACTGCCGACCACACCCATGCTATCATCGCCGCGCAGGCCATCGAGGCCGGCAAACATGTCTATGTTGAAAAACCGCTGACTCTTTATCCTTACGAGTCAAGATTGCTGACCAAGCTTGCTAAAAAACATAAGGTGGCGACACAGATGGGTAATCAGGGTGCTTCGAGCGCAGGCTCGCGTAAGGCGATCAACTGGCTGCGCAACGGAGAGATCGGCGAGGTGACACGCATCGAAGCTTTCACAAACCGTCCGATCTGGCCTCAGGGCATGCCTGCACCGAAAGAGGCGATGGCTGTGCCCGAAACCTTGAACTGGGATGCGTTTGTTGGTCCGGCCAAATATAGACCTTACAACGCTGCCTACACACCTTGGAATTTCCGTGGATGGTGGGATTTCGGCTCCGGCGCGCTCGGCGATATGGCCAACCATATTCTGCAAGTGCCTTTCCAGGCTCTTAACCTTGGTTATCCCTCAGCAGTCATTGGCAGTTCGACAATGCTGATGAGCGATTCTTGTCCTTCAGCAGAAAAGATCACATATAAATTCCCCGCGAGAGACAATATGCCTCGTCTTGCCCTGCCGGCAGTCGAACTGACATGGTACGACGGCGGTCTGATGCCTAATCTTCCCGACAACATGCCCGAAGGCAAGAAGTTCGACGAAAACGGAGCGGTTGTGCTCTATGGAACTAAAGATACCATGGTCGTAGGCACTTATGGCAGCGATCCGATATTATGCTCGGGCCGCGTACCCGATGTTCCGCAGCTTTGCCGTGTTGTTGAAGGTGACAACCATCAGCAGGACTGGATCAGGGCATGTAAGGAAAGTCCTGAAAACAGAGTGCCGAGCGAATCCGACTTTATGTTTGCCGGTCCGCTTAACGAAATGATCACTATGGGAGTGGCCGCTGTGCGTCTGCAAGGTCTCAACCAGTGGCTCGACTGGGATGGAGAGAACATGCGTTTCACCAATATTCCTGCCGATGCAACAATCTCGAATGTGATTGAGGATAAGTTCCAGATCCACGACGGACACCCGACATTCGACCGCACCTACACAGAGCCTATCAACGCCAACCTTTATGCCGAGCAACTGATCAAGCCTGTCTACCGCGACGGTTGGGTGCTGCCCGAAATGCCGCTTGTTTAATAGCCTTTCTGAATAATCACCAAACTAATTCATATTAAAACCCAAATGAACAAATCAATATTATTTGCAGCGTCGTCAATTGTGCTGGCGTGCGGTCTGACCGCATGCGGAGCTAAGAAAACTGAGGCTGCAGACGAAAACAATCAGAAACAGACTGCCACACTCTCTTACTCGACCGAACGTTACGGCGAAGAAACCGCTCAGGCTGAGTTCCCGGTAGATGAAGACGGATATATAGTCATATTCGATGGCGTAGATGTCACCGGTTGGCGTGGATATGGCAAGGACCATGTTCCCGAACGTTGGCTCGTCGAGGACAGTTGTCTGCATTTTGTGCGTGGCGAAGGTGAAGGCGGAGACATGATGTTTGCGCATAAGTTCGATAACTTCGATGTCGAATTCGAATGGAAAGTCTCTGAAGGAGCTAATTCAGGGTTCTTCTATCTTGGTCAGGAGGCTATGAGTCCTGAAGGCAATCTGGAGTATATGTGCATGTCGGCACCTGAATATCAGATCCTCGACAATGCCAATCATCCCGATGCCAAACTTGGCGTCGACGGCAATCGCCAGTCGGCATCGCTCTACGATATGATCCCCGCAAAACCTCAGAATTCCAAGCCATGGGGTGAGTGGAATACCGCCCGTGTCGTAGTCAATGACGGCAAGGTTACTCACTATCAGAACGGAGAGGTCGTTCTTGAATACGAACTCTGGACTCCCGAATGGACCGAGAGATTGCAGAATTGCAAGTTCAGCGAGACCGAATGGCCTGCTGCATTTGTGCTTCTGAACACCAAACACGGTGGTTACATGGCTTTCCAGGACCACGGTGATGAAGTGTGGTATAGAAATATCAGAGTTAAGGAATTGTAACAACAGACACTATGAATAAAACCATATTGCTATTAGGCGTGGCTGCTGTTGCGATGTTGTCGTCGTGCGGCAACAGCAACAAGTGCTCGTGTGACTGCAGTTGCAATGGATGCAGCTGCAGCGGAGAAGCTAAAGCGGTTGATGAAAACCGTGGAGAATATCAGATCGCAGATCGTGCTCAGGTCGACATCTCGAATTATCCGGTCGATGAAGAGGGTTATACCGTCCTTTTTGACGGAACCACCCTCAATGGATGGCGCGGCTACGGCATGGATGCCGCCCCGACAAGCTGGAATGTCGAAGACGGAGCAATTCATCTTGTCGGTTCCGGCACAGGTGAGGCTCAGATGGAAGGTGGCGGAGATCTTATTTTCCCTCACAAATTCAAGAACTTCGAACTTGAACTCGAATACAAGATTTCGAAAGGCGGCAATTCTGGCATATTCTATCTTGCCCAGGAAGCCACAACCAAAGAGGATGGCAAGGATGTCTATCTTCCTATATGGCAGTCTGCTTCTGAATATCAGGTACTCGACAACGAGAATCATGAGGATGCTAAACTTGGGGTTGACGGCAACCGCCAGTCGGCGTCGCTCTATGACATGATCCCGGCAAAACCGCAGAATGCAAAGCCTTACGGAGAATGGAACAAGGCTAAGATCGTAGTCTATAAAGGCACTGTGATCCATTCTCAGAATGGAGAGAATGTGCTCGAATATCACCTTTGGACTCCGAAGTGGAAACAGATGCTCAAGGACAGCAAGTTCAATGAGAACGGAGACTTCCCCTGTGCTTACAAGCTGATGGTTGACATGGGCGGTAAGAACCACGAAGGTTATATCGGACTGCAGGATCACGGCGATGACGTGTGGTATCGTAATATCCGCATCAAGGAAATGGAATAAGAATTTATTAACTTATAAATCAGTTAGAAAAAATGAACTATAAATCAATTGTGCTGACACTTGCTGTTTGTTCGGCCTTTGCCGGATGTAAACAGGCTCAGCCGGCTGAAGAACAGCTTCCCGACAAGGATCTGTCGCTGCAGCTCTATTCAATAAGGGAGGTGATCGGCGATTCTGCCCTTTACGCTCAGAATCATGAAGAAGTGTTGAAGCAACTCGGCGAAATGGGTTACAAGAGCGTGGAAGCTGCAAACTATAAACCCGGTAAGTTCTACGGTGTCAGCCCTGAGCAATTCAAGGCCGACTGCGAGGCTGCTGGTCTCAAGGCTTTGTCCTCTCACACGACCAGAGTCCTTACTCCAGAAGAAATTGCTAATCATGACTTTGAAGATGCCATGAAATGGTGGGATCAGGCTATTGCCGACCACAAGGCTGCCGGAATGGAATATATAGTCACTCCGTGGAGCACAATGCCTGCAAGCATGGAGGAAGCTCAGACGCTTTGCGACTATCACAACGCAATCGGTCGTAAATGCAATGAGGCCGGATTGAAGTATGGCTATCATACCCATTCGCAGGAGTTTGACAAGATCGGTGGAAGCGACAAGGTCTGGATGGAGTATCTGGTTGAAAATACAGATCCTGAAAACATGTTCTGGCAGCTTGATGTCTATCTTGCGGTGAAAGCCGGCGAGAGTCCGGTAGAATATATCAAAAAGTACCCCGGACGTTTTGCCATGTTGCACATCAAAGATAAATACGAACTCGGACAGAGCGGCATGGTCAATCTCGAACCGGTATTTTTGGCTGCAGCAGATTCAGGCCTTGAATACTATGTAGTGGAACAGGAAGGCACTGACGGTTCTCACTCCATAATGGAAGGAGTCGCTATGGATGCTGACTATCTTCGTAAAGCCGACTATGTAAAACCGAGCTATAAGTAATCGTAAAGGTTTGTAAATCAGCGATTGATTTACAATAGCCGAAGATTGAGACCAAACGTTGGACAACCGTCATATGCCGTTGTCTGACGTTTGGCTTTTTTGTATATGCAGGGATCGGGCTTTAAGCGCTTGTGCCATATAATTTTAACAGGCAGTTTTTTTGTCGGTCATTGCATAAATGTTATTACTTTTGCTTATATTTGTTGTCTAAACCTATCAATGCGATGAAAACCTTGTTAAGAGCTAATTACCATCATTGCAGAGCCATCCTGACTGTGCTCGGGAGGTGGATCCGGCGTGTGGTAATAGAGTCGAGACTTGGCCGGGCTATCACTTCTTTGATTATATCGCTTATACTTGTTGCAGGAGATTATTTTTTAGATAATTACC
The DNA here is from genome assembly GCA_910587475.1 of uncultured Muribaculaceae bacterium. Taxonomy (GTDB): domain Bacteria; phylum Bacteroidota; class Bacteroidia; order Bacteroidales; family Muribaculaceae; genus CAG-873. The sequence goes on from CAJUMR010000002.1 coordinate 61,823, forward strand.
CGTACCCTGTCCTTGACGATGTCGACAAACTTGGGTTCACCGAACTGTTGTCGCAACGCATGGCTCATGAAGCAGATGATTCGGTTTTATATCTTAATGTTGCTTACGACAAGGAGCTTGTGCCTGTAGCCGATGATTTCGGAGACACGATTGGGTCGGCTGTTATAACCGATCGGTCGGTGTTGTTGCATCTGTTGCATGTCGCACGTCATGCCGATTATCGGTTTATGGTTCTCGATGTGAGGTTCGAGCAAGGTTTTACAACAGAAGTTGATTCAGCGTTGTGGGCGGCCATGTCTGTAATGCCGAGGTTCGCTTATAGCATCCATTCGGAGTCTGAAGACGCGGTTGACGCAAAAGCCCGTCATGCGGCTGCGTTGTCAGACTATGGCGCGACTCTTTCCACAGGCTTCACTCGTTGGCAGTATCTTCAGAAAGCAGGAGAGTCTATGCCTTTGGCGATGTATCGTTCAATTGATGGTGGTAGTATTGGCCGCCGCGGGCTGTTCTATTTTGACAACGGACGATTGTGCCGAAACACTCTTTTCATCCCTCTGTCTTCCGATCTGTTGCTTGCTGAGCGCGATAATGGAGAAGTGAGATATCCGCTTCTCGGAGGGCAGGTGATGCGTTGGAATACTGACGCCGAGTTAGCTGCAATGATGTGCGGCCGTATAGTTGTGATCGGAGATTTCGAAGGGGACACCCACGACACGTATATAGGTGCTGTTCCGGGGCCGGCTATCATCCACAGCGCATATCTCGGGTTACATCGAGGTCGTCATCTTGTCAACTGGTGGTTTACGGCTGCTATGTTTGTGCTTTACGCGGCGATGTGTGCAGGCGTCCTTGCCGGAGGCAGCTTGTGGCAACGTTTTGCGTGGGTGAGGCGTCATCCCGCTGTAAGTACCTTGCTTTCTTTTGTCGGTTGGGAAGTGGTGCTTAATTTGGTAGGGATTGTAATGTATCTGGCTTTTGCCGAAAGTTTCATATCAATTCTTCCGGCGCTGACGCTGACTTTTCTCGGATGGGCGAGACAGCATGTTGGCGGTTCATCTTGCGATGCTTATCGTGATTAAAATTATAATATAACTGAAAATCAAAAACCATATCATTATGTTACGAAGTCTATTAGTACTATTTCTGATGTTCTCGATCATGCCGCTGTCCGTATCGGCAGACAAGCTGAAAATAACACGTCTGACAGACGGGGCGGTCAGTGTCGGTGGCCGTAGTCTCAAGCCTGGCGATGTGTTTGATGACAGCGAAACCATCAAATGGTCGAAACCGACTCAGCAGATGGAGGCAAAAAACACAGTTACAGGAGCGATATATCATTTCTCTGCCCGTCAGTTCGCATCCAAAAATGGAGTTGCGACCATCAAAGATTTTTTTATGCGGATCAACAAAGCGTCGACCCGAAAGGCTGAAGGAGCAGATCTTGTCTTTACCGTATCGCCGGTCTCTGGAAATTTCCCCGAGAAGAGAATCGCGCTTGTGATCGCCAATACCAACTACACCAATATTTCGTCGCTCCGCAATCCGATGTACGATGCCGAAGCGATGGCAGAGTCACTCGGAAAACTCGGTTTTGATGTCCTGGAGGCTTATGATTGCGACTACACCGATATGACTTCGGCTTTGAATTCGTTTGCAGGAAAAGCAAAAGACTATGATGTGGCATTGTTCTATTATTCCGGTCATGGGCTTCAGGAGGACGGGCGCAACTATCTGATACCCGTTACAGCCAATCTCGAATTCAAGTCAGAGCTGACGCGCTGTCTCGATGCTTACGATGTGCTGGAACGGGTCGAGGCAACGGGTGTGGAAAACCGAATTGTTTGTCTTGATGCTTGCCGCGACGTGAAGACTTCGTGGACGCGTTCGGCAGCCGGTGGTCTGACCACAATGGAAGGAAACCCAGGAACGGCGGTTATCTGTTCGACCAGAAGCGGACAGGTTGCCCTTGATGGAGAAACTGACAACAGCCCGTTCACTTCTGCATTTGTAAATGCGTTGGGCGAGAAAGGACGCGGTTTTTCCGATATGATGAGCCGGGTGGTCAAATCGACATATGAAGCCACGAACCATCGCCAGTGTCCGATCGTCAACGGAACACTCTTGAGCGATTTTGTATTTAATCCGCTCGGAGAGACAATACGCACTATTGTTGCAACTGCTGCAAGAGCTCCACAGGCTGCTTCAGCTTCACAATCGTCAGTCGCGCAGAGGACTGCTGACGCACCTGTCGCATCAAGGGCTGCTGTATCTGTGCCGGTTGTGCAGTGCGATGTGCCGGGATTGAAAGTCGGAGTGTCTAATGCGGTGAGAATGGGTCGCAACGTCTTTGTCGACGTGCTGTTTGTCAATGAAGGAGAGAAAGCCAAGACGGCAGGCTTTGTAGGAAAAGAGCCTTGTGCCGGATATGATGAATACATGACATGCGCGTGGGATGACAGTGGAGAAGAATATCAGATGGAGCGTGGCCGCATCATTCCTCATAAGGGAGAGGACCGCATCTATCAGCCTATTGTTCTGCAACCGGGGGTGCCGGTGAAGGTGCGCCTGATGATTGTCGACGTTCCGTCGGGAGTCGCCTCTTTCCCGATGCTGACTATGGCTTTCCGCGATCTTATGCCATATGAGTCATATGGTCAGGCGCTTATACGAGTCCGCAATGTCAATATAACGACGAAATGATATAATTATCCCCGGACACTGCATTTCTTTTGCCGTCGTCCGGGGATAATTATATATTTTACGGATTACTTATTGGCGGTCTTGTAATCGTCGAGGGCTTTTTTGATAGAGCCCCAAAGATTCCGGTCGTGGATCTGCGATATATCGAAGATGCGCAGATTGCCTGTCTTTTGCAGACTCATCGAAGCAGCCTCATACATGTTGTCGGGATTGTCGGGATTGTTGTCGTGGTTGACGGCATAGAGCGAACCGACAAGCTTGCAGTCTCCGTGGAGAAGTGTGTCCGCGCGGTTGTAGGCATATTCGATAGATTCGTTGTCGTCTGCACCGTGGACTCTTTCAAGGTATGCTCCGGCGGCAAACACGTCAATGTGCGGAGCGAAGCCGGCGGCCTGATATTCAGGAGTGCCGAAGTCGTAGGCCATCGCCCATGATGATTTTGGCGATGCCCAGTTCTGGCCGTTGAAGCGGATGGCATGAATCCAAGTGGCCGCCCAGTATTCTACGTCAACGTCGGGCTTGGCTGCGTGGATAGTATCTGCTGCTTTTTTGATGAAGTCGCTGATGACCTGAGCACGCCATGCCCACCACTGATTGATATATGGGCCTTCGACGCGGTTGCCCTCTGCATCGTATGACATAACGTCGCCGGGCCAGTTTTCAAGTTTCTTTCCGATATATTTTTCGAATTCATTTCTTGAAAAGTCAGAGAAGTCGCTTTCGGCGTCGGGGTAGCGGCAGTAGTCGAGAGAGAAGCCGTCGATGTCATATTTGTTGACGAGTTCGTCGATCAGCTTCAGTTCATATTCCTGCACTTCAGGACGTGCGGGATTGAGGAAGGCTGCTGCTTTGCGGGTGTCGCGCATATCGCCGAATGTACCGTCGGGTTTATATTCGGTGCATAACCATTTGTCGTAAATGGTATCTTGAAAGCACATTCCCCTCTGCCAGTAAGGTGATCCGCATGGCATCACGGAAAATGATGCGGTGATGCGCATTCCCAATCGGTGACATTCGTCAACGAAATACTGCAGGTAGTCCCAGTCGCGGTTGAGCGGCTCGGGGGTAACACCTTCGATGTAATCAAGGTAGGGGAGATAGTCGCTGCGGTACAGCACTTTGCCGTAGTTCGGTTTTACATCGAGAACGATGTGATTGAAACCTGTTTCGTGGCACTTTTCAAGATACCACGTGATGCTGTCGCGGTCAGAAAAGCGGATGAAATTGGCATCGGCAGCACACGATACATAGACTTCAGGTTCGTCGGCGCTTTCGGTGTTGTTGGCAGAACATGATGAGATTGACAACAGCACCGGGGCAGCGGCTGCTGCAAGAAGAGTGATTAGACTTGATCTTAGTTTAATCATGGGACGATAGGTTTTTAAAGGTTATTATATTGTTGTATGCGTAGTTTGAAATTGTGTAGACTCCACACCCGATGACTGTAGCGAGGCCATAACCTGAAACGGTTATTATGCCGGTGTCGATTATCAGGTTGCCGAAATCTGATGTGTTGAGCGCAACGACTGTCAGAAGCTGCAAAGTATAACTCAACCCGAAGCCGATCGCAAACTTCAGTGCCTCATGCCGATAGCGGCCGTGACTGTGGAATACCCATTGCTTGTTCCACAGAAATGAATTGACAACACCGAGTATGTAACCGATTGCGTTTGACACATATTCGTTTAGCCCTATCAGAGACTTGCATATGAAGATGGTGCATAGGGTTATGAGGGTGTTGAATACACCGACAAGGCAGAATTTTGCAAATTTGATTATACGCCCGTCATTTATCGTTTTCATCTTCCGGCAAGGCGTTTTCATCGACTTTAAGGATCGGGAGTGCCCAGTTATAGTGGACGGCAAGCACTCGCAGACCAATGATTATCACGGCGCAGATGGCCTGTGGCACCCATATCGGTGCGTCGGTCAGAGACACAAGGTAGTAAGCGACACCTCCGGCCAGACAGGCTGTGGCATATATATCCTTGCGGAAAAACAGCGGCTCGTCGTTAATGAGAATGTCGCGTATGATGCCACCGAACGAACCTGTGATAATACCCATCACGATCGCCACCCACATAGGGTAGCCCGCAACGAGGGTTTTCTGTATGCCGACGACAACAAAGAGGGCGAGACCGATTGCGTCGAAGATGAACAATGTGCGCATGCCTCTCACAAGAGCCTGCCGGAAAACGATTACCGCGGCGAGCGCAAGCCCGGTCACGGCGAGATACCGGAATGACAGCATCCAGAACACCGGAATGTCGAGCAGGACATCTCTCACTGTTCCGCCTCCGATGGCGGTGACAAGGCCGACAACATATGCTCCGAACCAATCGAAGCGTTTGGCGGCGGCCAGACGTATGCCTGAAATTGCAAAGGCAATCGTGCCAAGCAATTCAATGATTATGATGAAAGTTTCGTCTGCTGAAAAGTGTGACATGAACTATTGTTGGGCATGCTTGGTGTAATAGCGGCAATATTGGTTGATCTCGCATTGTGAGCAAAGAGGTTTACGCGCTTTGCACACGTAGCGTCCGTGGAGTATCAACCAATGGTGGGCACGCGCTATTTTTTCTACGGGTATATTGCGTGTAAGTTCGCGCTCGGTTGTGAGTGGAGTCTTGCTGTTGGTTGTCAGTCCTATACGTTCGGCAACGCGGAACACATGTGTGTCGACAGCCATTGCCGGACGGTCGTAAACGACCGAGAGAATGACGTTGGCGGTCTTTCGTCCTACACCGGGCAAAGACATCAGATCGTCAATCGAGTCTGGCACTTCTCCGCCGAAACGCTCCGTGAGCATTTTGGCCATGCCCATGAGCGAAGTTGTCTTGTTGTTAGGATATGAACAAGATCTGATCAGTTCAAATATTTCCTCTCGTGATGCACCGGCGAGATCCGATGCGGTCGGATAGCGCTCAAACAGCGGCGGCGTGATGATATTGACTCGTTTGTCGGTGCATTGAGCAGATAGAATGACAGCCACAAGAAGCTGAAACGGATTCTCGTAGTGCAGCTCAGTCTGAGCCTGAGGCATAGACTGTTCGAAACGCTCAATGACCAGACGATAACGGTCGGCCTTTTTCATGCCTGTGATACGCTTAGTGCGCTGAGGTAAATTCTTCGAGGAATCGGGTGTCGTTCTCTGAGAACATGCGAAGATCCTTGACCTGATATTTCAGGTTGGTGATGCGCTCGACTCCCATGCCTAATGCAAATCCTGAATACACCTTTGAGTCAATTCCGCAAGCGTCGAGAACGTTGGGGTCGACCATGCCGCATCCGAGGATTTCCACCCAACCTGTGTGTTTGCAGAATGAGCAGCCTTTGCCTCCGCAGAGATTGCAGCTGATGTCCATCTCAGCCGAGGGTTCGGTGAAGGGGAAGAAACTCGGGCGCAGACGGATTTTTGTGTCCTGTCCGAACATTTCGCGGGCGAAATACAGCAATGTCTGGCGAAGATCGGCATATGTGACGTCTTTGTCGACATACAGCGCTTCTACCTGATGGAAGAAGCAATGTGCACGGGCTGAGATTGCTTCATTGCGGTAGACACGTCCGGGGCAAATGATGCGGATCGGGGGCTGGGTGTTCTCCATCACTCTTGACTGCACAGATGATGTATGGGTGCGGAGCAGGACATCGGGGGTGCGGTTGATGAAGAATGTATCCTGCATGTCGCGTGCGGGGTGATCTTCAGCGAAGTTAAGCGCTGAGAACACATGCCAGTCGTCTTCGATTTCGGGGCCTTCGGCGATGTTGAAGCCGAGTCGGCGGAAGATTGCTATGATTTCTTCTCTGACAATTGAAAGCGGATGGCGTGTGCCGAGTTTAACAGGCGACGGTGTGCGGGTGAGATCTAACCCTGAAAAGTCGTCGCACGATGATGAAAGAGATTCGCGCAGACCGTTGATCTTGTCGGTAGCCATCGTTTTGAGATCGTTGATGGCCTGACCTATGGTGCGTTTCTGATCTGCCGGAACATTTCGGAAGTCGTTCATCAGCGCGGGCACGAGACCTTTCTTGCTGAGATATTTGATGCGGAGGACTTCGACTTCGTCAAGATTGGCAGCCGTCAGTCCTTCGATTTCAGTTTTGAGGTTATTGATTTTTTCTAACATTTCGGATACGGTTCTTTTATAAAGGCAAAATTACAAAAAATAGTTGATTGTATCGCAAAAAATTATGGTGGGGTCAGGCTAAAAGACCGTTCGGTCAACCATAATGTCGGGATTGATAATGTCGAGCATGAGTCTATCAGCTTTTGTGCACGCTTGTGAGGTGTGTCGCGTGAGATGATTACTGTGTCGGGACGAACGGTTTTGACGATGTCCAACGGCCGATTGCCTGACCGTCGGGTGATGAGCAGATAGTCAATGTGGAGCCCGCTGTCGGCTGTTTTTCCGGTCAGAATGATTTTGTCCCCTGCAATTATGTAGTCTCCGCGTTTGCGTATCGACGGCATATCGAAGTCTCCCTGAGCGACAGTGAGATGTGCATTGCAGTTGCGGCGGGCGAGAAAGTCGGAATATCGCGAAGACAGGCTTCGTTCGATTTCGGCGTGTTCGCGCTTGTCGGCTGTTGTGATGAGACATGCTTTATCGCCGTCGCGAATCACGATGTCTGTGCGCAACGGTTGTCGGGTGATGTAGAGTTCATAAGGCTTTTGGGCTGGCATTAATTGATGGAGCAGGAATGCCGAAGCGGAGAGACAGGCGGCTGCAATGAAGGCGATTCTGCGTTTGGAATGTAGCGCGATGGTCATGGCTGCAATTGCCGCTACCCCGGCCGCTATAGTGGCAGGGGTTAAAAAAACGCCGGTGATTTCGGTTCCGCTCCACGACGAGATGGTTTCGCTCATGTTTTCGACCGCATTGTAGATTTTGTCGGTGATCATACCTACTGATGACAATTTTATGCCGATGAAAGTCGCGAGCATCATGATCGCCCCGGCTGATAGAAGCAGAGGCAGGAGTATGCCCAGTATCAGGTTAGGAATAAGAAAGATGACCGGAAAGCGGTGGAAATGGATCATGGTTATGAAACATGTTCCGGCCATCGCTGCAAGTGGGACCGTGACGAACGATGCGGCGCGGTAGGCTGTCGTTGAGGTTTTTTGAAACGGGTTCAACAGCGGAGCGATCGACAGAATGGCCAATACTGCGCAAAATGACAGCTGGAAACCGGGTGCGAACAGCTGCCTCGGAGCAAAGGCCAGTATCAATATTGCGGCTATGCATAGTGAATTATATGGTGAAGACTGACGCTGGAGCAGTTTGGCACTGAGATAGATGCTGATCAGTATTGCCGCCCTTGTCAATGAAGGGGACAGACCGCATGCAAAAGCATAGAGCCAGATTATCGCAATGACGCCGATATGCCTCAGCCGTCCGAACCGGCTCCACGTTTTCAAAGGGAAAAAGGCTAATGACGCGAGCATTGCAATTATGCCGATGTGAAATCCGCTGAGGGCAAGGTAATGTGCCGCTCCTATGCTCCGGAACTGTTCTTTTACCGTCGGGTCGAGCATGCTGTCGTCGCCGAGCAGAGTTGTGGACAGGAACCATGCCGTGGGGCTGCTGATCGGAGATCGGTAGATGAGATCGCGAAGATCATTCTGGAGTCTCAGGGCTGTTCGTTTCAATGATCTGGTGTGACCGTCGATGGTGATGTCATCGGGCGATACATAAGCGCTGGCTGTGATGCCGTCGACATAAAATGTCGGGTTGAAGCTTTTTTCGTCGGGGATGTCGGCCTCTGCCTGCGGAGCTGACAGTCGACCGGTGAATGATATTATATCGCCAGGTTCGATTGAGCTGTTGGCGTCAGGGAGCAACAGCGAACATTTAAACGGCTCAACTATTTCCGCCTTGTCGGAATGGTATACGTTAACTGTGATGCGGGTGGCGGCGGTAGTGTGTTTTATGTCGCTGACGCATCCGTTCCAGCAAGCTTTCGAGCTGAACGCATCGTCAGGTGGAGCAGACGGAGCGTCGGCATATGATATCACCCAGCCCAGACAGAAAAAGAGAAATAAAAATGCCAGCCAGTGTCTGTGGATGAGTATGAGGGTGATGGCGCAGATGGTTGCCGCTATCAGACAGATCAATGTGTCGGTCTGAGCAAACACAACAATTCCCGCCATCATGCCGGTTGCGGCAGGAAGGGCGGGAACGTATGATAGCGGAGCTTTCAAGCTGAGGAGATGGTTAGGCGATGGTTTCGAGCACCACAAAAACGCTCGTCAAGCTGATTACCACCCACAGAATGACTGCAAGCAGCAGGGGCTTGATGCCAACTTGGCGGACGGTGGCCAGGGAAAGGGATGCACCTATGAGGAAGAGTGTCACAACCATGCCTCGGCGGGCGATCCACACCATCGTTGAAACAAACCATTCGGGAAGAACGATATATGTGTTGACGATCATGGCGAGAATAAAGATGAAAATAAACCAGGGAATTGATATTTTCGAACCTTTCTCACGGAAGAGGAACATGGTCACGAGTGCAAGAGGAATTATCCACAATGCTCTGGTAAGTTTGATAAGGGTTGCTATCTGCAGTGCCTCTTCTCCGTATTGCTCTCCCGCACCGACAACCGACGATGTATCGTGGATGGCAATTGCAGCCCATGTGCCGAATTGCTGTTGCGACATGTCGAGCATGTGGCCGATCGGCGGGAATATGAACAATGCTATAGCGTTGAGGATGAATATCACTCCGAGCGACACTGCCATCTCGTTTTCGTTGGCTTTAAGCACCGGACCTACGGCTGCGATGGCGCTTCCTCCGCAGATGGCTGTGCCTGATGAAATCAGATATGAAGTCTTGCGGTTGAGATGAAACCAATAGCCGATGAGGGTGCCGAGGGCCATGACGCCTATTACGGAAACCACGGTAAACATCATGCCTTCTGAGCCTGATTTAAGCGACTCGTGAAGGTTCATGTTGAAGCCGAGACACACGACCGCCACCTGAAGAAGATATTTTGATGTCTTTTTGTTGAATTTCGGGCATGGGTTTTTAAATGAAAAAGCGAAGATCAGACCGAAAAGCAACGCGATCGGTGCGTTGATCTGAGGGATGCCGAGTTTTTCGATCGGAAGCAGTATGAGGGCGATTACTGCAATGTAAATGATTTTTGAGATCGGTAACATGTTGTATTATTATTTATCATCGAATGGTTCAGCGTTGCCAGATGTTCCATGCGGCAAATGCTTGCAGGAGTAGCATTTCGAGTCCGTTTTTCACCTCGGCTCCGGCATCGGCACTGCGTTTCATGAACAGTGTCACATCAGGATTGTAGAGCAGGTCGTAGCAGAGATGCTGGGGCGTGAGGAGCTTATAAGGTATGTCGGGACATTCGTCGACATGAGGATACATCCCCAGTGGGGTAGTGTTGACTATAATCTTGTGGGTATCTATTATCTCAGGGGTAATGTCGGCATAGGTAATGACGCCCGGAGCCCGGTTTCTGGATACAAGCTGCGGTTCTATGCCGAGGCTGCGCAGGGCGTAGCATACGGCTCGTGAAGCTCCGCCTGTGCCGAGCACAAGGGCATGGGAGTGCTGGTCTGTCAGCATTGGAGCTATCGAGTCACGGAAGCCGATAATGTCGGAGTTATAGCCTTTAAGGGTGAGTTTACCGTTGCGGCGTATAAATTTTATGACGTTAATAGCTCCGATTTCTGCAGCCTCAGGATCCATTTCATCCAATAGTTCAATGACCTGTTGCTTATATGGGATCGTGACATTCAGTCCGGCCAGATTGGGGTTGCGGGCGACAACGTTGTGGAAGTCGCCGATCTCGGGTATCTCGAAGTTGACATAGCGGGCGTCGACATTTTCAGATTCAAATTTCCGGTTGAAATAATCCTGCGAAAATGAGTGTCCGAGAGGATAGCCGATGAGCCCGTATAGTTTGGAGTATGAGATTGTCATAGTCTGTTGTTTTGGGCAAAATTAATAATAATTTCCCGAATGGCAATGGCAAATGCTTTTGTATATAAGAGCCTGCCCGACAATCAGAGGGTATTAACCTCCCTCTAAATGTTAACGCATCAGCAGATATTGTCGGGCAGGTGTCAATGGATTCCGGCGCCTGAAGTGGATTTACCCGGAAGATACAATTGTGTCAAATAGCCTCATTCTCACAATGATTATTATCATCTCACTTTTTCCGGCTTTCGAGATCGTCGTTGTTAATTGTTGACGCATGTTTTTTAACGGATGTCTTCAATGCTCCGAACCTGTAGCTCAAGGCAAATCCGAATGTAAAATTTCTGCTGAAACAAGGTTCTGTCACAGAATTATAGTCAGGGGAGTTGGTGATAGTCGTATCGGTTCGTTTGTATGGTCCGAACGGATTGGTCAGCCTGAAACTTGCCGACAAGCGGTCGTCAGACAGAAAACTCTTTTGAATGGTGAAGACATTCCAGAAGAAAGATATGCCCGGTCGAGTGTATGAATATGCGTTGATGACACCACCGCTCCACCAACCGATATTTGCGAATAACCGCATTCTAAAAGGAAGTTTCTGAGATATGCGTAAATCGGGATTGTACATCGGACGGTTGACCTTTGAGCCGTCGGGCATCGATTGACTGATGAACGAATAATAGAAACCGGAGTTTATGGTGGTGTTGTCGAACGGAGTCCATTGGAGGGTGAAATGAGCGTTCAGCTGGCGAAGGCGACCGATATTATCGTAGCAATAGTATAGATGGTTGTTGAGATTTGTCAGTGTCTGCGCGATCATGTTGTCGGAGAACCGGAATTGAATGGATGCGTCAAGGAAAAATTTAGGTTTTATAAGACCATAGTTTAATTCGATGCTGTTGAAGTTGGCGCTGCTGAGAGACGGATTTCCTTGATAAGTGGTGTTGGGTGTGCGGTCGACGGTCGGATCGAGTTGGTTGATGCCAGGTCGCGATATGCGCCGGGTGAATGCAAGTTTGAAACTGTTGGTTTCGTCTGGTTTGTAGTTCAATGATGCTTTCGGGACATAATCGTTTATATTGTTATGGAAATCATCAGCGTCGCCGATCTTGAATTTTGCAGCTAATCTTGAGAACTCGTACCTTATACCTGCCCGCAGGCTGAATTTCCCGAAGTGTCCTGTATATTCAGCATAGGCTGCAGCGATGTCAGTGTTGTGATAGAAATCATCGGCTGTCTGATGGCTGTCGATGTAGTCTCTTGTCGATTGGGAATGATTGCGGCGAAGAATGTACTTGGCTCCCATGCCGACAGAGTGATCAGCCGCGAGCGGGCGACACCAGTCGATCTGGAATGTGTGGGACATAAATTTCAGATCGCTGTCATAGTAAATGCCCGAATATCCGATCGGAAAGTTTATTATATTGGAATAGTCGGTTGTCTGAAGCTGTTTTTGGGAGGTTGTCGATATTTGGTATGATAGGGTTATGTTCTCACCTTTCCGGCCTGTCGACCGACGGTAGTTGATCTCGCCGTCGATATCGGTGTAACAAGCCTTTGGAAATGATGATTGCATTGTGTATGAGCTGAATGTCGATGTCTGATGGTCATACATCGTGTAGTCGCGGTTGAAGTCGTTCGTTGTATTGCTGTTGAATGCGTTGACCGAAAGTGAGATAAGATTGAGAGTGTCAGGTTCGTAGCTCAAGTCTATACCGGCGTAAAAGATGTCGGAAGTTGCTTCGGAATGTTCGTCGTATTCGAGTGTGTTGCCTGTATCAAGATAGTGGGCTTCGTGGTGGGCGGTCTGTGTCGATTCTCGATGGTTCATGTTGTGGTACCCTCCGTTGAACGATACAGCAACGCGGTCGATTTGCGACGATACCCAGATGTTTGGAGAAGGTGTGAAGTTGTTGGAATCATCATATAATGATATTGAACCGGTGGTACTGTCCAGACATGCGTTATTGTCTGTTATGATGTTGATGATGGCTCCGACACCTTCTGCATCCTCTCTGGCTCCGGGATCGGTGATGACTTCAACTTTTTTTATAGAAGACGCGGGAATTGCCTTGAAGATCTCTTTTGCATTTTTTGTAAACGAGTTGTTAGGACGTCCGTTTTTGTATATTTTAAAATCCGAACTTCCGTTTACGGTGATATTACCCTCTGCATCGACCGTCACCATAGGGACTTTCCGGAGGATATCAATCAACGGAGAGGTCAACGCTTCAGGATCGGCCTTTATGTCATAGGCTATTCTGTCGATACTTTTTACGACGATTGGTTTCTGCGCGGAGACGGTTATTTCATCGAGCAGAGTGGACTCTGCGGCCGGAAGTTCTATTAGTCCGAGATCGAGACATGAGGTTGTGTCGCTGATCATGAAGCTTAGTTCTGTATGATCGTTGGTCAGCCGCTGGATAATGATGCGGTAATACCCCGCAGATGGAAGTGTAGTTTCAATACACCCGTTTTCGTCCGTGAGGTTAGCGCAGACCGGCTTGACCTCAGTAGAGTCGCGAGGATATATCCGCCATGTTATGTATTCTTCCGGGTTTCCGTTGGCGTCAACAACCGAGGCTTTGAAGCGATGGGGTGCTGCATCGATGTGATAGGGTAGAATTAAAACGATAATGATAAAAGCAAATAAAAATTTTGGTTTCATGCGTTAATGTGATGATTGTAGATAGAATTATGATAAACAATATCCGTTGCAGTAGGCTGCAAGGTGCTTTTATAGAATGACAATGCAAAGGTAGTAATTTTAATAGTACTATGCAATGCAAAGTACTATTGAATTAAGACTATTTAACAAATGGTGTTTTTGACGAGCGCATTTAGCTAAGTAATACAATCATCATTTGTAACGATAGGTAAGAGGGTTGAGCTATTTAGAAGAGGCAGCGTCCAATATTACTTTCGGAGATTTTTCATCTCCTATCATGGTATTATAGTGACAGGCATAATCCGTTGAAGGTACTTGAGGTGTAGGTAAGCTTCATACCTCCAGTCACTGACTAACAGGGTTATTATAGCTACAAATAGTGATACTTCAATGATTATTAGTGTTTTATTGGATATTGTTTTCCTTATAAAAATGTGGTTTAGAGCTATATACACAATAAAGCACAGTAATGCAGTTGCCATCATTACAGCCCATCCCTCAAGCTTATTTGTGATCCGAATATTATATGAAATAAATAATATATGAAAAACCTATGATGAGATATAAATAAGATAGTAGATAGTGGAGATACTGATGTTTTATTAAGTCCTACTTGATATAATCGTCAAATCCAGGTAATAAGGAGCGAATTTCAGGAGCAGATAGCCAATACATCAAATAACACAATGTTGAAAAGTTTTCATTAATGGGTATATTATCACGGCCTTCAAAACCTATAGCGTTATTGGAATTAAAAATGCAATTTGATTGTTGATTAAATACGCTTAATGATCTGTAAAATCCCGACCATTGTTTTGGATATAGTAGATCCATATCCTTTGTGATATTTGGCAAAGTGTCCATACCCCAACAGATTAAATCCCGATATGAATCCATGAGTTTCATTGTGTCTATCATGGAACCAAAACTATGAGGTTCATTTCGCGTAGTGCCCGTTTTAAGATTATATGAATCTCCCTCCTCATATATCAGGCACCAATTTTTGCCATGATGACCATAATCGTATATTATGAATTTTCTATTTGAGACTATCTCTTTAATCGAATCCGGCAAAAACTCAAATGAAAATGATATATTATTGGCAGTGGTGTTGTTTATACCATCGGCACCCATATTGAAACTTGTGAGAATGAATATGGGAATAAATAGCAATATTATTACTGTTTTTTTCATTTATCTGAATGAAGGTAGTAGTGAGGGCTGTGGAATAGCTATCTTTGGGCCATGCTTCACCCCTGTGTTAATAAAAGGAATGCCAATCACTCGTAATATAAGATTTTCTGTTCTAATTGTTTGGACATGTTTGATATTATGGCATACTTGGTATAGTTTTTTAATCACTATTTTGCGGTTCTAACGAAGCAATCCATAAACTGATGATAAATCTCTTTAATTCATCAATTTTTTCTGCGAAATCTTCGTTTCCTATGGTGCGCATTGCTGAAGAATCGATTATAATTGGAGTCCCATTAACCATTATGGTTAATTTGTGGTAAAGAGGTTCGTATTTTTTATTCATGACGAAGCGGACTGATGCTGATTCATTTGGCATCTTTTCAAAAGCCCAATTTATAATAGGTGAAGTTTCGCACGTTGTCGAAAAGTTGACCTTATTGCCATCTGAAATGTAAACATCTAAATGTGTTTCATTTTTAATGAGATATACCGAACTAATTTTTGAAAATCCAAATTCATATCTAATGTACCATTTATTATTGCCAGCTCCACAAAAACCGATAAACCCCTCTGGCTCACTTGTAAGTCCATTGGAATATAAGCTTTTAGCGCAGAAGATGCTGAATAGAATTAAAAATAAAAAGAATTTCACTATGCGAGATGAGGCCATTTTCATTTTATCGCAAATATACTATTTACATCTTTTATAATCCAAATTTGTGGAGTATGTTTTATAACATATTTGTATCAATAATACCCAAGATGTTATCAGTTTATTTGAGCCATTGAATGCCGTCGTTCTCGATTGATGCGGCTCAATTAATTGACTCATCGCCGGGAGGCTGTTACTGAATTGTGGATTAATTTCAAGTGCAAAAAAAGATCGCCGGTTGGGCGATCTTTTATATAAATGATTGTATTGGCGGTTTAGAGGTTTGCGTCGTCGGCTACACCTGCAAGAACCGGGTCGATCATGATGCGGCCGCAGTATTCGCAGACGATGACTTTCTTGTGAAGTCTGATTTCAAGTTGCTTTTGGGGCGGTATGCGGTTGAAGCAACCACCGCAGGCGTTACGCTGAACATAGACGATGCCGAGTCCGTTGCGTGCGTTCTTGCGGATGCGTTTGAAAGCCTGGAGGGTGCGTTCGTCGATGTTGGGTTCGATTGCCTTTGCTTTTTCGCGGAGGCTTTCTTCTTCCTGACGTGTTTCGTTGACGATTTCGTCAAGTTCGGTTTTCTTTTCTTGAAGGATGTGAGCGTGGTCAGCGAGTTTTTCTTTTGTCGCTTCGATGTCGGCAGTTTTGTTGTCGATTGCTCTGCTATAGTCGTGGATATGTTTTTCAGCCAACTCAATTTCGAGCGACTGGAATTCGATCTCTTTTGTCAGAAGATCAAATTCTCTGTTGTTGCGCACGTTGTCGAGTTGCTCTTTGTAACGGGCGATCAAGCCGTTGCAATTGCTGATTTTCTCTTTTTCAGCAGCAAGGTTTTTGCGCAGTTCCTCGATTTCGCGAGTGTAGTTTTCGATACGGTAGTTGAGGCCGGCAATGCTGTCTTCGAGGTCTTTGACTTCAAGAGGGAGCTCGCCGCGGATTGTTTTGATGCGGTCGATTTCAGAGAGGATGGTCTGAAGGTCGTAGAGCGCTTTCAGACGCTTTTCGACCGAGGCGGTTTGCTCTTGTTTCTTATCGGTAGCCATATATTTTTATATGTATTTTATTGGATTTTCTTCTGTTTCTGAGAAATAACATGCAAAGTTAGGAAATTTTTCCCGAATTACATTGTAAAAAATTCCTTTTGTGCATGATTCGCTCTCAAAGTGGCCGATGTCGATGATGAAAATCTCGTTTTGATAGTCGACAAAGTCATGGTAACGAGTGTCAGACGTGATGAATGCCTGAGCACCCTCGCGCAAGGCTGCGGAGATGAATTCGCTGCCTGATCCTCCGCACATTGCTATGCGTCTTATCGGGGTGTCGGCGTCAGGTATCGCTGTACATCTTGTCACGGGAGATCCGAATGCCTCTTTTACGCGTTCGACGAGCTGAAGGGGTTTGACGCCTTCGTCTTCGAATAAGGCATATACCCCGAGCCCGATCTTCGGGTCGGTGTCAGCCAGAGACTGCGTCTCGACCGACAGCAGATCGGCGCGGAGCGTTTCGTCCAATGCGTTTCTGAGGGTATCGGCCAGAGAACTTTCGATCGTGGTTTCGAGCCTGACGCATGGTTGCTTGCCGATAGCTGTTGTCGCAAATGGATCGTCGGCGTCGGTCAGCAGTGTGCAATTGTCGGCGTGATTGCTGTAGCATTGTGCTTCGGGAGCGATCTGCCGGATAGTGGTCAGTGCTGTCGTCTCGCTTGTCGGGTTGACAGTGACGGTCATCCGTGTTCTGCGGCCAGTCAGAGGTGAGAGCACCTTGACGGGCGAAGCTCCGAGCATCTCAGCCATTTTGTAGCTCACGCCGCCCGGAGTGCTGTCGACAGCCGTGTGGCAAGAGTAGACTGTTATGCCATAGCTGATCGCTCTCATCACGGCTTCTTCCACGGGTGTGTTGCCGCGCAGTCGCTTGAGACCTCTGAATATGAGAGGGTGGTGAGAGATGATCAGATTGCATCCGCGGCGGTGAGCTTCTTCGACGATCGACGGTGTCACGTCAAGGCAAAGCAGCACACCTGTGCACTCTGCGCGTAAAGAGCCGACCTGCACCCCCGTATTGTCCCAGCTTTCCTGGTACATTGCGGGGGCGAAGTCCTCTATGGCTGATATGATGGCCGAATTGAGCATCAAGCTTCAGGGCTGACGATTGCAAGCGATAGCTCGTCGAGCTGTTTCTGGTCAAGTGCTGCAGGAGCATCGAGCATGACATCGCGGCCGCTGTTGTTCTTGGGGAATGCGATGCAATCGCGGATGCTGTCGAGACCGGCGAACAACGACACCCAACGGTCGAGGCCGTAGGCAAGACCTCCGTGAGGGGGTGCTCCGAATTTGAAAGCGTTCATCAGGAAGCCAAACTGCTCCTGTGCTTTTTCGGGTGTGAAACCGAGGATCTCGAACATCTTTGCCTGCAGGACGCTGTCGTGGATACGTATCGATCCACCACCGACTTCTACTCCGTTGATCACCATGTCGTAGGCGTCGGCGCGCACGGCTGCCGGATCAGTGTCAAGGAGAGCAATGTCTTCGTCCTTGGGATGGGTGAAGGGGTGGTGCATGGCCATGAGGCGCTGCTCTTCGTCGCTCCATTCAAACATCGGGAAGTCGACAACCCAGAGACAGGCAAATTTATCTTTGTCGCGGAGGCCGAGCTGACGACCCATTTCGAGACGGAGTTCGCAGAGTTGCTTGCGGGTCTTCATGGCGTCGTCGCCGCTGAGTATGAGGATCAGGTCTCCCGGTTCGGCGTTCATTGCCGAGCGGAGCTGCTGAAGCACTTCCTGAGTATAGAATTTGTCAACCGATGATTTGACATTGCCGTCTGCTTCTACGCGGGCATAAACCATGCCTTTTGCACCTATCTGCGGGCGTTTTACATAGTCGGTCAGCGCGTCGAGTTGTTTGCGGGTGTACGATGCCGCGCCTTTTGCGCAGATACCTCCGATGTATGCTGCGTTGTCAAATACGCTGAAGCCGTGGCCTTTGAGTACGTCCATCAGCTCGACAAAACGCATGTCGAAGCGCAAGTCGGGTTTGTCGCTGCCGTAGTATTTCATTGCGTCGGCCCAAGGCATGCGGATGAATGGTTCGGTGAGTTCGATGCCGCGGATTTCCTTGAACAGATGCTTGGCCATGCCCTCGAACAACTCGATCACATCGTTTTGCTCGATGAAGCTCATTTCGCAGTCGATCTGGGTGAATTCGGGCTGGCGGTCAGCTCGCAGATCTTCGTCGCGGAAGCATTTTACAATCTGGAAATAGCGGTCCATGCCCGACACCATCAGAAGCTGCTTGAGGGTCTGGGGCGACTGGGGCAGGGCGTAGAACTGACCTTGGTTCATGCGCGACGGGACAACAAAGTCGCGGGCGCCTTCGGGAGTAGAGCCTACGAGCATCGGTGTTTCGATCTCGAGGAACCCTTTGCTGTCGAGATAGCGGCGCACTTCCATTGTCATGCGGTGGCGCAGTTCCAGATTGCGGCGCACGGGATTGCGGCGCAGGTCGAGATAGCGGTAGCGCATGCGGATGTCATCTCCGCCGTCGGTGTCGTCTTCGATGGTAAACGGTGGCACTTCACTCGGATTGAGTATGTTGAGCTCGCTGGCAAGGATCTCCACATCGCCTGTTGCCATGTTGGGGTTCTTGGCCGTGCGTTCCGACACCTGGCCTTTAACCTGTACGACAAACTCTCGGCCGAGGTGGTTGGCAGCCTCGTTGAGCTTTGCATCGAGTTCGTTGTTGAACACAATCTGGGTGATGCCGTAGCGGTCGCGGAGGTCGACGAAAGTCATACCTCCCATCTTGCGCACTCGTTGCACCCAGCCGGCAAGCGTTACCGTAGTTCCGGCGTCTGATAAGCGGAGTTCTCCGCAGGTATTCGTTCTGAACATTGTTGGTGATCTATTCTGTTTATGTTGTATTTCTGACGCAAAAGTAGTCATCTTTAGCGAAATCGCAAAATCAAATTGCAGCGGAAGGTGGAGCTGTGGCCGAGGCAACGGTCGATGCGATTTTGAACGCCAATGCGGTTTTGTCGATCTGACGAGGTGCATGGAGAATAGCGGTTGTCGATTCTTTCCAGGAGTTTTCGTAGATGAAGCGGTCGGATTTGCGGGCTTCAATGAATTGTTTTGCTGAGATGAATTTGTGATCCATAGGGTGTGTTGTGATGGTTTTTGATTAATATGATTGCAAAATCACAACAAATATTTGTAATACGCAAAACAACATGCAATAAAAATCATGTAATATTAAGTCTGATTCTGTCTTTGCCGTGGCATCGTCGGTCAAATATGACAGATAAAAGTGTAATTGAAATGAAATAAATGTGTAAATTTGCGCATTAATAAACTAATCGCAAATAATATTTTAGAAACATTTAAAATCCAAACCATGAAAATAAGGAATAAGGTTTTTTCGTTGGGATTCGGGGCTGTGATCTGCGGATTGCTTGCTTCATGCAGTCAGCACTATGATATGGAAACTGAGTTGCTCATCATCGGCGGCGGCGCGAGCGGAACAGCAGCAGGTATACAGGCTGCGCGCATGGATGTCGATGCTCTCATAGTCGAAGAGTCGCCATGGCTCGGTGGTATGCTGACAGCTGCAGGCGTAAGCTGCATCGACGGCAACTCGCGTATGCCGTCGGGATTCTTCGGTGAGTTCCGCGACAGCATCGCTACACTTTACGGAGGCTACGACAAACTTATGACCAACTGGGTGGCCGCCTACTCATTTGAGCCGTCGGTAGGCAATGCTCTCTTTCACCGCATGGTAGAGCGCGAAAGCGACCATCTGAAGGTGATCCACGGTTCGCGACTCGTCAATATTGAAAAAACATCAGATGGCTGGGACGCTGTTATCGCCGACAATGACGGAAAAGAAAGCCGCATCAAGGCCAAGGTCGTTATCGACGGCACAGAGTTTGGCGACGTTGCGCGTATGGCCGGTGTGGGTTACGATCTCGGCATGGAGAATGGACGTCTTACCGGTGAGGATATTGCTCCCGACTCGGCATACAATATCGTGCAGGACATGACATTCGTGGCCATTCTCAAGGACTACGGACCTGACGCTGACAGGACAATTGAGTGCCCCGAGGGTTACGATCCGATGCTTTTCGCTAATACCTGTCAGAACTCTCTTGCCGACCCCCATCCCGACACAGTCAAATTCCATACGCCCGACTATATGATGGGCTACGGCAAGCTCCAGAACGGCAAGTATATGATCAACTGGCCGTTTGCAGCCAATGATTACTATGCGAATATCGTTGATATGACCCGCGAACAGCGTGACTCAGTGCTTGCGCTGGCCAAGGCTCACACCATGAAATATCTCTACTTCCTGCAGACCCAGCTCGGCTACAAGAACCTTGCTCTGGCCGATGACGAATATCCGACCGACGATCTGCTGCCGTTCATCCCATATGTCAGAGAGTCGCGCCGTATCCACGGCAAGGTGCGTTTCAATGTCAACCATGTGAAGCATCCGTTCGATCAGCCTGATCCGCTCTACCGCACAGGCATAGCCGTGGGCGATTATCCGGTCGACCATCACCACAGCTCATACAACGGCCCGGAAAACCTTCCTTATCTCTATTTTTATAAGGTGCCGTCGTATTGTTTGCCGCTCGGAACTTTGATTCCTGACAGTGTTGGAAATATGATAGTAACCGAAAAATCAATTTCAGTCTCAAATATAGCTAATGGCTGTACGCGCGAACAGCCTGTTGTTTTGCAGATCGGACAGGCTGCAGGAGCGCTTGCCGCTCTCGCGATAAAGAACGATTGCGAGATTGCCGACGTTCCGGTGCGCGACGTTCAGAATGTGATGCTTTCAACCGGCGGATACATCATGCCATATCTCGATGTCAAAAATACCGATCCTGCATTTGCTCCCTATCAGCGCATCGGTGCGACCGGCATTTTGAAGGGCGAAGGTAAGAGCGTGGCATGGTCTAATGAGACTTGGTTGTATGCCGATTCGGTGCTTACAGGCGAAGCTATCGACGGATTCTATGAATTGTATCCTCAAACTGATGGCGTGGTGGCCAAGAGCGGTAAGCTGACAGTCGGCGACGCTGCTGCATTGATTTCGGCTGCGGCCGACAAAGCGGTTGATCTCTCGGCAGAAGGCGATGCCGATGCAGCGATCACCCGAGGCCGCTTTGCCGTGGTTGTCGACAGCATCCTTGATCCGTTCAATGCGTTCCCTGTCGATATCAATGGAAACTTTCGTTGATAAGGCTATTGGCACTGACGATAGTAATTGTGATCACGAAGATAGCATCCAACGGATTTTTAAGACCTTTTAGGACGGGAGTTTGTGAGAATGAAGAAAAAATGATTAATTTTGCGAATTATTAAATAGATAAGAACAAAAAATATCACGAAATAACCCCTTTCAGAAATGGCACAGCAAGAAGATGTCTTCAAAAAAATCGTCTCACACGCCAAGGAGTACGGTTTTGTTTTTCAGTCAAGTGAAATTTACGATGGTCTCTCAGCCGTCTATGACTACGGTCAGAACGGTGTAGAACTCAAGAACAATATCAAACGCTATTGGTGGGACTCGATGACTTTGCTCCACGAGAATATTGTTGGCATCGATTCGGCGATCTTCATGCACCCTACGATCTGGAAGGCTTCGGGTCACGTCGACGCTTTCAATGATCCATTGATCGACAACCGCGACTCGAAAAAGCGCTACCGCGCCGATGTGCTGATCGAGGATCAGCTTGCCAAGTACGACGAGAAGATCAATAAGGAGGTTGCAAAGGCAGCCAAGCGTTTCGGCGACAGCTTCGACGAAGCTCTTTTCCGCCAGACCAATCCCCGCGCCGTAGAGCACGCCGCCAAGCGTGACGCCCTCCACGAGCGTTTCGCAAAGGCGATGAACGACAACAACCTCGATGAACTTCGTCAGATCATCATCGATGAAGAGATCGTATGCCCGATTTCAGGCACAAAGAACTGGACCGACGTCCGTCAGTTCAATCTTATGTTCAAGACAGAGATGGGATCGACCGCCGACGGTGCGATGACCGTATACCTCCGTCCCGAAACCGCGCAGGGCATCTTTGTCAACTATCTCAACGTGCAGAAGACCGGCCGTATGCGCATCCCCTTCGGCATCGCACAGATCGGCAAAGCGTTCCGTAACGAGATCGTGGCGCGTCAGTTCATCTTCCGCATGCGCGAGTTCGAGCAGATGGAGATGCAGTTCTTCGTTCGTCCCGGCGAGGAGTTGAAATGGTTCCAGCAGTGGAAGGAATGGCGTCTGCGCTGGCACAAGGCTCTCGGACTCGGCGATGAAAAGTATCGTTACCACGACCACGACAAACTGGCTCACTATGCCAACGCTGCAACAGATATCGAATTCCAGATGCCGTTTGGCTTCAAGGAAGTCGAGGGTATCCACTCTCGTACAAACTTCGACCTTTCTCAGCACGAAAAGTTCTCAGGCAAGAAAATCCAGTACTTCGACCCCGAGATCAATGAAAGCTACACTCCCTATGTGATAGAGACTTCTATCGGCGTTGACCGCATGTTCCTCAGCGTGCTCTGCTCGAGCTACGAAGAGCAGGCGCTCGAAGGCGGCGACACCCGCGTTGTGCTCCATCTGCCGGCTGCTCTCGCGCCTGTGAAATGCGCCGTGCTTCCCCTCGTGAAGAAGGACGGTCTGCCCGAAAAGGCTCGCGAAATCGTCAACGACCTCAAGTTTGACTTCGCAACCCACTACGAAGAAAAAGATACGATCGGCAAGCGCTATCGCCGTCAGGATGCTATCGGCACACCGTTCTGTATCACGGTCGATCATCAGACACTCGAAGACAATACCGTGACACTGCGTGAACGCGACTCGATGGCTCAGACACGTGTCAAAGTAGAGGATCTCCACAAGATCATCCACGATCAGGTGAGCCTTAACGCTCTGCTTAGAAAACTCGCATAATCCAATAAAATAAAGAATGAAAAAACAGACAATCATACTGATAGTTTTCGTGGTTGCCATCCTTTGCGGTGGCGGCTGCGTAGGCTGCTCTCAGTACAACGGCCTCGTCACGGCCGAACAGACCGTCGACAAAGCATGGGCTGATGTGCAGACCCAATATCAGCGCCGCTTTGACCTGATCCCCAATCTCGTCGAAACGGTAAAAGGCTATGCCACCCATGAGCAGGAGACGTTTGAAAATGTCACCCGTGCTCGTGCCGGGCTGACCGACGCTTACAACACAGCCGACTCGCTCCGCAATGCAGCTGCTCCTGCCGATATGGCTGCCTTCGAAAAATACAATGCGTCTCAGGCTGAACTCAACCGGGCTTTCAACGTGTATGTCAACGCTGTCAAGGAGGCATATCCCGATCTGAAAGCCAACGAACAGTTCCTCAGTCTTCAGGATCAACTCGAAGGAACCGAGAACCGCATCGCCACTTACCGAGGCTATTACACCGAAGCGGTGCAGACCTACAATCTGAAAGTGAAGCGCTTCCCGGGTAATATCTTCGCCGGCTTGTTCGGGTTCGAGCAGAAAGCCCAGTTCGAGGCTGAAGCCCAGGCTCAGTCGGCTCCAAAGGTTCAATTTTAACCGTAGTTTTAAATGAAAAGATTACCAATTCTAATTATCGCCATCATCGCTGCCGCGTCGGCGTTTGTCGCATGCAAAGGTGACGATGACTACGATATCAGTGCGATAAAGAACTGGCGCGACAACAATAATAGCTGGCTCGCCGAGAAGCAGAGCATGAAAAATGCCGACGGAACGCCTTACTACACGATGATCGTGCCACAATGGGATCCTTCGTCCTATGTTCTCATTCATTACTTCAACGAACGTACTTCCGATCCCAATGCGCTGAAGCCTCTTTACACGAGCACTGTCGACGTGCGCTACCGTCTGTCGCTTTACAACGGAGTGGCTTGCGATTCATCCTCGGCCATGACTCAATACGGCCCCGGCATCTACCGCGCCCAGCTCAACAGCCTGATCGATGGATGGGCGGCTGCCGTGTGCGACATGAACGTCGGCGACACCGCAGAGGTGATCATTCCTTATGCTTTGGGCTACGGCACATCGTCGACCGGAAGCATACCGGCATACTCCAATCTGCAGTTCAACCTCCGTCTGGTCGATATCTACAAGTATGAAGCATCGCCCGAGACTTCGAGCGGTAGCTCAGATTCCTGACCGAAGTGAAGTTGACAGATAGATATAATTGAGGTCGTGCCTAAAGCACGGCCTCATTCACATATAATATAGAGGCCAACGCTTGCGTTAAACATATAAATGATCCAGACGATGAAAAAATATATGCGACACATGTTGCTGCTGTCGATGGCTGCGTTGCTGACGGCTTGCGGCGGCGCTAAGCTTGCGACGGCCGACGAGCAGATGGCGCGCGGCGAATATTTTGACGCGGCCAAGACTTACCGTAAGGTTTATAATAATCTCGACAAAGAGCACCGTTCGCTCCGCGGTGAGGTGGCTTTTAAAATGGCTGAGTGTCATCGACGGCTGAGGCAGAATGCAAGAGCCTCGGCGGCCTATGCCAACGCCGTCCGCTACGGCTATCAGGACTCGCTGCTTCAGCTTCATCTCGCCGAGACCCTGCACGCAGACGGCAAGTATGCGCCTGCTATCGAAGCTTACAATAGCTATCTCGAGGAGCATCCCGACGACGTCAAAGCGCGCAACGGCCTTGCGGGAGCACGCATGGGACTTGAAAAAAAATCGGGTACTCGTTATGTGGTCCGCAACGCCAAACTGTTCAACTCGCGGCGCTCCGACTATGCTCCGATGTACTACGACAATTCATACGACCGTCTCTACTTCACAACAACCAATGAAAAAGTCAACGGCAGCCATCGCAGTGAGATAAACGGCATGAAGAAAGCCGATGTATGGATGGTTACCAAGAATGAGCGCGGACAGTGGAATCGCCCCGAACCGGTCGAGGGTGAACTGAACTCAGAGATAGAGGAAGGCATCGTTTCGTTCTCGCCCGACGGCTCGACGATGTATCTCACATGTGCGCGCCGTGAACCCAATGCCAATACAGGTGTTGAGATCTTCACATCGCAACGCAGCGATGCTCAGTGGAGTAAACCCGTGAAATTCGAAATCACAGCCGATACACTTTCGAGCTACGGGCATCCGGCCGTGTCGCCCGACGGCAACTGGCTCTATTTTACGTCCGATATGCCAGGAGGATCGGGAGGTCGCGACATATGGAGGATAAACTTGAAGGATCGCGTCGGTTCGCTTGAAAATCTCGGTGAGTGGATCAATACACCCGGCGATGAAATGTTTCCTTACATGCGCAGCGATTCAGTGCTCTATTTTGCCTCAGACGGTCATCCCGGACTTGGCGGTCTCGACATATTCAAGGCTGTGATGACTAAATCAGGCGGTTGGAATGTGTCAAATATGGGGTCGCCGATCAACTCGGCGGCCGATGAGTTCGGCATTACATTCGGTCCGGGAGAGACCGGATATTTCAGTACCAACCGGGAAGATATGCGAGGCTACGATCACATCTACTCATTCGAGTTGCCCGAAATTAAAGTGACCATCAGTGGTTGGGTGCTCGATCGCGACGAAGAGCCCGTGCCCAACGCCGTGATACGCATTGTCGGCAACGATGGTAGCAACCAGAAACAGATAGCCAAGCCTGACGGAAGTTTCTCGTTCCCCCTCGACAGAGGTGTGAGCTACGTGATGCTTGCCGGAGCTAAGGGTTATCTTAATGCCAAGCAGGAATTTACGTCTGATCTGGCCGAAGAAGATGCTGACTATGAAGTCGATTTCATATTGGCATCGATAACAAAGCCGGTTGTAATTGACAATATATTCTATGATTTCGACAAGGCCACTCTGCGCCCAGAGTCCAAGACGGCTCTTGATGAGATGGCTCAGGTGCTCCGCGACAATCCCAACGTGACGATAGAGATGGCATCGCATACTGACCGCATCGGGACAGATGAGTATAACATAAAATTGTCGAGCCGTCGCGCACAGTCAGTGATCGACTATCTTATTTCCGTCGGCATCGATCCGCGGCGTCTGCAGTCGCAAGGCTATGGCAAATCACGGCCGAAGACAATCACAAAGAAACTTGCCCGCGAATACCCGCAGTTTGCCGAGGGACAGGTTCTCGATCAGGAATTTGTTGAAAGTTTGTCGCCCGAGGATCAGGAGGTTGCCGATCAGATTAACCGGCGCACTGAGTTTCAGGTGCTGTCGATCGACTATCAGATGTATTGACAGATGAAATTCAGGACAGAAATAGAAGTAGGCAAGAGCGCGTCTCCGATAACTCATGATGACTCCATCGTGTTGCTCGGATCGTGCTTTTCCGATAATATGGGCAGCAGGCTTCAGCGCGATGGGTTTAATGTCACTTTTAATCCTATGGGGCCGCTCTACAATCCGATTTCGATCGCACGTGTCGTCACCGGACTGCTCGACGGTCGCACCTACCGGGCGGATGATTTTAGTGTAGATGCCGAAGGTGTGAGCCATTGTCTTGATTTCGCATCCAGGTATCAGAACTCTGATCCGCATGTACTTGCAAACACATTGAATGATGATATGGCGGCTTTGCGCGCGGCGTTCAACGCAGCCGGCATTATAACTTTGACATTCGGCTCGTCGGTGATATATACCTTGTCAGGCGATGTCGGGTCGACCGTGGGCAATTGCCACAAGTTTCCGGCAACCCATTTCAAGCGTATGGCGGTGTCGGTTGATGATATTGTGGAGGTGTGGCGTCCTTTGGCCCGTCGTATCATATCTTGTGGCAAAAGGATACTGTTGACCGTCAGCCCGATCAGACATCTTGCCGATGGACTTCACGGCAATGAATTGTCGAAAGCACGCCTTCTTCTGGCCGCCGACGCGCTCGGCGATCTTGTCGAATATTTCCCTGCTTATGAGATTATGATGGATGATCTCCGGGATTATCGCTTTTACGACCGGGATCTGAAGCATCCGTCTGATGTGGCATGCGATTATATTTATGAAAAATTTGGCGAACGTTATTTTTCCCGCGAAACTGCCGGAATGGCGATCGCTCACCGGGAGGCTGCCCGAAAGGCTGCCCACCGTCAGATAATTTAAACGGATAGTTGAAAACATTCGAAATGAAACTGACAATAAAAGAAATTGCATATGCTTTGGGACGCGAGTCATCTTCGTCCCGCGAGATTACAACGTTGTTGACCGACAGCCGTGCTCTTTGCCGCGCAGGGGAAACAGTTTTTGCCGCAATCCGTACTGACGTCAATGACGGGCACAGATACGTGGCCGATCTTTATCGTGGAGGCGTCAGGGCTTTTATTGTCGAGCATGTGCCCGATATAATGAAAGGCGTAACCGACGCCGATTTCATCATTGTCGATGATGTCCTTGATGCCATCAGGCAACTGGCTGTCTATGTTAGATCTAAAGTCGATATACCGGTAATAGGCATTACCGGAAGCCGCGGAAAGACAGTGGTCAAGGAATTGCTCTATGCCGCATTGTTAAAAGCAGGGAAAAAGGTGGTCAGGAGTCCGCGCAGCTGGAATTCGCAGATCGGAGTACCCTTGTCGGTGTGGCGTCTGGAGGCTGACACGGAGGTTGCCATCTTTGAGGCCGGTATTGACCACTCCGGTCAGATGGAACGCCAGCGAGAAGTCATACGCCCGACTATAGGGGTTCTGACTCAGATCACCGGTGAACATGACGGAGGTTTTGACAGCCGTGAGTCCAAGATCGCTGAAAAACGCAAATTGTTCAAGGATTGCCGACAGGTCTACGAGGACAGCGACAACCGTCGGCTGGCTGCTGATGTTCTTTCTGCGCTCGGGTTGCCGCCCAGTCTGCTCGATGGGGTGGGAGAGGTGTCGACGCGGCTCGATGTCCACGATGGTGTCAACGACTGTCTTTTGATACGCGACGAATTCACTGCCGACTGCGAAGCGTTGGAGAGTGCGCTCGACTTTATGTGCAGGCGTAAGACCGCTTCGCGGCGCAACACACTCATTTTAGGAGATCTTCTGCATCGCGAAGGTGAGGATGCCATGAGTGTCTATGCCCGCGTGGCTCAACTTGTCAATCTTGCCGGTATTGATCGTATGATAGGCATCGGCCCGGAGATAAGCTCATGCTCGAGTGTGTTTGATCCGCTCATAGCATCTGAGTTTATGCTCTCGACCGACGATTTTTTAAACCGTTATGATATTTCGCAGTTTGATCGCGAACTTATTCTCATAAAAGGTCGCGAACCGGAAGGTTTTGATGAAATATGCCGCCGTCTTGAAAGTCCGAGGCATCTCTCGATCCTTGAAGTCAATCTTGACGCCGTGGTGGCAAACTACAATGCTTACCGTAGCCTATTGAATCCCAAAACAGGCATCGTGGCCATGGTCAAAGCGTCGGGGTATGGCACCGGCGCGCTCGAACTTGCAAAAACCTTGCAAAGCCAGGGCGCTGCTTATCTTGCTGTTGCGGTTATCGAGGAGGGAGTGGCTTTGCGCCGTGCGGGCATAACGATGCCGATAATAGTGTTGAACCCGGTTACGACCAATTATCAGGCATTGTTTTCTTATGGGCTTGAACCGGCAGTCTTTTCAATCAACGAGCTGAAGATGCTGATCGATGAAGCCTCTCGCTATGGCCGCACTGCATATAACATCCACATTAAATTAGAGACAGGTATGCGCCGTCTCGGATTTGTCGAAAATGAGCTCGACGATCTCATTGATGTGCTTTCTGCAACAGATCGTGTCAAGGTGGCATCGGCTTTTTCGCATTTGGCTACGGCTGATTGTCTTGATCAAGATGCTTATACAGAAGCCCAGTTTAACACGTTCGAGGCAATGACCCGCAAACTGACAAGCCGCTTGCCTTATGAGATAAAACGCCACATATTGAACACTGCCGGCATAATGCGCTATCCCGATCGTCAGTATGATATGGTGCGACTTGGCATCGGTCTCTATGGCATAAGTCCTTTGCCTGCGGACAAGACTGCTATTGAACTGCGCTGCGTCGCCCGACTCACTTCTACAGTCATTTCATTGAAACATTGGCCTGCCGGCACCACGGTGGGATATGGACGTCGCGGTGTGCTGTCGCGTGACTCGGTGATAGCTACAGTGCCGATAGGTTATGCCGATGGCATTGACCGGCACTTCGGTTGTGGCAATGCATCGTTTGTAATCAATGGACACAAGTGCCCCATAGTCGGAAACATATGCATGGATCTTTGTATGGTTGACGTGACTGACACAGTTGTCAAGGTTGGAGATCAGGTTGAAATCTTCGGACCAGAAGCTCCGATTGAGACCCTTGCAGCCACTCTCGGCACTATCCCCTATGAAGTGCTGTCGTCAGTTTCCCCTCGCGTCCACAGGATTTATTACAGAGAGTAACGCACCTGATGTGAGCCGATTTGTAGATCTATTCTCGTATTGTTCGCCTACTAGGAACAGTGGTTAGGCGAACAATACCAAGTTTCCTTGTTGTCACTATGGTTAACTTACAAAAACAGTTTTTGTGTTTTTTTTACAAAGCGGCTTGCCAGATAGAGCTTTAAGTTCTATATTTGCGCAATAGATATTTGTAATAATTAATCTACTTCTATCACTTTAAGATAGATTGCATGGTTTTAGCACCATCGCTGTGATCTAAGGTGATTTGTAGCTTCATTAAGTCTAAATCATGGAAATGAAACGATATATCCAGCCTTTGGTAAACCTATCATGCATATCTCTTGTAAGCGTATCTTCATGCATGACGGCGAATAGCAGCGATAGATGTCAGAGTGATAAAACTATAGAATTGGATCAGTTTACTATCGTAGATATGACTGGTTCGGGACATGCAATAACTGATAATCCCGACGTATTGGGTGTTGTCAGTGCAATAGAGGTTCTGAATGATAGTGTTGTTGCCGTTTGTCAGAATTGTGCGGATAGACATGTTGTATTGTATAACACCAATGCAAATCAGTCGCGAACGGCCATGACAAGAGGAGAGGGACCCAATGAGATGTTGCGTGTAAGCACAATGGCTTCTACCCCCGAAGGTGATCTATGGTTGGTTGGCATGATGGACGGAAAGGTAATGAAAGTTCATTGGAATGACGATAACAATAGCCCATGTGTAGAACCGGCTTTTAGATTGGCAGAAGACTATCTGCGAGGAGTTCCTGACTTAAAAGGTGGTATAATCGGATTGCCAGCCGGACTTCATAGTATGCGTTTGTATCAAACTGATGCCTCCGGTCTGATAATAGATTCTATGAGTTACTATCCTAATGTGAAAATGCCGGATGATGTAAGCCCCAGTAATTTTATGTTTCAAAGCGATATGGGGCTTTCTCCTGATGCAAGTCTGATAGTACTTGCATGCAAATCATGGAATTATATCGATATTGTTGATACTCAGACAAAGCAGACTTTAAGTTTGAATTTGCCTGTTGACGAACCCATAGAATTGGATAGACACGAGATCGGACAGGCGGTAAGTTATAATCCCAAACCATTTTGGCTGATGTTCTCCGGAGTAGATGTCTCAGATAAATCTTTTTACGTTGGGCATATAGGAGTAAAAGTCTCATCACCCGATGATATGCAGAAAAACGTAACCTCCATTCTTGAATTTGATTTGAGTGGAAATCCTTTGAGACGTCTTATATTTGGGAACGAAGTGCAGGCTTTCGCAGTTACAAATGATGGCAATAAGCTCTATACTGTCGAAAACGCACCGGATCCGATTCTTTATGAATACATTTTAAATTGAATATATATGAGAAAAGTAGCAATTTTAGTGATGATTCTGGCAGGTATCACCATCGTGACAGGACAGTCTGCACCCGGTACTCAATCCTCAAACAAAGAGCCTGTATACGTAGCCGCAAACAATGGTAAAGTCATTTCATCGGCAGGAGACAGTCTGTTAAGTGAGACTGATTTTATCTCAGTGCGGGTACGTCACGATACTGTATTCTTAAATCTGAAGGAAGACGCGTTAAAAAGATTGGATGCTGATCCGGAGCGTAATTACAAACAGGAGTCACCGGCTGCTGAAGTGAAGTGATTATTCTGCTCGACCCGTCGATGGGGTGATGTAATCGCAGGTAGGGATCGAGCGTGGGATAAAGCACGTTTTTACTAAATTTTTTTCATGGGTATATTGAACGGAATATTGAGAAAATAGCGTATATTTGCAGTTGCTAAAAGCAAAACAAACGTATAAATTATCAACCCCCTTTCAATCTCCATCTTATGAAGAAGAAATTTATCTGCACCGTATGTGGCTATGTACACGAAGGTGATCACGCTCCTGAAAAATGCCCTCTCTGTGGTGCTCCTGCATCAAAATTCAATGAAATAGACGAGACTGCTGAACTTCAGTTTGTAACCGAACATGAAATCGGCGTAGCCAAAGGTTGCGACGACGAAATGATCGCCGATCTCACAGCTCACTTCAACGGCGAATGCAGCGAAGTCGGCATGTATCTGGCAATGTCGCGTCAGGCTGATCGTGAAGGCTATCCTGAAATCGCTGAAGCGTTCAAGCGCTATGCCTTTGAAGAAGCTGAACACGCATCAAAGTTTGCTGAACTCCTTGGCGAATGTGTATGGGATACAAAGACAAACCTCGAAAAACGTATGGCTGCTGAAGCCGGAGCTAACGCAGATAAGATGCGTATTGCCCGTCGCGCCAAAGAACTCAATCTCGATGCCATCCACGACACAGTTCACGAAATGGCTAAGGACGAGGCTCGCCACGGTCAAGGTTTCCAGGGTCTCTACAACCGTTACTTCAAGAAGTAATAATTCCTGAATTAGCATTTTTTATCCATATGGGGTCGGGCTCAGATATGTGCCCGGCCCTATTATGTTTTTGCTGAATGAGCTGTATTTCGTATCTTTGTTTCCCGATATTTAATTCTCTCTTTAAACGATAGATATTCAATGAATAAGTTTGCGATATTGCTCAAATCTGCTGTGGTTGCTGCTGCGGTCTCTCTTGCGGGCGGTCTCACCGGTTGCAATAAGGATGATGTGATAGAAAACGTCCAGGCCAAAAAGCCTGTGATAACATTCGACAGTGAAACAGGTGTCTATACGGTCAAGGCCGGAAGCGAACTGACGGTCAGCCCGATAATTGAGAACGCAGACAATGCTACTTTCAGATGGACGCTCGACGGCGGAAAGATCATAGGACGAAGTGCCACGTTGGTCTACACCTGGGACACTCCGGGCGACTACTATGTGACTTTAACTGTGATAACTTCTGCCGGCTCTGTAGAAGAGGATATTAAAATTGAGGTTGTCGATTTCACTCCGCCTGTGATCTCGCTGAATATTCCTCCCGAAGGGCTTAAAGTGGTCGCCGGATCAGACTATCTGATCGAACCGTCCATACAGCATGACACGATGGATGGCTTTGAGATCGAGTGGTTTGTCGACGGAGTTGCCGTGAGCCGTGATCGCTCATATGTGTTCAACCGAGAGACCATCGGTGTATATAAGGTAAAGATCGTGGCAACAAACGTCGATGGTACAAGCGATAAGGAATTTGAGATAGAGGTAGTAGCCTCTAAGCCCTATGAGGTAAGCTTCCTGTCGCCGTCTTATTTTCAGACTTCGACCGATCGCTACACTTTTGTCGGCCGTCCGGTCTATTTGCGTCCGGTGGTCAGATTGTTTGATGATCCGAGTTTTGAATGGTCGGTAGATGGCAAGTCGTCAGATTGTACAGACCGAATCTTTGCGTTCACTCCTTCATCTCCCGGAACTTACACTGTCAAGCTTACTGTCAGAGAGGCAGACGGCAGTGGATCTGCATCGGCAGAGGTAAAGGTGATATGCGTCGATAAAACAGAAAATGACATATTGCGCGCCAAGACGGCGGCGAGCGACAGCTATTCGACCGAAGTGTTTGAATGGACGCCTGCTCCCGGCCAGTTTATCGGAGAAACATCAGCGCTCGGCGGAATGACAGGCAATGAAACCACTCTCGAATTGGCCAATGCGTGGGCTCGACAGCAGCTTGACAAACATCAGGTTGTGTCGCTCGGCGCGTTCGGAGGCTATATTGTTGTCGGCTTCGATCATAGTATTGTGGCGGGAGACGGCAGTGAATATGATTTTTCAGTAGCAGGCAACGCCTTCAAAAACAGTAATGGCGGTTCCAACGAACCGGGCATAGTGTGGGTGATGCAGGACGTCAATGGCAATGGTATTCCCGATGACGAATGGTACGAGCTGCGCGGTTGCGAATCCGGCAACGCTACAACTACTCAGTTCTATGCAGTGACGTATTTCAGACCATCGGCTCCGCAACAGAATGTTGATTGGACAGATTCAAACGGAAAGAATGGATGCGTAGACTATGTCGGATCTTTTCATAAGCAGGATTACTACTATCCGGCTTGGGTGACTGCAGAAAGCTATACGCTCTATGGCACATGTCTCGATTCGAAAAATAATCTCGATCCGTCGACAGGCTATTGGGCCAACAACGCTTATGACTGGGGGTATGCAGACAATGTCGGCAGTGATTCTCTGACTGGAAAGGACGATGGAGAAGGCCAACGTACATGCTTCAAGATTTCAAATGCTGTTTATCCCGACGGCTTGGCGGTCAATCTGAAATTTATCGATTTCATCAAGGTTCAGACAGGAGTCAACGCCAAGAGCGGATGGCTTGGCGAAATATCGACTGAAGTTGCAGGTTTCAGAGATCTTTCGCTCTGACAACCGCTGCCCTGTTAAGCAACAGTGCTAAAAATACAGACGCCGGAGTCTCTGAGTGAGATTCCGGCGTCTGTGTTAAAGAGCAGGTAATGATTTTTTATCAACGAAGATAGTTCGACACGCGGAGGTTTGAAATCTTCGACTTGAATTTTCCTGTGTTTTTGAGGGGGAAGACGAGTGTGCGCTGCTCTGCTATCTTGCGGGAGTTCTCGTTCTGACGCCACCAGCGGATGTTCATGTCGTCGACAAGTTTGCCGTTGAGGTAGAAGCGCAGAGCATCTTTGTCGCCCTGGATCTTGATGTGGCTCTTTTCTCCGGGGCGTACGTCGTGACGGAGGTAGTAGAGTTTGTCGTCACGGCTGTAGCCGAGAGTACCGGTGACGGGGTTTGAAATCCAGAATGTTGCTTCAGGGGTTTCGAAGAGTGCAGTGCCTTTTGTTTCGGCAGCTCCGTCGATGTCAAACTCGACAGTGTAGTCATAGCCGATCTCATCCACGGGGAGCGACGACGATGGCATCACAGATGCAACGTCGAGAATGTCGCGTTGCTCGGGACCGAATGTCGCGAGATAGTTGACTCCTGGAGCTTCTGAAAGAGATGCACTCTTGGTAGAGAATTCGTCGAATGGTACGGTGACTTTTGTTCCACTCCAGTTCTTGGCCGCAACAGTCGGGAGTGCGTGCATTATGCGGTGGTGGACGTCGCGGACTGTCACGCCGTTGGTCGGATGGTCGTTCCAGACAGCAAACATGCCGCCGACGATCTGCGGGTCGCCTTCTTCAAATGTGAAACCGCGGAAATCGTGGGGAGCCCATGTGTCATAGATGTCGCGGGTATCAAGATAGTCGTGATAATAGCCGGCATGAGGTACGATGTAAAGAATCTGGTCGGGCATCGACACAAGCTGATAGCCGAGGTCGTGCATTTCCTGAGGGTTGGCGAAACCATTGCTCCATACAATCATTTCGACATTGTCAACCTTGACAGGCTGCTGGCCCTTGGCATGTGTCAGTGAACCCCACACCATTGCTTTCTTGCCATAGTTTTCAGCAAAGCGGATATAGCGGTCGGTGAAGTATCTGAATTTCTCGACTACAATCGAATCGCGGTTGGAGTATTCGTCGGTGCCGATGTTGAAGCGTGAGCCGACAAAAACAGGATCCGGTCCGGCGAGATACTCGGTGAACAGTGAGTCGATAAAGCCGTATGTTTCGTCAGACATTATGTTGAGATGGTCCTTACCATACTCTTCCGGTGTGCTGCCGATCGACGGACGGAAACGGGTGAATGCAAGTGAATGGGCGGGAACGTCAATTTCGGGGATCACTTCCACACCACGGCTGAGTGCGTACCGTTGGAAATCGCGGAAATCTTTCTTCGAGTAAGAACCGTCGCGCGCGGTCAGACCGGGGAAAGTTTCGCTTTCGAGACGGAACGCGGCCTGAGTCTTGTCCCAGTCGTCATCGTAGAAATATGTGAATCCGTTGTCGTTGAGGTGGAGATTGAGTTCGTTGAGCTTATAGTACGACATCACATCGATCAGCTTGTAGAGATAGTCGAGAGGAATGTATTTTCGTCCGGCGTCGAGCTGAAAACCGCGGAAACCGTAGGCCGGAGCGTCGGCGATATGTCCCTTTGGCAATTCAGCCGACTGATCGAAAAGCTGTAGCAGGGTTGAAGCGCCCCAGCGTGCGCCCTGTTCGGCCGGAGCTGTGATGGTGACATGGTCGGCAATGTCGACAGTGTAGCTTTCTGGCGATGCTTTCTTGTTTTGCTTTAGCGAGAATGCTATGTCGCCTTTCGAGGGTTTGGCTGCTTTGGCAACTTCGAGCGAACGACCCGTCAGGGTGGTGTAGTCCTGTGCAAATTGACGGGCTATCGACTCCAGACGGGGATCGGAATAAGATACTCGTGCGCCATCGGGGATCGATAGCGAGCCTTCAGAACCACGCCAATTGCTGACTTCGGGGACTGTAAATGGTTTTGGGTTTGCGGCCTGGACGAGTGCGGCTGCTGATAGCAGAGATGCAACTACGCCGGTGCGGATAAATGATCTTAATGTCATAGAAATTGGAAATTAGATTGTATGGTGGGTAGTAGGGTTGATAATGTTCTATTATAAAAAATGTAGGGATGCGAGCATTCGCATCCCTACATCGAATATTGTTTAATCAATCATTATGACTGACGGGTTGATCGTCGGTTGATGATCAAGGGATGAGGTTATGTGCGCGGAACACCTTCTGGATTTTCTCAAGGGCTGTCGTCACCTGTTCTTTCGTGTGTGTAGCCATGAGGCTGAAGCGGATGAGGGTGTCGTGGGGCGCTACAGCGGGCGATACGACAGGATTGACGAAGATGCCTTCGTTGAGCAGGTCGCGCGTGATGGCAAATGTCTTGAAATTATCGCGGATGTATAGCGGGATAATAGGAGTCGAAGTGTTGCCGATCTCACAGCCCATGTTGCGGAAGCCTTCAAGCGCATAGTTTGTGATGTCCCAGAGATGTTCCTGGCGTTCGGGCTCGGCGATCATGATGTCGATAGCCTTGAGGGCTGCAGCTGTAGATGCGGGTGTGATGCTCGCTGTGAAGATGTAGGAGCGAGAGTGGTGACGGAGGAAGTTGGTGATTTCCTTGTCTGTAGCGATGAAACCTCCGAGCGAAGCAAACGACTTGGAGAATGTGCCCATGACGAGGTCTACATCGTCTTTCACTCCGAAATGGTGGCATACGCCACGGCCGCCTTCACCGAACACACCGATCGAGTGAGCTTCGTCGACCATCACAGATGCATCATATTTCTTTGCAAGTTCAACAATCTTGGGGAGGTTGGCAACGTCGCCCTCCATCGAGAACACACCGTCGGTGACAATGAGTTTGATCTTATCGGGAGCACACTTCTGAAGTTGCTTTTCGAGCGACTCCATGTCGTTGTGCTTGTATTTGAGCTGTTGTGAGAATGACAGACGGCGTCCTTCGATGATCGAAGCGTGATCCTGCTCGTCCCAGAGAATATAGTCCTCACGGCCTGTGAGACATGAAACTACACCAAGATTTACACCGAATCCGGTCGAATAGATCATGACATCCTCTTTGCCGATATATTCGGCTATGCGGGCCTCGAGTTGTTTGTGAAGGTCGAGAGTTCCATTGAGGAACGGTGATCCTGCGCATCCTGTGCCATATTTGCGTGTTGCTTCGATTGCGGCTTCTTTGATACGGGGGTCGTTGACGAGACCGGTATAGCAGTTTGATCCGAACATCAGAACTTTGCTGCCGTTGATGATGACTTCGGGATCCTGCTCAGATGAAATAGCTCTAAAATAAGGATAAATGCCTGCGGCTTTTGCCTCCTGCGGAATAGTGTACTGTGAGAGTTTAGCTTGTAATAGCTTCATTGTTCGCGGATAAAAGATTGGTCTAATTTGAAATCTTTCCGATTGGACATAACGTTCAATCAGGCTGCAAATTTAGCAAAAAAATATGCAACGCAGGCCATTGCGGCAAGCTTTTCTGTAGCTTCGATTACATTTTTTAATAGTTGTTAATGTCTGCGGAGAGAATGGTCATGTAAGTCAGCTGTTTATGTCTTGATGATGATTTTTTGCACTAAAAAAGCCCGAAAAAATTTGTCTGATCCAAAAACATTGTCTACCTTTGCACCACGTTAGCCAAGAGCCTAACCGGAAAGGAGAGGTGGGTGAGTGGCTGAAACCACCGGTTTGCTAAACCGACGACGGGAGCAATCCTGTCCACGAGTTCGAATCTCGTCCTCTCCGCAAAAATCATTGCAAAAGCCCTGCAAGTAGTTTACTTACAGGGCTTTCTGTTTTGAGGTATATTCCCTGAAATGCCACGAAAAGAATTAATCTCCTCCATTGCGGATTCAAATCGCACCAAATCAGCACGACCCAAAGTGGAGTACATTAGATAGTGCGGTAAGAGCATATTATAATTCACCCCGATTTGATCCATTGAATATTTATCATGCAGCTGATGATAAATCTGAGATCGATTACGGAAATCCATACTTAATGTATTCAAACGCCCTAGATTCTTAATGATTGTAGAATCAATCTTTTCTGATTGTAAGACTTCAAGAGGTGACATTATGAATGATGTACGCAAAAGATGAGATATAAAAGCGAGCCAATTATGGTGAATATTACGGATAGCTGCCTCTTCAAGATTCCTAAGCAATCTTGCATAAAGGACTGTTGCCGGTTGAATAAGGATTGGCATATACGAAACAGTGACAGCCATTGCTCCAACCTCAAAAAAAGCGTTTGCTATAGTTGAAACAGTATTATATGTAGTAAATGTATTACATGCCGAAAGGAATACCAGTCTTGGCGCTATACCGCTTTTTACAACATCCTCTCCAGTTACAATGTCTGTGCCTATAACAATGTGAGATTGATTCGTTTTAAGATCTACGCCTCCATGAGAATCCACAATGATCAGTTCCGGAGTTTCTTCAAGTATAGCATCAAAAAAATCTTTTTTCGATAAGCATTGTCTGGTCTTAAATCCTAAATGTTTTTGCAGCTCTACAATCGGCAGTCTTGAATTCTCAAAAGCTTCTTCATCATTACCGAAAATAACCAATGTTTTACTGAGTATATCTTTCGGAATTACATAAGGCCGATTTTTGGCTTCTACAAATTGCGATAAGATGCTTGCAGGACTTGTTTCAGGCAATCTACACACATCGTGAGTAAAACACAGAGGAACACTGTCGATCAAACTCCATTCTATAGGGAGATCGGTTATGGCAACAATTTGATTCGGAATTTTTTGAAGCAGCTTTTGAAAATTGGGTGCCATTGACTTCACCGCCAGAATATGGCCGATCTGTTCCATAATCTTTCTTACAGACCCTTTTTTTCTATAGGCATTTTTCAAACTGTTCAGACTGTTAAGTCCAACTTTCGATAAATCGCCTGCTATATTCTTGCCCATGATAGGTAGTCGCATATACGGCGATATCTTAAATGAACAGTGCAACATGCCAACAAAGTCGAGAAAATTCATCCGTTTAGAAACTATTTCTTGTTGAATTTTACTAAACGCAAGTATCTCTTCTGGTGATAACCCATCGAGATTATTCCATACTGTATAATTTAGGCTATATTCGGCACTTAATATTTTGTTAATTTGTTTTACTTTACGTTTATCGTCTACGGACATTCTTTTGTCTTCAGTTATTCCCATTTCTTTACTTGTATATGGCAGAGATATTATGAGCGGAGAATATAATTGATCAATAAATGTTCTGCACCTACTGTCTTTCAACATATTTAGTAATACGGTATTTTCAACGGTTCTGATCTTCTTAATTTGGTCACAAAGAAGATCCTGACGGCTTGTGCCGTGTCCATTATTATCGTCAAAGGCGTCTTTTGAACATTGTGCCTGTCTTTCGATGATTTCATCATCGCGTAATTCGTTTTTCCACAACCAATTTCCCATCAGTGTGTTGAGAATGTGAGTATTTACCCATGTGGGAGTAAAATAATGTCCGGAATCGGCAATTGTCCCATATATCAACGGCACACTGAATGGCGCATGTGAGTAATCGATATGACAATACTTCAAAGCATAAGACATTAACCAAGCAATTATATCATCTTCATTTTTAGCAACCGCACAGTTAATGCGGTATGAGCTAAAATTTTCTTGAAGATTAAAATCCACCCATAGTGTTCGTTCGTTGAAATGCTCCTTGAACAAAGATATGTAATATTTCGTAATTTCAAAATCTCTGGAGCAATTGATAAGAACCATCGGTTCCTCTTTCAAACCAATATTTGGAAGAATTGCAGAATCAGCGAGAAAGTTAATCTCCTCAGGCGTGGCATCTGCGTATACAAAGGTAACATTGTAGCCCAACTGAAGATTTTCACGTTTCATGGTTTCGTAAAACTCTACGCCATAAATGAAATGAGACATTGTCTGTGGTAGACATCCAACAAGGCGGAACAAAGGATCGCAAATTGAATCTTGAGGAACATTCACTAACGTTGGACAATCTCTTTTCCCCAATAAAAAAACATATTGTATTTGTCCTGGTATATTCATATTCACAAAAAGTGGATTTCAAATCCTGATATAAAGTTGACTATTGTTGAACTATACGCAACGCCCGTTAAAGAACAAAGCATTCTAATGCAAAGTTATAGCTAAATATTTTTACTTTCAAGAATTTAATATTTCCGAGATACCGATACTTTAGTTCTTGTTCAGGAAGATGTTAAGGATTGTTAGTTGATATTCGAGAAGTCCGAATGGATTGGATCCTTAAAATCAAGAAGGTAGGGTAAACCATACTTGTGCATAACTATTCACATACGCTCTCGGATGACACCGCTCTCCACTCAGTGCAGGGTGCAAGGTGTATACAGGTAAACTCGCTCCCTGCACCGGTGTTATGCGGCCAAAAAGTTTGTAAGTTCTTTTATTCATAATATTTAGAATGTGTTCAACCTTTGTTAAATCTTGAACCTAAGAAAAATGACAGATCCCCAATGTCTGTCGGTTATCTTATCGTAAAGTCCATATTGCCAGACTTCTGTCTCTGCTGCGTAAATGAGTAGTTTACAAAATGGATTTTCAAAAGTGTACAGAGGTACTACTTTATTTGATTGGATGGAGGTTTTAATGCTTTGATATACAATGGGGATATGTTGCGGGCTAACTACATTTTCACTACTTCTCGTTGATTGCATAGTGGCCTGATGCTAATTTTGCGAAAAACTTAAATCGACAATCAATGAACAAAAAATTCTCATTTCTTGCACTAAATCACGGAGGGCTGCTCGTGGCACTCCTTACAGTTTTGAGTACTGGTTTGTGGGCAAATGCTCAAAGTAATCCGGTAGCAAATCCCGATGCAATGGTCATTTCTGGAAATGCTCGTTTTACAGTCCTGACGCCTGAAATGGTGCGTATCGAGTACAGCGATAAGGCTCAGTTTGAAGATAGAGCCACATTTGCTATCATAAATCGTAATCTTGATATTCCGACATTCGAGAAGTCGGAGGATAGCGAATTTCTCTATATCAATACCGATAAGCTCTCGCTGAAGTACAGAAAGGGTTCAGATCCCGTAACACTCCCGGCATCTGCACGAAATCTGTCTATCACGATTAATAACAATGGCCGCGAGGTGCTTTGGTATCCGGGCAAACCGGATCCGCTGAATCTTAAAGGTACGTGCCGCACTCTTGACGGCAGTAACGGCGACAACAAACGCTCCGAACTTGAAAATGGTCTGATTTCACGTTCAGGATGGTCTGTGATTGAAGACTCGTGGACTACGGCCCGCCCTGATGGTAGCCGCTCGTTTGCGCTCCAGTTTAATGAAGAAATCGGATTTGATTGGTGGGCGGAACGCGACGATCCTCATGCGCTTGACATCTATTTCCTCGGCTATGGAAACAACTATAAGAAGGCTCTTGCAGATTTTACCAAAATAGCCGGTAAAATTCCTATGCCTCCGGCTTTTGTGTTCGGCTATTGGTATAGCAAATACGCCTCATATACATCCGATGATTATCGCAATATCATGTCGGATCTGGATAAAAACGACATACCGTGTGATGTGATGATTTTGGATATGGATTGGCACTGGAATGGCGATCCAAGCGACTCAAACGGACGCGGGGGTTGGACCGGTTGGAGTTGGAACACAAAACTTATTCCTGACCCCAAAGGCTTGTTGAGTGACATTCATTCGAAAAACTTCAAAATCGGTTTGAATCTTCACCCTGCAGATGGTATCACTAAATCCGAGTCACCGGAATATTTCGCACAAATGAATGCTTCTCTCAATGGGAAATATGGCGATAGCAACAATATTCCCTGGATGCTTGACAATACAGATTTCACCAAAGCCTTCACAAGCACTATTCTCCGGGATCATGAAAGCGAAGGTGTCGACTTCTGGTGGCTCGACTGGCAGCAACACCTTACAAGTCCCTACACAAATGGCCTTGGACAAACTTATTGGTGCAATCATGTGTTTTTCAATGATATGGCGAAAAATCGTCCTGATGTCCGTCCTCTCATATTCCATCGTTGGGGAGGTCTTGGCAGCCATCGTTATCAAATCGGTTTTTCCGGCGACGCCCTGATTAATTTTCCTACACTTGCGTTCCAACCTTATTTTACCGCAACCGCATCTAATGTAGGCTATGGCTATTGGGGCCATGATCTCGGCGGTCATGCCTGGACAGATGAGATGAATGCAAATAATCCGGATCTCGTATTACGATGGCTTCAGTTCGGTGTGTTCACCCCAATTTTCCGCACTCATGCTACGAAAGACAGCCGCATAGAACGACAGATATGGAAATTTTCCAACTTCCCTACGATGCTCGAAGCAGTAAAACTGCGGTATGCGTTATTCCCATACATCTACACTATGGCACGAGAAGCATACGACACAGGCATCTCTATCTGTCGCCCGCTTTATTATAATTATCCTGAGATTGAAGAAGCCTATGCTTATGAGGGGGAATATATGTTCGGTAACGATATCCTCGTAGCACCTATTGCAGAAGCTTCGTCAAACGGTCAGAGCACTAAAGAAATATGGTTTCCTGAAGGAAATTGGTGGAGTGCATCGACCAATGAATTCATAGAAGGCCCTTGTGTGAAAATCATGTCTTTTACGCAGGAACAAATTCCTTACTTTTTCAAACAAGGAGCAATGATACCATTTAACCCCGAATCAGTGAAAAATGTGACATTGCGTCCGGATAGGCTGATTATCAATGTTGTGGCCGGATCTAATGGCGAAAGCTCCGTTTATGAAGACAACGGCGATGATTCGGATTATGCGGCCAATTATGCTACAACAAAACTGACGAGCAGCTCAAACGCAAATATGGATGAATTTGTAATAGCTCCACGTGAGGTCGTCGGGAATGTTTACGGACTGAAAGATGCACGCTCTTATACATTCAGGATTTATAATTGCGATAGTCCAGAAAGTGTTATCGTGGCAGATGCGACTGTCAGTCCGGAAGAGTATGAATACAATTCAAAGACAAGAACATTGGTCGTAAACGTTTCTCCGACTGATTGTAGATCAGAGGTAAGGATAATTGTAAATCATCCAACATCAGGCATTGCTGATGTGAAGGCTGACGAAAACGGCTATTTCAAGTACAACAGCGATACAGATTGCCTGGAGGTTTATTTTGGGAAGCAAATGGATTTGGTTGACATGTCGCTGTGCAGTCTTACCGGACAGATGTATGCCAAGTACAGATACTCAAATGTCAATGCCATTTGCGAAAATATTTCAACGCTTCCATCGCAATTCTACCTTTGTCGTATTGTTGCCGATAATTCAGTGATGTCCAATAAATTTAAGAAATAAGTGCCGCCAGCTATGAAAAGAGTATTATTAACATTGGTCGTCATGATGACTATGTCGCTTGTCAAATCTCAGGATTTGAGCAACTCGATTGAATATAGCCAGCTTTTTATCGTGGGGCCGGCCACAACGGTGGGCTGGAGCGACGCTAACGCTCTTGAAATGGACAAGGTCAATGACGGTGTGTTCAAATGGCAGGGCAAACTTAAAGGCAACGAGGAATTCAAGTTTCTGAATACCCGCAGTTGGTATAAGAACGTGCTTTCTGCCGTCCCTGACGTAATAGTGGACCTGTCAAAGACATATAAC
Source organism: uncultured Muribaculaceae bacterium (assembly GCA_910587475.1). Classification (GTDB taxonomy): domain Bacteria; phylum Bacteroidota; class Bacteroidia; order Bacteroidales; family Muribaculaceae; genus CAG-873. The sequence goes on from CAJUMR010000002.1 coordinate 105,439, forward strand.
CTTGACTTTTACGCGGCATGGGATCTGAATGGAAAGGACTGGAAGTTCAAAATGCCCAGGACCGGTAATTACTGTATCATCGTGGATTTGAGGAACATGAAAATGTCTGTTTTGGAAAAGATTGAAGAACCTCAATGTCCGTCTAAACTGTATGTGACCGGTTCTGCCGTAGATAATCAAATAATAGAGTTGCCTGATAAGTATGGGGTCGAGTTCAAGAAATCCATCACTTGCACCCCTGGAAATATACTTCTCATCAACACTCCCTCTATCACTGAAAACACAGTGTTTTACGGGCCAATGTATGAAGACGTGGATTTGACCTTTGGAAAGGGGTTTGATTCCGGACTGGTTGTTGTGTCTAAGGAAGCACGATGATGGAGTGTTGGCGCTAAAGGCGATTATACACTTTACATTGATGAAAATAGATTTGTATATCAAGGACGCAAATTTGTCCCGAGGAAAGTGCTATATATCGTTGGTGGATGTTGTGAACTAAATTGGAACTATTGGGATGAAAGCAACAAACGATTTATACCTAATCCAGATAATCCCGAAGAGTTGATATGGGAAGGGCCTCTGCGTATTGGATCGCAAGAAGAACCGAACCGGTTCAAAATTCTTACGGCAGAGAGTTGGACAGAGGAAACATTTCACCCGTATATCTCAGATGCACTGGCCGAAGGTATTAGCGAAGCCCGCATATCGGGAGGTGACGACCTGAAATGGACGATAGAGAAGGATGGAGTTTATCGTTTGACATTGAACACCAAAAATGAAACTTTGAAGTCTGAATATTTTGGCGTTGACAGCAATGAAGAACTTGTCCTGGATACAAGTACAGCATCAATCTCCGATACAGATGCAGTCTTAAGCAGCATATATGTATCAAATAGAACGATAAATGTTGACGGAGAAGTTGCGACTGATGTAATAGTCAGCACTGTGACGGGACAAACAGTAATCTGTAAAAGCAACCATATTTCCGGTCCTGTTGCTGGAAACCTCCCTTGCGGAATATATCTTGTTTCGATTAACGGCAAAACAGCTAAAGTCTTAGTCCGCTAAACATTGGTTTTATATTTATAGTGTCAGGCACCAGGTAAAATTACCCGGTGCCTGATTTGTTCTGTGTCGCGGGGGATAACCCGTGATTATTTCAAGTTTGATACTATTTCCTGTGTATCACGGGCAATCATCAGTTCTTCGTCAGTCGGAACAACGACGACTTTGACTTTTGAGGCAGGAGTGGAAATGATTGTTTCTGTGCCTCTTGTCTGGTTGTTGACTTCTTTGTCGATCTCAACGCCCATGAATGCCAAGGGTGCGCAGATGTTCTCGCGTACGTCGATCTGGTTTTCACCGACGCCACCTGTGAACACGATGATGTCGACACCGCCCATTTCTGCGGCATAAGCTCCGACGTATTTGGTGATGCGCTGTTCGTACATGTCGAGGGCGAGTGCAGCTCTTTCGTCTGTGGCTTTGGCGGCTTCAATTTCGCGCATGTCGCTCGACACTCCGCTGACGCCGGCGAGACCGCTCTCCTTGTTGATTACAGCCTGAAGTTGCTCGGGAGTCATGTTATGTTTGGTCATGATGTAGGTGAGTGCTCCGGGATCTACGTCGCCTGAGCGGGTGCCCATCATCAGGCCTTCTGTCGGGGTGAGGCCCATCGAAGTGTCGACGCTCTTGCCGTTGAGAACAGCAGTGATCGAACCGCCGTTGCCGATATGGCAAGTTATGATCTTCTGAGTCTTGATGTCGACTCCGAGGATTTCACAGACTCTCTGCGACACGTAGCGGTGGCTTGTGCCGTGGAAGCCGTAGCGGCGCACTCCGTCTTCTTTGTAGAAGCGGTAGGGCAGGGCATACATGAATGATTTTGCGGGCATTGTCTGGTGGAAGGCTGTGTCGAACACTCCGACCTGTGGTTTGTCGGGCATGAGTGATGTGATGGCTTCGATGCCGATCATGTTTGCCGGGTTGTGGAGAGGTGCGATGTCATAGCATTCGCGTATTTTCTGTTTTACGGCTTCGTCGATCAGGACACTGCCGCTGAATTTCTCTCCGCCATGAACGACGCGGTGACCGACAGCGTCGATCTCGTCGTAAGATTTTATGCAGCCTTCGACATTGTCGGTGAGCAGGCGCAGTATGGCTTCTATCGCCCCTTTGTGATCGGTGTTACCGAGTTGGAGTATGGCTTTCGAACCATCGGCGCGTTTGTATTTAAGGAAGCCGTCGTTAAGACCGATTTTCTCGACTCCACCTTCGGCCATGGTCGATTCTGTGGTTGTGTCGATGAGTTTGTATTTTACAGAGCTACTGCCTGAGTTAAGAACGAGAATTTTCATATCGAGATCGTTATTTTTTGTTTTTTCAGACCGATAGCCTGATTGCATGTGATTATGATCGTCTTGTAAATATCTTCGGGGAAGCATCCGCGCGACAGGTCGTTGACCGGAGCGGCAAGACCTTGAAGCACAGGTCCGACAGCCTGCACTCCAGCCAGTCGCTGAACGAGTTTGTAGGCGATGTTGCCGACTTCGAGCGAGGGGAATACAAGAACGTTGGCACGTCCGCTGATCGAGCTGTTGGGGGCTTTTGTGTTAGCGACCGAGGGCACGAGTGCGGCATCGGCCTGTAACTCCCCGTCGATGATGAGCGACGGTTCCATTTCTCTTGCTATGCGGGCGGCTTCGATGACTTTGTCGACGCGTTCGTGCTTGGCCGAGCCTTTTGTCGAGAACGACAGCAGGGCTACGCGCGGCTCGATGCCTGCGATGTCGCGGGCGGTCTGAGCTGCAGATACTGCAATCTGTGCGAGTTCTTCGGCCGTCGGGTCGGGTACAACTGCGCAATCGGCAAATACGAGTATGCCGTCTGTTCCGTAGGGAAGTCCTTCGGGAAGCAGCATAACGAAAGCACCCGACACGACGTTGATGCCCGGCTGGGTCTTGATCACCTGAAAGGCTGCACGCAGCACGTTGCCGGTGGTGTTCATCGCTCCGGCCACCTGACCGTCGGCATCTCCGGCTTTTACCATGAGGCAGCCGAGATAGAGGGGGTTGGCAGTGGTCAGACGGGCTTCTTCTTCGGTGATGCCTTTTTTCTTGCGGAGTTCGAAGAACAGCGGTGCATAACGGTCGATAACCGTTTCATCTGCCGGATTTACGATTACGGCCTTTGATATGTTAGACAGGTTCAATTCCGCCGCCATACGCTTGATTTCAACCGGATCACCAATCAGATAAATCTCGGCAAGGCCGTCAGCTATAATGCGGTCGGCGGCCGTAAGTGTACGCGGTTCGTTGCCCTCGGGAAGCACAATGCGCTGCTTGTGCTGACGGGCATTTTCGGTTAACTTTTCAAAAAGTTGCATTGGAAGTGCTGTTATTGTTAGTTTGTGTTTACTTTTTTCATTCGCAAAAGTACTAAATATTTCGGCGTCATTGAACACGTTATTTCAAAAAACTTTATGTTGATGCCGATCAAGTCAGAACTCTATCGCCGATGAGATTGTTTACTCTACAAAGTGTCCTCCGGAGTGAGGGCGCTGTCAGAAACATTCAACTATAACATCAGTAAATTCATTTCATCATGTCGAACAAGCAGAAAAAACAGACCAGCCTTTGGGTTGCGATAGGTGCGATCTTCCTCATCATACTTCTTATAATATGGCTTACGGTAGCAGATTTAGCGGGTGACACCGATGTAGCTGCTTTTGTCGCACCGGTTTTTAACACGGTAGGTAATTTAAGGATATAAATGCCATGGGATCTCTATGCACAAGCGGATGGGCATGGGCTTCGTGGATCATCATCGGAGTGATTGCCGGGCTCATGTCATCGTATTTTCTTCCCGGCAAGCGCATCGCGGTCGTCGATGTGATCGTCGGACTGCTCGGCGCCATTATCGGCGGGTGGGGGTCGGCGCTTGCAATCGGCGATCATACACCGCAGTCGTTTGCAATCGCAGCGTTAGTGGCATTGTTTGTCAGCGGAGCAGTTCTATGGATCTATAACACGATTTTAGCGAAGTTGCTCGGACGCAAATAAAATAACGATCATAGTTGTAACAAATAAGATTGTCCGCTGCCGTACCCTGATAACCATGGGGCACTGCAGCGGACAATCATTTTTATTCTTGAGTCTATGGCTTATCGTCCGAGAAGTTCGTGAGCCACTGTGCGAGTAAGTTCACGGTTGTCGGCATCGAGTTCCGTGCGCCAATACATGCCGCCTTTGAACCCCCGTTCCTTGATATAGTCACATTTGATTTTCAGCGAGCGGGGATTTTCATATCCGACGACCAATGTGCCGAGGCTGTCGACAATGTAAGGCACGCATGCGATAGAGTCCCAACGTTCTTCCATGCCTTCTCCCGGCTTGATGTCGCGATAATCGGTCCAATCCTTGAAATTCTTACCATCGCCGCGGCCATAGAATGCCAATCCGACTACGATATCCTTAGGCTCGATGCCTTGGCTGATACAAGTGTCGAGAGACTCTTCGAGCGTACATACACCCGAGAGAGGCGAACGACGCAATGAGGTGTGATGATAAGGAGCCTGCCAACCCATGTCGTAGGACATCAAGTTGAGATAGTCGAGGTGCTCTATAGCTCTCTTCATATCGAAGCCGTTACCCCAGAAACCGACCGCTGCAGACACAACTTTAGTAGAGTCCAAAGCCTCGCGGGCGTCACGGAATAATTTGATATAATTATCCACCTCTTCATCGTTCTGAGGAAATTCCCAGTCGAAATCGACACCATCGAGACCGAATTCGGCAACTTTATTTTTGCAATCTTCCACGAAGGCTGCGCGCAACGAGTCGTTGCCGGTCATCTCAGCCCAACCTAAGCCGGCACCGGCTCCTCCCATAGAAAGTATCACCTTCAGGTCGGGGTTTTCTTGCTTGAGTTCGAGGATCTTCTGCAGGCGCGGAACGTTGTGGATGTCAACGCCGTCGTGTGTCGCGTTGGGATACCCTGCGAGATAGTTGATCGCAGTCACCTGATCTGCTTCAGGCAGCGGGCCGTCAGCTTCCCATGCATAGGCGATGCAGAGGTATTCAGGTTCTTCGGTGACGGCTTCTGTGGTTGTTTTGCTGCACGCTGCCACTACAGATGCTACGGCGGCAAATGCTGAAATATAAGCGAATATTTTTCTCATACGTTATTATCGATTATTTATCCAACAGACAACGAGCGACTGTGCGGGCCATCTGCATGCTGTCGAGATCGAGTTCGGTGCGCCAGATCATTGCTCCGCGGAATCCTTTCTCTTTCAGGTAGTCACACTTTATCTCTATCGAACGTGGATTTTCATAACCTACGGCAAGCACACCTTCGGCATCAGCGATATAAGGAACGCAACCGATTGAATCCCACTGTTCGGTGAGTTCTCCGTAAGGTTGAGCTTCCATCGAGCTGGTCCATTCGGTGTAATTCTTACCGTCGCCACGGCCGTAGATGCCGAGACCAAGCATCATCTTGTCGAACGGCACACCATGATTGACGTAGTCTTCAATGACTTCGTCGACCGAACGCCAGCCTGTCACCGGAGAGCGATAGAGGGTGGTATGGTGAGTTGTCGGGGTGCCGCTGAGGTCATAGGCCATGACGTTGACGTAGTCAAGGACATCGAGGAATGCTCCGACATTGTTTACGTCCATACCGGCGAGGTCGCCACCTGTAGCAAGAGTCAGAAGCTTGTCGTTGCCGATGCTGTCACGCACTTCTTTGAGCACAAGGGCGAAATTCTCATAGTCATCGGGGCGTCCGCCGTTGACGGTCGGGAATTCCCAGTCGAAATCAATGCCATCGATGCCATATTGTTCGATCACGCGGCGGCACTGGCCAGCAAGAGAGCTTCGATTAGCAGGGTCGGCGGCCATGTCTGAAAGACCAGACTGACAAGTGCCACCGATGGTGATGAGCACTTTGAGATCGGGATTTTCTTTCTTCAGGTCAACGATGCTTTGGAAGCGAGGTTCGTTGTTGATGAAGAAGCCGGCACGTGTAGAGTCGATATTGGCAAATGCATAGTTGATAGTGGTCAGCAACGACGGATCGGGCATGCGGTCTCCGCCGCTCCATACATATGTAACAACTTCATACGGAGATTTTGAAGGCGCTTCTTCGGCCTCCACTTTGTTAGATTTGCAAGAAACGAATCCTGCAGCCGCTGTAAAAGCTGCCAGACCAAATAATAGGATTTTTTTCATAATGTGGTTTTAAGTGTAGAGATATATTTTTTACAAAATTAAGCAAAATCGCCGTTTTCCGCAACATTAATTGACCAATGACGCAAAAAACGGGTCAGTGCCGAAAATGCAACAAGCCCCGTCGATCAGCGACGGGGCTTGCCGTATAAAAAGTCAATAAAGACTTATTACTTTGTAACTACGCGGCGCTCTTTGATACGAGCTTTTTTGCCGGTGAGGTTACGGAGGTAGTAGAGCTTGGCGCGACGAACTTTACCGTACTTGTTGACTACGATTGAGTCGATGAACGGAGATTCGATGGGGAAAATACGTTCAACACCGATGTTGTCGCTCATTTTGCGAACGGTGAAACGCTTTTTGTTTCCTTCGCCAGAGATGCGGATAACAACACCGCGATACTGCTGGATACGCTCTTTGTTACCTTCTTTGATGCGGTAAGCGACTGTGATAGTATCGCCAGGACCGAATTCAGGATGCTGCTTGCCGGTTGCAAATGCTTCTTCGGCAACTTTAATTAAATCCATTGTAGCTAAATGATTTAAAATGTTAACATTACTCGCAATATACGCAGGCTGCATGTCCTGCCAGAGATTACGAATTCGGCTGCAAAGTTAGTAATTCTTTTTCAATCAGCAAAATATCGGCAGACCTATTTTTTGCTGCAATTCACCGATGATGTGGTGTATAGAGTCAACCGAAAATGCAAAGTTAAGCGACATTCTGGAAAAATCGCTTAAGAGGAGATTCAAAGTTTAGCTTTTCACGAGGTCTGCGATTTATTTTCTTCTGTATCTCCATGATCCG
>CAJUMR010000003.1 GCA_910587475.1 uncultured Muribaculaceae bacterium
ATGTTTATCAGCATTTTATGCAAAGAGGGCGTGCCATGAATTATGACACACCCTCATTTCGAATGAATAGGAGGGTATGTCGGTTGGATTATTTTCCTGATTTGCTCGAGAGATCGATGTTGGGCATCGGTTCGAGTCCGCGGTTGCGGAGGAGAGCGTCTACTGAGGGTTCATGGCCGCGGAAGTTTACGTAGAGCACCATGGGGTCTTCAGAACCGCCCTTTTCGAGGACATTTTCTTTGAATGCTTTGGCTGTGGCGGGGTCGAAGATGCCTTTTTCCTTGAACAGCTCGAAGCCGTCGGTGTCGAGCACTTCAGCCCAGAGGTAGGTGTAGTAGCCTGAAGCATATCCGTCACTGCCGAAGATGTGCTTGAAGTAGGGCGAACGGTAGCGGAATGTCAGTTGGGCGGGCATGCCGAGCTTTTCGGCAACGCGCTTTTCGAATTCAGCTACGTCGATTTCTTCGGTCGGATTGAGTTTGCCGTATTCGAGGTCGAGAAGAGCAGCACCAGCGAGTTCTGCGGTCGCAAAGCCCTGATTGTGGGTTGACGCAGCTTCGAGTTTTGCAATCATTTCGTCGGGGATCACCTCGCCTGTTTTATAATGGCGTGCATAGGTCTTGAGCAGTTCGGGTTCGAGCGCCCAGTGTTCGTGGATCTGCGATGGGAGTTCGACAAAATCGCGGTCGACATTTGTGCCGGCCTGTCCTTTGTAGCGTGCTCGCGAGAGCATGCCATGGAGACCGTGACCGAATTCGTGGAACATAGTTTCCACCTCGTCGAGGGTCAGGAGAGCCGGCGCGTCGGCTGTCGGACGCGAGAAGTTGCCGATATTGAATATCACCGGACGAGACGAAGTGCCGTCGTCGTTGGTCCACGATCCTTTGAACTCGCTCATCCATGCACCCTGTCTTTTCGATTCGCGGGGGAAGTAGTCAGTCATGAACACAGCGACGTGTTCGCCGGTGGCAGCGTCGGTGACATCATATACAGTTACTTCGTCGTAGTATTTCGGAGCATCGGGCATTTCGGTGAATTTTACACCGTAGAGTCGCTCAGCCATGGCGAAAATGCCGTTGCGGACAGAGTCGAGGGCAAAGTATTCGCGAACTTTCGATTCGTCGAGGTCGTACTTTTTCTGACGCACCTTTTCTGCGTAGTAATAATAGTCCCAAGGTTCGATTTTGAAATCGCCGCCGTTTTCATCGACTACTGCCTGCATCTCGGCCACTTCCTCGCCGACCTTTTTGACCGCCGGACGCCATATCTGCATCAGCAGATCTTCGGCGTTTTCGACAGTCTTGGCCATGACGTTGTCGGTCATGTAAGCTCCGAAGTTCTCGAAACCGAGCAGGTGTGCTTTCTCAGCTCTGGCGAGCAGTATCTTGCTGATCACCGGATTATTGTTGTATTCGCCCGATGAAGCAAGATTGGTGTAGCCCTCATACATTTCCTTACGCAGGTCGCGGTCGTCGGCATACTGAAGGAGCGGCAGACGGCTCGGAGCGTGGAGAGTGAACACCCACTTGCCTTCACCAAGGTTGCGCTTAGCGGCTTCCTCGGCGGCAACAGCGATGCTCGATGCCGGCAGTCCGGCGAGACGAGCCGAGTCTTCGACAACGATATAGAAGCTGTTGGTGGCGTTGAGTAGATTTTTGTTGAATTGCAGATAGAGATCTGTAAGCTGCGAGTTCACTTTCTTGAGTTCCTCTTTTTTCTCAGCGTCGAGAAGCGCGCCGTTGCGTGTGAAATTCTTATAAGCATCCTCAATCATGCGGCGCTGGTCATTGGCGTAGCCGAGTTCCTGATGGTCGTAGAGATACTTGATGCGTTCGAAGAGTTTGTCGTTCATCGACGTTTCGTCGCTGTGTTGCGACAGCATCGGATAGAATTTCTCGGCGATCTCAGCCATTTCGGGCGATGAGTTAGACTCGTCGAGATTTGAGAACACAGCCACTACTTTCTCAAGCAGTTCGCCTGAGCGGTCGAGGGCAAGGATGGTGTTTTCAAACGTCGGCGCTTCGGGGTTTGACGCTATCGAGTCGATCTCCTGGGTGTGACGGGCTATGCCTGCTTCGAGAGCCGGGAGATAGTCTTCGTAGGTGATTTGCTCGAAGGGCGGAATCTCGTAGGGAGTCGTGTACGGCTCCATAAATGGATTTTTGCGGGCGTTGTCGCCGCACGATGCGACGGCCGCTCCGATCAGCGCCGCTCCGCAAGCTGCGCTGACGATGATCTGATGTTTCATCTTTGTCTGTAGTTATTATTGTTATAATGCTTTGTTCTTGCACCTGTGTTAATTGACAACAAAGTTACGCCTTTTTAGACAATCAGACAAATAACAATGACCTAAAACAGCATAAAGACAGCGACACCCCGGTTTGAGGGTGTCGCTGTCTTTATGCATCTTAATATATGTTCAATATATTACGGTCGGGCTATGATAGAGAAGATTTGGAGCTTATTTTATGATTACTTTCTCTATCGTTGCGCCCTGTCGGCGAATGTATATTCCGTTTGCGGGATTTTCGACTTGCTGACCCTGGAGGTTGAAGTATTGAACAGGGGCGTCGTCGCTGTCGGCTGTAATAGATGTGATGGCACTGGTCATGTCGGAGGGGAGTTCGAATGATGCGAGTACTACAGCCCAGCTCGATGGTGCAGGGGTCGGCTCGGTGGCTCCGAGGAGTTCAAAGGCCTTGTTGCTGCGTGCGGTAACGTAGGCTGTAGAAGCGTCGGGGTTGTATGCAAACTGAAGGGCGGTAACTGTGCCTGCTGAGCTGATAAGATCGTACGAGCGGTCGGTGAGTGGCTGAAGATCGGTTGCGCTGTATCCGCGGAGGAATACCTTGCTTGTGCCCATGTTGTAGCCGTAAGTGTAGATTGTCTGATCGTTGTCTGAGAGTTGGAACGCCTTGAAGTAGCCTACGATGCCTGTAGCGTCGAAGTCGGGGCGGTTGTTGGCTGCGGCAAGCCATGCACCGTTGGCGGCGTCAAACTTGATGATGCAACCTTCGCGCTGTGTGCCCTGTGTTGCTTCGATTGAGTTGTCGCCGTCGGAGAGTTTGTCCTGATATTGGGCGCAGTACCAGAGGTTAGATCCAGCTACGGTGATGTGGCCGTTCTGCAGGCCGCTTTTTCCGGCAACCTTTTCGGCAGTGATGACTTTTACCCATGATGGTTCGAGATCAGTTGAGAGGGCTGCGAAAACGGGGCAGTCGATGTCGGTGGCTGTGAGGTCGAAGTCTCCAAGAGTGAGGCTGTTGTTTGCGTCGGCCGACGATGCTTTGATATGGAAGTAGGCGTAGAGTCGGTCACCGTTGACCTCGAGATCCTGAACGCTGCTTGCCGAAAGAGTTTCGGCCGCCGGAGCGAGAGAGCCGAGGTAGTAGCCGTTTTGGTCAAGCTTGACGAGGTAGAAGCTTCCGGCTGAAGCTTTCGTTGTGCTGTCGATATTGCGGACCGCGATGTCGGCAGTGGTGTTGTCGGCTTTGGCGAGTGTGATGTCGGTCTTCTGTAGTCCGCCGACAAAAATGTTGTCGTCGGCATCGAGAGCGAGAGCGTTGACGTCGATGGCGTCAGAGACGAATTTTGCGTCGTCGAACTGCGAGAGTTCGGTGGCCGGCGAGATCTGACGGACCCATTTCAGGATGCCGTCTGAAGATGCGCGTCCGACGATAACAGAGTAATAGCGCTGTGCTACCGGGCTGTCGAACTCCACGATGTTGCCCTGAGAGTCTGAGAGAGCCATAGGAGTGTCGAGAATGCCGTCGGTGTGGCGCACTTTGGCGGTGAAGATAATGTCACCATCGGATGTGATGGCCAGATTGCCCTTATTTGAAGCGTAATCGCCGCTGAGCGATGAGTTGATCGACCAGAGCAGGTTGCCTTGCTGATCAATTTTGGCGAGCAGAAGATTGTTGGTGTTTTTAGCAGAAGATGTAGCTTCGAAAACTTTGCTGCTGTTCCATTGAACATCTGTAGCACCGGCGATCGTGGCCGGAGTTTCGAGAGTGTAAACCGAATTGTCGGCGTCGGCAATTAAAGCTGATGACTGAACGCCTGTAGTGGCGCCCGAAGTGAACAGATGAGCCCATCTGGCTGTCGGTTCGGCGATCTGTGCGTATGAAGCAGATGCGCACAATGTCGCGAATGCGAATGATAAAGCGTAGATTTTTTTCATAAAATGAGATTGAATGAAATTGACGCCGCAAAATTACAATCTGATCGAAGACGTTCAAATACTCAATTGTCAGTAAAAATGGGTGGCTCCGTGTGGCTACATGAACTTTAATTTAATAAAAAATGAGTATTGATGGACATTGGCGATTTTCCTACTTTTGCATTGTTTTTCATAGAATTGATGAGCAGGAGAATAGTTTTTACAATAATTGTTTTAGTGTGTGCATTCGGAGCATTGTCGTTGCGGGCAGAAGGGTTTGCGCTGAAAGTAGTTACGGCTGATTTGTCGGATGGCGAAGTGTTACCCTATTGCGCAGTGGCGATCAAGCCCGGCGAAAAGTCACTGATGACCGATGGTAGCGGTGAGTTGACGGTCAGGTTGAACAAAGGACGCTACGATATTACAGCGGGCTGTCTCGGCTATGAGAAGGCGGTGGCTGTCATTTCGGTGAAGTCTGACACTACTATTATCTTGTCGCTGAAGCCGGAAGCAAAAACACTCGGCGAGGTGGTTATCACAGCAAAAGAATCGGATGGACTTGCGACTTCGTCAAAGATAGGGCGCGATGCGATGGAGCATCTGCAGCCGACGAGTTTCACCGATCTGCTTGAGTTGCTGCCCGGTAATATATCGAAAACTCCCTCCATGGGCTCGGCCAACACTATATCGTTGCGTGAGACCGGTAATCTCGGGGCGTCGGGTCAAGAAGTGGACAACCCTGATTATGCAATGTCGTCGCTTGGAACATTGTTTATGGTCGATGGAGCACCGTTGGCGTCGGACGCAAATCTTCAGACGGTCGGTACTTCGACAGACGCATCATCGCCGTCGACAAAAAGGAGTGTGCTCAACAAGGGAGTCGACATGCGAACGATCTCTACCGACAACATCGAGAGTGTCGAGATCGTCAGAGGAATACCTTCGGCGGAGTATGGCAATCTGACCTCGGGAATGGTCAACATAAAGCGAATAAGCAAACCGACTCCGTTGACGGCCCGTTTCAAGGCAGACGAGTATAGCAAGCTGCTGTCAGTCGGCAAAGGATTTGCGATCGGAGATCATATAACGACTGTAGATTTTGGCTGGTTGGATTCGAAAGTAGATCCGAGAGACAATCTTGAAAATTACCGGAGACTGACAGCGTCGGCCAGAGCGATGTTGAATTTTATAAATGAACGGTCAACGATGGTGTGGCGCATCGGCGGAGACTTCACCGGATCGTTTGATGACACGAAGGTCGATCCAGATCTGTCGTTGCTTAAAATTGATGAATACAAGGCATCTTACCGGCGGATGTCGCTGAATAACAACTTGAATGTAAAGTTTAATGATCGTCAGATAGTGTCGGAATTGGATTTCACTTTTGCAGCTTCATTACAACTCGATAGGCTCACCAGGCGTAAACAGGTGGCTCCGACTCATGCGTCTATCGCCCCCGGCTCGACAAGTCAGGGCGTCAACGACGGCACATTTATGCTCGGGGAGTATGTAGCCGATTATCTGTGTGACGGTCGTCCTCTCGACCTGTTTGCAAAAGTCAAGGCTTCGGGTTCGTCGCATGCGGGATTAGTGCGCAACGATTATATGGCCGGAGTTGAGTGGACATTTGCTAAAAACTATGGCCGCGGACAAGTCTATGATCTGTCAAAACCGCTAAGCGCATCGTGGACAACCCGTCCCCGCAGCTATCGGTCGATACCGTCGTTGCAACAGCTGTCGGTTTTTGTCGAAGACAAGGCTTCAATGCCGGTCGGCGAATGCCGTGTCGAGGGACAGGCCGGCGTCAGAATGCAGATGCTTCCGGCGATCGACCGCCGATACTATCTTTCCGGTAAGCCGTATTTCGATCCGCGAGTCAATCTGACATTCCATACTCCTGAATTCAATATCGCATCACGCAAAGCATCGTTATTGCTTGCTGCAGGTTACGGCCTGACGACCAAGATGCCAACGATCGATTATCTTTATCCGCAGGAGAGCTACAACGACTTTGTGCAACTTGCATATTACGACACGAACGATCCATTGGGTTTGAGCAGAGTCAATCTTATGACTTATATCGACAGTGCGGTCAATTATCAGCTGCGGGCAGCACGTAATAATAAACGGGAGGTGCGCATCGGTTTCACCTACGGTGGAAATGAGTTGTCGGTGACTTACTTCAACGAGGCTATGAATTCTGGCTACCGGTATACGAGCGTCTATATACCGTATGAGTACCGAAAGTACGATTCGGGTGCGATTGATCCGTCGGGTCTGACATCGCCGCCTGATATCAACCGATTGCCTTATGAGGATGTGAAGGTGCTTGACTCAAAACGTAAGGCTGACAACGGCACCCGTATAGATAAACAAGGTATAGAATTTCAGTTGACGACTGCAAGATGGAAACCACTTTGTACATCATTGATGATCAACGGAGCGTGGTTCAGAACGCGATACAGCAATTCTCAGATGCTTTATCTTCCGGTCAATGAGGTTATAGACGGAACGGCTCTGAACGACAGATTTGTCGGTATCTATGACAGCGACGACGGACGGATCAATGAGCAGTTCAACACCAATTTCATGTTTGATACGCAGTTGCCGCGTCTCGGCCTTGTATTTTCGACCACGTTGCAGTGTATGTGGTGGGTCAAGACCACGAGAATGTGGCAGAACGGAGTGCCTGTGGCTTTTGTAAGCTCTGAAGACGGCTCAATCAAGCCTTTCACACAGGCTGAGGCTGATGATGCAGTGCTCAAGCATCTGATAAAATACTACAACGAGGAATCATTCCGGCCGCAACGCATTCCGCCTGCGCTGTACCTTAATTTCAAGGCTACTAAAAAGATAGGCAAGGTGCTTAAGGTGGCAGTGTTTGTCAATAGAATTATAGATTACTTGCCGAACTATACAAGCAATGGGCTGACGATCAGGAGAAATTCTGACGCATATTTCGGCATGGAGCTGAATTTTTCGTTAAACTAAAAACCAATGACAATGAAAATTGTAAAATTATATTTTATACTCTCGCTTATACTCGGGGCTTTGCTTTCAAGCGGATGTGATGACAGTCTCGACGGAAATCTCCCGAGCCATATCGTCGACATTGATGTAGTTCTTCCTGCAGATATATCATATGACGATTTGCAAGGAGCGTCATTAGAGTTCAGGAATCTCACGACAGGAAATGTGCAGACATTCAGTCTGCAAAAATCTGTAGATGTAATGCCGGGGCTGTACGATGTCAGTTTTTCGGCTACTGTGCAACTTCACGACGGACTTGAAAGCCAGGTGAAGGCGTTCTGTCGGTCAGTGCAGGTGACATCAGACCATACGTTGGTGAGGCTGGAGACATACCGGAACATTGTCAGCGATGATCTGATCATAGCAGAAATCTTCTTTACCGGAACGCTGCAGACTTCAGGCAACAGCTATGTCGGTGATGATTATATAAAATTGTACAACAATACGGATCATGTGATATATGCTGATGGACTGACGCTGTTCGAATCAAAGTTTCTGACAACACAGAAACTTGATTTCACGCCTGATATAATGTCGACAGATGTGAGTGTGGATGCCCTTTACACTGTTCCGGGCAGCGGTACCGATTATCCGGTAGCACCGGGTGAATATCTGCTCATTGCCGACACAGGTATCGATCACCGCACGATCAATCCCAACTCTTTCGATCTCAGCCATGCAAGGCTTGAATGGTACGACGTGTCGACACGTCCGTCAGAAAGCGACATCGACAGTCCTACATCTGACAACATGGACAAATGGTACTGCTATACACAAACGTTGTGGATGCTTCACAACCGTGGCTATAAAGCCTATGGCCTTGCGCGTATACCTGTCGGAAAGGAGCGTTATCTGAGCGATTATTATTATAACTACGATTATCAGTTGGTGACGGCTGCCGGATCGTTTGCAATGTCGTCGTCGGCTTACCGCATTCCCAACGACTGGATTGTCGATGCAGTGAATTGTTCGGTTGATGCTCCGTTCCAGTGGATTGTGACAGCTCCGGCGCTTGATTGCGGATGGACCGGTTGCGGAGCAATAGCTAACGACAAAACCCGTTATTTCAAGTCGGTGAGACGCAAATTGCTGTATGTTGAAGCTGACGGGCGCGTGGTGTTGCAAGACACAAATAATTCGACAGATGATTTCAACCGTAACTGTGTACCATCGGAAATTGAGTTGCAGAACAGTGTGATGGGTATCGACGGTCAGCGTGCCACAACGATAACTTACGATGGAGTGACACCTATAAGCGCAGAATGATGAGCCGGAGGTATTTATGCATGGGGTGCGCGATGGCGTTGTCGATGTTACAGTTAAGCGCCCAAAGTGTTGATTCGTTAGTGACTGTGGCTTATGCCGAGTATGAAATGCTTGGAGAGCGTTTCGCCCGGCAATCGTTTGAGAACCCTTCGCTGATCGGCTTTCAGCATAATCGTTCGCTCAGTCGTGTCGGCCTTTCGGCCAATTATTCAGGCCTGTCGCGCAGGATTGTCGCTCAGAAAGGAGATGGAAACGAGTCGATCGGATTCGATGCCGATTCTTACATGCACATCGGCCGGTCGACGGTTGTGGGGTATGCGAGCTATATGACCGGCACTGATAAAAATGTCGGATGGAGTGAGGCTTCTGACTATGATCTGGTGTATCCTTATGTGACAGCCGACGAGATTGGCGGAGATATGGACACTGAGCGGTATTACTTCGGAGGGGCCTATTCGGAAACGAGAGGTAAGTGGGCCTATGGTGGCGAACTATCGTATGACGCTGGACATGCTTACCGACAGGTCGATCCACGACCTCGTAACGTTACCGGCAAACTTGACATCACAGCCGGTGTGGCTTATAACATTTCCGGAAGTTATTATGTCGGCATCATGGGGGCATACCGCAAATACAAGCAGACTAATGAGCTTGAATTCAAAAGCGAACTCGGAGATGCTACAGTCTACCATCTGACAGGTCTGGGTACGGTTTATGACCGGTTTACCGGAATGGCCTATAACAGTTATTACAGCGGTTCGCGCTATAGTGCGGGTGCTGATATTTACGATATCCGCCGCGGTTGGTTTTTGTCGGCGAGATACCGGGAGTTTATGTTTGATTACATACTGACTGACCTTAACAAACTGCCGATGTCGTCTGTCGATGATAAGGAGTTTTCATTTCAAGCAGGCTTCAGGAAAAAAACGCAGGCGTTGCAAGTGGATTGGGTGTGGATCAGGAGACACGGCACTGAGAATATTTTCGGTGATGCGTCGACGGGTCAGTATCCGATGATAGCGAGTCTCGGAATGTATGCCGACAACCGTTATTCAGCTGTGATATCGTATATGTACAGACTTAAACTTGCCGGATTGTCGATGGAGTTAAATCCTCGTTGCGGCTACGATCACCGCCGGGAGGTGTATCTCTATCCCCTGCGTGAAAGATTGAACAATACAGTCAGTCCACGTATGAGCGTACAACTCACGCGTACAACTTCATCAGGTCTGTATTGGGAAGTGACTGCCGACTATGGCTCATATCTGCCAATTGAACAAAAAAGTTCAGGCGGAGCAGAAGGTATTGATCTGAAATCTCACCATTACAAGTTGATGTTGACCGGTGCTATGCCTTTAAAGCAGCGCTACGGTCTGGCATTTAAACTGTGGTATGAGCGAAGCTGCTTTAATCAATGCGACGGTAATGCGGCGCAGTGCTCGGTAAATTTTATATTTTGAAGTATAATCCAAAGCTAATAAATAACTTATGAATTTAAAATCAGTCTTTATCGCGTGTATTGGAGCAGCCGCGTGCTACGGTATCTGCGGCGCTGCACCAAACGAAGATGTGAGGATCGGGCATCTGCCTAATGGCCTTACATATTATATTAAACAAAATCCAACTCCGGCCCACTCGGTCGATTTTTTCATTGCTCAGAAAGTAGGATCTGTCAATGAAGAGGAAAATCAAAGAGGATTGGCTCATTTTCTGGAGCATATGTGCTTCAATGGCACAGAGCATTTCCCCGGCAATACATTGATAACATGGCTCGAATCTGTCGGAGTTCGTTTTGGCGCTAATCTGAACGCTTATACATCAACAGATGAAACAGTCTATAACATATGCAAGGTGCCTTCGGCGAGAGAGACGACCCTCGACTCGTGTATCATGATATTGGGTGATTGGAGTCATCGTCTGTTGCTGAACGAAAAGGATATTGACTCCGAGCGCGGGGTGATTGAGAATGAATGGCGTCAGCGTAGTTCGGCGTCTAACCGTATGCTTGAACGAGCATTGCCCAAAGTGTATGCCGGCAGCCGCTACGGCGAACGCATGCCGATCGGGCTTATGAGTGTAGTGAAGAATTTCAAGCCGAAAGATCTCCGGGATTATTATCATAAGTGGTATTATCCGGCCAATCAGGCTGTGGTTGTGGTCGGAGATATTGATCCGGATTTCATTGAAGAACGCATCCGTCATCATTTCGCGGATATTTCCACGCCATCTGATGCTGCCGAACTTGTCGAATTTGAAGTGCCTGACAACGACGAGATCATTGCAGTCAGCGAGAAAGATCCCGAGCAGCATGTCAATATGGTTCAGATACATTTCAAGCATGATCCGATGGATGATAGCCTCGACGGCACTGCTGAAGGATTTAAGCAGGAGGTTGTCGAATCTCTTGTCGGATCAATGTTGGCTGCACGTTTTGACGAGATGGAACGGGATGCAGATTGCCCACATACTTATCTCGGCATCGGAGAGACGAAGTATCTTATGTCCCGACCTAAAAAATCGTTTGTGATGCGTGGAGTGGTGAAACCCGGAAGAGCATATGATGCTGTGGAGGCTTGGGTGACAGAAATGAAACGAGCTATCGACCATGGCTTCTCACAGATTGAACTTGATGCGGCGAAAAAAGAGTTCAAGGCCGAACTGATGACATCAGATAAGAAGATCAAGTCATTGTCGAATACTGATTATGCGCGCCGATATGTGAGAAATTTCATCGACGGAGGCAAACTTTTCTCTCCGGAGCAAATCAATGCAGCGAAGCGTGAAGCTGTCGAGACTGTTGAAGTTGCCGATGTCGAAAAATGGTTAAGGAGTAAAGTCGGCATGACCGGCCGCAATGTTGTTATTCTCAGCTATACTCCCGACAATGAGGCTACTCCTGATGTCAGCGAGAAAGAGTTGAAGAACGCATTCTTTGCCGCTGCCACAAAGACAACCGATAAGTATGTGGCTCCTGAAGTGAAGAATCAACTTCTCACTGATGAGCCTGTGGCCGGCAAGATAACAGGCACTGACAGCATCAAGGAATTTGATGCGAAAGTGTATGTTCTGTCGAACGGAATCAAGGTTTTGGCGCGGAAGAGCGATGCCGTGCCCGGGCAAATTTATGTGAGAGGTGTAGGACCCGGCGGTTTGTCGCAGGAGTATACACCCGAACTCGGCGCGACGATGAAACTGCTCGACGATGGCGTTTCGGTAAGCCGCACCGGCGATTTCACAGCAAATGACCTCAAACGTTTCACGGCAGGACGCAATCTCAAGGTTTCGACGTCGGTCAGCAATACGGAAGAGACAGTAGAAGCGTCGACCGACCGCGAGAATATGCGCGATGCTTTCAGACTGATGTATCTCAAGGCAACGGATCTGCGCAGAGATGATGATGCTTACCGCATCTATGCAGACCAGAAGCGCAACGGCCTTAGGAATCTATTTTCAAACCCCACTCAAGTGATGGGCGACTCGATCCATCGTAATGTCTACTCCCGCCATCCGCTTGGAGCAAAAGAGACTGTTGAAACTGTCGATAAAGCCGACTACGCTACGATGATCGATATCTATCACCGCCGTTTTGAAGACATGTCGGACTTTACATTTTATGTGGCAGGCGATTTTGATGTTGATTCGCTCGCAGACTGTCTCAGCCGTTATGTTGCCACGCTTCCGACCGCCGGACGCATCGAGCGCCCGCGCGATATCGGTTACCGCTTCACTCCCGGAAGCCGTGTGGTCGACTTCACCCGTGAAATGGAAACTCCTCAATCAGTCGTTTATACGTTCTACACCGCACCGGCTGACTTCAATCTTAAGGAAGTGATAAAAGCCACATCGCTTGGCCGAATCGCCCAGATGAGGCTGATGGCCGATCTTCGTGAGGAAAAAGGCTGGACTTATTCGATCAAAGGTCATTGTTCGATTAACTCTGGCATGAACGGAGACGATCCGTCGTGTCTGCTGATGCCTGTATACATAAAACTTGAACCTGGACATGAAGATGAGTGTGGAGATATTGTGACGAAAACGATTGAGGAACTCGCCTCAGACGGACCTACCTCTGCCGAACTCGCCACAATCAAAGAATATCTTAAGAAGAATTATTCGGAGACTGCCGATGACAACGCCTACTGGCTTATAGTGTTGAAAAACTATGTCAAGTTCGGCAAAGACATGCATTCGTCTTATCTTGATGATCTTGAAAGCCTTTCAGCCGACGATATCAAGGAGTTTGCGGCGAAGGTATCCAAGGCCGACCGCACACGCCTGATCATGAGAGGCGTTGAAAAGACGAAGTGATCATCAGAGCCCGGCGAGCCGCTTGAAAAGACGATGGGTGAATTCGTAGTTTTTCAGACCCCATCTCGGAGCGATAAGCAGTTCGTCGGGCGATTGTGACACAAAGCGCTCGATCGCGATGTCGCTGCGCAATCTGCCGACAATGTCAGCGCATAGATCGATGTATTCGTCGATTTCAAAAAGATTGACATTGCTTGTGCCTCGTAGATAATCCGCTGCAAGGGGAGTGCCTTTGACAATCTGCAGTTGGTGAAATTTTACACAATCGACCGGGAGTTGAGATACCCGGTCGATTGTTTTTAATATCATATCTTTGTTTTCTCCGGGCAGTCCGAGGATGAAATGAAGGCCAACGGGAATGCCGGCGGCCTTTGTGTGCCTGACGGCATCGACAGTAGTCGCCCAGTCGTGGCACCGGTTTATTGCCAGAAGGGTGTCGTCGTGGGAGCTTTCTGCGCCGTATTCGACAATCACTTTCCGCTCTTTGTTAAGCACTGCAAGTTCGTCAAGCAGTTTGTCGGGCATGCAGTCGGGGCGGGTGCCCACTATCAGACCGACAACCCCATCGACGCTCAGGGCTTCGTTGTACATGGCCATGAGGTCGTTGACTTCGCCGTAGGTGTTGGTGTAAGATTGGAAATAGGCGAGATAACGCATGTCGGGATATTTTTTGGCAAAGAAACGTTTGCCGTCTTCAATCTGTTGCGTTATTGACCTTGCACCCTGACCTGTTGCGGGCGAGAATGAGTTGTTGTTGCAGTAGATGCAGCCTCCCCGTCCGAGCTTTCCGTCGCGGTTGGGGCATGTGAAGCCTGCGTTGACCGTAATCTTCTGTACTTTGCCGGTGAAATGCTCGGCGAGGAAGTCGGAGTAGTCCTTATAATATGGATTGTTTATGCTCATCGTCTTTGAGAACGGGCGCGGTCGATCAGAAGTGCATCCAAAATTACCATTGCCGCCATGGCTTCAACGACAGGAACAGCTCGGGCTACAACGCACGGATCATGACGACCCCGGGCTTTCAATATTGTCGGTTCTCCGAGATCGTTGACGGTTTCGACTTGGCGGAGAAGGGTTGCCACCGGTTTGAATGCCACTCTGAAGTATATGTCTTCGCCATTGGATATGCCTCCCTGTATGCCTCCGGAGTTGTTTGTAGCTGTGTGAATGTGGCCTTCGCGAGATATGAATTTATCGATAGTCTCTGATCCTCGCAGGGATGCTCCTTCAAAGCCGTTGCCGTAGTCAAATCCTTTTGCTGCATTGATACTCATCATCGCTTCGGCAAGCCGTGCGTGGAGTTTTCCGAACACCGGTTCGCCGAGCCCTACGGGCACGCCCTTGATGACGCAACTGACAACACCGCCGATGGTGTCGCCTTCGGCTTTAACAGTCTTTATCAGATCTTCCATTCTCGCCGCCGTCGGAGAGTCGGGACACCGCACGGCGTTGGTCTCTGTCATTGAAAAGTCGATGTCGTGGAAGTCTTTATTCAGGATTATAGGGCCGACTTGCGAGGTGAAAGCGTTGACGGTTATGCCGTGGTGAGACAATATCTGTCGGGCAAAAGCTCCTGCCACGACTCTTGTAGCAGTTTCTCTTGCCGAAGACCGTCCGCCTCCGCGATGGTCGCGCAGACCATATTTCGCCTGATATGTGAAATCGGCGTGCGAGGGACGGAAGCAGTGGCGCATGGCTTCGTAATCGTTGCTGTGATGGTCAGAGTTATCGATTATAAAACCAATTGGAGTGCCGAGAGTCCGTCCTTCAAAAATGCCGGAAAGAATCCTCACACGGTCGCTTTCCCTGCGTCCGGTGACGATAGCCGATTGTCCCGGGCGGCGTCGGTCGAGCTGGGATTGTATTTCTTCAAGATCAATCTCGAAGCCCGATGGAATGCCGTCGATGACCCCTCCGATAGCTTCGCCATGGCTTTCGCCGAAAGATGTCAGCCGATATAGTTGTCCGAATGTGTTCATTGTTGCAGGTTGTCTTTAGTTAGGTCTGCCGTTGAGGCCTTTACAAAATTTATAAGGTCGCGAGGATTGATTTTGATCTGGAGTCCACGCATGCCGGCGCTGACATATATGACATCGAAATCAAGGGCCGTTTCGTCGAAAAATGTCGGGAAAGGCTTTTTCATCCCTATGGGAGAACATCCGCCTCTGATGTATCCGGTTGTCGGCAACAGCTCTTTCATCGGTAGCATCTCGGCTTTTTTAGCTCCGGCGACCTTAGCAGCCTTTTTGAGGTCAACTTCTTTGTCGCCGGGTATGACACAGACGAAAAAGCCTGTTTTATCGCCATGAAGCACCAGC
This sequence comes from uncultured Muribaculaceae bacterium, assembly GCA_910587475.1. Lineage (GTDB taxonomy): Bacteria > Bacteroidota > Bacteroidia > Bacteroidales > Muribaculaceae > CAG-873. Next base: position 15,085 of record CAJUMR010000003.1, read on the forward strand.
GTTTTGAACACTTGAGCGATGTCTTCTCCAAGCTGAGAGGCGACATGGGTGGCGGCGAGGTCGTTTTCGTCGACTTCGTAGGGGACGGTGTCAAATGATATTTTTGCTTTTTCGAGCAGTCTTACGGCATTTGTTTTTGTAGAATTGGCCATGAAAGTTTGATTTTGCTACAAAGTTAAAAAAATAAGTCAAGACTATGCGACATTTGTCGAAAACATTGTCTCGGAGGATAATGTTTATATGAAATAAAAGTTTTGTCAGACAATGAGTATTTCATCACATCATAAACTGAATTTGCGTTTTCCAAGGACAGCATCGGACAAGGTAAGATTGATAGTGCTTGCTGTGATCGTTGGTTTGATGTCCGGCTGTGCGGCTGCATTGTTAAAGTGGCTGATAGGCAGTGTCACACGATGGCTTGAGCCCTTGCGTTTTACCTCAGGGCCGGATTGGACGATGCTATGGTTGCCGGTAGCGGGTATAGCGTTGACTGGGATATATCAGCGCTACATTCTCAGACACAGCATATCGCATGGAGTCGATAAGTTGGTTGATGATTTAGCGATGAACAGATATGATCTGAGTCCGAGGTTGACTTATGCTCCAATCATCGCGAGCACATTCACGCTCGGCTTCGGAGGGTCGGCGGGGTCTGAAGGCCCGGTCGCTTATGCCGGTGCTGCCATCGGCAGTAATGTCGGTCGGATCTTCGGTGTCAGAGCTTCGACATTGTGTGTGTTGATCGGGTGTGGAGCAGGAGCCGGCATAGCGGGTATCTTCAAAGCCCCGGTCGGTGGCGCATTGTTTACGCTTGAGGTTCTCGGGATGACGATGACTACAGTCTCTGTAATCGCATTGCTCGCATCGACTCTCAGTGCTGCTCTGACGGCCTATGTGCTGTCGGGCTGTACTCCCGATCTGTCGTGGACCCACAGCGTGGGGTTTAACGGGTCTGTTATGGTATGGTCGATAGCCCTGGGGGTTGTCTGCGGACTGTATTCGATGTACTATTCATCGGTGATGAAGCGCATGGGGCGGGTGTACCGGTCGATTGGCAATCCCTGGGTTGAAAATATTATATCGGGTATCGTTCTGGCTGTATCGGTGTTTTTATTTCCGAGTCTCTACGGCGAAGGTTACGGCGTTATGGACAAAGTACTCAACACCGGCTGGACCGATACGTTTTCATGCTCATTCAGTGATATCTCGTTGCTGGTTATTCTCGGTGGCATTCTGCTGGTGAAATGCTTTGCGTGTTCGGCAGCAAACAGTGGCGGCGGCGTAGCGGGGGATTTTGCACCGACGCTATTTGCAGGTTGTATCTGCGGGCTGTTGTTCGCTTTGGCTGTAAACAAGTTATTCGGAGTTTCTCTGCCGCCGCAGGTTTTTGCGTTCATCGGCATGTCGGGTGTGATGGCAGGCGTCATCAGGGCTCCGCTGATGGCTATATTTTTGTCGGCGGAAATGTGTAAGAACTATGATTATATATTACCCCTGGTTGCTGTCAGCCTTATCTCTTACGGCATGGTTATGTTTTCTACAGGACGAAAGTTCTACGAGGCGCACTCTTCCCGTCATAAATCTGTCAATAGGTAATGAGAGGCGATTCAAAGGCGTCGGGAATGTGCTCTATCTTATAGTCGTCCGGTGAACCGTTGATCGCTATGATGTCGAATTGCATCTCATGGTTGATGTCGTGGGCATCGACATATACTTGGGCTGCCCTGATCAATCTCATTGTTTTTTTATGGTCGACAGCCGTCAATGGATCATCATGATCTTTGGTGCGTGTCTTGACTTCGACAAATATAATTCGATGTCCTTTGTAGGCCACGATGTCGATTTCATTATGGCCTTCACGCCAGTTACGTTCTGCGATGGCATAACCGTTGGCGGCAAGATATTCCGCAGCGACGGTTTCGCCCCATTTGCCGGTTTCGTTGTGTCGAGCCATGTTATCTGATAAGTTCGTTCAGCAGACGTTCGAATGTTTCGTCGAGATCATTGCATATCCCGGGGTGTGGCCGCGAAGTCTGGATGCATGCACTTCTGACTGCCGACAGCCATCGGAACCGCTCGGTGACGTCGAGCATGGCGATCGCTCCTCCGTCGGGGCGTCCGTCGGCAATGAGCCGGTAGCTTTCAAGCTGAGAATTGATCTCCTCGGGAGAATGGGTGGCTCCGAGCGATGCAATGCGCCGATGATCAGGCTCCAAAGCAATCCTGAGCCACTTTTGGCGCTTACACATCATCACGAGGCCTACGTTGATGAATTCTTCACGCTCGACACGCGGTACATATCGGACCACGGCATATTCATACAAGTGCTTGTCGTGCATTTTTAGCTTCGTTTAAAAATATGTGGCTATTGGCAAGCCTGGTTGTCAAAAAAGAGATATAGACATTTTTGATTTCGTCGGGTGTGGCATCACTTCCTTCGTGGGTGACCCATTCGTCGGGTACGGAGTTGACGATCGATCGGATCTTGTCGTCGGTAAGAAGTTGTCTTGCCGTGGCGTCGGCTTCGTCAAGCCGGGAGGCGAATTTAAGCAATGTGTGGTCTTTAATATAAGGAAACGGCGACAACATCGCTTTTTCCCAACCCGACCATGAATGATGGAAATATAATGTGGCGCCATGGTCGATCAGCCAAAGCTCGCGATTCCATATGAGCATGTTGGTGTTTCGGACAGTTCGGTCTACATTGGTGATGAATGCGTCGAGCCATACGGTCATCGATGCTTCGTGATCCGACACGTCGTTGACAACCGGGTCGAATGTCATCGCTCCGCTGAGGTAGTGGAGGCCGAGGTTGAGTCCGCGGCTGGCTTTCAGCAGATCCTGTATCTCCTCGTCGCCCTCGGTGCGCCCGAATGCTTCGTCAACGTTCAGAAACACGATTTCAGGCACCCTCATTCCAAGCGCACGTGCAATCTCTCCACCGATCAATTCGGCAACCAACGCTTTTGCTCCATGTCCTGCACCACGAAACTTCACGACATATTTGAAGCCGTCGTCGGCTTCGGCCAGTCCGGGTAATGAGCCACCCTCACGCAGCGGACAGATGTAGCGTGTGACCTGCTGGTGACGGAGATCCAGGGGCGGAATGATGTGGTTTTCGGAATTATTCGCCATACTCTTCGAGATATGCTTCGCATGCTTCGGCTAGTTCGTCATACCATGCTTGTCCAAAGTACCGTGTCAATGGGCCTTCAAGGAAGCGATATAACCTGATCCCCTTGCTCCGGCCAAGAATTTCAGCACATTTGCAGATTTTCCACCTGTGGTAATTCACAGCGGTGAAGTCGGCGTATTTAGTCAGTCTTACAGGATAGAGATGGCATGATGCCGGTTTCAGAAAATCTATTTTACCTGCTCTGCACGCCTTTTCGATAGCACATTGGCACATTCCGCCCGAGGAATAGGTTGTGAACACACAGTTTTTTCCGTCGATGATCGAAGTGACGAGATCTCCTTCTTCGTCGACATATGCGACGCCGTGCTCTTCGATCTCACGTTTTGCAGCCGGGAGCAGGTCATCCCATATGACGGGTAGTATTTCCTCGAGTTTTTTTCGCTCATCTTCGGTTATCGGCGCTCCGGCATCACCCTCGATGCAACATTCGCCGAGGCAGCTGTCGAGATCGCAGCAAAAAAAACGTTCGGCGAGATCGAGGCTCACCAGCGTGTCTTGTATCTGTAGCATTATTTCTTCTTGTGTTTCAGTCATTGTTAAACTCTTACCTATTGAAAGTCACTTTGTTTATGCCTATCAGCCGGTCGTATCGATCCTTGGGATTGCGGGTGTAGACTTTGACCAGATATTCGTTGACGGTCTGATATCTGTCGCCTTCGATGTCGGCAGTGTATCCCCGGCTTTTACCAGGCGGGACGGCAAGATACTGATAGTTGTAAGATCCTTGTTTGAGGAGCAACGCTTTTTCGTAGCGCCGGGTTGCGTGGTTGAATGTCATCCGCGAGCTTTCGTCGAACCGCCTGTTGACAAGATCTCCGTCGATGAATATCATAGTGCCGGGCTTTTCGTCCATGTCGAGGATAAAATGTACAATCACATAGTCGGCCATCGTGTCGGCTTCGTCAGAGTCGTACTCTCTGATCGTGAAGCGTCCTTGCTGGGTGCTGTCGTAGAGATAGCTGTCGAGATTGCGGGGCGCGTCGGAGTCAATCACGACATGATAGTAGGGATGGAGATATTGGATGTCGGATATCCGCATTCCGGGATAGTCGAGCGACACGGTCTCAAAGCGCCTGTATTCATTGCCGGCGTCGAAAATCAGAGGAGCCATGTGTTCGTAGATTATTTTTCTTCCTGACATTCTCATCGGTTGGCGCAGGGCGACCTCGTTGTCGAGCCTGCCGTTCTGCTGCACCATCACGATGATGTCGTTGAACGGATCTTCTACATCTGAGCGCTCGGTGTCGACGGTAAGTGCGAGCTGCTGGTGGGCGTCGTTGTAGTCCACGTCAGTACGCGAACTGACTTCAATGCCGATACGCGCCGAGTGCTCACAGACCATGAACCGCCATTGGGCTACTATGTTGTCGGGATCGTTTTCCTTGTAGAGCTTAAGCAGGTAGTTGCCCGATACGAGAGGGGATATATTTTCATTGGGTATGGCGAAGCTGTAGTTGACATAGTTTACAGTTGTGCCTCGTGAGAATGCATAGTCTTCGACAATGCCCTCGTTGAAGCCGCTGACGATCTCCGAGTCGACCAATCCCGACGGTTGCCAGTTGGCGTTGCAGTGGACTAAGCGGTAGCGGAAGTAAGTCATGTCGTCGGACAGCTGATCGAAGCTGAACAGCAGCCTGTCAGACGAGCCTATTATAAGCACAGGCGGTGCAAACATATCGCCGTTGAGCGAGAGCTGCATTGTGCGGATGCTTTCGTCAAACGATCCCGTCATGGTGTCGTCGACAGCAAAGGTCTGCTGACAAGATATTGCTATTGCCAGCAGATATGTGATAATATGTCTTGTAAGTGCAGCCATTTCACCAATCGATTGCCTGTTGGCCGTGAGATGTCAGCCACGCATTGGCCTGCGAGAAATGACGGCAGCCGAAAAAACCGCGATAGGCCGATAGGGGCGAGGGGTGGGGTGCAGTCAGCACGAGGTGGCGGTTGCGGTCGATGAATGCTCCTTTTTTAATCGCGTAGCTGCCCCATAGCATAAAGACCAGATCAGATCTGTCGGTAGCTAATTTTTTGACTGCTGCATCGGTGAATTCCTCCCATCCACGGCCTTGGTGCGACCCCGCTTTGTGGGCTTCGACCGTGAGGGTGGCGTTGAGCATCAGTACTCCTTGCTTGGCCCATCGTTCGAGATTTCCGTCTGTGGGCATAGGTTTGGCAAGGTCAGACGAAACTTCCTTGAATATATTAATGAGTGATGGCGGCATATCGACGCCTTCATTGACCGAAAAACACAAGCCGTTGGCTTGCCCCGGTCCATGATAAGGATCTTGTCCGAGGATTACGACTTTAACGCTGTCGAACGGACACGCATCGAATGCGGCAAATATCTTTGATGCAGGCGGATAGATTGTGGCGCAGCGATATCTGTCTCTTACGAAATCCGTTAGCTTGACAAAATATTGCCGGTTCCATTCATCGGCCAGCCGTTCTTTCCATGTTGGCTCTATCTTGACATCCATGATCGATTCTTTTTTGCAAATCTACGAAATTAATCTTAATTTTGCATGGTTTTAGAGAGCAAGAGCTCTCCTGGGATTTTTAATGCCCCTGTAGTTTAATGGATAAAATGGAGGATTCCGGTTCCTTTGATAAGGGTTCGATTCCCTTCGGGGGTACTACAGACAGGTCGCCTGGTGTTTTTTTACATCAGGCGACCTGTTTTTTACTTGTCGATGGATTGATGCAGAGCAAGTGTCTCCGGCCAAAAATTAATGGTGTGAAAGATTGATATTTCAAAAAAATGACTAACTTTGCCAATGATAACCATAGGCCCATGAAAGCCGCAGAATAGCAATCCGGCGGTAACGCCGGAAAGTTGTTTGATGCAATGCCCTGTTATGGTTAAAACGTCGGGGATGTGAGCACGTCGTTGGATAACACCGGTGACGCCATTCTTATACGTTCGGGGTCCGATTCCCTGCGGGTGTGCGATTTTACTTCCTATAGTTAGCAAATTATTATTAACCAAATTACTAAGAAAAAACATGGCAAACATTCTTGAAATTGCTACTAAGTTTGATTTGGCGGGAACAGCCGTTGATGCGAAACCTTGCGGCTCCGGTCTGATTAATGACACGTATCTCGTCACTACAGAGTCTGATGAAACACCAAATTACATTCTGCAACGCATCAATCACTCGATTTTCACTGATGTCGATCTGTTGCAGTCAAACATGGTAAAAGTAACCGAGCACATCCGCAAACGCCTTCAGCAGGCCGGCGCAGCCGACATCGACCGCCGCACACTGACTGTCATCCCGGCCAAGGATGGCAAACTTTATTATTTCGATGGCGAAAACTATTGGCGTGTGACAATCGCGATCAAGGATTGCTACACCCATGAACAGGCTACTCCCGAGATGGCATACCGTACAGGCCGCGCTTTCGGGGAATTCCACGCTTATTTTATCGGTGATGATGTTCCGCAACTTGGCGAAACCATTCCCGATTTCCACAATATGTCGGCACGTCTGCGCCAGCTCCGCGACGCAGTGGAAGCCGATAAGGTCGGACGTCTGGCTAAAGCCCAGCCTATAGTCGACGAATTCATGGCACGAGCTGAAGAAATGACTCAGGCCGAACGCCTTTATGCTGAAGGTAAACTTCCCAAACGCATTTCGCATTGCGATACGAAGGTCAACAACATATTGTTTGATGCTGATGACAATCTGCTCTGTGTGATTGACCTCGACACAACGATGCCCGGCTTTGTGCTGTCGGATTTCGGTGATTTCATCCGCACGGCCGGTAACACTGGAGCTGAGGACGACACTGATCTTTCGCGCGTCGGTGTGAACATGGATGTGTTCAGAGCTTTTGCAAAAGGCTATATTGAATCGGCAGCTCCGATGTTGACCGACATGGAAAAGAAATTACTTCCGTTCGGCGCAAAACTGCTCACCTACATGACTGCCGTGCGTTTCTTGACCGACTATCTGAAAGGCGACGTCTACTTCAAGATACAGCATCCCGAACATAACTGGCAGCGCACTCTCGCACAGCGTCAGCTCTTGAAGAGCCTCGACGATCATACGGCTGAGATGGATGCCTATATCGCATCGCTCGGATAACACTACTAATAAAAATCATAAATCCTTCTGATGAAAAATCTTAAAATCCAACTCTCAATGTTTTTGGCCGCCGCTGCGGTCATGACAGCGTGTTCGTCGGCCGTTAAAACCGATGGTAAATACGAAGTCGTAGACGGAATAATCAAAACTGAAATACCCGTAAGGCCTGAAGGTCAGAAAGACGTGATCGCTTTGCGTCTCGAACCGATGGACTCGGTGAGAGTAGGGTTTATAGGATTGGGAATGCGAGGCCCTGGTGCGGTGTATCGCTTCAGCAACATCGACCGTACATCGATCAAAGCCTTGTGCGACAAGCATGCCGATCGAGTGGAGGCTTCTCAAAAGATCCTCGATGAAAATGGCCGTCCCAAGGCTGATGAGTATGTAGGCGATTCGGCATGGATGGCTCTCTGCGAACGTCCGGATATCGATCTTGTCTATATCGCGACAGATTGGAACAATCACGTGCCGATGGCTGTGTATGCGATGGAACATGGCAAGAATGTGGCGATTGAGGTGCCTGCAGCTCAAAATCTCGAGCAATGCTGGCAGTTGGTCAATACGGCAGAGAAAACACAGAAACACTGCATGATGCTTGAAAACTGTGTCTATGACTTCTTTGAACTGACCACCCTCAACATGGCGCAGCAGGGTCTTTTCGGTGATATCCTCCACGTTGAAGGTTCGTATATCCACAATCTTGAAGATTTCTGGGACGAGTATGAAGGCAACTGGCGACTTGATTTCAATGAGAAGAACCGCGGTGATGTCTATGCCACACATGGCATGGGCCCGGCAGCCCAGCTTGTCAATCTTCACCGCGGAAACAAGATGAACTATCTTGTAGCGATGGACACAAAGGCTGTCACCGGTCCCAAAATGGTTGAACGTCAGGGTCGCAAATCTGAAAACTTCCAGAACGGCGACCACACTATGACAATGATCATGACTGAAAACGGACAGACCATGCACATCCAGCATGATGTGATGAATCCCCGTCCTTATTCACGAATGTACCAGCTTACGGGTACTGATGGCTTTGCTAATAAATATCCGGTCGAAGGCTATCTGTTCCGCAGCGTGAGCGATTCGGATGTTGTCGTAAATCACGAAAATCTTTCGGCTCATGATTTCGTGCCCGCTGAAGTTAAAGACGCTATGATGCAGAAATACAAACACCCGATCCAGATCGACCTTGAAGAGAAAGCCAAGGAGATCGGTGGTCATGGTGGCATGGACTACATCATGGACTCGCGTTTGGTCTACTGTCTGTTGAACGGTCTGCCTCTCGATGAGGACGTCTATGATGCGGCAGAGTGGTCGTCGCTTGGCGAATTAACCCGTATTTCGATCGAAAACAATTCAGCTCCGGTCGAAGTGCCTGACTTTACGCGTGGGGCCTGGAACAAACTCAACGGATATCACCACTACATGAAGGGTGAATGATCTGACGCGGTTTTATTTGTAACCCGATACTGAAATGTTAACGCGCCTGACTATAGTCTTGCTTTTTGTCGCAACGGCTATAGTCAGTGCGCGTTCTTCTATTTATAACGTCAATCTCGACTCGGTGCTCACGGTTCTCGACCGCGAGATAGCCATGAGAGATAATTATAATAAAGCAAAAGAGGCACACATTGCTTCTGTCAGAAACCGGTTGAGCGCCGACGATGATGATGTCGATAATTTCAGAGTGCTTGAGATGCTCTATGAAGAGTTCAGACAGTATCAGTCAGATTCTGCGTTTTACTATTCTAACCGGCTGGATGCTATCGCCGACAAGTCGGGCGACAATGTTAGAAAAGCGATAGCTCTCACTACAAAATTTGACTATTACACTTCCGTATGGCTTCTCGACGAAGCTATGGCTCAATACAAGCTTATCGACGAGTCGTTGCTGCCATTGAAAGACAAGCTGAACTATTATCAGAACTGCGTATATCTAATGTTTAGACTTTCTTTGCAGGCGGCTGAGACTGATAGCGATACAGCCAATCATTACACATCGCTGTACAACCATTATCTTGGCCAGATTGTCGATCTTTCAACTCCGGGAACGTACATTCATGAAATGCATCGGCTCGATCGAGAAGAGGAGGGCGGCGTAAGCGCAGAGGATGCTATAAGGCGAAGGTTAGAACTTCTTTCGAAATTTGATTTCGGCGACCATGAGCGCGCCATGCTCTATGCAAGCATCGGAGGCAGAGCCAACGAGATCGGAGATGCGCGGCTCGAAGCATATTGCATCGCTCTTTCCGCTATCCATGATATAAGATCGTCGACACACGAGACCGCATCTGTCTACACACTCGCCAATCTGATGAATCAATTTGGTGACACAGAGCGAGCTGTGCGTTACATAAGGGTCGCTTTCGACGACGCTCTGTTCTTTAATTCGCGTTTGAAACAGTATCAGACCGGCATGATCTTGCCATTGATAGAGTCGATGCGCTATGACCATCTAAGCGGCCAACGCCGGTTGATGGCTATTCTATTGGTGCTTATCACGCTGCTGCTATGTGTGTCAGGCACTCTTGTCGTGAAGCTGTTCCGTCGAAACAGCAGGCTCGAAAAAATGAGGCTGTTGCTTAATGATACACAGCTTGAACTTGTGAAAGCCAATGATTCACTGTCGACGCTAAACAGCAAGCTGAAAGAGACGATCGCTCTGAAGGACAGCTATATAATACAGTCGTTGTATATCAACACAAGTTTCCTCAAGCAAGTAGAAAGCCGATGCCACGAAGCAATCAATGACATGAAGACCAAGGGCTTGGAAGCCATGCGTTTTCTTCCATATCAGATGGGTATCAAGGAGGAGAGACAGCGTATTATGGCAAGTTTCGATCACACCTTTCTCCAGGTATTCCCTAATTTCATCGATGATTTCAATGCTCTGTTGGCCGACGGCGAATCCGTATCGCTTGGCGATGATAACGGACTGTCGACCGAATTGAGGATATTTGCATTGATGCGACTGGGGGTGACAGATACGGCTGCTGTTTCAGATTTTCTTAACATTTCGGCAAACTCAATCTATGTGTATAAGGCCAGGATAAAAGCAAAATCCAATCTCTCAAAAACCGAATTTGATGCCCGTGTCATGGCTATAACGAAGCCTGATTGACAATAAACAACCTTGATTCAACACTTTTAGACATTAATTTGTGATATTTTTCGAGATGGTTAATTGCCGACTTATAAGGCGATTAACATTTTAATTAACCTTTATTTTAATTAAATGTTTGCATTTGGGTGAAAGGAAGTGTACTTTTGCTTTCAGAGTTTTTAAGTCATTTAAACAATATTAATGTTAATACCTTAAAATATCCATCATGATAAATCGTCAAATCATCACATACAATTCATCACTCACAATCGATAGGGTAATAGATTTAGATAGGTAGGACGTCCGTGCTTGCGGACTCCTTGTCTGCAAGCACGGCGTCCTTTTTTATTACCACATCCTTTTTTACCACCAATCAAAGCAACAAACAAATACCTTAATAAATTCTAATTAAACCAATAATTTATGCTAAAACGACAGTGCTTTTTCAAGTTATGGTGTCTGACGGCTGTTCTGAGTCTTTCGCCATGCAGCATTTTCGCCGCAAGCGGTTCTGCTCCGCAGGCCGCGACCAGTAAAGTACAAGGTCAGGTCAGCCGTATAACCGGTACCGTCCTTGACGAACTCGGCGAAGGAATCCCAGGTGCTTCAGTAAAAGTCAAAGGAGATTCAAGAGGTGCAATAACCGGTATCGACGGAACATTTACATTAGAAGTCGCGCCGGGCAGTACTCTCGAAGTATCGTTCTTAGGTTATACTCCCGAGCTGGTTAAGGTCGGGTCGGAAACGTCATACACTGTTCAGCTTCGTCCGCAGAGTGAGGAACTTGAAGAGGTAGTGGCCGTTGCCTATGGTCGTCAGAAAAAAGAGAGCGTTGTCGGTGCGATCTCTACAATCGATGCAAGCATGCTCAAGGTGCCTGTTTCGAATTTGTCATCGGCAATTGCCGGTAAGATTGCCGGTGCTGTCGTCATGCAGCGTACAGCCGAACCGGGCAGCGGCGCCGACTTCTGGATCCGCGGTATTTCATCGTTTGGCGCAAACAACCGTCCGCTTATTCTTGTCGATGGCATCGAACGTTCGATGGACCTCGTCGATCCTGAGGATATTCAGACATTCTCGATCCTCAAAGACGCTACGGCAACTGCCCTCTACGGTGTGCGTGGTGCCAATGGCATTGTGCTCATCACAACAAAGCGTGGTTCGGAGTCAAAGCCGCGTGTAAGCGCTAAAGTAGAGTATGGCTTTACAAGCCCTGTTAAATTGCCGAAACTCGCGTCTGCCGAACAATGGCTCAATTTCTACAACGACATCGAACTCGATGCGTCGGGCCGACTCGGAGTGCAGCCGACCGAAATGGCAAAATATCTCAACGGCGAGGATCCCGACCTTTATCCTAATGTCGACTGGATGAGCACTATATTCAAGGATCAAGCCAGCACACTCAGGGCAAACGTAAGTGTGTCAGGCGGTACGGAGAGAGTGCGCTACTACATGGGTGGATCGGCATATACCGAAAGTTCGATCTTCAATATCGCAGACAATGACCGCTATGATGCGCAGATGAAATATACGAAATATAACTTCCGTGCAAATGTCGATGTCAACATCACACGAACCACAGAACTCGGCTTGTCGATTGCGAGCTTCTACGCTACAAAGAATCGCCCGGGCTATTCTCTGTCAGATATTTACACATGGACGATTCTTACTACCCCGATCTCTACTCCGACCCAGTATTCCGACGGTACGATAGCATCGCCTCTTAATGGCTATAATCCATATTTCTTCCTTAACCAGACGGGTTACAGCCAGGATTTCACATCTGCAACGCAGACATTGCTTTCTTTGACACAGGATTTCTCAGATATCATCACTCCGGGCCTTAAAGCCAACATCAAGTTTGCCTGGGATGCCAATTCGGCTTCAACGGTTAACAGATATATCCGTCCCGGACAATATTATGTCGATGTCAATTCAGGAGGCCGCGACGAAGACGGCAACCTTATTTTCCATGAGAAAGAGGCCGGTAACGACTACATGACTCTCAGCAGTTCGAACAGCGGCAACCGCACGACCAACTTTGAAGTGTCGGCAACCTACGACCGCGTATTTGACAAAGTTCACCATGTCAGCGCTATGTTCAACTTCAACATGCGCGAATATGTCAACAATTTCCCCGGAAGCAACTATATCAACGGTATTCCTAACAGAAACCAAGGTATTGCCGGCCGTGCTACTTATTCGTATGACAACCGTTACTTCGGTGAGTTCAACTTCGGTTACAACGGTTCTGAAAACTTCGCGCCCAAGCATCGCTATGGTTTCTTCCCCTCGTTTGCTGTCGGCTACATCATCAGTAACGAAAAATTCTGGGAACCGCTGACTCCGGTTATCAGCCTGTTGAAATTCAAGGCTTCTTACGGTGAGATCGGTAACGACCAGATCGGTGGTGACCGCCGTTTCGCCTTCAACACAGAAATGCAATCGGGTGTCAAAGGCTTTATCTGGGGCGAAACCGCCCAACAGCATGTCAATTACTGGGGTATCGCCACCGGCGTGCCGGGCAATGAAGATGTGTCGTGGGAAAAAGCTATCAAGAAAAATATTGGTTTCGAGCTCGGTTTCTTTAACTCCTCTCTTAACCTCAGCGCAGATTATTTCTATGAAAAGCGTTCGGGTATCTACATCATGCAACAATCAATCCCGTCGGTTGTCGGCCATAACGTTACTCAGTATGTCAACCTTGGTAAAATGCGCAACTCAGGTATTGATGCCACGATCGAGTACAACAAGCAATTCGGCGACTGGTTTGTGTCTGCACGCGGAACATTCTCATACAACCGAAACAACCTCGTCGACAACGACAAACCTTCGCAGATCTGGCCCTATCAGAATGAAGCCGGCTTCGCTTACCTTCAGCAGCGCGGTCTCATAGCGCTCGGTCTGTTCGAGTCAGAGGACGACATCGCGAGAAGTCCGGTTCAGACATTCGGTGGCGAGGTGCGTCCCGGCGACATCAAGTATAAGGACGTCAACGGCGACGGTGTGATCGACTCATACGATAAGGTTGCAATCGGTTACACCCAGATCCCTGAAATCAACTATGGTTTCGGTGCAAGCATCAGCTGGAAAGGCATCGATTTCTCGGTATTCTTCCAGGGCGTGGGCCACATCACACGTCTGCTGAGCGGCGCATCATTCTATGGTGCATCTGAAAATCTCTGGAACAAAGGCCAGATATATGCAGAAGTTGCAGACAATCGTTGGACTATCGACAATCCCGACCCCAATGCGATGTATCCGCGTCTTGCTGTGTCTAAGGTTGCCAACAACCAGGAAGCTTCGACTTACTGGCAGCGTGATTGCAGTTTTATCCGTCTCAAAAATGCGGAAGTTGGTTATACATTCCCGAAAAAGTGGTTCGCTAAAGCAGGTATCAGCACAGTCCGTCTCTATCTGCAAGGTGTCAACCTGCTTACATTCAGCAAATTCAAACTCTGGGATCCCGAGCTTGAATCGTCCAATGGTGCGAAGTATCCACAGATGCGCACCGGAGCTGTTGGTCTCAACGTAAACTTCTAATCTGTAATTTCACAATGAACAAAATAAAACTTTTAGGACTTGCATTGCTCACAGCAGCAGTCTCTTTCACATCGTGCAGCGACTATCTCGACGTCCAGCTCGAGGATCAGTTGACAATAGAGAAAGTGTTCAGCAAGCGAGCTTCGACGCTCAGTTATCTTGCCCACATCTACAGCTATCTTCCCTATGAAGCCGAATATCAGGGAACAAACAGCACCGAAGAAGTATTCCCCGGCGGCGACGGAGCAGTTGTGCCGATGAGCGATGAGGCCATGTTCTCAACCTACCAGTGGTCGACTTACCTCAACTTCCGCACCGGCGACTGGGGCCCGACAACGCCTTATTTCAATATATGGAAGTATCAGTACACCGGAATTGAGCAGGCAGGTATCTTCATGGATAATGTCGATAAGTGTCCTGACCTGACCGATGAGGAGAAGAAGCAGATGAAGGCCGAAGCCCGTCTGATACGTGTATATAGCTATTTCCAGCTCTTCCGTCGCTATGGCCCTGTCTACATCTGGGGCGACAAGCGATCTGACGCTACTATCAAACCGGAAGAAATCGATCGTCATACCGTCGATCAGAACGTTGATTTCATGATTTCCGAACTTGACAAAGCGATCGCAGATCTTCCATTGACCCTTGCCGACACCAAGACGTTTGCAGGCCGTGCGACTAAAGGGGCTGCAATGGCAACCAAGGCGCGCATACTCCTCTATGCAGCAAGTCCGCTTTTCAACGGCTGTGATCTTTACAAGGGCCAACTCATTAACCGTTGGGGTGACTATCTGTTCCCCCAGACTCCGGATCCTCAGAAATGGGAAAAGGCCGCTCAGGCTGCTAAAGACGTGATCGATCTCGGTCTTTACAAATTGTACACCGACGACACTGAGACAGACCCTATGATGCACAATATCGCATCATATCAAGGCGTTCAGTTCAAGGAATGGAACTCAGAAATCATCTGGGGTTATTGGCCGCGTTATCAGGATAGATACTATTATATAGCATGCTTCAACCGCCACTTCGCCATGCCTCCACTGATCACCAAGATGGGCTGCGGTCAGTATTGCCCGTCTTTGAAGCTGGTTGATTCCTATCCTATGGCAGAAACCGGACGTTACCCGATCAACCCTGTGACCGATCTCGGATATGATAGCGAAGGAATGCCGATTGTCGATCCGCTTTCAGGTTATCAGAAAGATGGTTTTGAGGATGGATGGGAACACCCGATCGAAGGCCCGAAATTCGGTGCGATCAAAGCCCACAAGAGCTGTATCGGCCGCGATGCCCGTTATTATGCATCAGTGTTTGCTAACGGTTTCAAATTTATCAACGATTTCATTGACGGCGGTAATACCGAAGTATATTTCCAGACAGGAGGCAATTCTCCGCTGCGCAACGGCGACTGCGTGAAAGTCGGATACTTCTGGCGTCGTTTCATCCCGACAGATATCGACTACGAACATGGCAACTGGGGTACATATTTCTGGTTCTACTATCGTCTGGCCGAAATTTATCTTGATTATGCCGAAGCATGCAACGAAAAGCCCAACCGCGATGCTCAGGAAGCCCTCACTTACGTCAACAAGGTGCGTGAGCGCGTAGGTCTCAACACTCTTCAGGAAGCTTATCCCGAATACAACTTCCTCTCCGATCAGAATGCACTCCGCCAGATGATCCGCAAGGAACGCATGGTTGAGCTCGCTTTCGAAGGCCACCGTTACTATGACGCACGCCGCTGGATGATTGCAGAAAAAGAATTTACAGGACCTAACTGGACCCTCAACCTTCTTGCAACCAACTATGAGTCGTCGTATTCCCGCACAACAAAAGTATGGGCCGGTTCTGACAATCTTTTCCAGGCCAAGCATTATTTCTTCCCGATCAACCAGATCCAGTTGAGCGAAATGAAGAATATCACCCAAAACTACGGATGGTAAACCATTAAAAAACTATTAAGACAATGAAATTCAAATCATATATCAGCCTGTTCGTCGCTTGTGCAGCCGCTTTTTCATCATGCGAGAAAAGCGCCATCGACAACTTCATGGTCGACGATACAGTGATGCTGCTTAATTCTGGTCTCGTTCAGGGCAATGTCTATCTTGGATTGGACGACCCTTACGAAATCTATGTACTGAAAAGTGGCAAGGGCTTCCAGAGCGCCAATGTCTCAATCAGTGTTGACGAAGATGTGCTCACTGTTTATAATGAAACAGCGAAAACTCCGCTTTCGCTGCTCCCGGCCGATTGCTATTCAATAACAGTCGGAACGCTTGCCATGAGCAATGAGGACTATCAGCGCCCGTTCGAAATTTCGTGGGACCGCACCCGTCTGGCTGAAGTGCTTGCCGAAAATCCTAATGTTGCGATCCCTTTGCGCCTGTCTGTAGATACAGAGGGCGTGAACTTCAACGAGAACAAGATGACGACAGTTCTGCAACCGATGCTTAGCACTCCGTATGTGTCTCTGACTACATATGGATTTACGACAGGCATTATGCCGACGCGTCAGAGTTCGACCGAAGAAGATATCTATATGACAGTGTCGACAAACTTTATCCCCAAGGAGGATATTGATTACTCGTTTTCGATCGATCCTTCTTTGATCGACACTTACAACCAGGAGCATAATACTGCATATAAACTGCTTCCCGAAGATGCTTACCGCATAGATCTTGACGGATGGCAGATTAAAAAGAACATGAAATCTGGCCGCTTCAAATTCACGTTCGTGCGCGAGGCGCTTATCCCTGAGAACGGATCTTCGAAATTCGGTGACTACATCCTGCCTCTTAGACTTAACTCAATATCTTCGTCGAATATCAATCCCGACAAGAATGTGATGCTTTATGTCATATCGGTAGTGGCATCGAAACTCGATAAATCGAAATGGTCGATAGTTTCATGCAGTTCCGACATCCGCACTATCGAAGATTGGGAGACTGTGGAGGGTAGCAACTATGTGCCCGACAATCTGATCGACGGAACATCAAACAATTATTGGCGCTCGATATGGTCTGAACCAACCGATTTCCCCTGTGAAATCGTTATCGATTTCGGTGAGGATAAAGACCTTTACAGGGTCGGCATTGAAGCGCCTGCAAGTTCTAACCGTAAGTACTATAACTCCAAGTCAGGAAGTGTAGAAGTCGCTTCTTCGCCCGAAGGTCCTTGGACAAGCATCGCAGATTGGACTTATCCCTCCAAGACTGCATCATCTTATGAATTTGAGGTGCAGCCGTCGACAGGTCGCTATATGAAGTTCATCATTGATGAATCGTTTGACGGAACTTCAAAAATGGCGATAGGCGAACTTAACGTCTGGGGTGAATAACCGATATAAATGCTCATTAATAAAGATTGACGGATTACTTTTCCGTCAATCTTTATTATACTGTCACTTCATCAGCAGGCAATAATCGATTTGCCAGTTTGGCTTTTTTTATATAATTTTGTTAATGACTCTGTTGTTCAGACCATATACGGGTCAATCATCCAATACCTAAATAACTATAAACATAATATGAACTCTAAGTTGACAATATGCGCTCTGGCGATTGCCGCCCTCTCTATGCCCTCTTTCTCTTCCCACGCACAGAAGTGGGAGGATCTTGCAAAAACACCTCCGATGGGATGGAGCTCATGGAATAAATTCGGCGGAAACATCAATGAAGCATCGATAAAAGAAATTGCCGATGCCATGGTTTCGTCGGGTTTGGCCGATTGTGGCTATGTCTATGTCAATATAGATGACTGCTGGCATGGTCAGCGAGATGCCGAAGGCAACATTCAGTGCAGCACCGAAAAATTTCCTTCAGGTATGAAGGCTTTAGCCGATTACATCCACGATAAAGGTTTGAAATTCGGCATCTACAGTGACGCCGGTTGCAAGACATGTGCGGGCGAGCCCGGAAGTCTCGGCCACGAGTATCAGGACGCGCAGACCTATGCCCGGTGGGGAGTCGATTATTTAAAATATGACTGGTGTAACACAGCAGATCAGAATTCCAAGGGTTCATACCGCCTGATGCGCGATGCGTTGCGGGCCGCAGGACGTCCGATCGTGTTCAGCATTTGTGAGTGGGGCAGCTCCAAGCCTTGGGAATGGGCACAGGAAATCGGTCATCTGTGGCGCACTACGGGCGACATAGGATGTATGTTTGACAACGATAAGGTCTATGGTGGCAATTATTGGAATCCCCTCGGAGTGCTGCAGATCCTTGACAAGAATGAGCCTCTGCGCCAGTACGCCGGCCCGGGGCATTGGAATGACCCCGATATGCTGGAAGTCGGCAATGGAATGAGCGTTAACGAAGACCGCGCTCATTTCACTCTGTGGTGTATGATGGCAGCTCCGCTGATTCTCGGCAATGATGTAAGATCGATGAGCGACGAGACAAAAGCCATTCTTACCAACCGCGATGTCATAGCTGTCGACCAGGACGAGCTTGGCGTGCAGGGTTGGCGTTTCATAAGCCGCGAGGGTGTTGAGTATTGGTTCAAACCTCTCGTCGATGATCAGTGGGCGCTTTGTGTCTTCAACCGCAACCGTGAGTCTAAGAAAGTAGACCTTGATTGGAATGATCTGACAACTTACGACGTCATATCGCAGCGGGCATTCAAACCGACTGTCAATGCCTACACTATTAAAAACCTATGGACCGGAAAGGATGAAGGCAAAGCAGACAAGAACCGGACGGTCACAATTCCTGGCCGTGATGTACTGCTTTATCGTCTGACTCCTGTAGATCGAGCTAATCTCAAACCCTAACAACAGTATCATGGCAAGGCGCAATCTTGAAAGGAGTAGCGCCTTGTCATATAATTGAACAATCACAGATCTGATAATTTTTCAAATTTTGTCAAGGCCTTGAGGCCGATACACATATTACTCTGAAATGAACAAACTTCTTACAATTGCCCTTTCAATCATAATGTCACCGGTCATGGCCGGCGCGGCAAATGTCGCATCGCCCGATGGTCGTGTAACTGTGGATGTCAATCTGACTGCTGACGGATCTCCGGTTTACAGCGTCGATTTTGCCGGACAAAGGGTGATCGACGATAGCCGGTTGGGCTTTAGCTTGGTTGGCGAAGATGCTTTAGCGTCGGATTTTGAATTAATTGGCGAGTCGCGGGCCACATTTGACGAAACTTGGCATCCTGTGTGGGGCGAAGAAGCAAGTATACGTTCTCACTACAATGAAATGCTTATCAACATGCGTCATCGCGCGTCGGGACGTCTTGTCGATCTGCGTTTCCGAGTGTTTGATGATGGTGTCGGGTTCCGCTATGAGTTCCCTGCGCAACAAGGTAAATTGAAATCATTCATTATCTCGGATGAACTCACAGAATTTGCCATCCCGGGAGATGCAGTGGCATACTGGATTCCGGGTGACTATGATTCACAGGAATTCAACTACACCCGTAGTCGGCTGTCGGAAATCAGATCTAAGATGGACGAAGCCCATGTCGGCGGTCCGGTCTATCCGTCGCCTTCGTCTCCCACAGGAGTCCAGACTGCGTTGATGCTCAAATATGATAACGGATTGTATGTCAATCTGCATGAGGCCGCGTTGTATGATTATCCGGCAATGTGTCTTGACCTCGATGATACCAACTTTATTTTTAAAGCGGCACTGACTCCCTATGCTAACGGCGATAAAGCCATAATACAGACAGGTCGGACAACACCTTGGCGCACTGTGATTGTGAGCGACGATGCCAGGGATATATTGGCCTCCCGCATCACCCTCAATCTTAACGAGCCTTGCCGTATTGCCGATACTTCATGGATCCACCCGGTGAAGTATATTGGTGTGTGGTGGGAGATGATCACGGGCAAGAGTTCGTGGAGCTACACTGACGAAGTAGATAATATTGCGATCGGCACAACTGACTATACCACTCTCAAACCCAATGGTCGCCATGGCGCAAATACCGAAAATGTGCTCAGATATATCGACTTTGCAGCTGAAAATGGCTTCGACGGTGTGTTGGTTGAAGGTTGGAACGAAGGCTGGGAAGATTCTGATGCTACGCGTAAGTCCAGGATGTTTAGCTTTACGAAACCATATCCCGACTTCGACCTTGAGCGCATAAAGAAATATGCGGCCGACAAAAATGTCAAACTTGTCATGCATCATGAAACGGCGAGCGCCGTTACAGACTATGAACGAGAACTCGACAACGCGTTCCGCTTCATGGTCGATAATTCTTATGAATCTGTCAAAGGCGGATATATCGGCGAAATAATTCCTCGTGGAGAGCATCACTATGGACAGCAGATGGTCAACCATTATCAGCATGTTGTCGAGAAAGCTGCTGATTACAAGATCATGTACAACGCTCATGAGGCCGTCAGACCGACAGGCATATGCCGTACATGGCCAAATCTTGTCAGCAATGAGTCGGCCCGCGGTTCGGAGTATCATGCGTTCAGCGGCATTAACCCCGGACATACAGCAATCCTGCCTTTCACCCGTCTGATCGGTGGTCCGATGGACTATACGCCTGGGTTGTTTGAAAATGATCTGTCGAAATATAATCCTTCACGCAATGCATGGGTAAATTCGACACTGACTCATCAGCTTTCGCTGTATGTCACAATGCCTTCGCCATTGCAGATGGCGGCTGACCTTCCTGAAACATATGAAAAATTTCAGGATGCATTCCAGTTTATCAAAGATGTTGCTCTTGACTGGGATGAGAGTGTCTATCTTGAGGCCGAGCCGATGGAGTATGTCACAGTCGCCCGAAAGGCAAAGGGTAGTGACAACTGGTTTGTCGGATCGACTGCAGGAGTTGATCCCCGCAAATCTAAAATTGATTTTTCGTTCTTGCCAAAGGACTGCAAGTATCGAGCCACGATTTATCGTGACGGCAAAAAAGCGCATTACCGCACCGCACCGCAGGATTACATAATCGAGACAAAAACCGTCGATTCGAAATCCAGCCTGACTCTACCCGTGGCGTCATGCGGCGGCTATGCCATATCGTTGACACCTATCAATAACCTATAACCTAAAAATTTTAAGTATGAAAATCAAAGAAATTCTATTGTCAGCTTGCGCGCTGTTCGCTATGTCGGCGGCAGTAGCGTCGCCTCCGGTTTATCTCGATGAGTCGAAGCCTCTTGAAGACCGCATCGAAGATGCATTGTCGAGAATGTCATTGAAAGAGAAGGTTTCATTGCTCCATGCCCAGTCTAAGTTCAGTGCTCCCGGCGTACCGTCTCTCGGCATTCCCGAACTGTGGACTGACGATGGCCCGATGGGCGTCAGACCCGAAGTTCTTTGGGACGAGTGGGATCAGGCCGGTTGGACCAATGACTCATGTACAGCGTTTCCTTCATTGACATGTCTGGCGGCTACATGGAACACCGACATGGCATCTCTCTATGGCAAGAGCATCGGAGAAGAGGCCCGTTACCGCAACAAGAGTGTGCTTCTTGGCCCGGGTGTCAACATCTATCGTACACCGTTGTGTGGCCGCAATTTTGAATATTTCGGAGAAGATCCTTATCTGGCTTCAGCGATGGCTGCTGACTATGTGCGTGGTGTTCAGTCTAACGGTGTGGCTGTGTGCGTCAAGCATTTTGCTGCCAACAATAACGAGGCAAATCGCTATACGACAAACTCAGTGGTCAGTGATCGTGCACTCTATGAAATATATCTTCCGGCTTTCAAGGCTGCAACCGTCGATGCCGGAGCATGGAGTCTCATGGGTGGCTATAATCTTGTCAATGGCCAGCATGCAACCTATAACCAGAGACTTGTCAATGACATTCTCAAGGGAGAATGGCAGTGGGACGGAGTCGTGATTTCCGACTGGGGTGCGGTCCATGACACCAAACAGGCTGTCGAAGGAGGTCTTGACATGGAGTTCGGCACAGGCACAGATGGTCTTGGCACGAAGGGCAATCAGTATGACAACTATTGGATGGCCAACAACTATTACAATGGTCTGCTCGATGGCACATACAGCGAAGATCAGCTCAACGACAAGGTGCGTCGTGTGCTCCGCCTCACCATGCGTACAGCGATGAACCGCAACCGTCCTTGGGGATCGATCAACTCTCCCGAGCATCATGCTGCCTGCCGTAAGATCGGCGAAGAAGGTGTCGTTCTGCTTAAAAACGATGACAAGACTCTCCCGATTTTAAAAGATCGTGTCCGTCGCATCGCCGTTATCGGAGAGAATGCTATCAAGCGAATGACTGTCGGCGGAGGTTCGTCGTCTCTGAAAGCTCTGTATGAAGTCTATCCACTCGAAGGTCTCCAGGCTCGTCTGGGCAATGAGTTCGACATTGTTTACGAACGCGGATATGTCGGAGATACATTGACATTCTATAATAATGTGTGGACCAAGCAGCACCTCGACGATCCCCGTACTCCCGAACAGTTGACTGCCGACGCTGTGAAAGCAGCTAAAGACGCAGATCTTGTGCTGTTCTTCGGTGGCTTGAACAAGAGCGATCATCAGGATGCCGAGGGTACAGACCGCCTGACACTTGATCTTCCTTACGGGCAGAACGAACTGATCGAGACTCTTGCTGCCGTCAATCCCAACATCGTGGTTGTCAATATCAGCGGAACGGGTGTGGCCATGCCGTGGCTCGACAAGGTTAAGGCTGTCATCCAAGGGTGGTACCTCGGCAACGAGACAGGCCATGCAATGGCAGCAATTCTTGCCGGCGATGTCAATCCGAGCGGAAAACTACCGTACACCTATTATGCGTCGCTTGACCAGTGCGGAGCTCATAAACTCGGCGAATATCCCGGCACTCCGCGTCATGATCCCGTCGAGGGTGATATCATAGACATGCACTACAACGATGATATTTTCGTCGGTTATCGTTTTACCGACAAAAACAAACTTAAGCCTACTTTCCCCTTCGGTTACGGTCTTTCTTATACGACTTTCGATTACGGCAAGGCAACAATCGACAGAAAGAAGGGAACAGCTGACGATACATTCACAGTATCTATCCCTGTGACAAATACCGGCGACCGCGAAGGCAGTGAAGTTGTACAGCTTTATATCGCCGATCTGAAGTCATCGCTTCCGCGTCCGGTCAAGGAGCTGAAAGGTTTCGCAAAAGTGAATCTTGCTCCCGGACAAACTGAGACCGTAAACTTCACCATCAGTCGTGATGCGTTGAGCTATTTTGACGACAAAGCCCACCAGTGGGTTGTCGAACCGGGTAAGTTTGAGGCCCTTGTAGGCGCTTCTTCTGCCGACATACGCTCGAAGGTTGGTTTCGAGATCGAATAACGATCAATCTTTGAGTCACGATATCCATGAGAGGGAGGCGGTCATTGACCGACCTCCCTCTCATAAGTTTTGTCAGTTTGGTCAATGTTATCACAAAAATTCGTACATTTGCATAACATCCTTCTAACGATATGAATATTAAAACCATTTTTGTCCTGTCGCTATTTTGCAGTGCTGTCTGTTTACCTGTTTCTGCGGGAATGCCTGTAGATTATGTGCCTGCGCATGAAGAGCGAATCGAGATCTGGCCTAAGGGCGCACCAAACAGTAATGGCAGAATTGTCACAGCCGAGGATTCTCTTGAGTGGAACGTTGTGAGCAATCCGGTGTTGCACTTGTTCAAATCAGATAATCCTTCGGGCAAAGTGGTGCTGATGCTTCCTGGCGGCGGTTACCGTCACCTCGGCGTTCAGAATGAGGGATACAGCTTTGTTGATTGGTATAATGGCCAGGGAATCGACGTTGCGGTCCTGCAGTATCGCATGCCCTATGGTCATCCCGATGTGCCTTTGAGTGACGTTCACCGCTCGATGCGCATTTTGCGCGAACGTTTTCCTGAGAGTCTGGTCGGTGTTCAAGGGTTTTCGGCGGGCGGTCATCTGGCATCTACAGCTGCCACACATTATACAGATCATGTGACCCGTCCCGATTTCCAGATACTGTTTTATCCGGTTATCAAAGTGATCGGGCCTGACGCCCATCATGGAAGTCGCGATCGCATGGTCGGAGAAAATGCGTCGGAAGATATGCTTGCTCTTTACGACAATCATCGGCAGGTGTCACCCGACACACCAAAAGCATTTATAGTCCATTCGGCCGATGATTCCATTGTGCCTGTCTCTAATTCTCTCGATTATTTTTCTTCGCTCAGGGACAATGGTGTGGAAGCATCGCTGCATATTTATCCTAAAGGCGATCATGGATGGGGATTCTATGACGGCTTTGTCTACAAACCGGAGTGGACCGCAGAACTCGCAAAATGGATTTCATTGCTTAAATAGTAATTTCAAAACAATAAAAATAACTACTGATTATGAAAAAAATCATTCTGACTCTTGCAGCGGCATCTGCTGTTTCGATCGCCGTGTCAGCACAGACTACCGATTGGGCTAATCATCAGCGTTATGCCGATGCAAACGCTGCACTCACAGCTGCGCCCGAAGTTGTGTTCATGGGCAACTCCATTACAGACGGCTGGGATGACAATCATCTTGAGTTTTTCACTGACAATAACTTCGCCTGTCGAGGCATATCGGGACAGGTGACGGGCCAGATGCTATGTCGTTTCTACTCCGACGTAATCGAACTCAAGCCCAAGGCTGTGGTAATTTTGGCCGGAATTAACGATATTGCTCAGAATCAGAGCCCGATGGAAGAAAAACATATTGCCGAAAACATCATTTCGATGGCCGAACTTGCACGTCAGGCCGGCATTCGTCCGTTGATAGCATCGGTTCTTCCTTGCGACACCATCCCTTGGAATGCAAATGTTGTCAACACAGCGACACGCGTTGTCAATGTCAATGAATATCTCCGTGATTACGCTGAAGCAAACGGTATCACTTACGTTGATTATTACACGGCTCTGACTACTCCCGATGGAGCGCTTGCTCCTGAGTTTACCAACGATCGTCTCCATCCCAATCGGGCAGGCTACGATGTGATGGAGCCAATTGTTCTTGCCGCCCTACGCGACAAGAAATGTTGCAAGAATGGTACGGCGTGCAAAGGCGATCACCAGAATTGCAAACATCACAAGGCTAAGAAACACTAATCTCTCAAGCCAAACATTAAAGCCGCCGGTCAAAGTGAACTGGCGGCTTTAATGTTTTAACGGGAGACTGTAAAAAAATGGGTGGATTGTGTAACAAAAATGATAGTTGTGTGTCATAAGGGCAAAACATCCTCATAGTTTTATGCATCGTTCTGAGTTCGAAAAATTTGTTGTGGCGATCAAGCCTGGATTGCTTGCGAGGGCTACCTCTGTGACGGGGGATGCCGATGCTGCTGCAGATATCGTTCAGGACTGTATGCTCAAATTGTGGACAATGCGAGAGCAACTTGACGACTATGACAGACCCGAGGCATTGGCGATGACAATCGTTCACAGATTGTCGCTTAATGTGATAAGAGGCCGGAAACCGATGCTTGATCTTAATGATGAAATTGTCGGAGGCTGCCAGCTATCCCCTGAAGAAATGGCTATCGGAGGTGAAGAAGCGGCAGCAGTCAGAAATGTGCTTGCGATGCTGCCTGATGCGCAGCAAGCGCTTATCACAATGCGACATATCGAAGGGCTGTCCAACTCCGAGATCGCAGGTATAGTCGGCTCTACAGAGGGGGCTGTACGTGCAGCTCTGTCGAGAGCGCGTCACCGCATTGCTGAAATCTTTACAGAATATCAACTCTCCAAAATGTAATATTATGAATATTATATCATTAACGTTTAGACGCAAACACATTATGTCGGACGCGCAGGCTGAATGTCTGGTCGGGAAATTTCTCGACGGTTCGACGACCATTGAAGAAGAGCGCAGGCTTTATGACTATTTCAAGCAGAAGCATGTCGCGTCTGATCTTGAGTGCTACCGTGGAATGTTTATGTGGTATGACAGTCTTGAGGCCGATCCCGTCGAGAATAAGGGCTCAATCAGACGCACGAGGATATTTGCGTCGGCGGCAGCTGTTGCAATGCTGTTGCTTGTCGGAGCCGGCGTGATAATAGGTTCTGCAGCGAAAACCGATGCGTATTCGATAGAACGCAGATATGCCGGTAGTTACATAATCAGAAATGGTGAGAAAATTACCGATATCCGTGAAATTTTACCGGAATTGCAACGAGCTGACCGCCTGGTCGACAGTACATTGATGTCGATAAATGCAGTCAGTTGTGATGACGCTGACAGAATCCTGATCGATGAGGCTCTGAAGAACATTACTGATCCGGAAGTGAAAGCGATCCTTTTGGCCGATCTCAATTGAAATTACTAACATTAATAATATCTCCCACTATGTATAAACGATTAATTTTAAGTGTATTTTTACTCTTTGCTGCTGCGTCGGTACAATTGTTTGCCCAGGATCGCATCGATCGCATTGTCAAAGATCTTGAGAGCGATGCAAATGTTCAGGTGACATACACGGAGCATCGCAATCCTAAGAACAAGTCCATAGTCAAGCAAAGCACCATTCTCAATGGCAACTCAAAGTCTCAGGCCGAACGTTTGTGGGCAGCCTTCGAGAAAGAACGTGAAAATTCAGTCAGCGTGACCAAGACCCGCAATCAGTCGTTTGTCATCAAATTTGTATCCAAGAAGTATCGCTCGTCCTATGTCTTGTCGGTCTCAGGATCTTCTTGGTCGCTCGTCATTTCCAAAAATCCTGTCGACGGTGATGAAACGTCGTCGGTGGATTTTGATTTCGATTTCTCAGGCCTGAATGCACTATCGTCGTTGGATGAGTTGAATTGTCTCGGCGAGCTAAATCAGCTCAATGGTCTCGGTGATCGCATAGCCGGCTGTATCAATGGCAATGTTACTGTTTATGACAACAACGGCAACGTGATTTTCAAGTCAGACGGAACAAAGTCCAATGAGAAGGCAAAGGCTAAGAAATCCAAGTCAAAATCGACCTCAAGATCTCGCTCCGGTTCAAAAACAACAAGAACGGTCACAACAACTGACGAAAACGGCAACAGCTCCACAACTACATACTATATGTAACATCAGTATGTTTTACATATGACAAACGCGCATCATCGATGAGATGATGCGCGTTTGTTGTAATAAAATGACGGTATCGGCGCTCCGGTTTACTCTGTGGGCTTCAGGCCGGAGTAGTCGCGGCCATAGCGGAGCATCTGGTTGATGTAGTCTTCGTCATAGGTGATATTGATGTCGACGATTTCGCCGTTTTCAACGACGGGTGTGTAAACAGGATTGACGAAGCCTTTGTATGGAGCGATCGAAAGATGAGAGTATCTGTCGAGCACTTCGCGGTGGATAGCCGGGTCAACCTTCACAGCATAAGTTTCTACGAGATCACGAGCGGCAGGATAGTCGCCTTCGCTTGTGATGCGCTGTATCTCGGCAAGAAGTTGTCCGAAAAGGCCGCGTAATGCCTGATAGTCGTTGATTTTCACGAATGTTTTGCCGTCTTTCTTTACGAGTTCGATGACATTGTCGGCGTTGCCGTGTTCATAAACCCATTCGGCGATCAGTTTGCGGTTGCGCATGTGTGCTTCCTCGACGTCCTTGCCGGGTTCGATGCGCATTAGTTGGGTCATCAGACCATTGAGAATATATTTATAATATTCAGCTTTGTAAGCTTCGGGATTGTCGAGCAGTCCGATTTCGATCAACTTGGGATCGGCGAGGTAGTAGAGTGCAAACAGATCGGCACGCGTTTCTTCTATTGTCGATCCATGAGCTTTGAGAGCATCGCGGGCCACACCGGGAAGGAGTTTTCCGGAACCATGACCGAGACATTCGTGGAGGTCGGTGTGAAGATTGTCGGTAATGAAAAGATAGTCGTCGAGCAATTTTGCGGTTTCATCATCGATCACAAACTCTTCGTTGAAACCGTTGCCGTGCGATGCCTCGTCGTAGGCGCGGGTGATATTTTCAAGGGTAACTGATTTTGAGCCATGAGCTGCGCGGATCCAATTGGCGTTGGGGAGATTGATGCCGATCGGGGTTGCCGGATATGCGTCGCCTGCAAGGATTGCAGCGGTAATCACTTTGGCTGAAACACCTTTCACCTGGTCTTTCTTGAAGCGTTTGTCTGTCGGCGAATTATCTTCAAACCATTGAGCGTTGGAGCTGAGCACTTCTGTGCGGTGGCTTGCTTCTTCGTCTTTAAAGTTGACGATAGACTCCCATGCACCGGTCATGCCGAGGGGGTCGCCGTAGTCTTCGATAAAGCCGTTGATGAAGTCGACTTTCGAATCGGTGTCTTCTGCCCAGAGGATGGAGTATTCGTCGAATGTTTTCAAGTCGCCGTTTCTGTAGTATTCGACCAATGTCTCGATTATGCGGCGCTGTGAGTCATTTTCTGCAAATTCGGCTGCTTTCTCGAGGTTTTCGACGATCTTTTCGATCGCCTGGCTGTAGAGTCCGCCGACTTTATAAGGCTGTTCGACGATTTTGCCGTTTTCTTTAACCACGCGGGTGTTTAGTCCGTAGCTGACGGGTGTGGCATCCGACGGATCTTTGAGTGCGTCGAAATAAGCTTCGACTTCGGCTTGCGTAACCCCTTTGTAGAGGTTGTTGGCTGATGTGGCAATGAGATCTTCTCCTTCTGCCTGGTTTACGCGTTTGGCGGCGACAGCGGGGTTGAATATGAGTTCGAAAATGGTGTCGCGTGAAGCGGTCCAGTCGCCTTCGGGGAGTTTGTCAAGTTCTGCGGCAAGGAATTCGCGGCTGAACGACGGTGTGAATTTGTCGGTGGAGTAGTGGTGATGAATGCCGTTGGCAAACCATACTTGTTTGAGATATTGTTCGAAATCTTTAAACTCCTGACTGTCGCGGTCGCCGGTGTAGTTGTTGTAGACGGCCTCGAGCATGCGACGGATCGGAAGATTGTACTCATTGTTCTGATCCCACAAGATGTCACGGCCCCATATGGCGGCTTCAGTCAGATAGTAGATCAATTTTTTCTGGTTGAGTGAAAGTTCCTCGAAGCCGGGAACTTTGTAGCGAAGCACTTCGATGTCGGCAAAACTGTCGACCGTGTAATCGAAGTCATCAGCTTTGGTTTCTTCTTTCTGACAAGATGTGGTCATCAATGTCATGGTCATAGCAAATGCTGGAATTAAATTTTTCATATTGATGGATTATTATTCGACATATAGAATAAGCCCTTTGAGATACTCGCCTTCCGGGTGATAGATATTCACAGGATGGTCGGCAGGCTGAGTCAATTGATGGAGAATGCGCACCTTGCGGCCGGTCTGAGCTGCTGCAGAGAAGACGGCCAGACGGAATTGTTCTTTGTTGACGGCCTGCGAGCATGAGAATGTGAATATGATTCCGCCCGACGTGATTTTTTCGAATGCCTTGGCGTTGAGTTTCTGATAGCCTCGGAGAGCGTTGCGCAGTGCGCTCCGGTGTTTGGCAAATGCCGGAGGATCGAGAATGATGAGATCGTAGGCGCCGTCTTCCATGTTGTCGAGGAATTTGAACGCATCTTCGGCCACTGCATTATGGCGATTGTCGCCGGGGTAGTTGAGATCAATGTTGGCATCGGTCAATGCAATGGCCTTTGCCGAGCTGTCGACCGATGTCACCCGCTCAGCGCCTCCTCGCATGGCATAGACAGAGAAGCCTCCGGTGTAGCAGAACATGTTGAGTACACGGCGACCTTTCGAATAGTGTTCGAGCAGAGATCTGTTGTCGCGTTGGTCGACAAAAAATCCTGTTTTCTGTCCTTTCAGCCAGTCAATGCGGAAACGCAATCCGTTTTCGGTGGCGATGTCGTTTTCA
This sequence comes from uncultured Muribaculaceae bacterium, assembly GCA_910587475.1. Classification (GTDB taxonomy): domain Bacteria; phylum Bacteroidota; class Bacteroidia; order Bacteroidales; family Muribaculaceae; genus CAG-873. The sequence continues at coordinate 44,791 of CAJUMR010000003.1, forward strand.
GCCGATCCGATGATATATTGATTTTGAGGGTCGAGGTGAGCCTTATAAGGGAGAGTGGTCTCTGATTTGTAGTAAACGTTGCGTATGTCGAGGCCGGGGAGGTCGATCAACTGGCGGGCGATGATGTCGCGGGCGAAGTGCATGCCCGGTGAGTGAGCTTGCACGACGGCAGTCGGTCCATAGATGTCGACGACAAGTCCGGGCAGGAAGTCGCCTTCGCCGTGGACAAGACGGAACGCATCGTTGTCAGGTCGTATGAGTCCGAGCGCCTGTCGGAGTCGTAGAGCCTCGGAGAGTCGGTTGCGGTAGAAATTTTCGTCGATGGTTTCATCTTCGAATGTCAGCATGCGCACGGCGATGCTGCCGATTTGAAAATGTCCGGTGCCGACGCGTCGGCCTTCCGAAGTCTCGACATAGACCAGTTCACCTTCGTCGATGTTGTCGGGCATCGCAACCAATGCTCCCGAAAATACCCAAGGGTGAAAGCGGTCGAGTGATTCTTCTTTTCCGCGACGCAGTCGCAGTGTGGGAATGTTGTTATCCATGAATTTTATTTAATGAACAATCTGTATATATCGTTGCCGTTGGCGTAGATCAGGAGCATGAATATGAATGCCATGCCTATCATGTTGGCATATTCGAGCACCTTGTCGCTCGGTTTGCGGCGGGTGACGAGTTCGATGAGCAGGAAGAGTATGTAGCCGCCGTCGAGGCCTGGGATGGGGATGATGTTCATGAAAGCGAGAATCACAGACAGGAATGCTGTAATCTGCCAGAATTCTAACCAGTTCCATGTTTCGGGGAATAGACTTCCGAGAGTGCCGAAGCCTCCGATGTTATTTGCGCCTTCCTTGGTGAACATAACCTTGAGCGACGATACGTAGCTTGTGAGACGGTCGGTGCCGATTTCCCATCCTCGCGGTATGGCGCTCAGCAATGAGTAGTGCACTTCTTCGACGTCAAATATCTCATACGAGTGGAGCATGATGATGCCTATCTTACCGGCATCATTGATCGCAACGTCGACGGTCTGCTCCTTGCCGTCGCGCACGATTACAAACGGCAGACTTTTCGATTTGTTAGCTGCGAGAACAGGCATGAATTCCGTGCTGGTCGGAGTGGTGTCGTTGCCGACCTTGATGATGCGGTCAGATTTCTGAAGACCTGCTGCGATTGCGCCTTCGCCATTCTGCAGATTTGCGATCACAACGGGGGTTCTTATTTTCATGCTCTGATAGTCGTTACCTTTTGCAACGATTGAGGTAAGGAGTTTTTCGGAGATGACAATGTTGACTGTGTCGCGATTGTCGCGCAGCACTCCGACAGTAGCTCCAGGCTGTATGATATCCCATGCAACGCTGTAGTCTTTTGCGTCGAGTGGCTTGCCGTCGAGCGACAACAGTCTGTCGCCATTGCGGAAACCGGCATCCTGCATTTCCTGACCGAAATCCATGCCCTCGGTCATGGCGTTGAACGGCACTACACGGTCGCCCCAATGAATGGCGATGCCCGTATAGATGATGATGGCAAGACTGAAATTGAAAAGCACACCGCCGACCATCACCATAAAGCGTTTGTGAACCGCCTTTGAGCGGAATTCCCAAGGCTGAGGTTCGCTTTCGAGATCTTTCTGGCTCGTAGTCTCGTCGACCATGCCTGCAATGGCGCAATATCCGCCGAGCGGCAACCATCCGAGTCCATAGAGGGTGTCGCGCCATGATTGTTTGCCATCTTTGCGTGGAGGATATTTTTTCCCGACTTTAAAGGTTTTCCAAGCTTTGTCTTTGCCGTCTTTGTCAGTCCAACCGATCACTTGCAAGGTGCCTTCATCGGGGCGATATTTCAATATCGAAAAACCGGGATTGAAAAAGAGATAGAAGCGGTTGACCTTGATCCCGAATATGCGGGCAAAAATATAATGACCGAATTCGTGTATAGTAACAAGTATCAGTAGGGCAACGATAAGTTGCAGGGCTTTCATTAAGAAACTTTCCATTAGATGAATTTATGAATGATTGCAGATTTTATTTAGCAGATTGATGATGCGAATTTGCGGGCTTCGCGATTGGTCGATACATAGTCTTCATAATCAGGTGCGGCGATATGATCTATGGTTGACAGGGTGCGCTCGATGACGCGATATATATCACCGAATCCTATGCGGCCGTTGAGAAATGAGGCTACTGCTATTTCGTTGGCCGCATTGATTATGCATGCGCTGTTGCCTCCGCTGGTCAACGCTTCATGGGCGAGTGAGAGGCAAGGGAAGCGTGACGGATCGGGGCGTTCGAATGTCAGCGTGGCGAAGTCAGCGATGCTCAGCTGTTTCTCAGCTCCGGCCAGACGTTGACCCTCGCCGAGGGCGTAGGCGATGGGTAGTTTCATGTCAGGCAAGCCGAGCTGAGCTTTTATGGCGCCGTCGTTGAACTCAACCATCGAGTGGACTATCGACTGCGGATGGACGACAGCCACGATCTTGTCGGCGTCGAAGCCGAACAGCCATTTTGCCTCGATTATTTCAAACGCCTTGTTCATCATCGAAGCTGAGTCGATTGTGATTTTTGCGCCCATCGACCAATTGGGGTGTCGTAGGGCATCTGAAGCCGTCGCTTTGGCAATTTGCTCAGCTGACCAAGTGCGGAACGGGCCGCCGGAAGCGGTGATGATGAGTCGGCTGACGTCGCTATGATTTTCACCTTGCAGACATTGGTAAATGGCCGAATGCTCTGAATCTACAGGGTAAACCTTCGATTTTGAGTGAGAGAGTAGATCTGTGATATATTGTCCGGCTACGACAAGAGTCTCCTTGTTGGCAAGAGCTATGTCTTTGTCGGCTTTGATGGCAGCGATGGTCGGTGCAAGACCGCTGTAGCCGACTGTCGCGGTGACGACCATGTCGACATCGGGTCGACAAACGGCTTCACACAATGCCTGGTCGCCGCATGCTGTAGCGATGCCGAGAGGGCTGAGGGCTTCATGCAGAGTCGTGTACTTTGACTGGTCGGCTATGACGGCTAATGCCGGCCGATGGATCAAGGCGAGTCTGATGAGGTCGTCTACCCGGCTTCCGGCAGCAATGACTGAAGCGTGGTAAAGTTCCGGATGATTGTTTATTATGTCAAGAGTTTGGGTGCCGATTGAGCCTGTAGCACCAATAACGGCGATATTTTTAGGGGCTTTCACCATAGTGTTCTGTATTATAATTACAAAATTAGCTAAAAACATCGAGCTTTCAGCCCCAAAAGATGCAAAAAACGCATAACCCGCCTTGCAGATTGTCGCAAAGCGGGTTATGTGGGTCCGTTATATCGGTTTGTCAGAAGCTGTACTGCATCATTGCTTCGATTCGGTTTGCATGTCCGGGCGTGCCATTGTAGTCGGTTCGGCGGCCTATGACACATTCGGCTCCGAGGCGGAAGTCGCCGGTGAGATTATAGAAACCATTGATAGTGGCATATCGTCCGTAGCGGTAACTGTCACCTCCGAGGGTTGCGCAGTCGTAGACGCGAGCCATGCTGAAGTTGGCAGTCATGAAAAATTTCTTTGTGAAATTGTAAGATAAACCTGCAGTCCATGCGAGGGTGCCCGGAGCATGGAGTTTACCCTCGGTTTCGTCGGGGACGAGATCGTAGCCGTTGCCACTTAGGTCGTTGACGTAGCGTGCTATGCCTTTGCCATAGGCAACGTGTCCGAAGTAGCCCAGTCCTCCGACAATGTCGCCGACACTGCTCAGATGCACGCCCCAACCGGTAGCAGACTGATTTTTAGCAGTCAGCAGGTCGCGATAGCTGAGGCGACGATAGATGGCAGCCATTCTGATGTGACTTGACGAGTTCCATGCATATTGCAGGTATAAAGGAATGTCGGGGAAGCGTTGTGCGATTTCTTCCGAAGCGTCTGTCACAGTAGTGTAGTCAGCCGAGGGGTTTTCGATCGAAAGGGCGGCCGATAGTCCGCAGGAGGTCTTCAGTTTATATTGGAATAGCATGTTTTTTGCGTCGATCTGTCCTGAAGGTCCTTGAGAGTCGATGGTCGGCGCCTGGGATTCGCCGTCGGCAAATGACGAGCGTGCGAGACCGGCGGTCAGATTGTTGATGTTGACGTAGGCTTGTTTGAGTTTTAACGTGTATCCCTTGGCCGCAGAATTAAAACCTGTCTGGATGTAGACTGTGATAAGTCCGAGTTTTGAATTGCGGGTGACGAGTTTTAAGAATATTGTCGACTGGGACGCGTTGGCTCCGAACCTCTGCCGCTGTGCTGGATTGAAGGGGGTGGGGATGTCGAATGTCTCAAACCCTGTGGCGTCGATCGCGCCATCGACATCGTACATTCCGACCCCCTTGACATAGCCACCTATGCCGAGGGCCACTTTGCCTTGGCGGTCGAGAAACAGAAAGCGCGGTGCCCCTGGTTCGTCGAACGAAAGCCCTTCGCGTGAGTAGAGCACGGCGATGTTGTCGCGGTGAACGGCATTGGTCGTATCGCCAGAAAGGATTATTGCCCGTTCGGGCACGTAGACGGTGTCACCATAGACTTTGGCATTTATTGCCAGAGCACTCATGCATGCTGTTGCAGCTATGACTGCTTTGATGATGGAGGATCTCATAAATATGAAAGTTGAAACTATAGATTTTCAACATCTTCATCGTGCAATATGTTTTGTCGGCTTGGATTTTTTTGCTGAGGTGAGGTTTCATACTGTGCTATGGATGTATAACGAAAAATCGCCCGGCAGTCGGTCTGATGTTCCGATCTGCTGGGCGATTTATATTAATGCTGAAATATGGACTTGATCTTTATTTTGCAGCAGTTTCAGGATCAAGAACTACCACGCGGTAATTGTTCTGGTCGAGCAGAGCGCGCATGAAGTCTTGAACATCTTTTGTAGTGATGGCATTGACAATTTCCGAGCGGCCGTTGAATGTGTCGACATCGTTGAGACTCCATCCTGCGATCGAGCCTGCCCAAGCGTCGTTTTCCTCAAGGCTTGTTACGGCATTCTTGACCATGTATTCTTTGATGGGGTTGAGCTCATCGTCTGTCACGTTCTCAGTCATGGAAGTGATGAGATCGTGGATGGCGGCGAGAGTTTCGTCCTTCATCTCCGGTTTCATGGGGAATGCTGTTTCAAGAGTCGTGTTGACTTTGCCCATTCGGTCCATGTCGCCTTGCATTCCGATAGAGTAGACAGCACCCATTTCCTCGCGGACTTTCTTTAGGAGGCGGTTGCTGAGTATCTGGCCTGAAATCGACGCGAGCACTTTGTTGCGCTGATCATATGGCATAGTTCCCCATACACCGATATATACATAGGTCTGGGGAGTTTCCATTGCGGTGGTGAATTGGTCAGTGCCTGAGCCGAGTATCGGTTCTACGTCGGCGTTCTGAACGTATTTGCCGTTGCTCTTGCCTGTGGGCAGAGTTGCGATGTATTGTTCTACAAGCGGGCGGAATGTGTCGAGGTCGATGCTACCGGTGAATACAAATGTATAGTCAGCAGCATTTTTAAGTAATGAGTGGATCATTTTGAGAGCCTCTTCACGGTCGGCAGCTGCGATGTCGGCTGTAGATATGAGCTTCTTGTTCTTTGATTTGAAGAGCGTTTCGAGAAGGAGGCGGTTGAAGGTGAACTGAGGAGTGGATTCCTGGTTCTGGAGCATGCCTGTGAACATGTTCTGCGAAGCTTTGAATTCATCGGGAGTGATTTCGAAGTCTGAGAAGCCCATGTAGATCAGTTCCATCAGAGTCGGCAGGTCTTTAGCTGTCGAATTGCCTGATACGGCTCTTGTGTAAGAGTCGAAGCCAAAGTTCAATGCCACTTGTTTGCCCTGAAGATACTTCTGGATGTCGGTCGATGTGTAGTCGCCGAGACCATGCTGGTTCATAGCATAAGGAAGGAATTTCACGGTCGACGATTGTTCTTCGCCGAGCTCAGAGAGACCGCCTTTGGCGTAAGCCTGGAATATGATTTCATTGTCTTTGAAAGTTGTCGGTTTCACGATCACTTTCACTCCGTTGCTGAGTGTCCATTCGGTTGCGCCCCATTGCGGCAGTTCTGTAGTGGCGGTTATCTTGCCGGGTGTTGGGAGAGCTGGAATGAGGGGTTCGGATTTCATCTCGTCTTTGTAAGGCTCGATCTCCTCTTCGTCGATAGCCTCGATTGCAGATTCAATCTTTTCTTCAGTCGGTATGACCACCTTGTCGTTTTCGGGAAGCAACGCGAGGAACACGCGATTGTCTTCAGTCACGAGTTGCGGCAGAAGCTGGTTGATATTGTCGAGGGGGATCATCGGAACGATCTGTTTGTACATCTCATATTCGGCAGCAATTCCGGGGATGGGGTCGTTGTCGATGAAGCTGCGTACGTATTCCTGACCATAGGTCGAAGACTCTATGTTGTTGCGCTTTTCGTAGAGACTTTCGTAAGTGGAGAGGAATTCGGCTTTGGCGCGTTCATATTCTCCGACAGTGAAGCCTCCGCGGGCAGCTCTGAGCAATTCGCGGTATGCCGATTGTACAGCCGGAACGATATCGTTGTCTTTGGCCGTCACTTCGAGAGTCAGGGCCTCTTTGGTGCTTGAAAGGAAGAAGTTGCCGATTGAAACACTGACTCTGGCAAAATCAGCGTCGGGATTTTTGGCCAGTTCGTTGAAACGGCTCTGCAACATCGATTGGACGATAGATGTCATGAAGTGGACAGGGTAGAATGCCTGAGTGTTACGGTAGTCCTTCGGCAGCATGGGTTCTGTCTTGAAGAACATCATGAACGATGCGCTGCGCACTTCGGGGTCTGATCCGATAGCATAAATTGTTCCGGGGGTGTCGTCAACCGGATAGTAGACACGTTCTTTGGCATTTTCGGGCATTTTGATCGAACCGAACAATTCCTTGATTTTCGCCTCGATTTCAGCCGGATTGATGTCGCCGACAACGATGATGCCTTGCTGATCGGGGCGATACCATGTGTGATAATAGTCGATAAGGTCCTGATGAGGGAAGTTGTCGACAACGTCCATAAGGCCGATCGGCAGACGTTCGCCATAGCGGTTGTCGGGATAGATCGTCGGGAGAAGACGTTCGATCACACGCATTTCTCCGGCCATGGCCTGGCGCCATTCTTCGTGAATGACATTGCGTTCGGAGTCAATTTCGTCGGGATCGAGCGTGAGCGCGCAAGCCCAGTCGTGAAGGATGAGGAGGCAAGAGTCGACAACTTCCTTGCGTGCAGCCGGAACATTGTTGATGCGGTAGACGGTTTCGTCGACGCCTGTGTAAGCATTGAGGTTATAGCCGAATTTGACACCGACTGATTCCAACCAATTGATAAGTGTGTTTCCTGGAAAGTTTTCGGTTCCGTTGAAACACATATGTTCGAGAAAGTGAGCAAGTCCGCGCTGGCTCTCTTCTTCAAGGATTGATCCGACTTTCTGAGCGATGTAGAAGTCTACCTGACCTTTAGGTGTGTTGTTATGACGGATGTAGTAGGTAAGTCCGTTGTCGAGTTTGCCCACCGTCACGGCAGTGTCAACCGGAATTGTCGGGATTTGTTGAGGCATCTGCGCATATGTTGCCACGCCAAAGGCGAGCACCGCGCCGATAAACATCAGTCCACGTTTAAAAAATCTGTTCATTTGGGTTGATGAATTTATTTATGATTGATTAGTATTATCGGTATATTGCTGATGTACTATGCAAAGATTAGACATCAAAGTTATATGAAAAATTACTTTCACATGTGTTAAAAAATACAAACGGGGAGCTGTGTGAGCATCAGATGCTCTCTTTTTGTTCTTGGCTTCGGAATTTTTCTTTAAGGATGGAATGGATCATTGGTTAGTTTGGCTGATTTTTTGTAAATTTGCACTCCCAAAAAATCACCAACTTAATTGCGTAGATGAAAGTACTTAAATTCGGTGGCACATCGGTCGGTTCGGCCGAGCGTATAAAACATGTTGCCGGCCTTGTCAAAGCAAGAGGTCGCAATATCGTGGTCCTATCCGCGATGGCAGGAACCACCAACACCCTCGTCGAAATTGCCGACTATCTATCGAAAAGAAATGTTCCTGGAGCACAGGAAACTCTTAACAATCTGAATATAAGATATAATTCGGTGGTCGATGAGTTGTTTGACGAGCCTGGTCTTCATAATCAGGCTACGGCTATCATCGACGAACGTTTCTCTTATATCAGAGCTCTGATCCGAGGCGAATATTCGCTTGCGGTCAGCAAGGAGATTCTCGCTCAGGGAGAGTTGATTTCCACCGCTCTGATGAACATTTATCTCAATGGCCATGGTGTCAAGTCTGTGCTGCTTCCGGCGCTCGATTATATGCGCACAGATGCAAATGGCGAACCTGACATGAAATATGTTGCGACGCGCCTGCTCAGACTGCTTGATCTCAACCGTGATGCCGACGTGTTCATCACTCAGGGATACATCTGCTTGAACAGCACCGGAGATGTCGACAATCTGAAACGCGGAGGCAGTGACTATTCTGCGTCAATAATAGGTGCGGTGGTCGATGCCGAAGAGATAGAGATCTGGACCGATATCGACGGCATGCACAACAACGATCCCCGCTTTGTCGATAACACATCGCCTGTCGGAGAGCTTAATTTCGAGGAAGCTGCGGAGCTGGCATACTTCGGGGCGAAGATACTCCATCCCAATTGTGTATTACCCGCCAAATTGGCCAACATTCCGGTGCGCTTGCTCAACACTCTCGATCCCCATGCCAAAGGAACCGTGATTTACAACATGCCGCCCGATGGCAAGATAAAGGCCGTCGCAGCAAAAGACAATGTCACGGCCATAAAGATAAAGTCGGGCCGAATGCTTCTGGCCTACGGTTTCCTTCACAAAGTGTTTGAAACCTTTGAGAAGCATCAGACGAGTATCGACATGATGGCGACCTCAGAGGTCGGCGTGACGGTTACTATTGATGATGAGAGTCATCTCGCAGCATTGGTCGATGATTTGAAAAATTTCGGAACGGTGACTGTCGATCGCGAAATGGTTATAATCTGCGTGGTCGGCGATCTCGAGTGGCATAACTGTGGTTTTGCAGCGCAGGCCGTCGAGGCATTGCGCGACATACCCGTAAGGATGATTTCCTATGGAGGCAGCAACTACAATGTGTCGATGGTCATCCGCAGTTGCGACAAGTTAGAGGCATTGAAGCGACTCAGCGAGGCTCTGTTCAATTAAGACATACATAATTATTATATGATAACAGTAAACAATTTAGGTATTCAATTTGGTAAAAAAGTATTGTTTCAGGATGTAAACCTTAAATTTACACCGGGCAACTGCTATGGCATCATCGGCGCTAACGGAGCCGGTAAGTCGACCCTCATGCGAATGTTGAGCGGTCAGTTGTCGCCCACCCACGGAACAATCAGTCAGGGCCCCGGAGAGCGCATGAGTGTGCTCGAACAGGACCACTTCAAGTTTGACGACTTTACGGTGCTCGATACAGTCATACAAGGTCACACCGTGCTGTGGGATATCATGAAAGAGAAAGACGCACTTTATGCCAAAGCAGATTTCACTGATGCAGATGGCATACGGGCTTCCGAGCTTGAGGAGAAGTTTGCGGAGCTTGAAGGTTGGAATGCAGAAAGCGATGCAGCCGCTCTGTTGAGCGGCCTCGGCATCAAGGAGGACAAGCACTACATGCTGATGCGCGACATGAGCGCTAACGAGAAAGTGCGTGTGCTTCTTGCCAAAGCATTGTTCGGCAATCCCGACAACCTGCTGCTCGACGAGCCTACCAACGACCTCGATCTTGAGACCGTTTCGTGGCTTGAAGACTATTTGTCGAAGTTTGAGAACACAGTGCTTGTCGTCAGCCACGACCGTCACTTCCTTGACTCTGTCTGCACACACACCCTCGACATCGACTACAGCAAAGTGCAGCTCTTTGCCGGCAACTATAGTTTCTGGTATCAGTCGAGCCAGCTTGCCTTGCGTCAGCAACAACAGCAGAATAAGAAAGCAGAGGAGCGTCGCAAAGAGTTGCTTGAGTTCATCCAGCGCTTCAGTGCCAACGTTGCTAAAAGTAAGCAGACAACTTCGCGCAAAAAGATGCTTGAGAAGCTCAACATTGAAGAGATCCAACCATCGTCGCGCCGCTATCCGGGCATCATATTCACACCTTCGCGTGAGCCCGGCAACAAGATTCTTGAGGTGAAGGGCCTCAGCGCGTCGGTCGATGGAGAAGTGTTGTTCAACGACGTTAACTTTCAGGTGGAAAAGGGCGACAAAGTGGCTTTTCTCAGCCGCGATCCACGTGCGATGACTGCGTTGTTCGAGATTATAAGCGGAAACCGCAAACCCGACAGTGGAACATTTGAATGGGGACAGACCATCACAACGGCCTATCTTCCACTCGACAACAGCAGCTTTTTCAACACAGATCTCAATCTTGTCGATTGGCTCTGTCAGTTCAGCGACGATTCAAGTGAGATCTATCTGAAAGGCTTCCTCGGCAAGATGCTTTTCTCGGGCGAGGATGTATTGAAGAAGGCGTCGGTGCTTTCGGGTGGAGAGAAGATGCGCTGTATGATCGCGCGTATGATGTTGCGCGATGCCAACACAATGGTGCTCGATTCGCCGACCAATCATCTCGATCTTGAATCGATCCAGGCGTTCAACAACACCCTTCAGTCGTTCAAAGGCAACCTGTTGCTTTCATCTCATGACCACGAATTCATCCAGACGGTATGTAACCGCATCATTGAATTGACTCCCAATGGTATAATCGACAAGATGATGGACTACGATGACTATATCACAGATGAAAAGGTCGCCGCAGCACGTGAGAAATTATATAACTGATTAACCCCGCAACATTAACATAACTATGGTAAAGCATATTGTGACTTTCAAGCTGACCGGCACTCCCGCTGAGCGGCTTGCAGTGGCAGAGAGTTTTAAAGCTGCTCTCGAAGCATTGCCACAACAGATCGAAGTGCTCCGGTCGATAGAAGTCGGTATCAACAGCAATCCCGCTGAAAGCTGGGATGTGGTGCTCACGGCAGTTGTCGACAAGATGTCAGATGTCGAAGTCTATGCCAAGCATCCTGCTCATGTGGCGGCAGCCGGTCTGCTCGCCGGACACAAGGCCGACAGAGCTTGTGTGGATTACGAATTTTGACGATGACACTCTTTTAAGGAAATTTTCAGGCACCCTCTAATTTCCTGTAAAGCGATTTAAAACTTTTTGTGGAGCCGATGGCGGTGATAACGTCATCGGCTTCAAACGTTATGTCGCCTGATGAAATGTCGACGGCCACTTGTTCGTTGCGGTCGATGCCGAGTATGTTTCTTTCCTGTTTGAGCCTTGTCAGTGCGACAAGTCTGATGCCGAGATCGTCAAATCCGAGAGTTTCCGGCTTTTCGCCGACTAATGCTTTCGGAACTTTAAACTTCAGTATATAGGTATTGCGGTCAATCTTCATGGATGTCACATGTGACCCGAGTTCCATTTCGTTGGTCAGGTCAGAGGCGGCCCGTTGCTCGGGGGTCAGTATGCGGTCTATCTCAAAGCCTTCGAGTATTGACTCGTGGAGCTTGTCGATCGCTCTGGCGTAGATGTGCTTCACACCCATTTTTTTGAGCAGAGCGACTGTTTTGACGCTTGCCCCGAAGTTCTCGCCTATGGCAACAATGACAAGGTCGACATTTTTCAGAGGCAGGACTGTCAAGGCGTTTTCATCCGTAGAATCGACCTGATAGACCGTCGAGATATAGTTTTTTATTGATTCAATATTGGCCGGACGGTTGTCTGCGCCGATTACTTCGTGGCCGAGAGCTGTCAGATCGAGTGCGAGATTTGACCCATATATGCCTAAACCGATGATAAGGTATCTCATGATTATTGATGATTAACTGATTATTATATTGTCTGTAGGGTAGTGGACCGATCGGTCGTGAGCCTGCGATGCCACTCCGACAAGGATGGAAAGTATTCCGACGCGTCCGGCAAACATGGCTGTCGATAGTATCAATTTTGATGGTACGCCGAGTTCAGGAGTGATACCCAGCGACGATCCGACGGTGAAAAACGCTGAAGTCACTTCAAAAAGCACTGCTTTGACAGAAAGCTGTGGCTCAAGCAAAAGTATCAGCAGAGAGTATATGGCCACAGCTCCTATCGATATCGCCACTACGGCGTTGGCACGTCGGATCGAACCGACTGAAATGCGTCTGCCGAACGCTGTGGCCGATGAGTTGCCGCGGATTGTCGCCCTGAGGTTAAGGATTACGGCGGCGAAAGTGTTGACCTTGACACCTCCGGCCAGTGATTGTGATGCACCTCCGATCCACATCTGCACGATGATGATCAGCATCGTTGCAGGCAGAAACATCGAAGGATTGACCGTTGTGAAACCGGCGCTGCGCGGTATGAGTGAATTAAACACCGACTGTGTTATTTTCTTGCCGATCGGCATGCCTGAAAGCGTGTTGTCGAATTCAAAAATGAAAAACGCCACGCTACACACTGCGAGGATTGTCAAGGTGGTGACGAGTACAAGTTTTGTATTGAGATCGTAGATGTGAACCTGTCTTGCATTGTCGGTCTGACTTCGATGTGTGAATATGCGTCTGATCCACGATGTGAAAATATCTTTGAAATTTACGAGTATCGGAAAGCCCACGGCGCCGGCAAATATCAGAATCGAAGTGACTATATAAATCGATTGAGAACCATTCATGAGAGTCTGGTTGGCCATGCCTCCCGGCAGACATGAGAAGCCCGCATTGCAGAACGACGACAAAGAGTGGAAGCAGGCAAACATCATCTTGTCGGTCGTGGTGAGACCGAGCTGCGGAGGGATAGTGAAGTAGACAGCTATAGCTCCGATCGCTTCGACTGTGAGAGTGAATGCGAGGATATATAATAATGTAGGGATCAGGTTGTTGATAGTCTTGGAGTAGACCATGTCCTTGATCATGAGTTGACTGTAGATCGATGGTGTCCCGCTGAAAAAGATTGCGAAAAAACTGGTAAAAGTGATCACACCGAGGCCGCCGACCTGAATGAGTGAGCTGAGTATGATCAGGCCGAGAGGGGTGAATGTCGTCGGAATGTCGACTGTTGTTAGCCCGGTGATGCACACGGCGCTTGTGGCCACGAAAAGCGAATCGCTGTAGTCGAGCGGGACTGATGTGCATTTGGGCAACATCAGCAGAAAAGAACCGATGATTATAAAGACAATAAAACTACCTGACAGTATGAGTGCAGGATTGGTGCGCCGTCCGATCAGGCGTATTACGCAGTGACATAATTCGAACAACGAATAGCAGGCAAGCACTGAGAATAGAAAAGTGTTGCTGTAGACGATGGTGCAGAGAGGCTTTATCCATGGATTGTCGGGGCGCGGGTAAGCCCAGGCGGCAGCTGTTATGAGAATCGCAGCGTTGACAATCCATTTCAGGATCTTGGCATTCTTGAATCTGTTGACCGGAGTTGTCAATATGCCAAACACTATATTCAAGATAAATATTCCCTGTGGTATTCTCAGCAATTGCTTGATGGCATAGACTTCCGAAGCGTTGCGGTCGAAGCCGACAAACAGGGTGAGCTCGATCAGGCAAAAAAGCGACGCAATGACAGCCAATACTCTTATAACAAGTTGCAGATTGGTTATAACAATATTGAAATGTCTGATGAACCGGTGGTGGCGCTGCGCTGCATGCCTGATCTTATGTCCGGCTCGCTCTCGGTTGATATTGAAACGGCTCTTGATCATTTATTTTTAAAACAATCAAGAGCCGATAATGTCGCATCGCCGTGGCGATATTTTTAGTCGGATGTCCGGTTGAGCTTGAAGCCGGCGTATATTCCGTCGTATGATGAGAGCAACGAGCTGATGGTGTTGAGGCTTGCGCTGCCCGAAACAGACGATACCGTTTTTACAATCGATATGAGTTTCGAAACGTCGAAAGTCAGATTGAGAGTCGATCCTGATTTCGTTGCGAAGGCACTGATTTTGCCCAATTTGATTTTTCCAAGTGCATTGAAGTTGAATTGCAGATTGCCTTCCTCGTCTTTGGAGAGTGTGCCTTTGAGCGATCCTCGTTTCAATTGCATTGTGAAATTGTTTTCGGCGTCTACTGTGAGAACAAGGGCGGTTATTCCAACTTTTTCATAGTAAGGAGCTATTTTGTCCTCTATGGCAGTTGCAGCTGCCGCTCCGCCGACATTCTGGAGTGCGTTGTCGCTTTTGAACGATACGGCCGGAGAAGTGTAGCTCCATGATCCTTGCAGGTCTGAAAGATCGAAATTTGAAGTGGCGGTGAGATTTGAAATGGCATTGCCGATAGCTCCAAGTGGATTTGAGTCTCCCGACGATTTGCCGGAAGTCACGGAGTTGAGCAGATCTTTGAGGTCGCGGGTGGCGAATGCCGGAGTTGCGCATGTTATAGCCAGAGCTGCGATGAGATATTTTGTAAATTTCATGTCTTTATGCGTCAATGGTTTAAACAAAGAGGCCGCGTCGTTATATGACGCAGCCTCTCAGATGAGTTATTGTGCGACCGAACGATTATTCGGCTTTACCTGCACTGCCAAGTACGTTGACGATTTTGTGACGATAGAGTTTTTCCATGTTGTCACGAGCCGGGCCGAGGTACTTGCGGGGGTCGAATTCAGCAGGCTTTTCAGCGAAGACCTTGCGGACTGCAGCTGTCATAGCAAGACGGCTGTCAGAGTCGATGTTGATCTTGCATACTGCGCTCTTGGCAGCTTTGCGGAGCTGTTCTTCGGGGATACCGATTGCGTCGGGAAGTTTGCCGCCGAACATGTTGATAGTGTCAACTTCGTCCTGGGGAACTGAAGAAGAGCCGTGGAGGACGATGGGGAATCCGGGGAGTTTTTCCATAACAGCGTCGAGTACTTCGAATGCCAGGGGCGGGGGAACGAGTTTGCCTTCAGCATTGCGGGTGCACTGTTCGGGTGTGAATTTGTAAGCTCCGTGAGATGTGCCGATTGAGATAGCGAGTGAATCGCAACCTGTGCGGGTAGCGAAGTCAATCACTTCTTCGGGGTCGGTGTAGGTGTGGTGGTCTGAAGAAACTTCGTCTTCAACGCCGGCGAGCACACCGAGTTCACCTTCAACTGTTACGTCAAACTGGTGAGCGTAGTCGCAAACCTGCTTTGTGAGTGCAACGTTTTCTTCGTAAGGGAGGTGTGAACCGTCGATCATTACAGAAGAGAAACCGCAGTCGATGCAGTTTTTGCAGAGTTCGAAAGAGTCGCCGTGGTCGAGATGGAGAACGATCTGAGGATGTTCCCAGCCGAGTTCTTTAGCGTATTCAACAGCACCTTCTGCCATGTAGCGGAGAAGAGTAGCGTTGGCATAGTTGCGTGCACCTTTTGAAACCTGAAGGATTACAGGTGACTTTTCTTCAGATGCAGCTTTGATGATAGCCTGGAGCTGCTCCATGTTGTTGAAGTTGAAAGCGGGGATAGCATAGCCACCCTTGATAGCCTTGGCAAACATCTCGCGAGTGTTCACGAGGCCTAAATCTTTGTAACTTACCATTTTGAAGTTTTGATTATATGAGTAAAAAATCTTGTTTTATGTTGACGGGCAATGCTTGCGCATTTTCCACTGCAAAAGTAAGAATTATTTTTCAAACATCGACATCTCACTCTGTTATAATTCATGAAATTTTTCTGTAATTATCAAGCGTTGCTGACGCAGGCTCTAATCAGAAGTAAAGCCGAATGTTATTGGAAGGGTGTAAGTAACCCTCACTTTTATTCCATAAATTTCACCGGTTTCCATTTCGGCATACTGCGGATCACGCGCAGTACTTCTCTGTCAATAGCCGGATGTAGCCTCACTAATGTCCGAGCGTTTTCAACCTCTCCATTCTGATCGATTGTAAACTCCACTATTACTCTGCCTTTGAAGCCCCCTTTAGCAGCTTCATCCGGATATTTGATATTGTCGCTGAGCCATTGGTAAAGGCTGTCATTTCCGCCAGGAAATTCAGGCGGAACGTCGAGTTCTAAATACTGCGGAGTTTTAGCAGATCTTGTCTTATAGATCGCTCTGTGAGTAGGTTGTCTGTCGCAGTCGGCCCGTTCATCGGCATGGCTGACAAATGGGTTGAGCAGTGATAGAAAGCTTGCAATGACAAAGTAGATCTTGACGTTTTTGATCATATGGTTTGATGGATTTGCATTTTATTGTTATTTGGGTAGCTTGAACGTTACGGGTAATGTATAGGACACCTTTACTTTTTTGCCATTGATCTCTCCTGGTGTCCATTGTGGCATCATTCTGACCAGTCGTATAGCCTCTTTGTCGAGAAACGGATGCTTTCCGCGTAATATATGTGAATTTTCAATCTTTCCGTTTTCATTGATGACAAACTCCACGATCACCTTGCCTTCCACGCTGTCGGCCACTGCTTCCTGCGAATATTTCAGATTGTTTTTCAACCATTTGTACATGGCTTGTGTTCCGCCTGGGAACTCAGGACAAACGTCGACCATTGCCATGCTGTAAATTTTATCTTCGGCCGAGCATTCATTGTCTGAAAATCGGCTGTCTTCATCAAATACATCTTCTCCCATGACCAGAATCGGGGTCACCCGACCATTACTTTCATTCAGGATCGTATCTTCGTTGTCGGAATTCGCAGTGTCTTCATCGCAAATAACAACTTCCCCCATCTCCCAGTCCTCGCCTGGTTCAGTAGGTAGCTCATCGCATTGTTCAATGTCTTCAACCTTACTATCTGGTGATGTGTTGTCCACTTTGGTTGCACAACTGCCGAGGCTGACCAATCCGACTGAGAGGCCAGCAATGACCACTGCTTTGCCGGCGGCGTGACGCAATGACAGTTGATCGTTGAGATATCGCAGCTCGGCTTCGCATTTAGGGCAGGTGCCGAGACAGTCGCCTTTGAATTGACATTCTGAGGTAATGAACTCTATGTCATTAGCTTCTGCTATTTTACGACGGATATCTTTCAAGATTTTACATGTCTGTTTGCCTCGTGCCATAGTCTGTTTTCTTTAATTTTATATTGGAATGGATCAAAATTGACAAACCCGAGATCTTCGAGCCATTTGCGCGATCTGTTGCGGTTGTCTTCGCAGTTGAAACCGGGTATCAGGGGGAGACGGATAACGCATTTTCCACATAAACCGGCATCGGCTATTGCCATAAGGTTGTCGCGAACCTGGTGGTTGTCGGTCAATGTGTAAGCTTTGTATATCGCAGGATCAAGATCTTTTATGTCGATGATGAATTGGTCGGTGCAGTCTGATAGGATAGAAAGGTTTCGCTGTGGGATGTTTAGCGACGTCTCGAGCCTTATCTTCCATTCTGAGCCACATAGTTCGCGGAACTGCCTGATGAATTCGGGATGCAGTCCAGGTTCGCCGCCTCCGAAGGTAATTCCTCCACCGGTAGCCGTGAAATATAGACTGTCGATCTTTACGATTTCGTAGAGCTCGAGCGGTGTCAGGTCAGATGTTTTGGCTTCGGGAGTCAATGTGTGGCTGTTGATGCAATATCTGCAACATAGCGGACAACCTTGGAACACTACCAAAGTTGTCACCCCATCGCCGTCGATGGCGATACGATGGCGGGCTATCGTTTTAATTCGTGCAGACATTGACTCCATGGCATCGGTTTTATTATTAAAGCCAAAAGTACAAAATAAATCTGAAAACTACATGAATGCGTGATCTTTTTGCAATGCTCCTTTCAATGTGGTTCCTTAATATTCATTGTTGGACAGTCTCTTTTGCTCTTGTTTGTCGCAAATATCATCAGATCTTGATGAAGAGAAACTGTGATCCGGTCCAAGCGATGAAGGTAGTGTCGTTAATGGCAGCGAAGTTGCGGATAAATATGCCGACGGAGTAAGTGCCGGCAACCTTTCCATCGGAGTCCAGACGGTAGATGGTCGAGCCGGCGTTCTCCGACATGGCGTCGGCTATTGTCGTGCCGCAGTAGAGCGCGTATATGTGGCTGGCGGTCTGTGTCAGGTCTATGAAATGAATGGGGTTGAGAGTTTCGGTGTCGGCCATGTCGATGGTCGATGGATCGAAACTGTCAATTGCAAAGATGACCGAGTTGATCGTGTTGCCATCGAGATCGAAAAAGTCAATTTTCGGGAAGAGACGGTATGCATATGCGCAGATCTTTTCACGGGAGTTATAGATCATTTCTCCGGTATTGACGATCCATGACGGATAGCGCTGGTCCGCAATAAGGGGCTTAATCTCAGTGATCTCCATTGTTGCGCAATCTGTTCTCAGAGCAGCCTGTATACCGCCTTTAGGCTGACGGCCGACATAGATATAATCGTCGACGGTCAGCTGAAAGATGTCGGAAACATACATTGACAGCGGGTAAGAGGTGCTGGAGCCTGTGCCGATCAGATATCTTTGGCCTGGATATAAACTCAGTCCATGCCCAGGTTTGTAGACTCGCCCGTCGTCCATTCCGGCTACTGTCAACTCGCCAGCGGGACTCATGAACGGGTAGGGCATGTAGGTCTGCCAATATCCGTCGGGCATTTTCCCGAAATCTCCGTTGTAAGAAAGCGATCTATTGCGGCTGTTGATTGTGAAACATCCGAGCATGCGTTGCCCGAATGAGCCATCGTTTTCATAGACGCAATATAGTGTGTCACCTGCGGCTTTCATTTCCGAAATATGGGTTATTTCAGGGAGATGGCCGACTTCGCATGTCGAGATTATGGCACTGTCGCAAGTCTGACGTGGTGAGACTGTGCATGCGCAGATCGCCGACAGCAGTGAGATTGTTAATCTGTTCATTTTATTTCGATTGGAATGTAGGGTATCGGGGTGTCTTCACATTCGGAGGCATCACGCACTTTTCCGTCCTTGCCAGTAATGTACAAGCGGCCTTTGCCCATGCCTAATGCTGATAATTGAAATGCTAACGGAGTATTGAAACAACGGGCAATGGTTTTGTCGGCTTCATCTTCCGAGCACTTTTTTTCATCGGCATATTGATATGAGCATATCGGTTTGGCCGATTTCTCGAGCGCAGTTGCTTGCCAATTGAACTGTTTGCTGTCGTCATTGATCTGCAAGATGAGGCCCGGCAATCCACCGAACTTGTAGGGCCCGTAAGGCAGTGGTATTTCGGTAGAGAACCAAGCTGAATACTTTCTGCCTGCGAATTGGGTTATAGCCAACTGACATTCATAACCGATTATTGTCTTTGTCGTGTCGGCGATAAAATTCCAGCTCAAGGCAGGTACTTCTTGGGCATAATGAAGAACGCCGCAACCGATTGGCAGTCGATATTTCATGTCAGCATTCTTGCCTCTGTCTGTCAACAATATCTCATAAGGCCATGGTGAGCCTGGAGGATTGGAAAATGCGTCGGCCCCGCGTCTGGCATCAGCCGTGCGGAGCGAGTCGTAATGGTGGATTATATCACTTTGGTCTTTGATGTGGCGTCGGCCGATCAGCACTGTGCGTATGTCGTCGAACCTGACGTCTGCATCGGGATGGCAAGTATAGCTGAGCGAATAGGTTATTTCGTAGCGGGCAGTATCGACTGTCACGGCATTGTCGATGTTTTCGGAAAATACGCCGTTCTGTGCGTTGGTGATTAAAGCCGATGTCATCAGTAATAATGATAGAAGATGCTTCATGAGATGATGTTTTAAAGGATTCTATATCTGATTTTTAATATGATGCTTCGCGGACGGATGCTGTAGGCCGAACTGAACTCTGACAGAGCCGAACGATCGGAATAGAGGTAGGTCGTTCGGTTGAGGATGTTGTCACATGCGAGGGAAAATGACAGCCGTTTCATCGAGTATCTTGCTTCGGCGTTAAGCAGTGAGAACGATTTGTCTCCATCGTTGAGATTGGAGTAGTAATGATATATCGATGCATGCAAGCCAAGACCGCATGGCAGGTTTATGTCGACAGTGGCATTGTTGGTCATGGTTCTGATCCAGGGCATCCGGTCATAACCCGTTTGCTGTGATGACGATTGGTAATATTTCCCATTGTATGACATTGACAGCCATTGTGAGGGCGAAATGCTGATGTCACCTTCGATCGATATGGAACTCCCGGTATAGTGGAGGACGGAATTTTGCACCAGCAGAGGACTGCTGTAGCGACTGAATGTCGACAATAGCCCGATTTTCAGACGTTTCCAATCGAAGCCTTGACTGCCGCGGATGGTGGCGGATAGCATATCGCCGCTTTCTTCGGTGCGTCGGCTGATGATCCGTTCGGTAAGTCCGTCGTAATATGATCCGTAGAGCACATCGGGTTTATGGCGGTTCCACATCAGGTCGATGCCGGCAAAGCTCATCGTCAATATATCTTTATAGTTGTAAGATAAAGCATTCTGAACATTCAATCCTTCGAACAACCCGGCGATGTCGTAAGCCGACAGCTGACGGTAAGAGGTGAGAATGAAGTTGGAATAAAGATTTTGGATTGTTGGAGTTGAGTATGTCATGGCCGACTTCAGGTTGAGATTATGTCGGCTACCTATTTTTAACGACATGTCAAATCGAGGCTCTATGTGAATGCGATCTTTCACATCTGTAAGTTCCGACAATTTGTTTTTGTGCCGGTAATGCCTGTAGCCAACCGGCAGTTGCAGCGTAATGTCGAGCTTGCGAGTGCGCAGTGACACTCCGGCGTCTATGCCTGCTGAAAGATTGTCGAGAGTCAGGTTGTTGAGTTTGTCGGAAAGCGCGCTTTTGAGAGCATTGTTGTGATAGTTGAGATATATGCCCGGATTTAGAGCCAGCGGTCCTATTTTCAAGGCAGATAAAAATCCGGCGCGGTTATCTGTCGACAGGTTACGGCAGTCGACATATTGGCTAAGCATATCGCCGTCTATCATTTCTTGGAAAAGATTGGGTGACACTGTGAGACTATGCGGACGGTTTTCATAATTGACGGTCGATAGAATCTCGTAGCCTCCGTTTTTCGAACTGCGTCTGGTAAAGTGTAACTTGTTAACTAAGCGATATGAATCTGATTTGCCGGCTTGTGAGATGTTGGTGTTGTCGGCTGCGATGCGGCTGTCGGCATCGGTCGAGATCCATTGAAATTTTACTTGCTCCTTCAGATAGCATCGGTCACCGTTGTGCAGATAGGAGAAGTCTCCGTAGGCTTTGTCTGTTCGAGCCGAGCCGTAGATCACTTCGTCGACAATGTTTTGTGAACCGTCGGGCAGTGTGTTAGCCGAGTGAGAACGGTTCTGCCGGTCGTCGTGGTCGTTGAGATATGCGGCGTTGATGCCGAATTCGCCTGCTGTACCGACGCGGTACACGTTGTTGTAAGTAGCGCTGTGCGAGCGATTGAAGTAGTAAAAACGTTTGTCTATACCCGGGGCCGCAGGCATCGCGATTTCGGAAATGTTTGATGTGCGGCTATAGTCGTTGTCGTTGGAATATAGTTCCTGTGAAATATCGTCGCCGGTGTTGTTGCCTTTATATGTTGCGAGAAATTGGCTGTTGCGTCTGAAATGAGTTGTGATCAGAGAGTTGTTCCACAGCATGGTGTTGCCGTAACCACCTCCGATGTTGCCTATGAGATTGAATACACCTCTGACACCCTCTTTCAGCTTGATGTTGATAGAAGCCTGTTCCTCTGGACGCAGACCATTGAGCGCCTTGATGTCCTGATGATTTTCCAAAACTTGGACGGTGGATATATCATTAGGATCGAGATTGTTTGTGGCGATGCCGTAGTGACTTTTCATAAGGTCGAGCCCTTCGATATAGAAATTCTTGACCGGCTTGCCCTGATATGACACTTGTCCGCTTTCAGACACGCTGATGCCCGGCATTCTCTTCAGAACGTCGGCGAGTGCCTGATCATTTTGAGACAGGAATGAAGCCACGTTATAATTGATTGTGTCGCCCTTAGTGTAAATCTTTTTAGCCTTGACGATCACTTCATTCAGTTCGACAGGATTGCGATGGGCGATGATGTCGCATACACATGATACATTGTGAGTTTTTATCGTGACCGGTGAGATTTCCATGCTTGTCACCTTAAGCATCAGGCTGTCGCAATCGCTTTTTATATTCAGGGTGTAGAAGCCTTTGTCGTCAGTGAGGGTTGACGATATTATCGATTTCGGATTGTCGGCTGCGGCAGCTATGATATTTGCGAACTCGACCGGCGCACCTACGCTATCAGTGACCAACCCGGTCAGGATGGTCTGGGCCACAGATGGTTGACTGGCTAAAAATACCATGGCTAAGGCGATGATTATTATGGTCTTATTGCTTTGCATAAGGTATAGGATTAGTGTGTCGCCGCTGTTGGCGGCGATAACGTCAATATATCCGATGTTTTGTCAGGTTATTGTTTTGTCGGCTTGCTTATCTGGAGTCTTGAGGTGAGTGTTTTACCGTCGTGGGTCGACATAGTGACTGTCACTTCGTTGTCTGAATGGTTAATAGCCGCATTTGAATTTCCGTCGATATCGGCCCGGACGATAGATCCGTTGCTGTCGAACTGCAGTCTGATGAAGATTTTCTCAGAACTGTCACCGTTGGTTGACATAAACTGTAATGAATATGTCTGTATGGAGCTATCGGTGGACGGGGTTATCTCTATGTTTTCGCTTGAGACAACGGTTCCGTCACGATGCAGATCTGCTATGTAGGTCGGGCCTGATCCGTAGATGTAAGGTCTTGTCAGGCTATAGCCCGATAGGTTTTCTGATGTTTTTGCAAACAACGGGAGGTTTAGCACCATGATTGCGCACACGAGGCATGCCGTAGTTGATATTGCTATAAGTTTTTGCCGTCCTACGCCTCTGTCGGGATTGTTGATCGATATTATCCTCTGTCTTAGGCATTGCAGATGAGAAGTGAAACTGTGGGCTATCGGAGAGAATTGCTTGCCCATTGCGCTGGTGATCAGTAGTTTTTGATATTGATATGCATCTATGCCGCTTCTGATGGCCGCAGCGTCGGCTTCATATTCGTGATTTTGCTTTATGAGGCTTCTTGTGAGCCATGCAAACGGGTTATACCACAGCACGATGCAAAGTACATCGGCAATAACTACGTCGATCATGTGGTGGCGACGTTTATGGGCGAGTTCATGCTGCAGAATGGCGTCGTGGTAGCAGGAGTTGGGCATGACGATATATTTTCCCCAGCTGAACGGCGAGATCGAGTTGTCGGGCGGTGTGCATAATATGTAATCGCCGCAAATTTGCTTTTTGCATCGTTGCAGCAGTCTGAACAGGTTGATAAAGGCGATGATTTCGCGGATGGCCAATATGACGATCCCCGACACATAGACAGCAATAGCGATTGATACTATTGATGATAATGTGATTTCATCAGTGCTGTCAACAGACTCCACGAGCAGTATCGACCCGTTGTCGCTGAGCAGTTTGTCGAGCCCGAATTGTCGTTGCGGCATGAATGCGGCCGGCACAATCGATGCCGTCGTTATGGCTGCCAGTAAAAAGATGCGGTTCTGTCTGAACGCAGCCCAGTTGTTGACCATGCGGTGCAGCAATGGATAGAGCAGCAGAATGACTACAGAAGAAGCCAGGGAGTATGACAATGCTGCGCCCATGGCTAATCATTTTTGATGGTGTGATTTTTCTCAACTTCGTCGAGCAATCGGCGTAAGTCTTCGACAGGGATGTTGCCGTCCTCGACAAACGATGATACAACGCGGAGATATGAGTTCTTGAAGTAGCGTCCGACTATAGAGCCTATTGACTTTTTGCCCATTTCTTCTTCCGCCACGACGGCATGGTAGAGGTATGTCTTGCCTTTTTGGGTGTGGCCGACGTAGCCCTTGTCTTCAAGTGCGCGCACGATGGTTGAAATGGTGTTGAAGTGCGGCTTTGGCTCGTCATACATTTCAACGATGTCTTTGACATGGAGTGCCCCGTGTTTCCAGAATAAACCGAGAACTTCCTCTTCTTTTGCAGTTAGTTTTTCCATACCATATAGTTTGATACGGCAAATATACAACTATATTTTGTAGTTACAACTATTTTTCATAGTTAAATGTGTGAAATCCGACAAAAAAAATCCTGCCCAGAGCAAAATTGCTCCCCGGGGCAGGATTACAAGCTGTGATTCGGGTAAAAAGTTGTGCTTATGAGCGTAAGGCTTTATTTTGCCTGATGCTCGTAGCGCAGAGTGAGTGTCGGCTGATCGCAGACTTCAGCAGGGCCGAAGTATTGGATCGGGCCAGGATAGACGTAGCATGTGTTGATGGCCCATTCGTCGCGCTGAGCGGCAAATTTCTGGAAAGGTGCACCATCAAGACGCACGAGAGCTTTCTGAATTACGGGCTTGAGTTCGCCGTGGCGGCGTTCCATGTTCATCATCATAGTGATGGGTATACCGCCTGCGATCCATTGAACGGCCGGTTTCACGAGGTTGCGAACCGACGACATGTAGCCTGTAACGCCTGCATTGATGAGGCATGCAGCGTTGAAGCCGAGAGCATAGCAGTAGTCAGCGTCGAAGTTAGACGGATCGGCGCAACGGCCTTCGTAGCCGAAGAAGTGATGCTGGGCAGAGAATTTGCCGTTGTATTTACCTTCGGCCTTCATGTCCTTGAGACGGTTGCTTACCATTTCGCTGAGGAGCTTCTCAGTTTCGATGAGCGAAACCTGAACGTTGCCGTGGGGGTCGCGGTCGAGTGTGAGCTGACGAGCGACGCCTTCGGGAAGTGATGCGTAAGTTTCGGCATTGGCTGCAGAAAGCTTTTCAAGCACGAAGCGACGCTGGGCAGCGTGGTCGAGAGCTGCGAATTTTTCGCCTTCGGCAGCAAGAAGATCGTTGAGTTCGGCGATGAGCGATTTTACAGCAGGGATGAATTCGATCAGACCTTCAGGAATGAGGACTGTACCGAAGTTGTTTCCGTCGGCGGCGCGGCGGGCAACGATGTCGGCGATGTAGTTGACAACCTGCTGTAGTGTCATGTTCTTAGCCTCGACTTCTTCAGAAACGATGCAGATGTTGGGTTGAGTCTGAAGTCCGCATTCGAGAGCGATGTGGCTTGCCGAGCGACCCATGAGTTTGATGAAGTGCCAGTATTTCTTGGCTGAGTTGCAGTCGCGCTGGATGTTGCCGATAACTTCTGAATATACTTTGGTAGCTGTATCGAAGCCGAATGAAGTTTCGATCGAGTCGTTCTTGAGGTCGCCGTCGATGGTCTTGGGGCATCCGATCACCTGTACGCCGGCGTTGATGCTCTTGTAGTATTCGGCGAGCACAGCGGCATTGGTGTTCGAATCGTCACCACCGATGATCACGAGAGCCTTGATGTTGAGCTCGCGGATGATTTCAAGACCTTTGTCGAATTGTTCTTTCTTTTCGAGTTTTGTACGTCCTGATCCGATGATGTCAAAACCGCCAGTGTTGCGGTATTCGTCGATGATAGGAGCGGTCAGCTCGATGTATTTGTGATCAACAAAACCGCCGGGGCCCATTGTGAAACCGAAGAGACGGCTGTCGCGGTGGATTTTCTTGATACCGTCGAAGAGGCCGCAGATCACATTGTGACCGCCGGGGGCCTGACCACCGGAAAGAATAACGCCTACGTTGACGGGTTTGCCGGGTTCGGGATTGTTGTTCTTTTCGAATTTCAGTTCGGGAAGACCGTAAGTGTTGGGAAACAGTTTCTGGATTTCTTCCTGGTCGGCTACAGATGTAGTCGGTTTGCCTTCAACAGCTTTGACTGCTCCGGTGAGTACGATGGGGAGCTTGGGTTGGTAAGCTGCACGGGCTTTCTGCAAAGCGCTTTTTTTCATTATATGCTTAGATTATGTGTAATGTTTATTATAGTTATTACGCAGTGATGCAATCTTATGGCAAAGTAACGAATTTTTTTTGAGTCGGTCAAATATTTTTTTGACGCAGACTGATTTTAGACTTAAATTTGGCCGGAATAGAGCTGCAGGGTTGGTATCTGAATGATAAAAGATGTATCTTTGCATTTCAAAAACTGATTTTCACGATGGCTCAACAGGCAAACAATACATATAATAATTATAAGAGAAAAGGCGTGACAGCCCCGACCACTGATGCTTTAGGACGACTTTCGCCCCGAGACACCGATGTCGAGGCAGCCGTGCTTGGAGCTCTGATGATTGAGAAAGATGCTTACACTATTGTGTGTGACATACTGAAACCCGAAAGTTTCTATGAACCTTCTCATCAGAAAGTCTATGAGGCCATCCAGACCCTCGGCGCTTCGCAGCGTCCGATCGACTTGTTCACGGTCACTGAGCAGCTGAGGCTCAACGGCACACTCGAGGCGGTCGGTGGGGCGGCGTTTGTCGTGCAGCTTACTGCTAATGTGACTTCGGCGGCCCACGTGGAGTTTCACTCAAGGATTGTAGCCCAGAAGTATCTCGCCCGAGAGCTTATATCGTTTGCGGCTCAGATCGAAAACAATGCTTTCGACGAAAGCATTGACGTCGACGATCTTTTGCAGGAAGCCGAAGGTAAGTTGTTCGAAATATCGCAGCGCAATGTCAAAAAGGATGTGACGCAGATCGATCCGGTGATCACTGCGGCTCTAGATCAGATCCAGGCTGCGTCAAACAGAGCGTCAGGTTTGAGCGGCCTCCCGACAGGCTTCCATGAACTCGATAAAGTGACGTCGGGATGGCAGAATTCCGATCTTATAATCATCGCAGCCCGTCCGGCGATGGGTAAGACTGCATTTGTGCTGTCGATGGCCAAGAACATGGCTGTCAACTATAACATACCGATCGCTGTGTTTTCGCTTGAAATGAGTAACCTTCAGCTCGTCAATCGTTTGATCTCCAATGTCTGTGAGTTGCCCGGCGAAAAGATCAAAAGCGGACAGCTGACGTCGCTCGAATGGGATCAGCTGATGGCGCGCATCAAGCACCTCAACGGTTCGCAGTTGTATATCGACGACACGGCGTCGCTGTCGGTCTTCGAGCTGCGCACCAAAGCCCGTCGTCTGGTGAGGGAACACAATATAAAGATGATCATCATCGACTACCTTCAGCTGATGAATGCGTCTGGCATGAAATTCGGTTCGCGTGAACAGGAGGTGAGTATGATATCACGCTCGCTAAAACAGCTTGCCAAGGAACTTAATATCCCGATCATAGCATTGTCGCAGCTTAGCCGTCAGGTTGAAAACCGAAGTGACAACAAACGTCCTCAACTATCCGACCTCCGCGAGTCGGGTGCGATCGAACAAGATGCCGATATCGTGTGTTTCATCCACCGTCCGGAGTATTATTATCACAGCGATACAGATCCGAGCGGCAAGGATATCCGTGGTCTCGCCGAATTTATCATCGCCAAGCACCGAAGCGGTTCGGTCAAGGATGTCAACATGCGTTTCCGCGCACAGTTTGCGAGATTTGAGAATTGGCTTGAAGAGGGCGCCGAGCAAGTTGTCGAGTCAGCAACTTCGCGTCTCAACATGCCTGAGCAGTCAATTCCGTCGACAATGCTTTCGGGCGGAACTGCCAAATTCATGTCGTCGACCGACGAGCCAACGCCGTTCTGATCAAGGAGTTGCCGATGCGCAATTACTCGTGGTGGCTGTCTGAAAAAATTTTTTAAACCATATCAAACCTTTTTTATAGTTGCTGTGTTAGAATAGTACAATCGCCTGAATGACGGTTGGTTTTAATGCAGAATTAATTAATCACAACTATTATTTATGTTTGATATGAAAAAAGTCGCTTTATTGTTTGCTGTCGCACTAAGTAGCTTGGCAGTTAACGCACAGAAAATTGACAAAAACGAGTTGAAACAGCTTCAGGCTTTCCTCGCAGCTCCCGCTGAAAAAGAAGCCACCAATGCTCAGGCTCTGAAAATTACAGATGTAAAATCTCCCGCAACCTGGGAGGGTATAACAGTAGAAAACGGTCATGTCACCAAGATTGACTGGAAAGGCAAGAAGATCGCCGGTGATCTCGACCTCAGTGGTTTCTCGGCATTGACAAGCGTGGATGTGTCGCGCAACGCCCTCACCTCAGTTTCGTTTGCAGGCGACGACGCTATCACTGATCTTAATTTTTCAAGAAACAAGGTCAAGACTGCAGATCTCAACGGTTGCACAAATCTCGTGAAACTCTCGGCCAACAATAACCGTATGACCGAATTCGAACTCAGCGGAGTCGATGCTCTTGAAAATCTCAACATCGCTTCCAACTATCTTACAGGTCTCGATTTGTCTGACACCCCGACTCTTAAAACCGTCAACTGTCAGTCAAACCACCTCGAAACCCTCAACGTTGACAATTGCAAGGCTTTGAAGAACCTCTATTGCGGTTACAACAAACTCACAACTCTCAGCCTCGCCGGTGTAGAAAGCCTGCAGAACCTCAACATCGATGACAACTCAATCACCAATCTCATCGTGTCAGGTCTTCCTTCGCTCTCGACATTTGTCTGCTCCGACAACAACATGCAGACTCTCGGCGTCAGAGATTGCAATGCTCTCCTCGACCTTGTATGCTCTTACAACGATCTTACCAATCTTTCGGTAAGCAATTGTCCTCAGCTTCAGTATGTCGATTGTGCCTACAACGACCTTACTCAGCTCTCTCTCCCCAACCAGACATTCCTTCAGCGTCTGATCTGCAGCAACAACCAGCTGACAATGCTCGACGTATCATTTGACCAGGCTCTTACCTATATCAACTGCCGCTTCAACATGATCACCGATCTCCGCACGATTGCTTGTCCTAACCTCCACATGATCGCTTGTCAGTGGAACTACTAAGACTTAAAAAACTCTGATAAAATGATCGGATAACTCCGAAGCCAATAACAACACAACGAGGCCGTCTGACAATCAGGCGGCCTCGTTGTGTTGTGTAGCCGTTCGCCATAGAAGGGCATAATAAATGAATGAGTAAGTCGTGAGTGCATCGCAACGGGGGAAGTCCCCGTCCATTGGGCTCGGTTTCGGTTGCAGTATTTCAGCATAAGCAGTATTTCAATATAATGAGAAAGCGTCTATGTCCATAGACATGGGCCGCAGAAAATGTGTGATAACCCGAACGGTATAATGGCGCTTTTGTCGCGCCGGTAATGCGATGAAATGAACTTGCAGCTGAACAATACTGCATAAAAAGCAAGCGGCTCGAAGAGGAGATCCTCTGGAGCCGCTTGCGCGATTGTGTTGTTATGTTAGTGAAGTCTTGTAGTCTTACCCTCCGAAGTTGTCGTAGTGGATCGACGATGGTTCTACGCCAAGGCTATAGAGCATCTGGTTGACGGCATTGCTCATTGGGCCGGGTCCGCACATGTAGTATTCGATATCTTCGGGATTTGGATGATCCTTGAGGTAGGTGTTGAAGATCACTTGATGAACGAAGCCAGGGGTATATGCGACTCCGATTTCATCAGCAACCGGATCGGGTCGGTCGAGAGCGAGATGGAACTTGAAGTTGGGGAATTCTTTTTCGAGGGCAAGGAAGTCGTCGAGGTAGAATACTTCGTTGAGCGCACGCGCTCCATAGAAGTAGTTCATCACACGGTCGGTGCATTTCAGAGTTTTTGTCATGTACATGATCTGAGAGCGAAGAGGAGCCATGCCCGCGCCGCCACCGATCCACATCATTTCGGCTTTTGATTCGGTGTTGACGTGGAAGTCGCCATAAGGACCGCTCATCATCACCTTGTCGCCGGGTTTGAGTGTGAATATGTAGCTTGATGCAATACCGGGGTTGACATCCATAAATCCGACTGCGGGTTTCGGTTTGAAGGGTGGGGTAGCGATACGGACAGTCAGCATGATTCGGTCGCCTTCGGCGGGATAGTTGGCCATGGAGTAGGCACGTATGGTCGCTTCGTCGTTCTTGCACTGGAGGTCAAACAATCCGAATTTTTCCCATGCAGGAAGATATTCCTTGCCGATGAGTTCGCGGTCGATATCGGTTGCATAGTTCATGCGGAAAGGCGGTATCTTGATCTGGGCATACGATCCGGGAAGGAAATTCATGTGTTCACCTTCCGGGAGTTTTACGATGAATTCTTTGATGAAGGTTGCGACGTTGCGGTTTGAGATCACTTCGCATTCCCATTCCTTGACATCGAGAACAGAAGCAGGCACGTCGATCTTGAGGTTGTCTTTGACTTTGAGCTGACAGCCGAGTCTCCAGCCTTCCTGGATCTGTTTGCGTGTGAAATGAACGGCCTCGGTCGGGAGTATTTCGCCGCCGCCTTCGACAACTCTCACCTTGCATTGTCCGCAGCTGCCTTTGCCACCGCAGGCCGACGGGAGGAAAATGTTCTGGTCCGCAAGAGTGGAGAGCAGGCTTTTACCCGACTCAACCTCTATGGTTTTGTCGTTGTTGATGTTGATGCTCACGGCGCCGGTGTTGACGAGACATTTCTTTGCGATGAGCAGAACGATGACGAGAATCAGTGTTATAAGGAGAAATATGCCGACTCCGGCGTAGAGAGTGAGCGAAGAGGCTGATAAGGCGTTTGATAATATGATAGGGGTCATGGCGCGTTAGAGTTTAATGCCGAGGAAGCTCATGAAAGCTATACCCATCAAAGCTGTTAATATAAATGTGATGCCTATGCCGCGGAGCGGACCGGGTATGTTGGAGTAGGCAGCGATGCGTTCGCGGATTGCGGCGATGGCAGTGATTGCCAGAAGCCAACCGAGTCCCCAGCCGCCGCCTGCACAAACTGCAGTCCAGATACTGCCGAAATCGCGTTGCTGCATGAACAGCGATCCACCGAGTATCGCGCAGTTGACGGCGATGAGCGGCAGGAATATGCCGAGTGAGGCATAGAGCGACGGACTGTATTTCTCGACTGCCATTTCAACGAGTTGAGTCATCGATGCGATGACCGCGATGAAAAGGATCAGTGAAAGGAAGCTGAGATCGACATCGGCGTATTCCGGGCCTAACCATTGCAGAGCGCCTGCACGGAGCACATAAGTCTCGAGCAGGTAGTTGATGGGAAGGCTTATCACCAGCATGAAAGTCACGGCGATGCCGAGACCGAAGGCCGTCTTGACGTTCTTGCTCACCGCAAGAAAGGAGCACATGCCCAAAAAGTAGGCGAAAATCATGTTGTCGACGAAAATCGACCGTATGAATATGTTTAGATTTTCCATTATTCTGTTGTTGTGGAGCTATGTGTGTTGTTGATTAGTCTTCTTGGAGATCTTTGTTGCGCGAGCGGTGAACCCATATGATGCAGGCCACAACGATCAGCGCCATCGGAGGCAGGATCATCAGACCGTTGTTGACATATCCGGCGTCGTAGCATGCCTGAGGCACTACCTGATAGCCAAGCAGTGTGCCACTTCCGAGAAGTTCGCGGAAAAAGCCTACTATGACGAGAATGATGGCATAGCCGATGCCGTTGCCGATGCCGTCGAGAAACGATGGCCACGGGCGGTTGGCCATGGCAAATGCTTCGAGGCGACCCATCAGGATGCAGTTGGTGATGATTAGGCCGATGAACACCGACAGTTGCTTGCTGACATCATAGGCATAGGCCTGGAGCAGCTGGCTGACGATCACGACAAGACCGGCCACCACTACGAGCTGCACGATGATGCGGATGTTGGTCGGGATTGTGTTGCGGAGCAACGATATGATGACATTGGAGAACGCAAGCACGGCGATAACCGACAGTCCCATCACTATCGATGGCTCGAGCTTGGCTGTCACGGCGAGCACTGAGCATATGCCGAGTACCTGGACTATGACAGGGTTGTTTTTTGAAAACGGATTCAGCAGAACGCTTTTGTTTGATACTTTTTCAGCCATGACTTATTTGGTTCTGAGTGTTTCTAAGAATTTCTGATAGGGGGTAAGGCAGTCGTTGAGCATTGCTGCGACGCCTTTGCTCGTGATTGTGCCGCCTGAGACTGCGTCGACATAGTCTTCGTCGCCAAGAGGTTTCTGACCGACCTTTACTACAGTCACCGGCAGATAGCGGTCGCCTTTGAACATCTGTTTGCCTTCAAACTGGTCAGAGAATGCAGGTTTTTCGATTTCGGCGCCGAGTCCCGGCGTTTCGCCTTGATGAGCGAAATATGCTCCGTAGATCGTTGAGCCGTCAGAGTCAAGGGCAACATAGCCCCATATCGGCCCCCAGAGGCCTGCACCGTAGACCGGAAGTATGTACTTTGTCTCTCCGTTGTCGGGGAGGGTGCAGACATAGACCGGAAGGCTTCGCTTGTCGGCGGCGATTTTCGATTCGTTGGCGACGTTGATTGCGAAAGCATCGTCGGCGATGCGGTTGCCGTTTTCATCGACAACAAACTGCGAAGTGACATATTTGTCGAAAGTCGATGTGATGTCGCCTGCCTCTGCTGTAACATGGACGGCAGCAAGTATCTGACGCTTTTTATCGGCGTCGGCATTCTCCTGTTGGCGCGGTTTGAGAGCCATGGCGGTCAATGCGAGAGCCGATCCCACCACGAGCACCAATACTATTATATATAATATAGTGTAGCTGTTGCTTTGCTTATTCATGATCATGCATTTTTAGAGATTACGTTGGTGCGGCGCATGCGGCGGTTGATGTTGGCCTGAACCACACACCAGTCAATGAGCGGGGCAAAACAGTTCATGAGCAGCACTGCGAGCATGGCGCCTTCGGGGTAGCCGTTGTTGTAGGTGCGGATGATCACAGCGATCACGCCGATAAGCAATCCGTAGATGTATTTTCCGGTGCGTGTTCTTGCAGCTGTGACAGGGTCGGTGGCCATGAACACTGCAGCAAATGCAAAGCCTCCGTAGAGCAGCTGGTCGATGGGCGAAAGATACGACGCCGGGTAGGTGGGGGTCGCAAATGAGTTGGCGATCCAACCCATGAACAGTCCGCCGACGAAGACCGACAGCATCACACGCCAGTCGGCGATGCGGCTGAGCAGCAGGATAGCAGCTCCGATGAGAATACAGATCATTGATGTTTCACCGAACGATCCGGGAATAAGGCCGACAAATGCGTCCCATGATGTGATAGCCTGTCCGTCGGCACCGGTCAGAGTGATTTGTTCTGACGTCTGGGTTGCAATTTGGCCGAGAGGGGTGGCGCAGCTGTAACCATCGGCTGCTTCTCCACCGAAACCGAAGACTGATCCTGTCGGGACAAACACCTTGTCGCCTGACATCTGTGCGGGGTAGGCAAAGAAAAGGAATGCGCGGGTGACAAGAGCAACGTTAAGCACATTGTAGCCTGTGCCTCCGAAGACTTCCTTGACGAAAATCACCGAAAATGCCGTGGCTACGGCGATCATCCACAGCGGAGTTTCGATCGGCAATATCATCGGTATCAGTATGCCGGTGACGAGGAAGCCCTCCTGTATCTCCTCTTTGCGCCATTGGGCAACGACAAATTCGATGCCGAGTCCGACTACATAGGCCACAACAACGCGCGGCAGAACTGCCAGGAAGCCATAGAGCATCATATCCCAAAATGGGAATGAATCGATGCCGAGGGCGAGTTGATGTTGATAGCCGGTGTTATACATTCCGAAGAAGAAGCAGGGCATCAGGGCGGCTACCACGATGATCATCGTTCGTTTGGAATCGATGGAGTCGTGGATGTGGGCACCCCTTTTGCCGGAAGTCGTCGACGGTGTGAACAGGAATGTGGCAAAACCGTCGTACACCGAGTGGAACGCATGCAGTTTGCCGCCCTCTTCGAAGTTGGGGCGCACCCGGTCGAGATATTTCTTTAAGAAATTCATTTATTGAATATAGCTTTGTGGGTAATTATTCGAGAGCATCACGCAGATAGTCGAGACCTTCGCGCACGATCTGCTGAAGCGGAAGTTTCGATGTGTCGACATATTCGGCCACGGCAAAGTCTTCCGGAGCGACTTCATAGATGCCGAGTTTTTCCATCGACTCTATGTTGCGGCTGATGATTGCCTTGAGCAGATATTCTGGCAGAATGTCCATCGGCATCACACGGTCATATTCGCCGCTCATGATCATGGCGCGACGACCGCCGTTGAGGCGTGCGTCGGGGGTGAACGCTTTGCCGGAGAAGTGACCCGGGAACGTCGGGCTGACGCTGGCCTTCGATGGCGACAGCGACGCCCAACCCATGAATTCTGTCTTGTCGTCGCCTTCGGCGATCACAGTCAGCTGGTGGTAGGGGAAGTGGAGGTAGTCGTCAGGCGAAGTGGCCACACCGCTCAGCACGTTGCCCGAGATGACGCGGATGTGGTGGCTTGTCTGTCGGAGTGACGCGGCTTTGAGCAGTGGAGCGACAGCCGCACCTTCAAATGTTTTCAGCATGCAAGGTTCGCCGACTTCAGGGCCTGTAACAGCCACGATCGTAGAGAAGTCGCGTTGGCCGTTGACAGCGAGTTCGCCGATGCGGGCGAGTGTAACGATGTCGAGAGTCCAGATTGTCTCTCCCTTGTTGACGGGCGCGATATTTGCAGCCTGAATTCCTGGATTGCCTGCCGGATGCGGACCTTCGATCTCTACGCGCTCTGCGCCTGTGATTGCAGGCAGTATAGAGTCAGGGCGCACTGAAATATAGATCTTGCCTTTGCAAATCGTTGACAGGAGTCGCACGGCTGCTTCAATCTGCTTCACCTTATCGGCGACTGCCATTTCGGGCGACACAGCGAGTGGCGCCGAGTCGATAGCAGTGACAAATATGTCGCGCGGCGACACCTCGGGGCTCGGTACGATGTCGTAGGGGCGTTGGCGCACTTCTGCAAGCAGACCGGACTCAGCGAGCAGCCGCATGGCGTCGCTGCCGTCCAGATTGTCGCAGATGTCAAAGCGACGCGACATCTGATTGTCCGATTTCTCGATCTCGATGCGTATCACCTTGCGGCGTTCGCCTCTGACCACGGCTTTGATCGTGCCGCTTACAGGAGCGACGAGTTTAACATCTTCATTCTTTTTGTCGTGCATGATGGGGGCACCGGCCATTACGCTGTCTCCTTCCTTGACGTCGACCTTCGGCTTGAAGCCGGGGAAGTCGTCGGGTGACACGGCAAAGACCTTTACATCAACGTCGCGCACGGCGGTTGTTTTCACTCCGCCGGCGATTTTCAGGTCAAGACCTTTCTTGAGTTTAATTTTCATCCGGATTGTCCGTTTATGATTGAATTGGGTATGATTTCAGTATCTGATCGGTTTTCTGTGCAAAGTTACAATTTCCTGCTTAAAATTCATTAATTTAGCGTAAAAATATTGTTATCTGCTACCAAGAAAATATCTGAAAAACTCTACGATGTTGCCTTGGTCATGCTCCCCGCCCCGTGAATATCATGCAAGGGCCGGATGCACGGGGCGAACATAATAGTTTGGTGGAATGTTATTGAATGTAAATTCATTTCATTATGTCTGCCTATAAATTTATCGCAGCCGCAGCGCTTGCAGTTTCCGCAACATTTTCAATCCATGGCCGTCAGAGTCTGGTCGACGACCATATCGACTCCCTTGTGTCCAACCATAAGATCATCACTATCGACGGAGTGCCATCGATGACGGTGTCTTATAACGACTCTGTCAAATCACTGATAGAGGACTTCTATTATGATCAGTTCCGTCATTTTCAAGATCCCGATGCACCTTATTTCCTGTTTATGAGCAAGGATGCTCAGCTTGCCATGGGCATCGGCGGATGTGTCAGGATGAGAGGATATTTCGACTGGGGAGGGGCTATTCCGGCGAGTGGCTTTGCTCCTTATCTTATTCCGATGAATCCAGATCCGGCCAAAATGAAGCATTTCGACACGACTCCAGCTGGTACGTGTCTGTTTTTCAGGGTTATCGGACGGAATAAGACTCTCGGCTATTATCAACTTTATATCGAGGCCAATTTCAATGGCTATCAGTCGCGCGATTTCCATCTCAAAAAAGCCTATGCAGTGATCAACGACTTTACCATCGGCTATGCTAACTCCACATTCAGCGATCCTGCAGCGACACCTCCGACGGTTGATGCGCAAGGGCCCAACAACAAGATCTCTCCAACGGCAGTGCTTGTGCGCTGGATGCCGAGGGTGCGCGACCGCTGGGTGTTTGCTGTTTCAGGTGAGACCCCCGCTCCGCAGACTTCGACCGACGGGACGACTACAGAAAAGTGTGACAACTGGATGCCTGACTGGGCGGCCTTTGCTCAGTATGAATGGGCTCGTGGACAGCATGTGAGATTGTCGGGGATCGTGCGCACTCTCTCTTACCGCGATCTTATCGCTGAACGTAACCACAATGTTGCGGGGTGGGGTGTGCAGTTAAGTTCGGTGGCCCATCCGCTCCCCAGTGTAACTACTTATGTCAATGCTTCGTATGGACATGGCTATGAGAGTCTTGGAGGCGATCTTCTGATTGGGAACTACGACCTTGTACCCGATAAATCCCGCCCCGGACGCCTATATGCTCCGGCCGCTTATGGATGGAACATCGGTGTGCAATATAATTTCACCCATGCTATTTTCGCGACCGTCACTGCAAGCCAAACCCTCTATTGTCCCAAAGATGCCGCAGATCCACAAGACTATCGTTCCGGTCAATTCTATGCGGTCAATGCGTTTTGGAATCTGACTCCCCGCATGCAGCTCGGGGCAGAGTTTGATCTCGGGTGCCGGAAAAATTTCAGCGGCGAATCGCGCTGGGCGCGTCGCGTTGGCGTTATGGCTCAGTTCTCGTTCTGAAGTCTTTCAAGCTGGAATGCCAGCCGGGGAGATCCATCTGACACTTTGATTATTCCGCAGTAGACAAAGCCTTTGCTTGATATCCATTTCCTCATTTTGAGATTGTCGGCGTGGGTGTCGATGCGGATGTTGTCAGATGAATTCAGACAGAATTCCAGACAGATGTCAGCCACTCCGCTGAGGGATCCGTCTGATGCAAGTCTGTGGATTGTGGCATAATCGTCATCGTTGATCCAGCTTCCGTCAATTTTATCGTAATTTGGCTCGTGACCGGTTGCAAAACAAAAAGTAGCCGCCGGACGGCCGTTCTCTTCAATTATATAACTATGACCGAGGCTGATGTCTCGTGAAATGACATCTTTGTCAGGATATTTCCCTGACCATTGTGTCGGATTGCCTTCGGCGATCATATACCTCTTGGCTGAGTCTATGATCGCCATTATTGCATGAATGTCTGATATAGTGCTCTTTCTTATTTTCATATCATCGGCAAAACTACAAAAAAATGCAATACGACAACCAACAAAACTTTGAAACGCATTGTTATAATGATAACATTGACAATTAACAAGAAACAATATAATGTTTAACTAATTTATTTATGTTATGAAATCTGTAGATTTAAGATCGATGGGTCAGACACGATGGTGGTGGCTCATTCTAGTCGTTGGAATTCTTTTGGTTATCGGTGGTTTTGCATATTGGTTCTGGCCAAGTGCCGGCTATGCAGTCGCTTCACAGATCTTTGGCTGGCTGCTTGTTCTTGCGGGCATCGTACAGCTTTGTGTGGCCGCCGGACCTAATTCTCCGAAAGGCTGGGGATGGTGGATTGCCGGAGGCATAATCGACATGTTTGTAGGCTTTATGCTTGTACGCAGCATCGTTCTGTCGGAAGCCGTATTCCCTTATTTCCTTGCATTTGTATTCCTGTATTGGGGCATTGAAGCCTTTGTCAGCGCAGCCCGCCGTCGCAACCGTTATTGGTGGCTCGGTATAATCAATGGCATCCTGCTTGCAGTGATCGGCTTCTTCTTCCTTGAGGCTGGTTGGACAAGCAACATGTACATGGTTTCGTTCCTCGCTTCGATCGCATTCATCTACTGGGGTTTTACCGTTGCGATGGCTGCTTACGATCTCAAGCCCGAACAGGTTTCAAAATAGTCTGCATAAAGCTGGCTGACATTGCCGGATGACAATAATGATTCCGTCGGCGGATCGACCGCATATTGGTCGGTAAGTCGACGGATTTGTTATAAAAGACCACAGAAGCAGTGTTAGATACAGTCTTTTCTTGTCAGATGGTGAGACAGTTGTTGGTAGAAACCGATTAAATGATTATCTTTGTTGTTGAATCATTGGCCGGTCG
The DNA here is from genome assembly GCA_910587475.1 of uncultured Muribaculaceae bacterium. Classification (GTDB taxonomy): domain Bacteria; phylum Bacteroidota; class Bacteroidia; order Bacteroidales; family Muribaculaceae; genus CAG-873. The sequence continues at coordinate 82,807 of CAJUMR010000003.1, forward strand.
TTAAACTTTAGCTTTCCTACCGAGTCTAAGAAATATCATTTTACAGATATAAAACTATTGATAATTAAATATTTCTCTCTGATGACAAAGTTATCAAATATCACAAGACAGTTGTTTGCCGCGGCGTTAGTTGTTTCGGCGTCGTCTGTGGCTATGGCTCAGAATTATTATGACGATGACATTTATTATGACGCGTCAAAGAAAAAAACAGAGCAGAAGGCTAAGACCCAGAAGCAGTCGCAACCCTCGGCCAACCGAATGTATATAGTTTCAGATGCCAACAGTGTGACAGCGACATATGATGCTGCCGACACATACAGTGTGCCGGCGACAGGCTCGCTTGATGTCGATGTCGACGCCTACAACCGCCGCGGCCAGTTTTTGGTCCAGGACAGTGTGGCGGCCGACAGCGAAGCGGCAGGAGACTTTGCTTACACTCAGCGTATCGAGCGCTTCCACAATCCCGATGTCGTCTATGGCAGTGATGATGAAGAGCTCAAGGAAGTCTATACATATGCAATGCAGCAACCCCAGAATATCAATATCTATGTAATAGATAATGATCCTTGGAATTATTTTGGCCCGTCGTGGTCCTGGAGATACGGCAATCCTTGGTATTGGAACTCATGGTATCCTGCCTATGGATGGGGCTGGGGTGTCTGGGATCCATATTGGTCCTTCTCATGGGGGCCTGCATGGGGTTGGGGTCCGTCATGGTCATGGGGACCCGGTTGGGGACCTGGATGGGGACCCGGATGGGGCGGAGCTTGGGGCCCGGCTCACGCATGGCGTCCTATCACACCTTCAGGATCGTCGCGCCCTCACAATTTCGCAGGTTCAGGAGCTATGACGACCCACAGACCCGGACCGGCTTATACACCCTCATCGACATCGCGTCCCGGCAACATGGGACGAGGCCGTTACGGTTCTTCGACTACTGTCAACTCTTCGCGTCCGGGGTCATATCGTCCCGCATCGACACCATCCGGAACTAATCAAGGAGTCAGCAACTCACGACCTGGCAATCTTGGCAGGGGACGCTCATCGATGAACAGCAATTCCAACACCAACAGTTCGACCAACAATCGCAACTCTTACAACACCAACAACAATTATCGTCAGCAGTCGTCGGGCAGTTCGTTCCGTCCGGGCAACAGCGGCGCTTCCCGCGGTGGTTTCTCAGGCGGTTCGCGCGGATCGTCGGGCGGCGGAGGTGTCAGCCGTGGTCGTCGTTGATCGTTGTTTCTCAATTTATTCGTTTTGACAATTTTATAATGCAATCAGCAGATGAAAAAGATATTAATTCCTGCACTGGTATCTGTCGCTCCGGTTTTGACATTTGCTCAAAACACAGTTGACGCATACAGTCTGTCACAGACCGAGCTCAGAGGGTCGGCACGTTTCATGTCGATGGGTGGTGCGTTCACCGCACTTGGCGGCGACATTTCCACACTTGGTCAGAACCCGGCCGGTGTGGCTGTCTACAGAAGCAGTGAGATCGGAGCTACGCTCGACCTCAATTTCCGTTCCTACGAGACATCGACGCCTTATGGATCGTCGAAAGACAATCAGACAAAGGTGTTCTGTAACAATTTCGGTTATGTCGGCACTGCTTACATCGGTTCGGGATTGCGGTCGATATCGTGGGGTGCGACTTATGGTCGTGTTGCGTCGTTCGACAGAGTGACCAACGGCTATAACAATCCGACATCGACTTCGCTTACCAATTATATTGCGTCGTTCAGCGGCGGATACTCTGCCTCTGATCTCGAATTCGGTAAAAATTATAATCCTTATCTCGACTCAGACTGCGATTGGCTCAGCATCCTTGCTTATACAAGCGGGATGATTAATTCCCGTCCGGGAATGCCGGGACAATATCAGGGTCTGTATCAGAATGGTACTGTCGGAGATGCAATGTACACTGTCCGCGAGCGTGGTTTTGTCGATCAGTATAACTTCGATATCGGCGGTAATGTCAGCGACGTTGTCTACTGGGGTATCGGCATCGGTGTGACAGACATCAGCTATACACGTGAAGCCTACTACAGCGAGAGCATGGAAAATGCCCGCATACCCGCCGACGGAGGTTCAACTCTGACAACCGGCGATGCAGGTTTCGACCTTTACAATACAAAACACATTACAGGCAGCGGATGGAATTTCAAAGCCGGCGTGATCGTCAAGCCGATACAGTCGTTGAGGCTCGGTTTTGCAGTCCACACCCCGACATATTATAACCTGACACACGGCTATGACGCTGAGGTCGACTACAGCTACTTCGATCCGTCGCAGGCAGAGTCGCTGAACAATCCTCTTCAGGGCAACGAGTACACAGAGTGGGCGTCGTTTGAATCGCGTCTCCGCACCCCGTGGCGACTGATGGTTGGCGCCGCACTTGTGATCGGCAACCAGGCCATAGTAAGTGTCGACTATGAGCGTCAAGCCTACGATGCAATGCATGTCAAATACCAGTATGGTTACGGTTATGATGATTTTGCTCCCGATGACAATGTCAATAACAACATCAAGGATGTGTTCCGCGCAGCCAACATTGTCCGCCTCGGCCTCGAATACCGCGTAACTCCCCAGTTCAGTCTGCGTGCGGGTTACAATGCGCAATCATGCAATGTCAAGCAGGCGGCTGTCGATGGCAATGTTCAGGTGCTTACCTCTGGCACTGACACCAGTTTCTCACTTGACGACAAGATCACACAGTATATATCTTTCGGTCTCGGCTACAAATACAAAGGCTGGTATTTCGATGCAGCCTATGTCCATAAGAACAGCGAGCGTACATTCCGTGCCTATACCAATTGGGACGGCAACATAGCGCCTTCGGCAAAAGTGAAGGACAATTTCAGCTCGGTAGTTCTGTCGGTGGGCTACAAATTCTGATTGTAGTCAGACATATTTTTACTAACTTTATGGCCGGAAAGCCCTGTTGAGGGACTTCCGGCTTTTTAGTATCCAACAAACAATGAACGATAATCAGGCAAATTCACAGAACATCGATCTCGACAACCGCGAGTTTCTCACGGTGATGTCATTGCTCGAAACGACCAACAGCTCGGTGTTTCTAACCGGAAAGGCTGGCACAGGCAAATCGACGTTCCTGCGCTATATCACCGAGAATTTGCCAAAGAAGCACGTTGTGCTCGCCCCGACTGGCATCGCAGCGGTCAATGTCGGCGGTCAGACTTTGCACTCGTTCTTCCATTTACCGTTCAAACCGCTGTTGCCCGACGACCCTGATTTTGCCAATCCAAAGCGATTACTGTCGTTTCTGAAGTACAACGCGTCGCGCAAGCAGCTCATCAAGGAGCTTGAACTCGTTATTATCGACGAGATATCGATGGTACGGGCCGATATGATAGATTTCATTGACAAGATCCTGCGTTTTGTCACCGGCAACAGGCGTCAGCCGTTCGGCGGCAAACAGCTGTTGCTCGTCGGTGATATATTCCAGCTCGAGCCGGTCGTTACTCCCGACATGAAGGAGATACTCCGCCGATGGTATTCAGCGCCATATTTTTTCAATGCGAGAGTGTTTGCCGAAATGCATCTTGTGTCGGTCGAACTGACCAAAGTCTACAGGCAGACCGACAGATCGTTTGTCGAGATGTTGGACCGCATAAGGGTAGGTTCTCCTCTGCAGTCAGATATCATGGCGCTTAATGCCCGCCTGGCAGTAACAGCTGACAACGATGGAAGCGATGATTCGGAATTTACCATGACAATCGCCACCCGACGGGATATGGTCGACAATATCAACGAGTCGCGTCTCGATGCATTGCTGACTCCGATGCGTAAGTACACAGGAGCTGTGACGGGCGAATTTCCTGAGAGTTCGTTCCCGACCGATCTCGAGCTGACTTTGAAAGAGGGCGCACAGGTTGTGTTTGTCAAGAATGATCCTTTCCCTGCTCACCGATGGGTCAACGGCACAATCGGGCGTGTTGTCGAGGCTACGGACGATGAAGTCAGGGTAGAACTTGAAAACGGCGACATCCACACCGTAGAGCCTGAGCGATGGGGCAACATTCGCTATCGTTGGGATGCAGAGACCCATCGCGTGATTGAGGAAGAGATCGGATCATTCACCCAACTGCCGCTCAAGCTTGCATGGGCGCTGACCATCCATAAGAGTCAGGGCTTGACGTTCAATCGCGTGTATGTCGACGTCGGGCGCGGTGCTTTCACCGGCGGTCAGAGCTATGTGGCGCTTAGCCGCTGCAGATCGTTGGCGGGCATCAGACTGAGAAGCACACTCAACGAGCGTGACATATTCGTCAATCCTGTCGTGCAGCAGTTCAGCCGTACATATAATGATGAGGCGATGATTGATGAGGCTGTCAGATCGTCGGAAGCCGACGGCTTGTATGGAAGGGCGTATGATTGTTTCCGTCGGCGTGATTATGTGGATGCGGTCAAGGCGTTGTGTGTGGCTTCTGGGCTGCGCAATGACCTTGATCGACCGGCTATCACGCGTCTGATCGCCGATAAAGTCAGGCAGGTAGTCGAGGGTTACGAATCTGAGATTGCAGATTTGCGTGCAAAAGTAGCGGAGCGCGATCTACGTTTGCGTCAGCTCGCCGACGAGTATGTCGAAAATGCTGACGACTGCATGGCTGATGGTTGGGATTACGATGCGGCTGTCAAAGGCTATAACCGGGCATTATCGATTTATCCTGATCATATTGAAGCTATGCTCGGCAAAGCGCAGGCGTTGTTGGCGATGAGCGATGCTGACGGAGCAATAGCCGTCCTCGATCGGGCTTCGGAAGCCGATCAGACTGACTATCGTGCGCCCTACGAACTCGGTCGTTTTTTCTATTCATGCGATGATTTCACTAACGCGCTCGACCGCCTTTTGGTTGCCGTGGAGAGGAACGACAAGGTTGCGGATGTCCACGATCTCATTGCCGATATTTATGATGCGGTCGACGAGAGCAGGCAGGCACGCACTCACCGCAAGCTTGCCGCAAAATTACGCGGTAAAAACAAGAAAAAGTAGCCGTTAGGGTTATATCTTGTTAACATTTGCAACCGGGAATGCTATGATTAGCCGCCCGTTTCTGAAAACTTTTTAATAAACCATAATCCGGAGGGAATATTGCGTCGTGGCTTGTTCTCTATCTATAAGACCGGAGTAGTCCGGCGTTTCATTGTTTCAACGATGTTTGATCGAATGTTACTCGTTTAACTAAAACCTACGATTTATGGTCTCAAAGAACTTTCAGGCAAAATTACTGGAGATACAGAGCAATATGCTGAACTTTGCATATACTCTGACGTCGAACCGCGACGATGCCTATGATCTCCTTCAGGACACTACTCTTAAGGTGCTCGACAATGAGGAGAAATATGTCGATAATGTCAATTTCAAGGGATGGGTGTTCACCATCATGCGCAATCTTTTCATCAATAACTACCGCAAGGCGTCGCGTAAAGCTACGGTATCTGACACCAGCGAAGATCTATATCTGCTCAATCTACCTCAGGACTCCGGATATGAGACGCCCGACGGATCGCTTGCAGTGCAGGAAATCCACAGGGTGATTGATTCGTTCACCGACGATTACCGGGTGCCGTTCTCGATGCACCTTAGCGGTTATAAATATGCAGAGATTGCCGAACACACTGGGCTGCCTCTTGGCACAGTCAAAAGCCGTATCTACTTTGCCCGTCAGCGTCTGCAGGCCGAACTTAAAGAATTTCGTCAGTCGTGATTTCAGGAGTCTGTCGCGGAGGCAGATCGCGGCTGCCGCGTATGCCTTTTTCGCGCATTGACTCGCCGATACTCCTCATGCCTCCGCGCCCCTCGAGTTTTGTCAGAGCAGATTCGTAGGCGCGTTGGGCTGAGTCGAGGCTGTTCTTTGCCTTGTTCATGTCTATGAGGAAATTGCTCAGTTTGTCGAGCATTTTAGCGCCCAGTTCTGCGATCTCGATAGCATTGCGGTTCTGTTTGTCCTGACTCCACATCATCTCGACGAGTTTGACAACAGATACCAGATGAGTCGGTGACACTATTATGACACGGCTGTCAAAGGCAGTCTGCCAAAGTGTGTTGTCGAGTTGCATAGCTGCGAGATAGGCGCCTTCGTGAGGGATGAACATCATGACAAAGTCAGCCGTGCGGCCACTCAGAAGATCTTGATAGTTCTTGCGCTTGAGTTCGGCAACATGCTTTCTCACTGATGCGATGTGGGCTTCGCCTGCTGATTTGAGGGTCTGTCGGTCGGGGGCGTTTAGCATTCTCATGTAGTCAGACAGCGAAACTTTGGAATCCACCACAATGTTGCGTTCGCCGGGACACGATATGACGATGTCGGGACGTGCTTTTGAGTCGGCGGCGTCGACCGTTTTTTGGACGTAGTAGTCCTGCCCGCGAAGCAGTCCTGAGCGTTCAAGAATGTTTTCGAGAACCATTTCTCCCCATTGTCCTTGCACGCTTGTGTTTCCTTTCAGAGCGTCACCGAGACGGCGCGTCTCCTCTCCGATCGTGCGGTTGAGCGAGAACAGTTCGTTGAGCTGCTGCTCGAGCATGGCTCTTTTTTCGCTTTCCTTTCCGTAGGCGTCGGTGTAGGCTTTCCTGAAGTCATCGAGATTGGCTTTCATTGGCGCGATCAGTTCGGCGATCTGCATGCGGCTTTGCTCGCGGAGTGTGCGTGAATTATTCTGCAGTGCTTCGGCTGCCATGACCGCGAAACGATCCTGGGCTGCCTTGTCAGAATGCTCGGCCTGTTCTTTTAATATGGCGAGACGCTCGTCGACGCGGGCTTTCTCGAGGGCGAGCTGACGGTTTTCGTCCGATAGGGTGCGGTTGCGACGTATCAGCACTACGATTGTGATAATGGCGACAATTGCTGCCGCTATAGCGATTGTAAGATTCATTCTTTACCCAAATTTCTTTCCGATTATTTGAATTTGATTGTTTTTTTCGAGCTGCGTTTTCTCCGTTTGACTTTGACGGTTTTCGGAGAGTCGTAGCCATCTACTTTTATATACAGCTCAACTTCTTTCAGAAGGTTACCGTTGCCATCGTATAAGTCAGGTTGTTCGTCCCAATAAAGTCTGATAGAAGGTCGGTCGAAGTCCTTATTATAAACTGTTGTTGGATAAAGGTCAGGCCAGTTTCCTTCAATTATACTGTCAGGCATGACACGTTTGATAGATACTTTTTCAGATGTGAATCTATTCCCTTTTTCATCCATGATTATAAGATCGATTGTCGGGATGTTGCCATTTTGACGATATGGTAGAGAAATCACTTCGCCTAAGAAGAGTATTCCCTTGTCGTTCAGTGTAATAGTCAATGGTGCGTTATCTTTAACGACAACGGTGCAATTGTTAAAACCGATATAAGACACTTCGATTGAATCTCCGATGCATGCTTCAATCTCAAATTTACCATCGATATCCGAAACGGTGTGTTTATGCAGATTTACGTTTCTTATTGATGCTCCTGTTAAAGTGTCGCAGGCGAAAGTGCCATTGAATGCATTATATTCACAATATGTCATTCCTTTCACAATAATTGTATCAGCAGCCATTGGGTGAGTTACGACATCTCTCATTGGACAAGACTCGTCGGGAGTCTGTGATTGCACTGCAGCAGGCGTGAGCATGGCTAAGGCTCCTGCAGAAATTCCGGCAAGCACAATGGTTTTGCCCATGAGTTGGCGTGAGCGGAGCTGTTGTTCCAGATATTGCACTTCTGCTTCGCATTTAGGGCATGAGCCAAGGCAATCACCCTTGTAGCGGCACTCTGATGTGACAAACTCGATATCGTTTGCATCGGCTATCTGCTTGCGGATCTCTTTCAATATTTTACATGTCTGCTTTCCTTGTGCCATAGTCTAATGTTTATGAAATGTGAATGGTTCGAATTTGGATTGGCCGGAAAGCAGTGATAGCCTTGTAGCTTTCCTGTTGGACTGTATCTGTATGAGTATTTACAAAATTAATCATTTTGTCGGATACAATCGGTGAAAATGGTATTATATTCCGCAAAAATTGTAATAGACGGCATGAATTATTGTGTTAACTTTGTAAATATCATTACCTCTTATATCATGACAGTCAAGAATTTTATAGTGTTGACACTTGCGTTTTCAGCGTTGAGTGTCTCAGCCCGGGGACGATGGACTATCGCCGGAGTCAATTACGACGTAGATACCCTTTATCATGCAACTGTCGGACCCGGCACTACGGAAACCGAACTGTGCATATCGTCGGAAGATGGTGGAAAGACCAATAAGCTGTTCTACACGGAGACAGATCTGAGCAACCCATATGTCGAGATGAGGGCTGCCAAAGCTGGCAATCACATGCGCATGCTTGAGACAGTGCCAGACATTGCCAGACGCATGACGAAGCCGGGAGAACGTTATTTTGCAGGAGTGAATGCCGACTTTTTCAATATGGGAGAGCCGTATAATTCCATCGGGATGTGTGTTGCCGACGGTTTTTTGACCAACTATAATTCGGATGGCGCAGATATCGATCCTTATTACATTGTATTTGACGGTAACGGAGTGCCGACATTTGCGCGCCACATCAATAATGAGTGGTTTGGGAATTTATATTTTCCTACAGGCGACGTGAGTGCCTTCCATCTCAATACTGAGCGCTATGAGGATGATATGCTGATATACACTCCACAATGGCAGTTCTATAATCCTTACGAGCAAAAAATGTATGAGGTAGGGCATACCGGCACTAATCGATACGGTGTTGAGGTCAAGGTGCGTCCTGTCGGTGATAATGTGATGTATGGTAATGATCTGAAGCTCGAAGTTGTCGAAGATCCAGTATCCGGAGTCGGCAACATGTCAATTCCTTCCGATGGCTATGTACTGTCAGCTCATGGAACATCGCGGCAATATCTGTCGTCATTGAGCAAGGGCGATGTGGTAGTGGCGTCTATAGGCTTTCAAGCCGATGGTAAAGCTACTTCCGCCAAGGAAGTGCTTGGTGGATTCCCGCGGCTTCTGAATAACTACAGTATTGAGCGCACGCCTTCATATCCCGAGCATCTGTCTAATCCTGAGCCCCGCACGGCTGTCGGCTGCACAGTCGATCGCAACCGCTTGGTGATGCTCGTCGTTGACGGCCGAAATGCAGGAGGTTCTGATGGAGTTACCCAGTCTGAACTTGCAGGCATAATGCGGAACTTAGGCTGTTCGGATGCTATGAATTTTGATGGAGGAGGATCTTCGACGATGTACATTGACGGTATCGAGGTGAAGAATATTCCTTCGAGTTCGAGTCTCGATGTTCGTCCCGAGGGAGAACCGCGCACAGTGGTCAATGCCTTATTTGCAGTTGCAACTGCTCCTGTCGACAATGAAGTGACGTCGATAGAGATCAGGGAGAAACGTGTCGATCTTTCGGCGGGAGATTCTTACTATCCGGTCGTCTATGGTTATAACCGCTATGGTGTGATGGTGTCGGCTGATCTGCGCGGGTGTACGTTCCATGTTCCGGCCGAGGTTGCGGCCGTCGACGGATCGACGGTCATTGCCGGAGATGGAAAATATTCGTGTCTGTTGACAGCCGATTACAATGGATTGAGTTACTCAATACCTTTGAACGTCAATGGCGGTGGTCAGTTTGTTTCTGGAATCAACGACACAGTAGCTGATCATGACGATCGCGAAGAAGAATTGTATCTTGTCAATGGCGTGAAAGTAAATTTTGCACCTGAAGGAACAGTGACAGTTGTTCGCCGGGGGACATCGGTTGAAAAGCGTATCAACCGTTGACTTTAAGGCGTGGTTTATGAAACCTCGCCTTATCTGACGAGATCGGTCAGACCGAAAAGGTTGACCGCGTCGGGAGTCATGTATTCAACAAGTTCGTAAGGGTAGAACGCTACGTTGATGAAGCCTTGGGCGTATGAAGCCACTTCGTAAGGCTGATAGACAAATACTATCTCACCGGTTGAAGATAGATAGAAGTTGCTTCTGTCGGGCAGTGCGTTGATGTCGGTCGGGCCGAACAATATCGCTTTTTCTTCGGCTCGGCGGGCAATTGTCTCCGGTAATTTTGATAGACCATCAGATGTGAATAACTTGTCCAGTGTCAGCACACTTCCGTCTTCAACCAGGTAGTTGATATAGCGCTTGATTGTCATGCCGTGGGCTGCATGTGGAATCATGCTCTCGCTTGTTATGCAGTAGACGAGCAGGCGTGGCGACAGGTTGACAACCGCTCCGCTTACATATTCAAATCCGTCAGCTTCGAGTATATCGCTGTGCTCATGACTTTCTTCGGGCGTGAAGCCTGACTCAGTGTTGACTTTCTTGAAGTAAGCATCGATTATAGCCAGATGGTCGACGCCGGTCGAGTCGAAAGCTGCTTGCATTATCGAGTCCTGCAGCTGGCTCAGGTCGAGGTTTCCGATTAACGTCGGCATGATCATTGACACAGAGTCTACGAACACGAGGTCGCTGTCAGTTTCAAACACATCGGCCGATCCGGAAAGTCTGTAAGTTGAACCGTGCGATAATGTGGCGAAACTTATTGTTTTGTCGTCGTAAGAAGATTTGGCGGTGCATGAGTCAAGGGCTACTGTGCCGAATATGATGGTTGCAGCTATGGCAGCTGTCGATAGGCGGGTTGATTTCATTGATGACAAATTTAGAATGGTCGCTGAATGATTGGAATATATAACGTCGCCGCGATCAATCGTGTTCAATTAGGTCGCGGCGAGTATTACTTTAAATTAAGTGGCTATGTTATCTAAGTTTCAATTTTTGGCCAATGCGCAGTGTTGTTGTGGTTGTGATGCCGTTAAGCCGACAGAGCTTTGCGACAGTCGTGCCATTGCGTGAAGCGATTTTTCCGAGAGAATCACCCTTTTTGACATGGTAGACAGTTGAAGAAGCAGTGTTGTTCTTCGATGATTTGTCAGGAACATATGCTTTCGGAGGATTTTCGGCGCGATACTTGGCGGCGTATTCGGCGTTGGCCTGTGGCGAGAAGTTTCTCGGTTTCTGATAGGTCGATTTGTCGAATGTGTAGATATCAGTGTGTGTAGTCTGATTGGCAAAGTCGAATATTGCGCATGGGTTTATGGCATAGCCCATGTAGCGGGTTTCGAAGTGGAGGTGCGGGCCTGTTGAGCGTCCGGTGTTGCCGCCGAGAGCGATAGGATCTCCGGCCTTCACATATTGATCAGGTTCCACAAGAAATTTCGACAGGTGGCCATAGACGGTTTCAAGGTCGTTGGTGTGGCGAACGACAACGTAGTAGCCGTAACCTCTGCGTTCAAATTTGGTGAGACGCACACGGCCGTCAAATGCCGCACGGATGGTGTCGCCGATGTTTACTTTAAGGTCGACTCCTTTGTGCATGCGACGGAAACGGCGACGATATCCATATGGCGAAGTGATGTAGCCGGGGTGGGGCATTGCATAATGCGAGACGTCGATCGGCGCTGTCTGCGGTACGACGACGTTGGCATAGCAGTTGACATATTGGCTGTCCCAGCCTTCTGTGTAGATGTCGAATTCAGGCTCTTCTTCTTCGCTGAAGATGCTTTCGAGATATTTTGTAGTGTTGTCGAGCTGAAGATTGGTGTTGCCCTGATTGGCAAGCAGATCGCCGTGCTGTTGCATATGTTGACCCGGCAGTCTGATTGCTGTCGTCTCTTCAGCCGACGCAGTTATTAAGCCTGCAACCGCTACAAGGGCGGCTGCCAGTGTTGATTTTATTAGTTTGCTTTGAGAGAGAAACATTTTATGGTTCAACTTTTTTTCTGTGATTTGGTTTTCAATCCATTTCGTCAGGAGCATATGTGGCCGGCATCAGCAGTGGATTGTAGTCAAATATCTCTTCCGGACGGAAGAAACGGTTGATTTCGATCTTTGCGTTTTCGACAGAGTCTGAAGCATGCACGATGTTTTCCTGTCCGCTCATGCCGAAGTCTCCACGGATTGTGCCTGGAGCGGCTTTGCGGCAGTTGGTAGCTCCGGTCATGGCTCTTACAACTTCAACAGCATCTTTTCCACGCAGACACATTACGATCACCGGGGTCGCCATCATCGAGTCGAGAATCCAAGGGAAGAAAGGACGGTCGACAAGGTGGGCGTAGTGCTCACGAAGTATCTTTTCATCGAGTTGCATCATTTTGATGCCTGCGATGAATAGTCCTTTTTTCTGAAAGCGATCGATAACTTGACCGACAAGTCCACGTTGGATTGTGGAGGGCTTTAGGATGATAAATGTCTGTTCCATTACTATATAATTATGTGGATTTCATGCTTTTCCCAAAGTTAGCCATTTTTTTTGACTTATGTGGAATTTTTCACAGATAAAAAGTGTGAAATTATGTTGTGGTTGCAAAATATACCTGATCGTCAGTGATATAGCATTGGGGTGATGGTGCGGCAATGCGACGGTCGGTTATGATATTTTGCTCCAGTCCTGATTGCCTCGCGATGCGGCTGCAAGTTCACGGGCAAAGAGGTTGTTTTCGGGAGCAGAGAGTGTCGGGTCTGAGTCGAGCAGTTTTTCGGCGGCGTTTCTGGCGAGCTGTATTATCTGTCCGTCAGAGGCGAGGTTGGCGATGTGCAGGTCAAAAGGTATGCCGCTTTGCATGGTGCCTTCGATGTCACCGGGACCGCGCATCTGCATGTCGGCCTCAGCGATGATAAAACCATCGGATGTCTGGGTCATAAGTTCGAGACGCTTGCGGGTTGTGGCTGCGATTTTGTATTTCGACATGAGTATGCAGTAGCTCTGGTCGGCGCCTCGTCCGACACGTCCGCGCAGCTGATGGAGCTGCGACAGTCCGAAGCGTTCGGCGTTTTCGATGATCATCACCGAAGCGTTAGGCACATTGACACCTACTTCAATTACAGTCGTCGCCACGAGTATGTCGGCCTGGTGTGAGGCAAATAAGCCCATCTGATAGTCTTTTTCGGCGGGTTTCATCCGTCCGTGGACAAAGGCGACCTTGTAATCTTTGAAGGTTTGCCGGACTATTTCGTAACCTTCCTGCAGGCTGCGGAGGTCGAGCTTTTCGTTCTCTTCGATCAATGGGTAGACGATGTAGATCTGCCGTCCGAGTCTAAGCTGGCCAAATACTGCGCGATAGACTTGTTGTCGCTGTTCGTCATACCTCAGGAGAGTCTCTACCGGTTTTCGGCCGGGAGGCAACTGATCGATTACCGACACGTCGAGATCACCATATACGGTCATGGCGAGTGTGCGAGGGATCGGCGTGGCTGTCATCACAAGCACATGGGGAGGAATGTCGTTTTTATTCCATAGTTTGGCGCGTTGCGCCACACCGAAACGGTGTTGCTCGTCGATGACCACCATTCCGAGCTTCTTGAATTGCACTGTGTCTTCGATCACAGCATGAGTGCCTATGAGAATGGACAGAGAGCCGTCGGCGAGTCCTTCGTGGATCTCGCGGCGATGGCGCGAGGGGGTTGAGCCTGTGAGCAGGTCGACTTTCAGCCCCAACGGCGCAACCATTGAGGAGATAGTCTCGAAATGCTGAGTGGCGAGTATCTCGGTCGGTGCCATCAGACATGTCTGCAGCCCGTTGTCGACGGCAAGCAGCATCGACATGAGGGCTACGAGGGTTTTGCCGCTGCCGACATCGCCTTGTACGAGACGGTTCATCTGACGTCCGGTGTTGACGTCGGCGCGTATTTCTTTGATAACGCGTTTCTGCGCGTCGGTGAGGTCAAAAGGCAGACATTCGCGGTAGAACCGGTTGAATATTTCTCCGACTCGTGTCAGGCGGTGGCCGAGCGATTGGCTTTTGCGTCGGTTGGCGCGCCTGAGCATGTCGGCCTGGATATAGATCAGTTCATCGAATTTCAGCCGTAGTTTTGCGAGTCTTAGCTGTTCGGGATCTGTCGGGTTGTGGATCTCATTGAGAGCCTGGCGAAGCGGCATCAGTCTGTTGTCGGCGATGACCGACCGCGGCAACGGGTCGGCAATGTTCGGCCTTGAGGCGAGAAGTGTGGAGATCCATGTGGCGAAGCTGCGCGACGATATGTTGGCGTTGCGCAGCCGTTCGGTTAGCGGATAGACGCCTCTGACCGGATGCATGGCTGCGACCGACGATGGAGTGTCGATCTCGGGATGGCTCATCTGTTTGATGCCCATGTAGCTCGAAGGTTTGCCGAATAGGATGTATTCGACCCCGGTGTTCAGGCTGTCGCGTATGGCTTTGATACGGCGAAACCAGACGACTTCGAGAGTCGCCGATCCGTCGGAAAACAGACCGACAAGCCTCATCTTGGCCCCTTCGCCGATGGTGTTGAACGATACGAACCGTCCTCGTAGCTGGACATAGGGCATGTCGTCGCTGAGTTCGCGGATTGTATAGATTTTCGATCTGTCGAGATAGTGGGTCGGATAGTGGCGCACCAAATCGTAGCCTGACGTAATGCCAAGCTCTTTTTTGAGGAGTTCAGCCCTTTTGGGGCCGACGCCTTTGAGAAATTTTATATCGTAGGTGCGCAGATAATTCATCAGTCCGGAGCGTTGTCGTTGAGTTGCATCATCAGTTGTGCGACAGCGATGTCCCCGGGATTGGTAATCTTGATGTTGGTTGTCGATCCGAGAGGCATGACGATGTTGGAGAAGCCGGCGGCTTCCATCACTGATGCGTCATCGGTGAATGTGTCGCGGTAGGGCATAGTGTAGGCTTGCCTTAGACGGTCGGCCCGGAATGCTTGAGGTGTCTGTACGGCTCTGAGCGGTGAGCGATCGATGGCGTATGAACGACCGTCGTCAGTGATTGTGCGTATGGAGTCTGTGACGGGTATGGCCGGAATTGCCCCGTCGATGGTCTCGTCGGCGAGCATTGCTGCTGTCAGGCGGCTTATCATGGTCGGGCTTATTATCGGGCGGACGGCATCATGTACCATTATTATGCCGTTGCCTGATGTGTGTCCGATGGCATTGCGCACCGATTCCCATCGTGTTGCGCCACCGAATACGATTTCCGGTGATATGAAGGAGTGGGTGCGGCATAGATCATACCATAGCTTTTCCATGTCTTGACTGATGACGAGCACGATGTTGGCTTCCGGCAATGCTGCCCGCATGGCGTCGATAGTGTGCATCACCACCGGTCGGTCGCCGAGGATGCAAAATTGCTTGGGCAGCGGAGCTCCATAACGGAGACCGCTGCCCGCAGCAACTATTATAATGTCTACCGATGTCATCAGTCGGCAAACATGGGGTAATCTGTCATCATCGAGTTCACCTTTTCGCGAACAGAGTTGATCACAGCTGGGCTATCTGCGTTTGAAAGCACAGTGTCGATCATTTCGACGATTTCGCCCATGCTTTCGGTCTTGACTCCGCGTGTGGTGATGGCAGGAGTGCCGAGGCGGATGCCCGAAGTCTGGAAGGGTGAACGAGAGTCGAACGGAACCATGTTTTTGTTAGCGGTGATGTCGGCTTCGACGAGTACTTTTTCCGCCACCTTGCCGGTGAGATCGGGGAATTTGGTGCGGAGATCAACGAGGATACAGTGGTTGTCGGTGCCACCGCTGACAATCTTATAGCCTTTGTCGATCAGGGCTGAGGCCATGGCTGCGGCGTTGGCTTTGACACGGGTCTGATAGTCTTTGAACTCGGGAGTCAGCGCTTCGCCGAAAGCGACTGCTTTAGCTGCGATGACATGTTCGAGCGGGCCGCCCTGAACGCCTGGGAACACGGCAGAGTCGATGAGCTGCGACATCTTGCGGATCTCGCCTTTGGGATTGGTCTTGCCCCAGGGGTTGTCGAAGTCTTTGCCGAGGAGAATAATGCCGCCACGCGGACCGCGGAGGGTCTTGTGGGTAGTCGATGTGACGATATGGGCGTATTTCAGAGGATTATCGAGGAGACCTGCGGCAATGAGGCCTGCGGGGTGAGCCATGTCGACCATGAGGATTGCACCGATTTCGTCGGCGATCTTACGCATGCGTGCATAGTCCCATTCGCGAGAGTAGGCGCTCGCACCGCCGACGATCAGTTTCGGGCGTTCGCGGAGGGCCACTTCTTCCATCTGATCGTAGTCGATAAGACCGTTGTCTTCGCGGACATTATATTCCAGCGCATTGAAAACGAGACCGGAGAAATTGACAGGGCTTCCGTGGCTGAGGTGCCCACCGTGCGAGAGGTTGAGTCCGAGGAACTTGTCGCCGGGTTTCATGACAGTCATGAACACAGCCATGTTGGCTTGTGCGCCCGAGTGGGGCTGAACGTTGGCATACTCGGCTCCGAAGAGTTTTTTCACGCGGTCGATGGCAAGTTGCTCGGCTTCGTCGACTACCTGGCATCCGCCGTAGTAGCGGTGTCCGGGATAGCCTTCAGCATATTTGTTAGTGAGGCACGATCCCATGGCCTGCATCACCTGGTCGCTTACAAAGTTTTCTGATGCGATCAATTCGATGCCTTTTTTCTGGCGTTTGTGTTCGCGTTCGATGATGTCAAAGATTTGATTGTCTCTTTCCATTGCGCTTGTTTGTTATGTTTAGAAATTGTACGTTGGGTTGTTTCATTTCTTCTTTTTAACTGAGAAGCCGAAGCCTCCGATTTTTTCACCGAGAGGGTAATAGCCTCCGTGGGCGTAGGCTATGAGTCCTGACGCCGCGAGGTCGAACGCCCCTGTGTCAGGATCGATGTAACGGCTGTCGGCCATGACGTTGAGCACATCAGCTATGAACATGTCATGACTCCCGAGCGAGATGATCTCTCTGACTCGGCATTCGATCGACAGTGGCGACTCGGCGATGGCGGGCGATGCGACTTTGACACCTCGCTCGGGTGTGAGTCCTGTTTGCGCCCACTTGTCGTAGTCGCGGCCTGATCTTACTCCGCACCAATCGGTGGCCTTGGCCATGGCGGCAGTTGTGAGGTTGAGCGTGAACTCCATGTTGCGTCTGATTATGGAGTGGGAGTAACGCTCGGGTCTTACTGATATGTAGAGCATCGGAGGATTGGTACATATGGTTCCGGTCCATGCGACTGTCAAGAGGTTCGACTCTCCGTCGTAGTCACCGCAGCTTACCAGCGCCGCGGGCAGAGGATAGACCATAGTACCGGGTTTCCAGCTTTGCTTCATAGGATCTGGGCGTCTTTGCCGGCTACGGCGTGGTTGCAGTAGTGGCAGCGTATGGTGACCGGATCGTTGTCGATGACTTCGAATTTCGTGGTCATCGGTTCGTTGTTGGAAATACACTTTGGGTTGCCGCATTTCACGATGCCGGTGAGAGTGGCAGGCAGTTTGACAGGGCGTTTGTCTACGACCTCAAAGTCGCGTATGGTGTTAACCACGGCGCACGGCGCGATCAAGGCGATGCGGTTGAGGACGGCTTCCGGAAACTCGGTGTCTGCGATTTTGATTATGCCTTTGGTGCCGAGTTTGCCGCTGTGAAGGTTATTGCCTATTGTGACGTGGCGGTTTGATTTCTCAAGACCAAGAAGACGCACGGCTTGAAAGAGAGCCGACGAAGGAATGCGGTCTATGACGGTGCCGTTGCGAAGTGCTGCTACGGCCAGTTCTTTTTTGTTTGTGCTCATTTCGTTGGCATTTATTTTCGTGGATCTATACCGAGTGCGCGGGTTATTATGGCCTGACGGGCAAAGAGTCCGTTGCGGGCCTGGTCGAAATAGTAGGCCTTTGGATTGTCGTCGACGTCGCGGTCGATTTCGTTGACTCGTGGCAGAGGATGGAGTATTTTGAGCGTCGGCTTGGAGTTGTCGAGCATCGAGTTGTGGAGGGTATAAAGGTTTTTGACGCGTTCATATTCCATGATGTCAGTGAAGCGTTCGCGCTGCACGCGAGTCATGTAGATTATGTCGCTGGAGTTGATGACTTCTGGCGAGAAATCAGTTGACTCGGTGAAGCGTATGCCATGCGTGCGGCAGAATTCCTTGTACTCCTCGGGCATCTGCAGTTCTTTTGATGCAATGAAGTTGAAAGTGGGGTTGAAGTATTGCATGGCCATCAGCAGAGAGTGGACAGTACGGCCATACTTGAGGTCCCCGACCATTGTGATCGTCAGATTGTTGAGCGTGCCTTGAGTCTTGTAGATCGAGTAGAGATCGAGCATTGTCTGAGAGGGGTGCTGGTTGGCTCCGTCGCCGGCATTGATTACAGGGATGTCGGTTACTTCGGTTGCATAGCGGGCAGCACCTTCGAGATAGTGACGCATCACGATGAGGTCAACATAGTTGGCGACCATCTTGATGGTGTCTTTGAGAGTCTCGCCCTTGGAAGTGCTCGTAGAGTTGGCATCTGAAAAGCCGATGACACGTCCGCCAAGGCGGTTTACTGCGGTTTCGAAACTGAGACGGGTTCTTGTCGACGGTTCGAAGAACAATGTGGCGACAACTCGCCCGTCAAGGATTTTGCTGTTGGGATTTTCTTCGAAATAGCGCGCGCGGTCAAGCAAGTCGAGTATCTCGTCACGCGATATATCTGAAATTGAGACCAGACTATTAGAACTCATAGATTGCCTGTGTTAGTTTACGGCAAAGTTAAGAAATTATAATGGAATGGTCGGTCTAAACAGCTTACTTTTTTGGGGGAGGTTGACGATTTTCTGTGTTGCGTTGTCGGAGGGCATCAGTAGGCCGACCCTTTGAGCATGAGGCCGACGCGCTCGTGAAGCCCGAAGAGCAGGTTCATGCAGTGGACCGCATTGCCTGATGCTCCTTTAAGCAGGTTGTCGATAGCGGC
This sequence comes from uncultured Muribaculaceae bacterium, assembly GCA_910587475.1. Taxonomy (GTDB): domain Bacteria; phylum Bacteroidota; class Bacteroidia; order Bacteroidales; family Muribaculaceae; genus CAG-873. The sequence continues at coordinate 101,519 of CAJUMR010000003.1, forward strand.
TGTTATGAGCAGGCGGTCGTCGATCTTTTCGAGTCTGATCAGACACTTGTTGGTGTTGGTCACGTCCTTGATATCGACTTTATGGTCAACGATAAAGGTGAAGTTGTGATCGTCGTAGTATTGCTCGTAGAGGGTTCTGATCTGGTCGAGCCCGATGGGGGTGGTCATGTAGGCGGCGATAAGGGTGCCGCGCGGGAAACTGCCTCCGAACGACAGGAGATTGACCGGTGCATTGAAGCTTGACTGGAGTGAGCGCAGCGTGTCGGTGATTTCCTGAAGCTGAGGATGCACGAAGGCACGGGATAGCGACACGTTGTCGTGGCGGTATTCGAAGTCGATTACGCTTTCGGGAGCGGTCTCGGTGTCGGTCGTTCCGGTGATTGCGGTGATGTGGATCGGGCTGTTGAGCATCAAGTTTTTTGCGAGAGGGAGCAAGGCGAGTTCTACCGCCATTGCCACGCTGCCAGGAGTAGCGACGTGGAGAGCTCCGCGCACCATCGGTTTGCGGTTGAGTTCTGAGATGCCATAGACAAAATCATTGCCTTCGCCGGCTGTGCGGAAGTCGCTCGAAAGATCGATAAATCGCAGGTTTTCGGGCATTTTGACCGTTGAAAGCAATTTCGAAGACTGTCCTTTGGGTAGACAGCAGAAAGCTACGTCGACAGATTCGAGATCGATGTCAGCGGTGAACTTGAGTTTCGTTTCGCCTGTGAGGCCGTGGTGAACTTCGGCTACGTTTCGTCCGTTGGACGCAGGGTTGTGAACCCAGATTATCTCAACGTCGGGATGGTTGATTAGCAGGCGGATGAGTTCTCCGGCGCGGTGGCCTGCTCCGCCGATGATGCCAGCTTTGATCATGGTTGTTGGGGAGGGATTTGGTTGTTTTGTGATTTTTGGTTTCCGCCGAATATGTCAGCGAATATGATGTCGCTCGCGCCGATACTTTCTTTGATGTACTGTCCGGCAGCTTTGCCTGCCGACGCGAGTGCATTGCGATCGTTGAGCAGAGTGTTTATGGCGGCGTTGAATTCGCCGGCTCCGTCAAATGTGAAACCGCCGCCACGGGCGATAAGTTCACCTGCTTCCTTGAATTTTTTATGGTTTGGACCGAATAACACGGGGATGCCGTAGACTGCCGCTTCGTTGAGATTGTGGATGCCTGCGCCGAAACCGCCCCCGATTACGGCCGCGTTGCCGTAACGGTACAGACTGCTGAGCAGACCGAAGCAATCGATGATGATGTAGCGGACGTTGGCCGGAAGAGAGTCTCCGGTGTGGATCTCCGACAACAGTCGTGTCTTGGCGTTGCCCAGCCGGTGGCGCAGTGATTCGAGGCGCGCATGGTCGAATTCATGCGGCGCTATGATTGCTTTTACCTCAGGATGGCCTTTTAACCAAGGAATGTAAATTTCTTCGTCGGCCGGCCAGCTGCTCCCGGCGATGAGGGAGAACTGTGATGATTCGGTGAATTTTTCGACGGCTTCGACTCGGTGGGCAGAGGCGAGAATGTCGGTCACGCGGTCAAAGCGAGTGTCGCCTGCAGCCGTTACGTTGGTAATGCCTATGCCGGCAAGTAGCCGACGCGATGCGTCGTCCTGCACATAGAGATGGTCGTAGCAGCGCAGCATGCCGCGGAACATTCCTCCCCACGGACGGAAGAAACGCTGTCGCGGGCGGAATATCGACGATATAATATAGGTCGGGATGTTGTCTCGGTGGAGTTGCTCGAGATAATTTCCCCAGAATTCATATTTCGAAAAAATAGCCATGTGCGGCTTGGCAGCGTCGAGGAAGCGGCGCACCGTTGCGGGTGTGTCGAATGGTAGGTAGGCGACGCAGTCAACTTTGTCATAGTTGCTGCGTATCTCGTAGCCCGATGGAGAGAAGAAAGTCAGCAGCAGTTTCTTTTCGGGGAAGCTGCGGCGCAGACGTTCGATGATCGGACGTGCCTGTTCGAATTCGCCGAGTGAGGCGGCATGAAACCACACGTCGAACCCACCGGGGGCAATTTCTGTCCGGCGGTGTTTCAAGGCTGCGAGTGTCTGGCTCTGGCCGTCGAGCATCTTTTTGATTTTTGGCGACCGCAGAGAGGCCAGACGCGCTCCGAGAGCGAATGCGTGTATGCCGAAATTATATAGCGGGTTCATCGGGCTTTATGCGATCGATGGCTGTCTGCAGGCGTGTGACGGTCTCGTCGCGGCCGAGCAGTTCGGTGATGTCGAACATGTGGGGGCCTTTACATTCGCCGACGACGGCGAGGCGGAATGCGTTCATGACGTTGCCCATATGATAGTTGTTGGCTGTGATCCAATCGAGGATCGGTTGTTCGGCTGCAGCCGAGCTAAAATCAGGCAGGGCATTGAGCTGAGCGATGAGTTCGGTCATGATTGCGGGGGTGTCGGCACTCCAGCGCTTCTTTATGGCTTTGGGGTCGTAGGTTGTCGGGGCTTTGAAGAAGAATGCAGCCTGATCCCACAGGTCTTTGACAAAGTTGATACGGCCTTTGACCATGGCGACAGCCCGAGCGATGTAATCGTCTGAGAAGTCGTCGGGGTTGACTCCGTTGTCGCGAAGCACCGGTTTGAACATTTCGGCGAGGCGTGCGTCGTCGAGCGCCTGCAGGTAATGGTGGTTGAACCATTTGCCTTTTTCGTATGCGAATTTGGCTCCTGATCGCGAGCAGTGGTCAAACGAGAAGCGTTCGATCAGTTCGTCCATCGACATGATTTCTGTATCATCGCCGGGATTCCATCCGAGTAGAGCAAGGAAGTTGATGACGGCTTCAGGCAGATAGCCGCTTTCGCGGTAGCCGCTCGATATGTTGCCGCTTGCAGGGTCATGCCATTCGAGAGGGAATACGGGGAAGCCGAGTCGGTCGCCGTCGCGCTTGCTGAGTTTGCCTTTGCCGTCGGGTTTGAGCAGGAGAGGCAGATGGACAAAAGCCGGCATCGTGTCGGTCCATCCGAATGCTTCGTAGAGCAGGACATGGAGCGGAGCCGAAGGCAGCCATTCTTCGCCGCGGATGACGTGGGAGACTCTCATGAGATGATCGTCGACGATGTTGGCCAGATGGTAGGTGGGAAGGTCGTCGGCGCTCTTGTATAGAACTTTATCGTCGAGGATGTCACTCTTTATTGTTACTTTGCCTCGCAGCAGGTCATCAACTTCGACAAGGCGGCCGGGTTCGATCTTGAAACGTACGACATATTTCTCGCCTCCGTCGATCAGCCGTTTGACTTCGTCGGCAGGCATCGTGAGTGAATTTCGCATCGACATACGTGTCGTGGCATCGTACTGGAAATTGGGTGTCGCGGCGCGCGCTGCTTCGAGTTCTTCAGGAGTGTCGAAAGCTATATATGCACGGTCTGCGTCGAGAAGCTGACTTACATACTGACGATAGATGTCGCGTCGTTCGCTCTGACGGTAGGGGCCGTCGTTGCCGCCGTGACCTACGCCTTCGTCGATCTCGATGCCGAGCCAGCGGAGTGATTCGACAATATAGTCTTCAGCTCCTGGCACAAAACGGTTTGAGTCGGTGTCTTCGATGCGGAGGAGCATCTTGCCGCCGTTGTGGCGGGCGAAAAGATAATTATAGAGAGCCGTGCGTACTCCGCCGATGTGGAGCGGACCTGTGGGCGACGGTGCAAATCTTACTCTGACTTCTCGATCCATATTTTTTAGGGATGTTTTTTTCAGACTGTTATATTAATGTGGTGCAAAGTTAAGAAAAAATAACTAAATTACCACATGCCTGCCATGAATAAACTTGTTCGTTCCACTGCCTTCTGCAGAATCGAGCGGGGAGTCACAACCATAGTAAACGCCATCGTTTGTGGCAAACGATGGCGTTAAATTCGCTGAGTCGCGGCTTGTTTCAGGCGAAAAATTGTCAGAGGCTTATTTTGCCGCTTTTGACGAGAAGAGTTGTACTTTCGTTTTCCTGCAGACCGATTATTTCACCGTCGTCACTGACCGCAATCGGCGCGTTGACCGCTTGGTTAGGCTCTATGTTGGCAATGTGTCTTCCTTCGCTGTCATATACTCTGAAATTGACAGATTCGTCGTCTGTTCCGCGGAAGAAGGCGAGATAGACGTTTCCGCCTATGACAATCGACGAAACAATTCCGGTCTTATATCCATCGAGCCGCTTCACTTTGGGTGACCTATTTTCTCCGGCATCGATTATCTCATAATCATATGGCTCGACGACAACTTCGTTGATCAGCTCATATTTACCGTCAGCCCCCTTGCCGTAGTAGCTTATTTCGTATTGTCCTACAGCTACGAACTTGTCTTGCGACAACCGATGGATATCTGTCACCTGATGGAACATCGCCAATGCCGCCGGTTCAGCTTTTTGATCTGTCGGCGTATGGCGGGGGAAGCTGCCGAATGTGTACTGCCGGTTGAGCGAATTGTCTGTCATTGCAAAGCGTGCGTCTCCCGTATCGGTGAATGGCCCGAACGGAACAAGCGTCATTACAAATTCATTATTGTTGAGAGCAAAAACTCGTGATGATTCCGGCGGAAGCGTGCCCTTGTCCTTGAGCGAGGTCAGAGCACCTCGTGGCGCAGACATCATCTTTTGCATCGACATGCTGTGGACGAATATCGAGTCATCGGTCAGCATCATTCTGATCGGTGGAATTATTTCACCGGGTCCTGTTCCGATGCCTACTTCGCGACCGAGAACATCGCCGGTAGAAAATTTAACGCGTTCTATGACCTTGTTGTCATTGAAATCAATGATGTAGACAGTGTCTTTGTCACAGGTCACTTCAATCGGAGAACCGATGCCTGCCACTTCACTGAATTCTGTGAAATCGACTGAGAGGTCTTTTACAGAAGTATCACCTTGGCTATTACAGGATGTAATCGCTAATACTCCAAGGATGAACGGAAACGAATGCTTCATGGCTTTTGTTGTTAATGGTTAAAGATTGCTCTTATAGTTGTTGTGGTTTCTTTATTTAAAAGGAAAAATTCATATTTGTAATGAATATTTACGATGGCAAATTTATATAAATATATTATATTTTGGTCTCATTTTTTTATGTTGTAAAACATATTTATCAAAACAGCGCCCCGACTTAGTGTCGGGGCGCTGTTTGAATGGCAATTTATGGAGTGATCTTCTGTCGTAACGATAGCTTACATGAACAGGATCAGACCGGTCGAGAATTGGTGAAAGTTGAGAGAGTTGTTGCCGGTGAGGGCTTTGTAGGGTGAGTAGCGGGCGTAGATGCCACCCCATTCCCAGAGATGTAGTGAAGCAAACAGATCGATGGTGAACGGGCGGATGTTGATGCCGTTGATATCGTATTTCGACGATGTCTGGCCGTCACGCCAAGAGGCAAGCACCGAAGCGTGGGTGTTGAGGTTGAAAATCGGGCCGAATTTCAATGCGAAGCGCTCTTTTGTGAAGCCGAAAGGGAGCTGCTGGCGGTAGAGTAGCGGAAATTGCACGCTGAACACCTTGATGCGCGACATGCGTGGTTCGACGCCTTCAGGATAGGGAGTGACACCGACCTGACCGTCGACAACATTGAAACGATTGCCGAGCGTTGTGCGATAGTTTCTCCAGTCAATGCCGATGCCGAGAGAGAAACTGTTGCCATGGCGGTTGGTGGCTCTGACTCCTAAAATCTCAAGCCAGGAGATTTCAAACGATTTTGCCATTTCGACTCCTGCGGACGATGATGCCCCGGGAGCAGAGCAGAAACCCAAAGATAATCCACCCGAGATCATCTCCCACGATACAGCTTTGCGCTTGTCTGCGTTTCGTCGGCCGAGCGAGAGCCCTGAGGTTGAAAAGTGAGACATGACAGTGGCATCGTAGCGGTAGTCCTGACGGTAGGTCTGAGTGCCCGAAGAAGTTGTCACGGTTGTGCAAAGACCGTTAGGCGACTCTGTGATGACAATTCGGTCGGCGTTGGTAATCGTGACTGTTGAGTCTGCTTTCTGAGCAGTGGCTGTCAAGGCCGAGGCGGCAGCAAATATAATGGCAAGTGCTTTTGTTTTCATAATGTGAGATGTTGAATGTTTAGAACCCGAGAGATAAGCCGATCGCTACGCTGTTGTATTGAGGTCCGTTATGAGGCTTGAACTGCGACATCGGAGAGTAACGCACATAGAATGCGATGTTGTCTCGCCATCCGATGCGGGCAAGGGCATCGAGGGTCAGTATGCGCTGATGAAGCCCCTTGACAGGGTAGGATGACTCTACGTCGCCTTCATGCCATTTCAGCTTGCCTCTGACGTCGGTGTTGAGCATGGCCACTCCGCCAACTTCAATGGCAAATGCGCGGTAGATTTTCTGTGAGATGGTCAAGGGTATCTGGATAGAGAATGTCTTCAGCGATGATTTGACATCGGAGTAGCCTTCGGGAATAGGTACGAGAGCGAGCGAGTTGCCTCCATCGGTTTTGACAGGCATCATGCCGTCGCCGATGTTGAAGCTCCTGAACTGCCAACCGATGCCGATCGACAGTCGCGTGTCGATTGAAGATAGTCTCCATGATGCACGTGCGAGGTTTAGCATACCGATCTCCCATCCTGTGCGGCTGAAGCCACGGTCGGCAGCGGTCGGTATGACAGCTCCGGCGTAGGCGTCACAGCCAGCTTCACACGACAGGCGTTTTTTATCGGCCTTTTTCGGGCGGTTGTTGGCAAACGGAGGATTGAACACCCACAGGTCTTCGAGAGCGTTGGCTGCGCTGTCGGAGACCGAGGTTTCGTAGCGGAAACGGTAGCCCGGCATGTCGCGGCGCCCTTCGACGATTATTATCTTGCTGTTGTCGCGCGAGATTATCTTTATGATCTCCGGATTGTCGATGACGGCGACAGTGTCGGCAGTTTCGGCCGCCGATGCGGTGGCTGCTGCTAACGACATTATTGTGGCGAGTGCCGTGATTGATGATAGTTTCATGAGAGTATGACGATTGATGTTATTTCTTTGTGATGATTCGTTTGACTTCTTCGGGCGATGCTGTGCCGCTCATGTAGACGAGCATTATGCGGTCGCCTCCCTTGAGGTTGGAGTTGAGATAGAATATGTAGCGGTTGTCGCGGCCTTGCGGTCGGAGTGTGTAGTTGGCGTAATATATCTTTCCGTTGACATATTTTATTTCTCGGTTGACAGCTTTGGATCCGCACCGGCTGACACCCTCGGCGATTTTGTCGGCAAGCTCTGGGTGACCGGTGATGACCAGGCTGCGGTAGAGTTGCAGGCCTGTGCCTTTGAGGGCGTCGCCACTGATGACGGTCTCGGTGGCGTCGGGATTTTTGCGGTATTTTTTATCGAACAGGCTGTCAATGTCGGCCTGAGATTGAGCTGATGCGATGATTGTAAGGCATAGCAGCATTGTGAGTGTCAGCAGTCGCTTCATGATCTGTCGTTTGATTTTTGAAAGGGTAGCGGAGT
>CAJUMR010000004.1 GCA_910587475.1 uncultured Muribaculaceae bacterium
AACGGGGTATTAGCTCATCTGGCTAGAGCGCGACACTGGCAGTGTCGAGGTGAGCGGTTCGAGTCCGCTATACTCCACTGAAATCGCCGACTTACCCAAGCCCGGCGATTTTTTTGTTACGGCAAGGCGAGATGAGGGAGAAAATTAGAAAGTTTTAAATCGGCGATAGTATATTCCTGATATGCTGACATTATTAATAGTAGTCGTTGGTCTGGCGGTTGTTACGGGTGTTTCGATAATCGCTATACGAATCCGTCTATATAACAAGACCAGGGCATTGTCGGAAAAACTCAACAATATCCCATCTTATAGCTTGAATTCAAGCTATCAACAGGCTCAGGACAGATTGTCAGAGCTTAATAACGCAGCTTTTGTAGATATCCCGACAGAGTTAAACAATAGTTTTCAAGGAAAGATAATATCTGCCGCGCAAGGAGATGATTTCACAAATCATTATAAGCCATATTATATTGAAGCCTATTCATTGGCTAAAAAACTTCAAAGGTTTGATATCACTCCATCTGAAACTATTTCGAAATTAATCCGTGATTACGGGCATATAGGTAGCCTTGTTAAGCAGCATAATGAAAGGGTTATAAAAGACTTGCTTTTCACTCACAAGGATTTTTTCGACCATTGTCTTAAGTATCCCTTAGATGATCAACAGCGGCGGTCTATAGTCTCTGAGGAAGATAATTGTTTGGTTGTCAGCAGTGCAGGCAGCGGTAAGACATCGTCTATTGTTGGAAAAGTCAAATACCTTACTGAGGTTAAGGGCATTGCTCCGGAGAAGATATTGCTTATCAGCTATACCAATAAGGCCGCGTCTGAACTTACGGAACGGATAAATACTGATGGTTTAAGGGGGTACACGTTTCATAAATTAGCCCTTGATATAATCGGAAAAATAACAGGGACAAAACCTACGATCTGTGATAATACTGATGGATTGTTTGTCGATATATATCATAAACTGCTTAAAGAGCGTGCTTTTAAGAAAAATGTTCTGGAATATTTTGTAGACTATCCGAATGATGAGGAAGACTGGGAACGACGCAAAAACGAGCGACGCGAATTATTGGCGGAACAAAAAAGTACGCGGCTAAAAGCGATGTTCCCCGATATGGACGGCCGGACTGTCTATGTCAAGAGCGAGCAGGAGCAAAAGATCTGTTTTGTACTGTCGGCGCTTGGGGTGAAATTCAGATACGAAGAAGCTTATGAGCATCAATTGGCCGATGAGATACATTCTCAATATCATCCAGATTTCTCCATATATTTTGAAGAAAATGGAGAGACAAAGCGCATCTATTTAGAGCATTTCGGAATCGATGACCATGAACTTGTACCCGTATGGTTTGCAAAGGATAAAAATATCACTTATGAAGAAGCCAATAAATTATATAATGACGGGATAACATGGAAAAAAGCTGCACACGAAAAGTTTGGCACAAAACTATTGGTGACTTCAAGCGCAGATTTCCGCTATTCAGATATAAGGGATAAACTGCGTGATCTTCTGCTGGAGGCAGGTGTGCCAATTCAAGAAAAAACAGATGAAGACCTATATGATTTAGTGCTTCCTAAAGATTGCAAAAGAGAAAAGGCATTCATAAGACTCATTGTTACATTTGTAACATTGATCAAGTCAAGTTGCAAATCATTTCAAGATGTTTTGAAACATGCAAAGGCTGTAAACGATAACCGGAGTAAATTCATAATAAAAAAGATATTCAAACCAGTATATGACAGTTATATTCAAGCGTTGAACGAGCGCAATGCAATAGATTTTAACGATGCAATCCTTCAGGCTACTGAATTGAGCCGCACTGCTCGTCCGGTTGACTATGAGTATATTATAGTGGATGAGTTTCAGGATATTTCTGTTGACCGTTATAATTTTCTGAAAGTACTGCGGGATAGCAATCCTCCTGCAAAATTGTATTGTGTAGGAGATGACTGGCAATCGATATATCGCTTCTCGGGAAGTGATATGGCTTTATTCAACCAGTTCTCTGATTTTTTTGGTTCGACAGAGATAAATAAAATTGAAACGACTTATCGGTTTGGAGAACCGTTGGTTTCTCATTCCTCGCGATTTATCCAAAGAAACGAGGCCCAGATACGAAAGGATATACGCCCATTCAATTATGAATTGAAAACAAATTTAGTCTTTTATTCATATGAGAGAAACGACTATTGCAATACAATAGAACGGCTGATAGCCTCTATCCCGGCAGATAAAACGATATTTCTACTGGGGCGCTATTCATTCGATGACTATTACTTGTCGTTTACATTTCAATCTGTCAAAGAGGGTGGAAAGTTCTATTATGTTATAGCCGGGCGAAAAATCGAATTCCTGACAGTGCATAAATCAAAAGGCCTTGAGGCTGATTATGTGATTATCTTGCAGTGTAATAAAGATATATATGGTTTCCCTTCACTCGTCAGCGATGATCCGGTGTTGAACTATGTGCTGACACAAAGCGATCAATTTCCATATGGTGAAGAACGCCGGTTGTTCTATGTTGCAATAACAAGAGCGAAAGTTAAAACGATGGTGCTTTTTGACAGGCGCTTCCCATCGGTGTTTGTCGATGAATTCCTGCATCCCGAACGTATTACAGAACAGAGCTATGAAAAACATCCCAATGCCAATAAACGGTGGACTCGCGATGCTGATCTTTTCCTGTTGAAACTTCATACCGAAGGAAAGAGTGTCAGATCTATAGCAATGAAAATGGGTCGAAGCCAGACTTCCATTGTGATGCGTCTTGGCAAGCTGACCTCAAACTGATTTTTTTCTAAAAAGTTATATGATTGTGGAGCCTCGAACCGAAATCTCAAAAATTGCAACCGCCTTGTTGTTCATGCTGGTGCCATTTTCACTGAGCGCCAATGTGGTCGGGCCATCGCTTTATATCGTTGAGCTGTATTGTACCTGGTATATATTTCTGATAGGCTTTGTAATCGAATTTTTTGTTGTGAGAAGTTTAACGAAAGCAGGTTGGCTGAAAACCTTGCTTATGACCATGTTGATGAATCTTCTCACAGCATTTTTAGGGTTGCTGATAATCCCGTTCAGTGGGATTTTGCTCGAGTTAGTCACGATGCCGTTCAGAAGCGTTGCATTTGCATGCACACAAGAAGTATTGGATTGTCTTCTTGCCGTTATAGGCAGCACGTTGATCGATGTGATGTGTCTGCAGTGGATCTTCGGTTACCGCATAAAACAGATTTGGTTATGGCTCATTGCAGCCAACTCGATCAGCATTATCATCAGCGCAATTATCCCACTGATGATAAAACATTGATATCCCCCGTAGAACGTGGGGTTAGATCCAGGCGTTCTGGCGTTCTTTGACGGCGATGGATTCGCTGAGCATGCGTATGAATTCTTGCATTGACCGTTTGCGGTAGCTGTCTTTGAGGGTGTGGATACAGCCGGCCATTTCGTTGTCGGGGATGTCGAGGGGGATGGCCTTGACTCCTGATTCGTTGTGTATGGTTGCTTCGGCGAGGACTGTGACGAGCATGCTTTGCCTGATGAGTTTGAGAAGTATGTTGACTTCGTTGAGTTCGATGCGCACTCTCAACTGGTCGTTGGCGGTGAGAATGTGGTCGAAGGCGTTACGTGCCTGAAGTCCTTTCGATGGGAGGGCGAGGTCGTAGTGGGTGAGTTCGTGGAGGGTGATTTTTTGTCTGTCGGCGAGTGGATGGTGTGTGCCGATGATGGCTGATAGTTTATTCTGGAAGAGAATGTGTGATTCGACTCCGTCGACCGGATGTGTCGGGCGGAATGCCAGAACGAAGTCGACAACCTGTTCGCGGAGCAGGTCCATAAGTTCGTTCATCGGTTTGTAGAGGATGTTGAGCTTGATTTTTGGATACATTCTCATGAACGACAACAGCGTTTCGGTCAGGATGGGGCTGAAGGTGTAGGTTGCGCCAATGTTGAGGGTGCCGCATTTCAGCTCGGTAAGTTCGCTGATGTGCTCGGCGCATAGTCCGGCTTCGCGAATGACTTGCTTGACGTGAGGGAGTATGATCGTGCCGGCCTCGGTGAGTGAGACTTTATGGCTGCTTCTGGTCAAAAGCTGTGTGCCGAGTTCACATTCAAGCTGTTTTACTTGCTGGGAGAGTGTGCTTTGTGTTATGCACAGGCATTTTGCCGCTTCTGAGAAGTTGAGCGTCTCGGCGACTTTTGCGAAGTATCTGAGTTGGCGCAGTTCCATGATGGATTATTGTCGTGTTGAGGTAATTGTTGCAAATATAGCGATTGGGATTTTATCTTGTGGCCTGGAATGCAATTTTTTTGAAAATGAATATCGGCAGTGTTGCGCCGACCACCATGCACAGTATTATGGCTCCGCATGTCATTCCGTTGAAGGCAAAAAGTCTGAAGTAATGGCCGAATGTGTCGTCGTCAGCGGCAAGCAGGCATAGGGCCATGCCTCCGAAGGCCTTGTAGGCATAGATGCCTGGGATCATCGGCAGCAGTGCCGGAAACAGGCATGTTTCGGCCGGAAAGCGTGCATGTGAAGCTGAAGCTACGGCCAGGGTGCCGATGATGAATGATGAGATGAGTGTGGCGGGGATTATGTGCATGGGCGCAGTGCCGGTCATGAGAACAAAGCGTAGTGAGTGACCCGCGGCTGCGATGAGGGCGCAGTAGATGTAGGCGCGCTTTGGCGGACGGCTTATAGCGGCGAATCCGATAGCTGCTATCGCTGCGAACAATGCATCCTGGAGAATCTGTATCAACATTTTATTGTATTTTCGGAGTGGTAAGTTATGTCAGAACATGCCGGTATTCATCATCAGCATGGCCGCGCAGAGTCCGATCGATAGGCAGCATGTCATGACGATCGCGTCGGCAAAGCGGCTGAATGCGCAGAGATAGTGCCGGTAGAGCATGTCGCTGAACGAGTTAAGAAAAGGTATGCCCGGCACAAGGTATAGCACACTCGTGCCTATGGCCACTGCCGGAGTGTTCCCGACGTGAAAGATCATGTCTGTGGCTCCGAGCACAGCCGAAACAAATGCGCAGATGATGGCCATCAGGCGGTTGTCGATGCCCTTTGCAAGAAGCCAGATCTTCAGGTAGTAGCCGGCAAGGGTGGCGAAGCCGACGATGGCCATCGCTGCAGCGTCGCCGCCGAACAGACGGCAGAACGATGCGTTGGCCATCGATACGAGTGTCAGCACGAGCCATTTGTTCTGGCTGTCGCTGCTGACGATGTGGTGGAAGCGGTCGACAGCGTCGCTGAAGTTTATTTTGCTGTCGGCGATCTCCCAGCTCAGTTCGCTCAGCCGGGTGTTGATGTTGAAGCTTATGGCGCAGTGCCTTACCGGCGTTATGGCCGTTACGACTTCGTGGCTGTCGGCCTCGCTGACAGATATATGGACATGACGCGGCATTATGGCGACCTCTACGTCTTTGCCGAATGATGCGGCGATTCGTCCGATGTTTTTTTCGAGGCGGATGCATGTCGCGCCTGAGCCGAGCAGCCATGCGCTGTAGTCCGACAGGAATGCGGCAAGTTGTTTCAGCGATGGAGTAGATTGATCAGAGGTCGTCGAAATCGTCATAGTCATAGTCTTTGGGTGCTGATGGATCGGGATCGCCGGGAACGAATATTTCTTCTCTTTCCGATCCGAAACTGATGAAGCGGTGGTGGCCTTTGGCGCAGAATATCAGAGCGTGGGCGAGGCGCACAAAGATGATGAGTACAAAAAGGCCGACTATGCAGCCCCAAGTGATGAGCGGAGTGTCCATTGTTTATGTCTTTTTCTGTTTTGCGGTGCAAAGGAACTCAGAAGATGCGACATTGAGAGGTGTTTGTTATTGATTGTTCCGATAATGGCTTTCGGCTTTGCGATGGCTTAATATTGGTGTAAGCGATGCAAAAAAATTTGGAAAGTAAGGAAAAATGGTGTAACTTTGCAGCGCTTTAGTGCCATCGGTAACGTTGGCGTTGGGCAAAAGGATAGTCTTATGGTGTAATGGTAGCACTACAGTTTTTGGTTCTGTCTGTCTAGGTTCGAATCCTGGTAAGACTACATGAATAAGATCTCAAACGACTCAACTGATTGATTGTTTGAGATCTTTTCGTTTTTTAGTCAGGGATGCAATATCATGCTCTCCCTCTAATTCATCTAACAGTAGTATATGAAAACATTGTATGTATCGGATATGGACGGCACCCTGTTGGGCCGAGACAGCAAGGTCAGTGAAGTGACGGCCGGCATTATCAGCCGCCTGACAGCTGAAGGAGCGTTGATAACGGTTGCCACTGCCCGCACACCGGCGACAGTCGTGCCATTGTTGTCATCGACATTGACCGAACCGCCCGCTATAGTGATGACCGGAGCCGCGCTGTGGGATCGCCGTGGTGCCTGTTACAGCAATGTGCATTTTATCGGAGATAAGGAGCGGGCCGACATAATGGCGGTTTGCCACCGGTTTGGTCTTCATCCGTTTGTATATGTGCAGACCGGGGAATGTATGCTCGGAGTCTATCACGACGGCGACCGTCTGAGTGAGGCTGAAAATGCTTTTTATTCCGACAGGGCAAACCTTGAGTTAAAGCGTTTCTTCCTGAAACAGCGTGTCCCCGACGACAGCCGCACTGTTCTGTGGTATGCGATGGGCGATCCGGCTGCGATATTCGCTGCTGCTGAAGAATTGAGGTCGGTCGATGGATTGTCGTTGTCGTGTTACTATGACATATTCGACCGCTCGCTCGCCCATCTCGAGATTTTTTCGGCCGGAGTGTCGAAAGCGTCAGCTGTCGTCGGCTTGAAATCTCTTGTAGGCGCTGACCGTGTCGTCGTTTTCGGAGATAATCTCAACGATATACCGATGATGGAAGTGGCCGACTGCGCCGTGGCTGTCGGTAATGCTTTTGATGAAGTCAAGGCTGTGGCCGACAGGGTGATTGGGCCGAATTATGAAGATTCAGTCGCCCGTTTCATCGCAGAAGATTTCGCGTTGCAGTCAGAGTGAGACAACCGTGGCCGTGGCCATCGCGGCGATGCCTTCTCCTCGACCTGTGAAGCCGAGGCGCTCGGTTGTAGTCGCTTTGACCGACACACGGTCTGCCGCCAGTCCGAGATCTGCGGCCACATTAGCCTGCATCTGTTCGATGTGTGGCAGCATCTTTGGTGCCTGTGCCATGATGGTGATGTCGACGTTCGACGGTCTGTAACCTCTTGAGGCTATAATTCTGACCACTTCGCGCAGAAGCATCCGGGAATCGGCCCCGCGCCAACGCTCGTCGGTGTCGGGGAAATGATAACCTATGTCGCGCATGGCCACTGCTCCGAGCAACGCGTCGGAAAGTGCGTGCAGTGCTACGTCGGCGTCGCTGTGGCCGAGCAATCCCCGCTCATAAGGTATATCGACCCCGCAGATGATACATTTGCGGCCTTCGACAAGCCGATGGACATCAAAACCGTTGCCGACGCGTAAGTCAAATGTTGATGGAGATGTTGTTGACATAAGTATGATCGTATGATTGAACTTGATTAACGGCGTCCGAACATGTCTTTGAGTCCATCCATGTCGAACGTCAACGAGAAGCGCAGTGTCTGGTCGAGAGGCGAGGTCTGGGCGGCAGCTATCATGTAGGATGCGTCGAGTCTGACAACGTTGAGAGAGAAGCCTGCTCCGAGCGAGAAATACTTTCTGTTGCCCTTGAATTCGTTTTCATAAAAGTAGCCTGCGCGCAGGAAGAACTGATTGTTGTAGCTGTACTCGGCGCCGAGCGACCACGATATCTCGCGTAACTCCTCCTTGAAGCCGCCGGGTGCATCGCCAAATGATTTGAATATTCCTGTGAACGACGACATGTTCTCCCAATCTTCGAGGGCGTCGAGATATTCGCGTTGTCCTTCGGGGCTGTCTTCGTAGTCGCCCTCGCGTGGTTTGGCGGGGACGAGGAGTTTGTTGGCGTCGAGGCCTATCGTCAGGTTATGGTAATCTGCGAGCGGGAATGTAAACGCGGTTCCGAGTCTGAGGTTTGTCGGCAGGAAAGCAGGATTTTCGCCATTATTGTACGACACTTTGGAGCCGATGTTTGAAATGTTCCAACCCCATGACCATTGGCATTCGTTGCGGCCTATGATCGGGTAGGTGGTGTAGTAGCCCGATATGTCGGCTGCAAATGCCGAAGCTCCTGTCGACTGGTCGCCGGCATATGAGTCGGAGAAGCCGAGGTCAGAGTAAATATAGCGGAATACAACGCCCATCGAGAATTTTTCTGATAGTTTGCGTGAATAGCCGACGTCGATCGACATCTCATAGGGGTTGAGGCTCTGTCCGACACCTCCGCTGACCGGGCTCGTGTTGACTTCGCCGAGCGAGAAATAGCGCAACGATGCACTGACGGCCTGATTGTCCGATGATCCGAGTTTCCAGTATCCGGCGAGATTGGCAAGGAAGATGTCGTTGACAAGTTTGCGCAACCACGGGGTGTAGCTCAGCGACACGGCAGCCTGACTGTAGGCGAAAGCATACTTCGATGGGTTCCAGTATTGAGAGTTGGCGTCGGGATCAGTGGCCGCGCCGAGGTCGCCCATCGAAGCGCCACGCGCGTCAGGCGCGATGCTCAGCGAAGTGACACCGGTTGTGATTGGGTTGAATTCGTCGTTCTTTATGTTGCCGTCGGCTGCTGCCGTCGGAGCGGCCACAGCGATGGCGAGAGACATTATTAGTGGTAGACGCAATGAACGTTTCATGGGCGTGTATTGGTGATTCTGTAATAAGTTGGATATTATAATAACTGATAATGCGGCGAATTATTGCATTACAACGAAGTTACGGCAAGCTTGCGGGAGGCCGATGAAAATGTTTCGCCGTCGGCGGTGACTTCGGCGCGGTAGACATAGATGCCGCGTTGCACCCGTCGCCCGGTGCCGTCAGATAGATCCCAGGTGACGGGCGACGAAAGAAACATGTCGCTCCGTCCGGTCGATGTCTGCGACCATAGTTTGTGGCCGAGGAGATTGTAGACCGATATCGTCACGGTCAACATCCCTTCCGGACGGTTGTGCGAGAGATAGAAGTTGGCTTCTGTAGTCGCAGGGTTTGCGTCGGAATAGACGTCGAAGATTGTCGGGGCGAGTCCCTCGCGCACGAAACAGTCGATAGTCTTGGAAGCTGAGTTGCCGTTGGTGTCGAATATCCTGAGTCTGATGGTGTGGTGGCCTTCGGTGAGCCCTTCGAGCGGATAGGCGATTTCGCCTGACGGCGAACCGTCGGCTGCCGGCGTGAAGTAGAACGGCACGTCGTTGTAGCTGCGCTTGTCGTCGAGGATTATTGACATCTGGCGTCCGATGCCGGCGGTCGAAAGATTGATGCCGACGTTGTCTCTGACAGTTGCGATGACCATCGGGTCGGAGTTCACTTCGTCGCCGCTGTTGAATGTCGGATGGTTGATGGCGAGCATCTCTATGACAGGCGCCTCGTTGTCCTCGGCAGCTGCTTCGTCGTAGCCATAGACATAGCAGTTGTGATCGAGTCCCGACGCTTCCGACAGGTTGTCGTCCGAGTAGGCGAACAGCGATATAGTGGCTTCACGGAAATTATCTGTGATATCGGCAGGCATGGCGACCGTCAGTTCGAATCGTCCTTCAGTCACTTTGCACGATCCGGAGTAGAGTTTGTCACCATGTTCGTCAAACGGTTTCTGTCCTTCATATTCGTCGCCCTCGAGCACCGTCGAGCGGTCGGCGTCGTAAAGATCAAGCAGCAGAGTGCCGTTGAAGTCTGACAGCAAAGTGCCGTCGGGGCCGGTTACAACGCCTTTTATCACAGGCATTCCGCGCGCCGGGATGACAATCTGGTCAGGCCCTCCGACGGCCAATCCGTTGACCGACTCGATGTTGATGACGTTGTCGGGAGTCGTCAGTCTGAGAGCCGGATCGCCCATGAGTACATATCGCAGACGGTTTTCATTGTTGAGCACGGCCGATTCGACTCCGTTGTCATCGATTGAGCGGATGTTGTTTTTTGCGCGTCGATAGATTTCGCCGGTAGTCGGCATGCGTCCGTTGTCGTCGCGTCGGCTGACTTCTTTGCCGATAGCGTTGGTGAAGTAGCCGTTATATGTTATGTAGACCGGACGGGTGGCACTGATCATGCCGATGACTCCGCCGTTTTTCTCGTGCATCAGTATTTCGCCGCCGCTCTCGGTGTTTGAGTCCCAGCGAAGGAAGTTACAGGTCGCTGCATAGACAAACGGCAGACGGCGCAGATAGAGATTGTTGATGTCGGAGTAAGTCAGCATTCCGTCGCCGGTCCACGAGTGGTTGGTGGCATGGCCGACGAAAGTCCACCACGTCACGCCGTCGTTGAGCGAGCGGAACATTTTGTCGCGGGCGGTCTGATAGACACCGTTAGACTTCTGATAAGCCGGCAGATACACCTTTTCGAGTATATAAGGGTTGTCGGCGGTTTTGCTGATATTGTTCATGAACCATTCCGACTGTTTGTAGTGTATACCGGCATCGCCGTCGTCTGCGAGTGTCAGAATGCGGTTCTTCCAGAGCCCGGGCGACGATTTTCTTGCGTAATCGATTATTTTATCTACAACGTTTTTCGCTGATGATGAGCTGGTGACGGGCAGTCGTCCGACTGCTACCGATAGTTTGTCGGCGCCAAGTCGTGAACCCGAGCCGTCCTCGAGCATGGCGAGAAAATCGTCGGTTGCGAATCCTTCTTCGGCGTCGAGCGAGTAGCGGTCTTCCCGCTGCTGCCATGCCGGCAATGTAGCAGCGCCGAGAGCCTTCATTCCGGCAGTGAGATGGCGCTCGTCATAGGTCATGCGCCCCATCAGCAGAACGTAGCGCAGAGGCTTTCCGGCTGCTGCACCTCTGTCGTAGACCATTTTGAGGTATTTGCGCATGCCCGACACATCTGCGACGCCCGAGCTGAATTCGTTGTACACTTCCGAGACGTCTATGACTCTGACGGTCATGTTGTCGGGTGCGCCGCGGTGAAGCTCGGCGATGCGCTCAGCCTGTGTGCGCCATGCTGGATGGGTGAATATGATCATGTCGGCCTCTCCGTCGGCATGGAGATTCTGATTGGCTACGGTTCCGACGTATCTCGGAGTCGGTAAAGAGGATTTGTCGGTCCAGGCCACATACTCGCGGCGTCCCGACACTGTCGCAGTCCATGTGGCGGCGTCGCCGTCGGCCTGATAGTTGACCGACATGATTGCTGCCGGATCTGTCACATCCCATATCCTCACGTCGGATGACGCACCGGAGAGTGAGAGTTGTTTGCTGTCTGACGAGAATTGCAGCATGCCTGATGACGGCAGGCGCAGAGAGCGTTCATAATTGACGGCGATGTAATTGAGCCAGGCATTATAGACAAGGCTCGACGACGAGTGGGTGATGGTCAGTTCCAATGGCCCTGAAATGTTGTCGAGAGTGTGGGTCGTTCGCCCTTCAATGCCGTAGACTTCGCTTGACGACGAAGATGTGGCTATGACGTCGGAGGCGATTGCCGGCACATCGGTGCCGTTGGCCTTGAATATCAGGCGAGACGACGAAGCCGTTGTCTTTGCAACAAATGATGTGCGGAACGACAGCGGCCCGCATATGTCGGGGAGATCAAATTTGAATGTTCGGGTCGGAGTGTAGCGGAAGTCTTCTCCGACAAGGAGTTGGCCGCTTTCGCCCGGCGATACCAGATCCTGTTCGTGTTGAAGCCGCTCGGTGAAGCTCGTCGCTGCATCAGTAGCTCCGGCCGATGCTGTTTGTGCGATTTCAGGTATTGCCGAATCGCTTTCTGTCAGGAAGTAATAGCCGGCGGTGGAGTAGGGATTGGAACGGCGCACCATTATGTCGGACGTTTCCCATGAATGAGGACCGACGGCATAGAACACGATCGATCCGTCGGGGCAGATTGTAGAGCTGACCGTCGGCAGGTCGTCGACGAAATTGGAAGCTGTCAACGCATCGGGTATGCGCTGGCCTCCGTAGCCGTGGATTCTGACCGTAGCTGCATTTGAGAAACCCCAGCTTCTGAGCGTTGAGGCGCTGATGCGGTAGAGGCCTGAGTCATCGACCGATATTTTGATCCATCGGCCTGACGCGAGAACTGATTCCGCGGTGTAGTGTGAGAGGTCGAGAGCCATGGCTCCGAGTGCGATCATGGCAGACAACACGGATATTTTGAGTCTTAATAGGTTCAGATTGTTCATTGTTTCTCGTTGTCGATATGATATTCTAAACGTGAATATGGCTGATTTATTGTATTATCGACTGCGTCTGAGCTTTCTCGTCGGCAACGTCCGACAGCCATTGCTCCCACGACAGGCTGTCGCCGTTGAAAGTGTTCAGGTCGACCAGCCCTTTGATGCCGTTGACATGGCTCTCATGGCTGTGCTGCCACAGCAGCCAGCTGTCGGGGCTGGCGAGAGGAGGATTGGTAAACGAGCACACCCACACAGGCATTTCGTCGAAACGGTCTTTGATGAAACGGGTGTAGCCGCGCTTGTTAGTGTATAGGATTACCTTGTGCCGACAGCCTTCGAGGGCGAAAATCATGCCGCGCAGGGTCTCGACCACTTGTTCGGTCGGGATGTCGTCAGGATTGCTCCATTCCTCGATGTCGATCGCCAGCGGCAGGTCGAGGGGCAGCATGTCGACTACCGAGAGGAAATTGCGGCCTTGCTCATAGCCGTCAGAGTCGAACCTGAAGAAGTGATAGGCTCCGACTTTGATGCCGGCTGCCCTGGCACCGGCATAGTTGATGAAAAATTTGGGATCGCGGAACGACCGCCCTTCTGTCGCTTTCAGGAAGACAAAATTGACGCCGTCGGCCGCAACTTTGGCAAAATCGATGTCTCCGTTATGCGACGAAATGTCGATGCCCACTACCGGGAAATGCTTGCGCTCAACCTCGACATGAGGCCGACGGTTGACATGTAACCGCCACGCTGCCACCGAGAAAATGGCTATGGCTGTGACTGCGATGAGTCCGATTGCTATGTGGCGTGCACGGTTCATAGTTTTGCAAATGTAGTGAATAATATCGAATTTACAAGTGATCACGCAGAGGGCTGGTCTCATAATTGTGTTAACGCTGAGGCGTATGTGGCCGTAGCAATGACATGCTCCTTGCTATTGACGGGTATTATGGAGCTGTCTATAATTTTTTTTGGTGTTTTCGCGTGGATGTTATAAATTTGTAGTTAATTGCATTAATCCGCACTGCTTATGGAATCGAAACCGGCCATGACTTCTCAGGAAGAGGAGCGCATGATTGAAGATGCTTTTCGCGAAGTGCTCGACGGATATCTGAAAAGTAACCACAGAAAGAAAGTCGAGATCATCGAGCGGGCATATCATTTTGCAAAAGAGGCGCATAAAGGCATCCGTCGTCGCTCTGGCGAACCATACATTCTGCATCCTATCGCTGTGGCTAAAATAGCCAGTCAGGAGATCGGACTTGGCTCTACGTCGATATGTGCGGCTTTGCTCCACGACGTTGTCGAAGACACCGAGTACACTGTCGAAGACATCGAACAGCATTTCGGCAAGAAGATTGCACAGCTCGTCGAAGGTCTGACCAAGATTTCAGGCGGAATATTCGGCGACAAGGCGTCGCTTCAGGCTGAAAATTTCAGAAAATTGCTGCTGACCATGAGTGAGGATATCAGGGTGGTGCTTATCAAGATGGCCGACCGCCTGCACAACATGCGTACACTTGGCTCAATGGCACCCAACAAGCAGTATAAGATCGCAGGTGAAACTCTATATATTTACGCTCCGCTGGCCCACAGACTTGGACTGTTTGAAATAAAAACCGAACTTGAAGATCTGAGTTTCAAGTACGAGCATCCGGCAGCATATGCCCGCATTTCGGAGCAGATACGCGAAAGCGAGGCTCGCCGGGCTGCTGTCTACAGCGATTTTTCAGCCCCGATAAAAGAGAAACTCGACGAGATGGGGCTCGTCTACGATGCAAAGGCAAGGTTAAAGTCGGTCTATTCCATCTGGAACAAGATGGAGACCAAGCATGTGCCGTTCAAGGAGGTCTACGATCTTTACGCGATGCGCATTGTCTTTGATTGCGACGACCAGTCGAAAGAAAAATCGATCTGTTGGGCGATCTATTCGGCGATAACCGACATCTACAAACTCCATCCCGACCGCACCCGCGATTGGATAGCGGTGCCTAAAGCCAATGGCTATCAGGCGCTCCATCTTACAGTGATGGGCCCCGACGGCAATTGGGTTGAAGTGCAGATACGTTCGCGACGCATGGATGAGATCGCAGAGAAAGGCTTTGCAGCCCACTGGAAGTACAAGATCGGTGAAGGCGATGAGGAGTCGGAGCTCAACGTGTGGCTGAAGACGATCAAAGATATACTCGACAACCCCGAACCGAGTGCGATCGATTTTCTCGATACGCTGAAACTCAACCTGTTTGCGTCGGAAATCGTGGTATTCACCCCCAAGGGCGAGCTATTGACTCTGCCCGCCGGAGCGACAGTGCTCGATGTGGCGTTTGCGCTCCACAGCCAGCTCGGCATACATTGTATTGCCGGAAAGGTCAACCATAAGCTCGTGCCGCTCAGTCACAAACTGAGCAGCGGCGATCAGGTTGAGGTACTGACGTCTAAGTCGCAGAACCCGCTCCCGGAGTGGGAAGCGTTTCTTGCCACTGCTAAGGCCAAGACCCGACTGCGTCAGGCGCTCAGGAAAAATCGTCAGCCTGTCGTAGCCGAAGGCAAAAAGATGCTCGAACAATGGCTCGAGAGCCATTCGATACCCGACAATAATGCGGTGATCAGCAAGCTGCTCGGAACATTCCATGTCCCTAACCGCGAGGAACTATGCTATCAGTTGGGTGCCGAGGAGATCGTTTTAGGCGATTTTCTGGTCAAGAGCCTCAAAAAACAGGCTGAGACGCAATCGAGCGGACTGCTGTCCAAGCTGTTGAAATTTAATCTGAAATCCTCATCCAAGAACGCTCAGACTCCCAAACCGGCTGCCGACAAGCCGCAGATCAATACTAAAGAGACTTACGAGCTTCACTACGACGAAAACGGTTCTAACTTCAAGATCGCCGAATGTTGTTGTCCCATACCCGGCGACGAGGTGATGGGCTTCATCGATGACAACGGCGATGTTGTTGTCCATGCCTTGACATGCCCGAGAGCACAGGTGCTCAAAGCCGGTTTCGGCTCACGTATAGTAGCGACCAGTTGGCAGAAAGTGGCCGGAAAGTCGCTTGCCCACGTTCACATCGACGGCATCGACCGCCTCGGCATTCTTCAGGAATTGATACAGATGATATCGACACATTTGGCCATCGACATACGCAAACTCGACATCGAGGCTCACGACGAAGTGTTTGATTGCGACCTGTGGGTGAGAGTTGGAGATGTAAGCGTCGTAAATGCGTTGTGTGAGAAAGTGCGGAGCATCAACGGGGTGCAGAGCGCTGCGCGCATACACTAAGAGTAACAAAGACAAAACCAGTTCAAGATGCACAGACAGATTATCGAAACATTAAGCAAACGAAGCGTGGCCGTCAGGCTTCTGACGTGTCTTGCCGCTGCGGTGATCATCACATATTTCTATCCTCATCCCGAATCAAGCCATTATAATTACGAGCAGAACCGCCCGTGGAACTATGCCAAGCTGATTGCTCCGTTCGACATCCCCATCCATGCAGACTCTGCGACGATACTGGCTGCCAGGGATTCGCTCGATGCCCATTTTGTCCCGGTCTACGAAATCAATCAGCTGATGATCGACTCGGTGGTCGCTCAGTTGCCTCACCTTCAGGGTACGAACTATCGCAATGAACTTGCATCGAAACTGCGGAAGATCTATTCGTCGGGGGTGGTCGACAGTCCGACGCGCGAAAAAATATCTGACGGCGACCTGCCGAAGATCAGAGTCCTCGAGAAGAATGTGCTGAGCGAGATGTCGACCGGCCATTTCACATCTGCACGCGACATTTATCTCCATCTCGACTCGACGATATCCGATCCTGGCCTGCACCAGTATTTCACCTCGGCCAATCTTCAGAACATACTTCGGCCTAATATTATTTATAATGATGCGGAAAGCCGCCGCCACTACGATTACGATTACCTGACCTTGACGGCCGACCGCGGTGTGATACAGCAGGGACAGACTATAATCGACAAGGGCACGATCATCAGTCCGCAGGATTTTACCAATCTGCGCACCTACGAGAGCATGGTCGAGGCAAGCATTACAAAAGCCGGCAAAAGTGACTGGCTGATGCTTTTCGGTCAGTTTGTCTATGTTGTGATGTTGCTTGCCATCCTCTACGGCTATCTTTATTTCTACAACCGCAAGATCTACGGCGACATACGTGCCTTCGGGTTCGTAATGGCGTCGATTACCCTGTTTTTCCTGATCGCCCTGGCTCTGAACACCTTTGTCAGCTCAGGCATATATATTGCGCCGTTGACAATTGTGCCGGTGCTTGTGCTCGTCTTTTTCGACGGACGGACTGCCTTGATGGTTTCGGCTGTTCTCACGCTTGTCTGTGCTGCCATCACATCGTTCCCCCTCGAATTCATTTTCCTGCAGTTCTCGGCGTCGGCTATCGCAGTCTACTCTCTGCGTCAGCTCAATCAACGCTCTGAACTCCTGCGGACCGCCGGTTTCATTGCCGGAGCATATCTGTTGTCTTATCTTGCGCTTGAATTGCTGATGAACGGCACTTTCGAAGGATTTGCGTGGCGCATGGTTGTCTACCTCGCTGTCAACGCTGCATTGTGCTCGATGGCCTATGTCATTATGTCGGCGGTCGAACATATGTTCGGCTTCATATCAGGCGTAACCCTCATAGAATTGGCCGACACCAACAACACCCTGTTGCGTAAACTCAATGATGAATGCCCCGGAACGTTCCAGCATTCGCTGTCGGTGAGCAATCTCGCCGCCGATGCTGCCAAGCGCATCGGAGCCAATGAGCAGCTCGTAAGGGCAGGGGCGATGTACCATGATGTCGGAAAATTGAGCAATCCTGCGTTTTTTACCGAAAATCAGCATGGTGTCAACCCCCACGATGCACTCCAGCCTGAGCAGAGCGGGCGTATTGTCATCAACCACGTGATCGATGGTCTGCGTCGGGCCGACAAGGCGGGACTGCCGTCTGTGATCAAGGATTTTATCCGTGAGCACCATGGCAAAGGCAAGGCGAAGTATTTCTATTACACATATTGCAAGCTTCATCCCGACGAACAGGTCGACCCGGCTCCGTTCACATACCCCGGCCCAAATCCGCAGTCGCGTGAGACGGCTGTGCTCATGATGGCCGATGCGGTCGAGGCTGCGAGCCGTTCGCTCAGAGAACACACTCCCCAGGCGATCGCCGACTTGGTCAACAAGATAATAGACGGTCAGATTGCAGAAGGCATGTTCGATGAATCTCCGCTTGAATTCCGCGACATACCGATCATTAAAGAAGCATTCATCAAGCGTCTGAAGACGATGTATCACTCGCGTATCGTTTACCCCGATGCGCCTAAAAATGCCGGACAGCCCGTGCGCGAAGAGCAGCGATGACATCCCGTTGTTGTAGGTGTGATATGATTGTCATTGTGCTTGCGGTGATTCTTGCCGCAGCCTCATTCTCGTCGTGCAGCAGCAAGAAGAACACTGCGGCGCGGCGTCAGTACACGGCATTCATTACCCGCTATAACATCTACTACAACGGCGACACTCATTTTAAGGAGACTCTTGCCGACATGGAGAGTAAATATGAAGATGATTATTCTTCGAGAATGCTGTTCATGCACCCCGTCGAGGCAAAAAACGATGCGCTTGCGCCTCAGCCTACCGGCGATTTCACCCGTTCGATTGAAAAAGCGCAGAAAGCCATCCAGCTGCGATCGATCAAACAGCGGCCTCCGCGCAAGCCCGGCCACAGCAACGATGCTGCCTACAAGGCGTGGATGAAGCGTGACGAATATAACCCCTTTCTCCACAATGCGTGGATGATGATGGGACGCAGCCAGTATTTCAACGGCGATTTTCTCGGAGCTGCTTCGACATTTTTCTATATTAGCCGCCATTTCACGTGGTTGCCCGACATAGTCACCGAGGCTAAGCTCTGGCAGGCTCGCAGCTATGTGTCGCTCGGGTGGCTCTTCGAGGCGGAAATGATTCTGACGCGCATCAAGCCGGAGGCTTTGGTCAACAAGACGTTGCGGGGCCTCTACGACTTTTCGATGGCCGACTGGCATCTGAAAAGCGATGACTATGAGGGTGCAGTGCCTTATCTTATCGGTGCGATAAAGGCCGAAGGTGGTGCACAGCGTTCGAGGCTATATTTCCTGCTCGGTCAGGTCTATGCTCGTCTCGGACGCAAAAGCGAAGCATATGCTGCCTTCAAGAAAGCCGGAAGCGGAGCGTCGGTAGACTACCGCACGAAATTCAATGCACGTATAAAGCAGAGCGAGGTCTACGATGGAGCCGACATAACTCCGGAAGTCAAAGCGCTTAAACGCATGACCCGCTACGACCGCAACAAAGAATACCTCGATCAGATCTATTATGCGATCGGCAATCTCTACCTTTCGCGTGGTGATACGTTGAAAGCCATCGAAAACTATCGCACGGCTGCTGAAAAAAGCAGTCGTGAGGGCATCGACAAGGCGATCACTCAAGTCCGTCTCGGAGGTCTTTACTTCGACCGTGGAGAGTATGAGCTTGCGCAGCCGTGCTATGCCGAGGCCGTGCCGATGTTGCCCAAGACATTTCCTGACTATTCAACATTGGTACGTCGCAGCGATGTCCTTGACGAACTGGCTCTTTATTCGCAGAACGTCACACTTCAGGATTCGTTGCTGAGACTGAGCCGCATGTCGCCTGAGCAGCAGCTCGAAGTGGTCAACAAGATCATCGAGCAACTCAAGAAAAAAGAAAAAGAAGAAGCCGAGGCGGCTGCACGCGAGGAGTACCTCGCAGCCCGCGAAGCCGAAGGCAGTGCTTTTGGCTCGAATGCTCAGACTCCTAACTCATTCAACATCAACGCCGATAATTCATGGTATTTCTACAATGCCGCTACCCGCAATTCTGGCCGTTCGGAGTTCCAGAGACGCTGGGGTTCGCGAAAACTTGAGGACGACTGGCGACGTCGCAATAAAGCGACATTCAATCTTGACTTTGATGACGGCAGCGACGACGATGAGGATGCCGAAGACTCCGACGACAAGCAGGATGAAAGCAATGCCGACGGAGAGAGCAAGTCTGAGGACTCGAAAGCCGATGACCCGCATTACCCTGAGTATTATCTTGCGCAGATCCCCAAGGATGATGCCGAAAGAGCGACAGCCAACGACATTATCCAGGAAGGACTGTTCAACATGGGTGTAATTCTGAAAGATAAGCTTGACGATTATCGTGCATCTGAGCGCGAATTCGATCGTCTGCTCGCTGATTATCCAGACAACATATATAGGCTCGACATCTACTATAACCTCTATCTGATGTATATGCGCGAAGGCGACGCTGCTCGTGCCGAGCGCTACCGCCAGCTTATTTTGGCCGAATTCCCTGATTCGAAGTATGGCATCGCCATGCGCGATCCCGACTATATCGAAAATCTGAGGAAGATGGACGAGCGTCAACAGCAGCTCTACGACAAAGCCTATGCTGCATATCTCGATAACCGCAACGACGAAGTTCATGAGGCTTACCGCTATATGGCCGAGCAGTTCCCGATGAGCAAAATCATGCCGAAATTCATGTTTATCGATGCTCTGGCCTATGTGACCGAGCGCGAGCCTGAAAAGTTTACCGCCGTGATCAAGGATCTGCTTGAGCGCTATCCCGACACTGATCTGACTCCGATAGCCGCATCGTGGCTCAAGGGCATACAGCAGGGACGCAAATTGCAGTCGCCTGAAAATGGCAACATCCGAGGCATGATATGGGATCTGAAACTTGGCGACGGTGATAGTCTCGCAGTCGACTCCCCGCTCGAATTCGATCTCAATCCCGACAACTCACAATTGCTTGTCATGGTGTTTGATGCGGCCGAAGTTCCGACCAACGAATTGCTCTATGGCATCGCCCGTCACAATTTCAGATCGTTCGTGGTCAAGGATTTCGATCTCGAACAGATGAATTTCGGGCGTTTGGGCATGATTGTCATCCGAGGATTTGACAATATGAACGAGCTTAACCATTATCGTCAGGTGATGGCCGATGCCGAGGACTTTAAATTGCCCCCAGGAGTCAGGCCGGTGGCGATAAGTGCGGCAAATTTTGAAAAAATGATCAACGAAGGTCGAACGTTCGACGACTATTTCCGTTATCTTGAAGAACAGAACTATGTCGACGCGCAAGCCGGCTTGCTTCAACCGGAAGAAATCGAGACTCTCGAAGAAGCCGATCAAGCTGCTCAGTCAGACTTGTCAGACCAGCCCGAGCAACCCGAGCAACCCGAGCAACCCAAACCGGCAGTGCCCGCGCCGGTCCTACCCGCTAAAGCTCCTGTTCCGGTGTTTGACCCTGGTAGCGAGGGCGACGACCCATTGCTTGATGAATAATTCTGATTAAGAATAATATTAAAGATGACAGCACAGTACCGCATACTTTGGGCCGACGATGAGATCGACCTTTTGAAACCCCACTTGATGTTTCTTCGCAACAAGGGGTATGAACTTGTCACGGCCAATAATGGCAGCGACGCGCTTGCGTTGACTGACAGCCAACACTTCGATCTGGTGATTCTTGATGAGAACATGCCTGGCTACACCGGACTTGAGACTCTGTCGCTCATCAAGCAGCGACAGCCCCATCTGCCGGTGATAATGATCACCAAGAGCGAAGAGGAGAACATCATGGATCAGGCTGTCGGCAGCAAGATCGCAGATTATCTCATAAAGCCTGTAAACCCCAACCAGATACTCCTGGCCATTAAAAAAATACTCCACAGCGATAGGCTGGTGGCCGATCAGACGACTCAGGACTATCGTCGTGATTTCGGCAACATTTCGGCGCAGATCAATTCAGCAGCCACGATCGACGATTGGTATGCGCTCTATGATAAATTGGTCTATCGCGAGCTCGAACTTGCGTCTACCGACACCAACATGGACGAACTGCTCGAGATGCAGAAAGTCGAGGCTAATTCCGAGTTCAACAAGTTTGTGAGACGCAACTACGAATCGTGGATAACGTCGGAGGACGACGATGTTCCGTTGATGAGCCCGAAGATTTTCTCGCGTAAAGTGTTTCCGATGCTCGACAATGGCGACAAGGTGTTCTTTGTCTTGATCGATAACTTCAGGCTCGATCAATGGCGCACTATCAAACCGCTTCTGACCGACCTTTTTACCATCGAAGAAGGGCTCTACACTTCGATATTGCCGACGGCGACGCAGTATGCACGCAACGCCATATTCTCAGGTCTGATGCCTCTCGGCATTGCGAAGATGTTTCCTGAACTTTGGGTTGATGAAGACTCCGAAGAAGGTAAGAATTTGAACGAATCGCCTCTCATTGCCACGCAGTTCGAACGCTACCGCCGGCAATGCAGGTTTTCTTACAATAAGATCAATGACACAGCCTCCGGAGAGAAACTGATCCGCGACTTTGCCCAGCTCGAACGCAACGACTTGAATGTCGTGGTGTTCAACTTCATCGACATGCTGTCGCATGCGAGAACCGAGTCTAAGATGATCCGTGAACTCGCGGCTTCGAACGCGGCATACCGCTCTCTCACAGAGTCGTGGTTCAGGCATTCGTCGGCCTATGAATTTTTCAAAGTGATAGCCGCAAAAGGCTACAAGGTAATTCTGACTACCGACCATGGCACTGTCAGAGTCGACAATCCCATAAAGGTGGTTGGAGATAGAAATGTCAACACCAACCTGCGCTATAAACTTGGCAAAAATTTGAACTACAATCCGAAGCAAGTCTACGAGATCAAGACTCCGGCAAGGTTCGGACTGCCTTCGCCCAATGTGTCGACAACCTACATCTTCGCTACTAACCGCGACTTCTTCGCTTACCCCAACAACTATAATCACTACGTACAATACTATACCGACACATTCCAGCACGGAGGCATATCGCTCGAAGAGATGCTCGTGCCTCTGATCACATTGTCGGCTAAATAACAGATCAATCATGACTACAATTCACGTCGATTCAATCGAACAACTGCCTGCCGCCGCCGAAAAGTTTGTCGAAACTATGGGCGACGAAACCGTCTATGCTTTCTACGGCGAAATGGGAGCCGGAAAAACAACATTCATCAACGCTCTCAGCCGCAGGCTTGGAGTGGAAGACGATGTAACTAATTCCCCCTCTTTTGCTATAATCAACGAGTACCGCTCCGACACAACAGCCGAACTGATCTATCATTTCGACCTCTATCGACTCGAAAACATCGAAGAAGCTCTTGAAATCGGTGTCGAGGATTACTTCGACTCTGGTGCATTGTGTTTTCTCGAGTGGCCCGAACGCATCGAAGACATTTTGCCCGACGACACCGTAAGAGTTGATATTCGCGTCAACGACGACAAATCACGCGACATTATCATCAACGATTGATGGATCCGCAGATCAGATGGGTCGACTCTGCCGGGTCGACCAACACTCTGCTGGCTTCAGACTGCGACGGCTTGCCGCACGGCGCCGTCATAGCGGCCCATCGTCAGACTGCCGGCCGAGGACAGAGAGGTAATTCCTGGGAATCTGAGCCGGGGGCCAACCTCACGTTCTCACTTCTGTTGCGTCCGGCGGTGATCTCTGCGGCCGCGCAGTTCGAGCTGTCGATGATCGTGGCGTTGGGCGTATGCGACGCTTTGACCGCCGCGACCGGTGTTCAGTTCAAGGTGAAATGGCCCAACGACATATATGCAGGAGACCGCAAGGTATGCGGCATTCTGATTGAGAACAGCATCGAAGGCTCGCGCATCGGTCGGTCGATTGCCGGCATCGGCATCAATGTCAACCAACTGAAATTTATCAGTGATGCTCCCAATCCGGTATCGCTTGCCATGCTTACCGGCCGGACGTTCGACCTCACGAAACTTCTATCCGACGTGTGCCGGACCATTCTGGCCCGCATGTCGCACTATGAGTCAGATCCATGCGCGGCAGGACTCGTGCACGAATACCGCGGCCGTCTTTGGCGGGGATCGGGCTTCTATGTGTGGCACGATGCTGCTTCAGACAGCGATTTCGAGGCTGAGATAGCCGATGTCGCTACTGACGGTATGCTGACGTTGCGATGCCCTTCGGGTCAACTCCGCCGCTATGCCTTCAAGGAGGTCGCAGCAGTGCTGTAGATCATAGCTCAACATTCTCCCGCCGATTTGCGTTATTCTGTAAATCTCACTAAATTGGATTATTATGGCTTACAGAATTGAACAGATCGAAGGGATAGGCGAACAATACGCCCGCAAACTCGAAGCCCTCGGAGTCGGCACTACGGAAGAATTGCTCTCACGCGCGGCCACTCCAGCCGGCAGACGCTCGCTTGCCCAGGAGAGCGGAATATCTGAAAAACTTATTTTGAAATGGGCCAACCATGCTGACTTGTTCCGCATCAAAGGTGTTGCGGGCCAGTTCGCCGAACTGCTTGAGGCTGCAGGAGTCGACACTGTGAAAGAGTTGCGCCATCGTGTGGCAGCCAACCTTTATGCCAGACTTGTGGAGACAAACGACACCCGCAACCTGTGCAACCGAGTGCCCTCAGAGACCGAGGTGCAGAGGATGATCGATCAGGCAAAAGAATTGCCCCCCATCATGACCTACTGACCACCCCCGGTTTGACATCATTGGGAGGGTGTACCATGGTCCATTAATGATACACCCTCTCTGTCGTTTATATTAGGGTATGATTTAGGCTCGGTTTCATAAACCACGATGGCTCCAGAGGCAGGTATGCCCGAGAGAATTTCGGGAGGCGAGGAAGGAGCAATGCGGGGGCATTGTGACTGACGAGACTCGCGGAATGCGCCGGGCAGACCTGAGGCGAGGCTAACTTTACGTTTGAATGATATTTCTCAACCGATGAGACATGACGATCTCTTCCGATATGTAGCCGGAAATCAAAAGTAAATTGAAACGGTATTAGTCGTTAGAAGTATTTGATCATCATGAACACCGCGGCAAGCATCGTCACAGATCTCACTCTCGAAAGAGTAAACTCATAGTTGCGCATCAAATTCATCCATCGGATAATCGTTGAATGCACGCCGATTAACTATGCTCCATCACCAAATGAGCAAATTCGACTCAAGGATGCAACCTCTGGAGCCATTGTGGTTTATGCAACCGAGCCTTATTCTTTGATCAGTTTCATGCAGGCCCAACGGTTGTCCGATGATGTGCTTTCAAGTTTCAGTCCATGGCGATTTGCTTCGGCCTCGATCATGTTGCAGTCGTCGCCTTCATAGAAACCGCTGAAAAGCACTGTGCCGCCGGCTTTGACTACCGACGCATATGCGGCCATATCGGCAAGGATCACATTGCGGTTGATATTGGCTATGAACACGTCGGCCGGTGCTACTGACGAGAGTGCCGAAGCGTCGCCGTTGATCACAGTGATTTCGGGATGGCCGTTAAGACTGACGTTTTCAACGGCGTTCTCATAGGCAAATGAATCGATTTCGATGGCTGTCACTGGTTTGGCGCCGCGCATGGCGGCAAGGATGGCGAGAATGCCGGTTCCGGTGCCCATGTCGATCACTGATTTGTCCTGCAGATCAATCGACAGCAGCGCACCGACGATCTGTGAGGTCGTCGAGTGATGGCCGGTGCCGAATGCCATTTTTGGGTCGATGACGATGTCGTATTGGGCCGACGGCACATCAGTGTGGAATGAGCTGTGTATCGCCACGCGATCGCCGATCACGATCGGCTGGAAATAGTTTTTCTCCCATTCGGCGTTCCAGTCGCGTCCTTCGATCACTTTAGCGTCGGCTGTGATGGTGCATTCAAACGGAAAGCCGTTGATCACTGTTTCGACAGCTGCCGCGTCGTAGTCTTCCTTTTTTACATAAGCCGTCAGACCGCTCTGGTCCGGAACAAAGCTTTCGTAGTCGCATTCGGCGAGCATTCCGGCAAGCAGGTCGCTCGCATCTTCCGTACATGGTTCGATGTCGAACCTCACTTCGTAATAGTCGTTCATTGTCGCGCGTTGTTAGGTTTTATGCGGCAAAGTTACGATTATTCTGCAAGATATCGAGCCCGAGTCATTTCTTTTTCTTGAACAGCGGCGACAGTTTGCGGAACAGTTTGAATGCAATGATGGCATACTCGAGCTTGCTGATCGATCTGAACACCGAGCTGATCGACGACGATCCGACGATCGGGAGCGATTCGCGCGTGCTTTCGGCGGCGTCGTAGAGTTTCGACCGTTCGATTTCTATCCGGGTGAGAGCTATCATGCGGGCATATCTGAGTTCATCGAGGTTATAGCCTTTCCACGATGATGTTGTCGAGGTCTTGAGATCTTTATCTTTCATCTTCTTCGGGATTTTTTAAGAACAGGCGTGAAATAAATCGTGCCGCCGGGTTGAATATTATCTGATTGCGGAAGATGATCAGCACTATCAGTAGCAACAGATAGAATGCGCTGACAAAGAGATAGGCCGTGTGGGGGGCGATGGTCACTGCCAGCCAGTGGCCGACACCGATCGAGATGAACACCAGTGAGATCATGCCGATGATCACTACGAGTGCAAAGAATGCGATCGTCGACAGCAGCACGGTCAGCTTCTCGGTCGCGGTCAGTTTGGCGTAGTCAAGCTGAAGTGTCAGAAATCTGAGCACAATCGAACTCAAACGTCGGAAATTGTCGGATGTCTTTTCGGTCATGGGTTGTTACATGAATGTGATGGAAGATGTTGAAAAAAATAGCAGAAGCTGAGGCTGATGCTCCCGTTCGATCGGTCATCACCCCGGCTTCTGCCGTCAGATATGAGGGAGTGTATGTTTGTGGCGACTGGCCCTTATTTCTCTTCAATTTCGGCTGCGATCATCTCCACGACGTCTTCGAGGTGTTCGTCGGCGATAAGTCCTTTGCGCTTGAGAGCTTCCTTTATGCGGGCTCTGAGGTCATCGCCTGTGGTCGGGGTGAGCAGTGCGACTGCCGCACCGCCGATTGCCACACCGGCCAGGAATTTGAGAAAACCGCTCATAATTTTGCCTCCTTGATTTCGTCGCTGATCTTGTCGGCGAGCTGTTGCAACTTCGATTCTTTCATCTTGGGGCAATGCGATTTTACGAAATCGACGATTGACTCGCGGGTGTCGCTGCCTTTCTGGGGAGCGAGGAGTATTGCTGCGGCTGCACCGACAACTGCGCCTCCGAGGGCGGCTAATGCATAATTTACGGCTTTCATTTTGTTCTGATTATTTTGAGTTAGTGATTGAGATTGTTTCCAATAGTAAAGGTAGAACACACTTGCAATGCAAATGGTTCTACCTTCAATCGTTTTTTAGCCGTAATATTTTTTATCGCTGACGATCTCAGTCGCTCAGGTCGACGGCATAGTAGGCCTGACGACCGTTGGGATAGATGCCCGAGATGAACATCACCTTTTCAGGGTCGGAGCTCTTGCGGATCGACGTGTAGATCGACTCTACCTCGTCGGCGCTTGTCACGCGGCTGCGGTTGATTGACACTATTATGAAATTGTCTTTCATACCGGCTTCCTTGAAGCGGCCATCGCTGAGAGTGCCGACCGAAACGCCCGACGAGATGCCGAGTTTGCGGAGGGTCTCCTTGTCGGGTGTGCTGAGCTTGGCGCCGAGCGACGACGGGGTGTCGGCGTGAGTCACCGAGGTGTTGCCTTGATTGTTGCGCAGCGTGGCCTTGCAGTTCTGCTGTTTGCCGTCGCGGACATAAGTGATCGTCACTTTATCACCGGGGCTGAACTTGGTGATGGTTTCCTGCATCTGGGCTGTCGACAGAGTCGGCAGACCATTGATGGCCGTGATTATGTCGCCGGGTTCGATGCCGGCTTCTTTAGCGGCAGAGCGGTCGGTGACTTCGGCAACATAGATGCCTGCGTTGGCGCCCTTGATGTCTTTTTCGGCAATGAATTCAGGCGTCAGTTCGCGGAACGAAACGCCGAGGAATGCGCGCTGAACGGTGCCGAACTGTTTTAGGTCAGACACTACCTTCTGCACGATCGAGGTCGGTATGGCAAACGAGCATCCGGCATATGTTCCGGTATTGGAGTAAATCGCAGCGTTGATGCCGACGAGTTCGCCGTCGAGATTGACCAGTGCGCCGCCCGAGTTGCCCGAGTTGACAGCTGCGTCGGTCTGGATGTAAGACTCGATGTTTCCGCGCGACGGCGATTGGGTAGTCGTCGATATGTTGCGCGCTTTGGCACTCACAATGCCCGTGGTCACGGTCGAGGTGAAGCCGAATGGATTGCCGACAGCGAGCACCCATTCTCCGACCTGCAGATCTTCGGAGTTGCCCATCGGTATGACGTGGAGGTCGGGGGCGTCGATCTTGATCAGCGCGAGGTCGGTCAGCGGGTCAGCTCCAATGACTGTGGCGGTGAAGTTGCGGTTGTCGTTGAGCGTGACTTCGAGTTTTTCCGCTTTTTCGATCACGTGGTTGTTGGTCACGATATAGCCGTCGCCGCTGATGATTACCCCCGATCCGAGACCGATCTGGCGAGGCTGGGGTTCTTCGCTCTGAGGCTGCTGTTGTTGCGGAGCCTGGCGACGCGGCGATCCGAAGAAAAACTCAAGCAGCGGATCGTTGAAGTACTCGTCTCCGCCGCCGTAGGCGCGGCGCTGCGGCTGATGCGGCGTTGCATAGCTTTTTACGCTGACAACGCCGTTGACCGTCTGTTCGGCGGCGTTGGTGAAGTCGTCCTGATAGATAACGCGGCCTTTGCGGTTGCGTTGCGACGGTTTCTGTGCCTCAGTGCGGGGCGTATCGTTGGTGTCTGTGTCAGACGATGATGAGTTTGTCGCGCTGATTTTTACAGCTGTGGCTCCGGCCACTATGACTGCGGCGGCAAACAATGACAGTTGAACTTTTTTCCCAAATTTCATAGATTTCGTAGATTTCATATACTTAACGGTTGGTTTCTAAGGATATGTAATGAATTCAGTGTTTGCTTTTGAATGCAAATATAGTCTTTTAGACGTTCCGATTTTCAAAAGTCAAATCGCGTTAAACTTATTTGGCTGAAAATGCGGAGCTTTAATATTTGTTTGTCTAAAATATGTGATAATATTAAACAAAGGTTAACGTGTCGGCCGCGTTTGCATCTTACATGTGAAACGCGTAAATTTGTTGCCGTATGAACCGTCATTGTATCATAGCCTTAGTGATTGCAGCCGTTGGGCTTTCATCGTGTAAATCCCATAAATCGACTGTCGTCCGTCCGTCGGCCTCGGTTTCGACCGTAGCGCCGTCGCTGCCGCGTAATGCTGCGTCAAATCCGGCCTACAGCAACGACACACGCATCAGCAAAGCGCTTGTCAAGCAGGCCAGGTCATGGATTGGCACCCCCTATCGCTACGGCGGCAGCAGCAAGAGCGGCACCGACTGCTCGGGAATGTTGACGGTCATATTCAAGGACGTAGCCAAGCTGTCGCTGCCACGCAACTCCGCTGCTCAGCAAGAATATTGTTTCGAGGTGCCGAAACGCAATCTCGAACCCGGTGACCTCGTATTTTTCACCACCTCGTCGCGTGGAGGCAAAGTAAATCATGTCGGCATGTATGTCGGCAACGGCAAGATCATCCATGCCTCGAGTTCCAGAGGTGTGATCGAGAGCAGTCTCGACGAAAAGTACTATGTCAGCCATTACCATTCGTCGGGCCGCGTCTACGGCATCACCTATGCGGCCACAGGCGGACGCAAGTCAGGGTCGGCAGATGTCAACGAAGTGCTGCTCGCCTCCGGAGGTCTCAAAGCCGATGTGCCGGCACCTACAAAAAAATCGTCTGGAAAATCATCAAAGAAGAGCTCTAAGAAATCGTCAGGCAAGTCCTCTGTGAAGTCGGGGGCAGAGGCTGTTGCAGCCGTCTCAGCTGTTGCGGCTGCAGCTTCTTCTTCAGGACGAGGAACTGAGCCAGTCGTCGAGATGACGCTCGACCAGTTTGTGGCCATGCGGCAGCAGCCTGCAGCCCCTCTCAACGACACCGTCATCATAGCCGAGCAGGTGATCGAACATACGGTCGAGACGATCGATAGCGCATCTGCGGCCGTCGACAGCGTTGAGATGCGTTGCGCGGTTATAGAGCCGGACACAATTACTGATGTAGCTCCTGTCGATACTGTCACTCCCGCACCGGTTGAAATTCCGGCCGTGATGGTCAACGGCAAGCCCGTCAAAGCTGTGCCCGTCGACAAGCGTCCGGTTCAGAAGCCCGATTCGGTCGCTGCCGACACAGTCCGGCAAGCCGAGGAAATCCGCGAAACAGTGGTCAAAGCCATGAAATTTGGAAAATGACCGACCGGTTCAACGTCTACGGCAACCGTTCTGACCTATTGTACAACAAATTACTGTTCCCGCCTTTCACGACAAAGCCTTGCGCAGAGCTTTGGCAAATTGGTCGGGGCACGATGTGCCTTTGCCGCGGCAGTCGATGCCTTCAAGACGGCTGATGGCCTCCTCGGGAGTCATGCCCTTCACCA
The DNA here is from genome assembly GCA_910587475.1 of uncultured Muribaculaceae bacterium. Lineage (GTDB taxonomy): Bacteria > Bacteroidota > Bacteroidia > Bacteroidales > Muribaculaceae > CAG-873. The sequence goes on from CAJUMR010000004.1 coordinate 29,656, forward strand.
AGGCTGCAATGCCCTGGAGATTGCCGTGGCAGCCGCCGTTGAACACAACATTGCCGATCTTGCCGTCGTCAGTGATTTCAAACTCTATGCTTCTGCTGCATGTGCCGCTTGTGATGTAATTGTAGTTCATAATAATCGTGTGAATGTGATCAAAAAATAGGGTTGCTAATCTTGCGATCGGCAACCCTGTGAGCTTCTTAACCGTTGTACCCGAAGTGGGACTCGAACCCACACAGCCGTAATGGCCAAGGGATTTTAAGTCCCTCGTGTCTACCATTCCACCATTCGGGCAACCTTCAGTAGATGGCGCAAAGTTAGCGACTTTTTCCCACTTCGGCAAATCCTGTGCGGAGAAATGCGCGACAAACGCATCAAATAATATGGCTATGGGAGATAAGTGATTGGGCTATATTGGCGAGTTCTTGATCTTTAGTGAGCCGACCATCATACCTGCAAGTGCCGTAAAAAGCAGGAGACTTCCGATGAGAAGTGCATAGGTCGACAGGCATAGCATTATGTAGGTGAATAGATACATTACCGTTAGGACAGCTCCGATCGATAATCCCAAATTTCTCGATGCTAGCATCTTCCATATATAGCACGTTATTAAAATGATGGTCATGGCCGATGCGGCGAAATAGGCGAAGCCAAACGAGGTGAGTTCTGTAAAGGATAGGAGCAGCGAATAGAAGATAATCAGTGCCGCTCCAATTAGAAAGTAATTGAGCAACGGGATGGGATGCTTCTTCATTATCTCAACAAAGAGAACGCTCATGAAAGTCAGCACGATTATGATAAAGGAATATTTCATTGAGCGTGACACCTTCTGGTATCTGTCCACGCCAACAAGGAAGCGGACTCCGACAAAATTCGAAAATTTTTTGATTGTCGTTTTGTCGGTGATCGATTCCATCCAGCTTGCAGTGAAGTCGTGTCCGCTTAAGTGTCTGTCTATAGGCAGACTTTTACCGGTAAACGATGGATGGCCGGCTGTCCCGTTTATGGTCACGGTTGAGCGTTCTCCAACAGGCTTCACATATAATGCTTCAGTTCCCCTTATGTCAAACTCAGTGGAACACTCAACCTGCACAGGCATATCGGCAATGTTGATTGTGGCATAAAGATAATCTTTGGCGTATGACCAATCTAATCTCTTGCCGTCGATAGTCAGAAATACCGGTCTGTCAATCTGATCGGTATTTACTTTCAGTTTGACCAAAACAGTGTCGCCAAGTGACGATAGGCTGTCGCGGTTGAATACACTCGACATTTTTACATGAGATGTGAAAACCTCTGCTTCGTAGATGCCGCGATGGACTGGTTTGCTGGCCACACTTGCATCGCAGACAAAGGTTTGAGGGTGTTGCCATGCTGCGCTGTCAGATAGGTTTGCCAAAATTATGGGTCCGTTTAGATAGATATTCTCACCCCATTTTTGCGCAATCTCTTCTGCCACTTGTCTGTTGGTCGACTTTCTGTCAAACGTCATACCCCATACGGCCAAAACACCAAACATGAGGACGCAACAAATAAGCCCCATCATAACGATCTTCTTGCCATAGGATTGCTTTGGCCGGAAGTTAGGTGACAACGGTGGGGGTGTGGTTGGATTGTTTGTCATTTTAGAACAAGCTCTTCGTTTTCAATTCTGAGTTTCAACGTGAAGTACATTGCGACAGCAATAAGAATAAAGAGGACAATACTTCCAATCAGAAGTGCCATTGAGCCCAAATACAAGAGTATAAGCATCAGGCCATACTCAAAAACAAGCAGCCCGACAGATAGAGTGACGGCTTTCTTGGTTCTGGTTATCCCATTTACAAACCAGCATATTAGGCCGATTGTCATGACTGTTACAATTGTATATGCCAATCCAAATGGCATTTTCTCTGACATGGCAAGTAGCAAAAGGAAGAACAGGCACATCGCGCAGCCGATCAATCCGTATTGGAAATAGTTCATTTCTTTGCGGAATGATATTTCAACCAGCATTAACGAAAATGAAGTTATTGCAATGAGCGCAAAGCAATAGGTGACAGATTGGGATAACAGTTCATAATCGTTGGCCTCCAGAATGCCGATGTTTAGTCGGCCATAAGCCAAGTGGCTGATGCCGTTCGCAATAATTGTCAGAGTCAACGACAGTCCTAACACAAAAAGTGTTTGGATGGCAAGCCAATGCATTGTATACTTTGGCTTTTTGTGGATTCCATTTTTCTCTTCCATAGGACGTAATTTTATGATATTTGGTAAATTTGTGATATTGTTGTTCCCCTTTGTAGGATTTGCATATATAGGCTTTTGCTTTAGCGTTTTGCAAATATCAGTTGGGAAATCTTTCTCCGGAATTGCTGGAATATCGGAATGTTCCGATCTGTATGGCTTTCCCATTGGACGGAACTTTAATTATCTGGTCATCAGAGAAGGTATTTTGGCCTTTGGATGGGAAGAATACTATCGGATCGCCATATCTTTCGCTTGAGTAAGAATGTCTCTTGCTATTTGCTAAAGCCCCCGTTGGTAGAACCTGGAAGACTTTAAATTTATCCGCAGCGGTGTAATGAGTCGGAGTGTCGAAATGTGTTATTCTTGGGTCTGATTCGTGGTCTGACAGAGACAAGGTATATATGACGGCAAATACAATTGTTAGGATGACTCCGGTGAGAACTCCTAATGTAAATACTAATCCCTTTTTCATTTTGATTATCAATAAGGTCTAATTTGTTTTAATCAATTGCAAATATAGTTTTTATATTCGTATAATCGTGTGGTTCTGCAAAAAAAAATTGGATTTATCCTCTGAAAATCAGCCCCGGTAACTTATTTTCAGCACTTGAACCAACTTGAACCGTTTTTGATGATGCAGATCGTAGAATAATTGATTATTTTTGCCCCGAAACACTCTTTACTCATCACTAATCAGTTATCATGAAGCATTATAACATCATCTTACCGGCATTGCTTTACCGAAAGGTTCTCACGGTTGACTGACTGGCAGTTCCGGCAATTTATCAGTAACAAATAATCACTATTATTATAAACCAAAACTAATCCATCATGAAACGACTTTATCTGTTATTTCTCAGCCTTAGTGCAGTCATAGCTGCCTTAGGCGCCGATGTAAAGGTGACGCTGTCGGGGCTTGAAGACTCCGGATCGGCAACCATCTCACTCGCGTCGTACACATATCTCGAAACAATCGAGACTGCAAACAACGGCGATTTCGTCTTCCACAATGTCCCCGTCGGACGACATTATGTCAAGGCTGAAGCCCAAGGCTACAACACTCTCGAAGCCCAGTGCATCGAAGTGCGCGAGGACGGCTCTGTCATTCCACCTGTGGCGATCAAACTTGTGGTGACCAAGCAGAGCGCCAATCCCGACGAATGGAAATTCACATGGCGCGAGGATGGCAGCCCCTCCGGCTACACCACAACATCCCACGTCAACAAACCGGCTGAAATCGAATTTCTCGGCAAAAAGATAGTCCCCGCCGATGTCCCCTCTGCTGCAATCTTAAGCAATAACTATGGCATTATATTGTCAGACGAGGAAGAGCCATGGAGTCAGGAGTATGCCTATCGACTGGTCGAGACTCTTAAAACACTTCCAATTAACGAAAAGAACAGTTTGCCTTCGAAATTTGTGCTCACTTCTCTGCACGTCGAGGACGACATAACAGTCGAAACATTCGATCAGGGTAACATTGTGAATATTTCAAAGGATGCGTTTTACTATGCTAATCCGTTCCTCGTAAACCTCGACGGTGTGAGAGGCCGTTTGTTCTCAAAGCGTCTCCATCATGCCATGACAAACTTCCTGACTGACTTTGGCCGCGACGAACAACGGGTCAACTACATTCTGCGGGAGCGTTTCGGATGCGAGATCTTAGGGATCGATTATGAGGAACTGACGCGAGGTATAACCAATGAAGATGCCGGCCGCTTCCAGCCTTTCGTTCCGTCGGAGCTTGTAAGCATTATCAACATGTTTGAGGAAATGCCCGAAGGCTTCCACAAAATACCTCATCTTAAGTATCTCATTCGTCGCGTCAACGGCATGAAACATCCGCTGTATGGCGATGCCGCGGCTGTCTCATGGCCTGTTGAGAACGGCTACATTGAATTCATGGAGAGTGCCTTTGGCGGCAACAACCAGTCATTCGACACTTTAAGATTGATTCTTCATGAAAAGACCCATTTCCTATGGGCATTCGTGTTCTCGCAAGAGATCAAACAGGATTGGATCGAATTAGGCGGTTGGTATGAAGTGCCGTCTACCAATCCGTCGTTGCCTAACACATGGGCTACGACCAAAGACGTTGAATTTGTGAGCGCTTACGCACATGCTGTCAGTCCTGATGAAGATATGGCCGAGTCTGTAGCGTTCTATCTTAAAAATCCTGACAAATTGCAGTCGCGAGCTATTGAAAAATATGAATTTATACGCGACCGCATCATGCACGGCACGCGTTACATATCAAAGATCCCCGATCATCTCACCTTCGAGGTTCTCAACCTTTATCCCGATTATGACTACCCCGGAAAGATCAAGAGCGTAGACATCTCGATCAACGGTGCTCCCGACGAGGACAAAACAATCACTATGGAAATCGAGCTCAACAATCTCGATGGCTTTGAAGATGGGGCTTCTCGTGCTGTTGTTCGCTTGACAAGTCCGACATTTTTTGACACTGAGGGAGTTGGACGTTACCAGATTGCAGATATGTCATTATATCCTGTCGGTGGTGACGATCATAAGTTGAGAGGCGAGATCAAGGTGAGCCGTTACAGCAAAGAGGGGCACTGGAGTGCCGGTGACATCATAGTCAGTGATTTGCAAGGCAACGATCGCTTTGAAGGTCGCAACGATTGCGTAACTGATTTTTATATAAATAACCCTCTTGAAGATCTCGAAACACCGAAGTATGAAGGTGATCTGCGTTACATATTGACTGATACGATAGTTGAAGGCCACAATGCTCAAAATCTCCAGGTTAGATATAAAATATCCGATAATATTGGCATTAAGTCGGTTTATTGCGGCATTCAGCGAGCCAACTCTGAGTACACATATCAGACCTACGGCATCTATGACAAGCAGACTGGAGAGGCTGTTATCGACATGATAGTCCCGGATTTTTATCCCTCGGGTGATTATTGGCTCGTATCAGCCATATTCAGTGATTATGCAGGCACTGCTCGTTATGTCTATTATACCGACTCTCCTCTTGACGAACCAATACAGAAAGTTTACATTGAGACGAAAACTCCCGACTTGGAGACTGTTGAGGTTGACCTTAACCGCATTACGGTCTACGCCGAGCCTACTCACCCCGAAGCTCCTGACGGTGAAACTCTCGTTACGATTAACTTTTATGCACGCGACAACATATCCGGGTTCGGCGCTTGCTCATATTGTTTGCGCGATCCTCAGGGAATAGATCACTTTAACTATTTCTATCACCGCAACAGTAGTGGCTTATTCTTTGATGGAGATCCGACAGTGTGGGAACGATATACGATAAGGTGTGTGCTACCACAGGGCAGTGCCCCCGGCATCTGGGGATTGTCGGAATTAGTGCCGCAGGATAAAGCTGGCAATGTTCGAACCTATAACTTCGTCGAGACTTTGATTTTCGAGCCTGATGACTCTGAGTCTGACTATGTGCTCTTCTCCGAACTCGGAGAGGACAACATTCTCGACATCGACCTACAAGGCACATCGGGTGCAAGTTTCGGTTTCACATGGCGAGTGATCCATGAAGAAAGTGGTGTAGAGATCAGCGGTGCGAGCGACGATGATGCAGCCGCTGCAGCCCGCGCGGCAAGTCTGCGTGCAGTGTCGGCGCGTCGCGGAACGAGCGTCGACGTTTCATCGCTCGCCGACGGCGACCTGATCGTCATCGTCAACGTGCTCGATGCCGACGGCAACGTATTGTCGGTAAAGACAAACCGTGTCAACAAGAACGGCTCTGCCGGCATCCATGACGCCACCATCTCCAACCCCACAGAAGTCGACGTCTACAACCTCCAGGGCATAGCGGTCAAACGCTCCGCCGACCCCTCGACATGGAGCGACGGCCTCCCCGCCGGCCTCTACATCGTCGGAAATAAGAAGTGTGTTGTAAAATAATCTCATACTATAAACACCGCAAAAGTGGCCGTTTCATAAGACTTGAAACGGCCACTTTTTTAGACTTCAGATGTTAAGTTTGATGCTCAGAGTTGATTCTGCGGTTAATGTTGCAGGATGAATAAGCGGGTGCGGGTGATTGCGTGGGTGCGGGCTGTGGGTTGGCCGGGGACGGTGATGAACAGGTGGACGGTGCCGGGTAGTTGTTCGCGGGTGACTGGGACTCCGCATTGTTGCAGGCGCCGGGCAAATTCTCGCCCTGAGTCGCACAGAATGTCGCGCTCCGCGGCAATCATCATTACCGGAGGGAGTTGAGACAGCAGCCGGTCATCGGCTGCAGCAGGCGACACCAATGGGTCACGGGCGTCGGCACCGCCGCTGAGATAAGCTTCGTTGAAAGCCTCCATATATTCGCCATCAAGAGCAAAGCCGACTGAGAATTGTTTCCACGAACGGCTGCCGTCGTTCCAAGCTTTTACTACCGGATAAAATAACACGATTGATGAGGGTGGGGCCTCTCCGGCCTTTAAAAGCGAAAGGCTTGCGGCCAAAGCCAGGTTCCCGCCTGAGCTGTCTCCCCCGACCGATATACGGCATGGGTCTATGCCCCATTCACGCGCATTCGAACGTGCAGTGGTGACTGCTGTTGTGCAGAAATCGAGTCCTTCGGGAAACGGATGTTCGGGCGCGAGAGGGTAATCTGCCGCCAGCACCTTTATGTCGCCGCGAGCAGCTAAGGCTGCGCAAAATTCGGCGCAACTGTTAATGCTCCCGATTGTCCAGCCGCCTCCGTGGAGGTAGACCAGCAGAGGCAATGCGCCGTCTGCTGTTGATATGCTGTCTGCAGAGTAGAGCCGCAGACCGGGAGCTACGTCAGTCGCAGTGACTCCGCCGGGGAGTTTCGGCTCACGGTTCCGCATGGCTCTGATTGAATCGAGAGCTTTGCTCTCACCGTTGATAGCCAGTCTGATAGCCGCTGCTTGACTGATCTGGTTGTCCGGCGCCAGTCCCGAGATAAAGCTGTCAGCCTCGACAGTGAAGCTGTCGGTCTGTCCGGCGGCAGCAAGCGAGGCAAATAGTATTGTGGTCAGGCAGAGCAGTGATTTCATAAGTGATCCTCTGATTTTTTTGCAAATTTACGAATTACTTGTGAAACCTTTTCGCCGCGTCATTTAGTTTTGGGGCTGTTGCGTTACTGGGTCGTTACGATGAGGGAACATCTCAGAAAGTTGCGTCTCACGGATTTCGAGCCAGCGATCATAGTGATGAGTGCTGTCCTTGAATATCTTCTGCATCGTTTTACATAGTTTTTCTTCTTGCTTTAGCTTTTTCTTCTCGAGTTTCTCGAGGTCGACAGCTCTTGGCCCGCGAGGACCTTGGCCTCTGAAATCTCCGCCACCGAAATTTCCCGGTCCCGGTCCCATACCTCGTCCCGGGCCCATTCCGTGACCAGGGCCCATGCCTCGTCCAGGTCCCATGCCACCGCCCATCGGGCCTCGGCGCTGCTGGTCGGGGTCTCCGAAAATCGCCTTGTTGTATTTGTCGTATGCCGAATAGACTTTGTCGAACTGTCGGCTCGAGAGGCCGAGGAGGTTACGCACCGTGTCGACTTGCTCATAGGTCGACGGTCTGGCCGGCATGCCGCGACGATCAGGCATTGGCAAAGACTCGCCCGTTTCGGGAGCTTGTGCAAGGATTGTTGTGACTGGAGCCGACATCATAAGTGCCGCGATTGTTATGATTTTTTTTATCATCGTCAAGCAGTTGATTGTTTGTTTTTTTATTCAGAGACGAAGATAACGCTTTGCGGGCACGTGTATGAATTTAATCGACCAATGGTCAAAAAAAATCGGCGGACTCTAAAGTGAGTCCGCCGACGAGGATAGATATTTAATCGTTATGACTTTGCTTGTGGCTGAGAATTAGTCCTGGTTGAGGTTAACTCGTTTGAAGTTAACGGCAACGAGACCTTTCTGAGTCTTGTCGAGGAATTCGCCGACAGTGAGTTTGCTGTCCTGAACATATTCCTGTTCCATCAGACAAGATTCTTTGAAGAACTTGTTGAGACGGCCGTTGGCGATGTTCTGGATCATAGCTTCGGGGAGGTTTGCAGCCTTAGCTTCAGCGGTTGTCTTGATGATTTCGCGACCCTTAGCAGCTTCTTCCTCAGTGATCCAACCCTTTGAGATGTTAGACTCGATGTGATCTTCCGAGTCAAAGTGGTTGGGGTTGAGACCTGCTTTCTTGAGGGCAGCCTCAACAGCTTTGCGAACCTGTTCCTGTTTTGTTTTTTCAACAGCAACGGCGATTTCCTGATCGATAGTAGCCTGGGGAACGTCCTGACGGCTTACAGCGACGGGGTTCATCGATGCGATCTGCATGCAGATTTCGCGGCCGATCTGAGCGTCGACGCCTTCGAGGTTGAAGCCTACGATAGCGGCGAGTTTGTTGTTGAAGTGGTTGTAAGCTGCGGTTGTCGGAGCTTCGATAACTTCGTATGCACCGATTTCAGTCTTTTCGCCTGTCTTGCCGCTTTCCTCAGTGATGAGGTCTGCAACAGTGAGTCCGTCAACAGTGAAAGCCTTGAGTTCTTCAACTGTCTTGAACTTGTTGGCCATGGCGAGATCCATGAGCTTGTTGGCGAGGGCTGTGAAGCCGGCGTTCTTGGCAACGAAGTCAGTCTCGCAGTTGAGGGCGAGGATCGCAGCGAATGATCCGTCGGTGCGTGCGATTACGCAACCTTCAGATGCTTGGCGGTCTTCGCGCTTTGCTGCTACTGCCTGACCCTTCTTGCGGAGGATCTCAACAGCTGCTTCGATGTCGCCGTCGGTTTCGGCGAGAGCTTTTTTGCAGTCCATCAAACCTGCGCTTGTGAGGTTGCGAAGTTTGGTGATTTCTGCCATTGTTACTGCCATAATATTATAGTAGTTTAAGCGGTTGTTAAAAATGAATTATTATTCGGCTGCTTCTTCAGCTGCGGGAGCTGCTTCTTCAGCTTCAGCTTCTACTTCAGCTTTGCGCACACGGCGGCGTTCGCGCTTGGGAGCTGCTTCGCCTTCGCCTGCTGCTGCAGTGTCAACTTTTTCAGCCTTACGTTCTTCGAGACCTTCGGCCATTGCTGCAACGACTGCGCCTACAACAGTTTCGATTGACTTTGAAGCGTCGTCGTTGGCGGGGATCACGAAATCAACGTTTGAAGGATCTGAGTTGGTGTCGACCATTGCAAACACGGGGATGCCGAGACGGTTAGCTTCTGCGACAGCGATGTGTTCTTTGAGAACGTCGACAACGAAGAGTGCAGAGGGAAGACGGTTGAGGTCAGCGATAGAGCCGAGAGTCTTCTCGAGTTTTGCACGCTGACGTGACACCTGGAGACGTTCGCGCTTAGAGAGGTTGTCGAAAGTTCCGTCGGTTGTCATTTTGTCGATGGCTGTCATCTTCTTCACGGCCTTGCGGATGGTCGGGAAGTTGGTGAGCATACCGCCGGGCCAGCGTTCGATAACATAAGGCATGTTGATCGACTTGGCGAGGTCTTCGATTGTCTGCTTAGCCTGTTTTTTGGTTGCTACGAAAAGCACCTTCTTGCCCGATTTGGCGATGCTCTTCAGAGCGGCAGCTGCTTCTTCGATCTTAGCGGCTGTCTTATAGAGGTCGATGATGTGGATACCGTTGCGCTCCATGAAGATGTAAGGAGCCATTGCAGGATTCCATTTTCTTTTGAGGTGGCCGAAATGGCAGCCTGCTTCGAGGAGTTGGTCAAATGTTGGATTTGCCATGATTGTTGTTGTGGGTTTGTTTACGTTCTGTTTGAAAATTCAATCACGGGGTAGGGAACGTGTCCATCCGCGCAATTTAGATACTAAACACTGTTTTATTTTGATCAATGTCTGCTTTGCGTCAGGCTGCATCAGGCAGCCTGACATAGCTGACAGACATTAACGTTTCGAGAACTGGAAGCGCTTGCGTGCTTTGGGCTGGCCCGGTTTCTTACGTTCAACAGAACGCGGGTCGCGGGTCATGAAGCCATGCTTGCGGAGCACTGACTTGTCGTCGGGGTTGAGTTCTACGAGTGCACGGGCGATGCCGAGACGGAGAGCTTCTGCCTGACCTTTGTAGCCGCCACCATCGAGATTGACATGGATGTCGTACTTTTCAGCTACGTCGAGAGTGGTGAGGGGCTGTTTAACGATGTATTGGAGAATCGAAGAAGGGAAATATACTTCGAGGGGGCGTTTGTTGATGGTGATGTTGCCTGTGCCTTCTTTGAGGATTACGCGGGCAACTGCTGCTTTACGACGGCCAACTGCGTTTACTGTTTCCATGCTTCAATTATTTAATGGTGTTAATGTCGATGACTTTGGGGTTTTGAGCTTCGTGGGGATGGCTCGGTCCGTTGTAGACGTGGAGGTTCTTGATGAGCTGACGTCCGAGACGGTTTTTGGGAAGCATGCCTTTCATAACGCGGAGGAAAAGGGGGTGCATGCCGGGTTTGAGGTGCTTGTTGAGTGATTTCTTCATGAGCACTTCGGGTGTGAGCTCGCGCTGACCGCCGGGGTAGCCGGTGTAGTTGAGATAGATCTTGTCGGTCATCTTTTTGCCGGTGAGAACTACTTTGTCGGCATTGACGATGATGACATTGTCACCACATTCTACGAAGGGTGAGTAGCTGGGCTTGTTTTTGCCACGCAGGATTTTTGCTACTTTTGAGCAAAGGCGTCCGAGATGCTGGTCTGTTGCATCGATGATCACCCATTCGCGCTCAACCTGCTGTGCGTTCGGTGATACGGTTTTGAAACTTAGAGTATCCACTTTTTAATTGGTTGATTAGTAGTTAAATAAATTTGACCGCAGTCATGCTTGCGCTCGGCCAAAAGCGCACGGCGTGACGACTGTCAGTGATTGATTTGGACATAATCGGACTGCAAAGGTACGAATTTAACGCGCTATTTGCAAACTTTTTAAGCCTATTTTTTTGTCGAGCGGCGAAGATCGGCTCAGGCAGGCGCTGACATGGAGCCTGTCATGTCCAGTCGCGGTGCATGCCGGGCGTCATTTGCCGTAGTCGGGATCGAAAATTGTGTTGAGGAGATGGGCGAGGCGTAGTCCGCCGCGGAGAAATTGTTGCTCGACAACGGGAGTCCAGCGGGCGACCTCGTTGTATGATACATTGATGCCGGGCTGGAAGTAGGTGTAGACGTCGTTGGCTATGCCGATGGTTTCTTTCGCCCAGTCGTCGACGGTGCCGCTGATCACTTCGGCTTCCTGCGCGGGATTGAGGCGGTCGACTTGATGCTGCCATTCGGTGTAGCTCCATTTATGGGCGGCCTCGGGGATTGAAGAGTCCCACACGGAGTGGAGGTTGTTGTCGCGGTTGAAAAATTTCACTTTGATGCGGTTGCCGCCGAGGTCGGTTGCGTGACCCATGTGGAGCGGCATGTGCAGGTCGCCGGTCACGTGGACGAGTATTTTCAGTGCGAGTTGGCGGTCTGCGAGGCTTGCGTCGGGATCGCTGAGGATCTCGATGCGCGACTTGATGGCTGTCACGGCGTCGCCCGACGGGTTGGCCGGAGCTTCTTCGTAGCGCACACCTTCATCGACGTTTTTGTAGTGCCAGGTCTTGGTGTAGGCATAGTCGGGTGTGTGGCTCGCGTTGTCGAGCCAGTTGGCCCAGTAGACGATCGATTTGCCGTCGAGCAATGATTCGACAGCGGCCTTGGTTGTCGGGGTGAGGTGTTGCTCGGCGATGTAGGCGGTTGCATCGTGGCCTTTCTGTCCCCATGCGATTGCATTGAGGCAGACGATTGTCAGCAGAAGTGATGAGATGATCGATTTTTTCATGTGGCGGTAGATTATGAGAGTTTTGTTTGGTTTGTTGTCGGGGTGTGTAGAAAAAGTTAGCGGACCGTCTTCGCTGAAAGGAAGCTGCGGTCCGCTATGCTTAATGAGAATTGAAGTCTATTCGTCGGGGCGATTATGCTTCGGCAACTTCTGTCACGATCGGGGTGACGTTGATGAATTTGCGTCCGCCTTTGCCTTCGGTGAAAGCAACAGTGCCGTCGATGAGGGCGTAGAGAGTGTGGTCTTTACCCATACCGACATTCAAACCGGGGTGGTGAACTGTGCCACGCTGACGTTTGATGATGTTGCCTGCCTTTGCAAACTGGCCACCGAATATTTTGACGCCGAGTCGTTTGCTTTCTGACTCACGGCCGTTCTTAGAACTACCAACACCTTTTTTATGTGCCATTTTTGATAAATTTTAAAAGGTTAAGCGACAATGTCTTTGATCACGATTTTGGTGAAGTACTGGCGATGGCCGTTTTTGCGGCGGTAGCCTTTGCGACGTTTTTTCTTGAAAACGATCACTTTGTCACCTTTTACGAGTGGAGTGGCCACTTCGCAAACAACTTTTGCTCCTTCAACAACTGGAGCACCGATTTTCACGGCACCGTCGGTTTCAGCGAGGAGAACGCGGTCGAATTCAACCTTGTCACCTTCTTTAACCTGCTCTCCGAGGTAGTGAACATACAAGAACTTGCCTGCTTCGGCCTTGAACTGCTGTCCCTGGATTTCTACGATAACGTACATTTGTTGTTATTGATAATAAAGTTAACCCGCTGAGGCGAAGTCTGCTATAGCTGCGTCCTTGCTTGTTTTGAGCCTATTGCGGAAAATTTAGCGCACAAAATTAGTGTTTTTTTTACTGATATGCAAGAGTTTTCGAAAAATTTACTCAACGAAGGAAGTCGGGAGCGTGGAGATAGACGCCGAACGACAGGCCGACGCTCCAGTTGCGCGCCGGCGACGATGCGTAGTTGGCATAGGCCGTGAGCGTCGCAAACGGGAATTTGTATGTGACGTCTGCTTCGCCGTAGAACTCCGGGTGGGAGAACCATCGTCCGTAGGCGGCTGTGCCGTCGGGCTGTTCGATGATTTTGCGCAAGGGCATGAACGCAGAGCATAGCAAGCGTGCCGAGATGTTGTCGCTGTAGCGGTAGACCGGAACTATGCCGGCTGCGATGAAACTGTTGGCGCGGAAAGCCGGATTGAAAGTGTTGTTTGATGCCGGAGTCGGAGCGAAGTTGGGAGCGCTGATGATCGATGTGTTATAGCTTTTGTAGAGTTTGCGCGTTGAGAGCATTATGTCGCTTTCGATGCCTATCGACCAACGGCGTCCGATGGTCAGATAGTTGCGTGTGCGCATCTCGGCTTGAATCCATTTCGGCTTCGAGCGGTCGAGTGTCTCTGACTCGGCATTGCGCAGCTTGAAATCGCCGGTCGCACCCATCACGCTGAGCGCATAGTCGCTGCCTTTGGTCGGGAAGTTGATATTGTCGAGGGTGTTCATCCGATAGGCGGCGTAAACGTTGGCCAGATTGTGGATCGAGTGGTATCGGCCGAAGTCGTAGCTGCTGCTGTGCACGTCGCGGTAATAGGAATCGTCGAGATGTCCGTAGCCTGCGCCGATGTCGACTTTCCCGAGGTATCCGGCTTCGACGCTCCAGCTCAGGCGTCCGAAATATTGGTGTCCGATGATGAATGACGGCACACGCGTTTCGTAGAACATGTAGTCGTTGTCGTAGAATTTTCTTCGCGAAGCAACGGCCTGAACCGACAGACGTGATGGGGTCGATGTGGCGAGCAGTATGTCGCCGTTGACCGATGCGGCCATGTCGCTTTGTCCCAGCCACGCGTTGATGTTGGCGGAAACGGCGTTGAAACTGAGCGACGAATACCCCGCCGAGAAGAATAGATAGCTGTTGTTGGCCGATGTGAGGTAGCCGCCGAAGGCTGCGCGGAAGTCGTTGCGCACCGATGCTTTGAGATTCAGGTCAAACAGATCGGTCGTGTCGTTGTAGTCGGCGCGTATCGACAGATCGCTGAGCTTGTCTGTTGACAGAGCCATGTAGTAGGCGCGGCGTGCGCGGTCGACGCTTAAAGTGTCGTGGCGGAATTGTCGGCGGAAAATGTAGTCGATAAATTCGTTTTGATCTGGCGACGCTCCCGTGACCTTCACGTCGTCGAAACGTAGATAAGGAGTCTGCGACTTGAACACACTGCGCCGCAATGCCGTAGCTGTCGAGTCGGAGCGTGTGTAGATGCGCGATCTGATGGAGTCCATCATCGACATCGCCTTGTCGTAGCCGATCTGGTAGATGCGCCGTGCTTTCGGAAAGTCGAGCAGACCGAATTCGTTGAGGTCGATATGCAGTTTGATGCCTTCATCGGCCGGGAGGTTGTAGTCGTTGTTCTGCACGATAAGATTGCTCAGCTGGTCGATGATCGATGTCTGCGGTCCGCTTTCCTCAGTCGACACATCGACTCCGATCATGATCGAAGGAGCAAAGTCTGAGCGCATCACATCGACAGGAAAGTTGTCGTAGATGCCACCGTCATAGAGCAGCGCACCGTCGATTTCCGTAGGCTGGAAAACGGCCGGAAAACTCATCGATGCGCGGATCGCATCGCCGACTGACCCCGACGACAGCACTGTCTTGTGCTTGGCTGCGACGTCGGAAGCCACACAGCGGAACGGCACCATCAGCCGGTTGAAGTTGCCCGATGTCTGGGCTGTCAGCGGTGAGAAGAGCTCCATGAACGCAAAGTTCATCGGAAGAGGGGATATCAGGCTCTGCGGAGTTGAGTTCTGTGTCTTCTTATGACCGACCGAAAGCGGAAACGTGAACATTGCCGGTGTCTGACGTGCGCGCATGAGATAGTAGCTCAGGCGCGGATCGGTGGTGCCCGTCGACCAGTAGCCGAAACTTTCCGACAGCAGCAGATCGAGCATTTCTTCAGTCGTGTAACCGCATGAGTAGAGACCTCCGACTATTGCTCCCATCGAGGTGCCGGCGATGTAGTCGATCGGTATATTGTTGTCCTCGAGGGCTTTTATCACGCCTATATGGGCGATGCCTTTGGCGCCGCCGCCGCTAAGCACGAGCCCGACCGATTGATGCCGGGCTTCTGCGATGCTGTCGGGCTGCGCCAGTGCAGCCAAAGCGTTGATGATGATGGCGAGCAGCGTCAGGTGGAGTCTCATGATAGTTGAAATTGTTGTTGTTTTTTAACAAACTATGTGGTCATAATGTTTTGTCTGCGCTGTCGGAGATGAACGAGTCTTTAAAACCGAGGAAATAGAGCACACCGTCGAGACCGATTGTAGACAGCGACTGAGATGCGTTCTGTTTCACTTTCGGCTTGGCGTGGAATGCAATGCCCAGTCCGGCAGTTGCAAGCATCGGCAGGTCGTTGGCCCCGTCGCCGATGGCGATGGTCTGTTTTATGTCGATGTTCTCGACCTGGGCGATGATGCGGAGCAGTTCGGCTTTACGCTTGCCGTCGACGATGTCGCCGATATAACGGCCTGTCAGTTTGCCGTCGACGATCTCGAGCTCGTTGGCATAGACGAAGTCAAATCCGTAGAGCTGTTTCAGATAGTTTCCGAAATAAGTGAACCCGCCTGACAGGATGGCGGTTTTGTAGCCGGTCCGTTTGAGCACCTGCATAAGGCGTCCGACGCCTTCGGTGACAGGAAGATTTTCGGCTATCTCTTTCATCACGCTTTCATCGAGCCCTTTCAGCAGAGCGACGCGTTCCGTGAAGCTTTCGCGAAAGTCGATCTCGCCGCGCATCGCGCGCTCGGTGATGGCCTTGACCTTGTCGCCGACACCTGCGCGCATGGCCAGTTCGTCGATGACTTCGGTCTCGATCAGCGTCGAGTCCATATCGAAGCACACCAGACGCCGGCAGCGCCGGTAGACATTGTCTTCCTGAAGCGAAATGTCGAAACCCTCTTTCGACGATATGCCCATGAACAGGCTCTGCATCTCGGCTGTGTCGATCGGATTGCCGCGGACTGAAAATTCGATACATTGTTTCGACAGCGGTTCCTTGTCTTCGTCGAGGGGCATGCGGCCGGTGAGGCGACGGATGCTGTCGATGTTTAGACCCTGGCGGGCGATCTCTTTGGAAACGAGAGCGATGTGGCGGGCGCTCAGACGGCGTCCGAGGATGGTGATTATCCATCTGTCCTTGCCTTGAAGCGACACCCACTCCTCGTAGGCTTCGGCTGAGATGGGATTGAAGCGGATCTTGACGTTGAGTTCGTAGGCTTTGAACAGCAGGTCTTTCATCAGGTCGCCCGACACTTTCGACGATGTTTTGAAAAGGATGCCGAGCGAAAGGGTGTGATGGATATCGGCCTGGCCGATGTCGAGGATCTGAGCGTCGTAGCGGGAAAGAATATCGGAAAGGGCCGATGTCACACCTGGACGGTCGAAACCCGAGATGTTGATTAATATCAGTTCGGTTTGCATGATGTTGCTTCTGAGAGCTTGTTTGGGATTTTGCAGATGATATTTTCGTGCTTGAAATCGGCGCAAAGAAACGCAAAAAAACGCAAGCCGCCAAATAAAAAGACCGCGATCGAAAAAAATGTGTATCTTTGCGATCCCTTTTTCAACTCTTGTAATGTGCAGAGTGTTTTAACTATAACCCAACAACCGCACGAGGGAGTGCAACATAAGTAAAGTAATCATATGACAGATAAAAATACAACATCAAGAAAAAGCCTCGTCGAATCGAAAGTCTATGACGCCGACGATGCGAAATATATGCAGATGGCCATCGATCTTTCGGTCGAGAATGTCGACAATGGCGGCGGACCGTTTGGAGCGGTCATTGTCCGTGACGGCGAGATATTGGCAACCGGAGTCAATCGGGTTGTGCCCGACAACGATCCGACAGCCCACGCAGAAGTATCGGCGATACGCCACGCATGCCGCGACCTGCAGACTTTTAAACTCGAAGGCTGTACGATCTACAGCTCCTGTGAGCCGTGTCCGATGTGTCTGAGCGCTATCTATTGGGCCGGGATCAAAAGACTCTGCTACGGCAACACCAAAGCCGATGCCAAGGCGATCGACTTTGATGATTCGTTTATCTATGATCAGATAGATCTCGACTATGACAAGCGTTCGCTCAAATGCGAGCACTTCATGCGCGATGCGGCGCAGAAAGCTTTCCGCAAATGGGCCGAAAAGGAGGATAAGATCGAGTACTGACCGCCCGGGTCAGCGGATGACTATCCTGCCAGGAGTGAGAAATTCGATCGTCACGCTGAAGTAGAACGGGTGGTTTTTCGGAGTCGGGAATTCCACGATGAAGCGAGGCATCGAATTGACCAGCCGCAGTGCCTCTTGAATGACATCGTCATTAGTAGTGCCGCTGCGCAGCAGTTTTGCGTCTGACACAGTGCCGTCGGGCGATACTTTGAAGCCGACCGTCACTGTAGCATAGCCGTCAAAACTTACCGGAACCATGGTGTTGGATCTGATCCAGTCCTGCAGACGGCCGTTGCCACCCGGAAACATGCAGACCGGCTCTATGGCTGAGAGTGAATCCAGGTTGAAATTTCGGTACTTGTTTTTGATCTGTCCGAAAACTTGGTCTTCTAAATATATGAATATAGCACTATTGTTGTACTCGTCATTCTTGACCGATACGGTTTTGATTTTTTCCGGATCATTCAGAATATTAAGGTCGTTTAACGATACCCCAGGTATCCATTCGTCGTTTAAATATACAAACGGCTTATCGTAGTAGCGTTCGATGGGAAATACTATTTCCTTGTATACGGTTTCTTCAGGACACACGTTGTGTGCGATGCTGTTTTGCTGTGCATGCGATAACATGAACGAGATTGATGCCATAAGGCAACCTGTGATTAATTTTAATGCTTTCATAACGGTTAATGCGATTATTATGTCAATGCAAAATTAGGAAGATATTAAGCCGTCAACAAGAAAAATGTCATTAAAATGCATTACATATGCTGGTGCAACGCCTTTATTTTCAGGAGTGTATAAGTTCTTCGACAGGCAAAATCATTACATCAGCATTACCCTAAAGATAAATGTTTGATCTTCAGTGTTTTATAGGGTAGGAGTAAGGGTTTGCGTAGCTAAAATCCATTTAATCAATGAGATATGGCCGAAAGCGTTTCGGCGGCAAGCTGTTCAGGCCATGTTGCGATGGATTTTTTGAGGCGGTGGATGGCTACGGCTACAGTGTTCCGTTCTTTGCCGAAGACTGCCATCATGCTCTCCCTCGAAAGCCCGGCGAGAAGGGCGATGAGCAGATTGTACTGGTCTGGGCTCATTGTGATCGCTGTTTCCGCTTTGATGCGCGCCGGGAGATTGTCGAGTTTGTCGGAGATCATCTTTTCGAGCACGGTCATCAGGTCGCCATCGATCAGTTTGTCGATACGCTGTTTTATGTCTTTGGCAGTCCTGGCATTGCCCGATGGGGTTGTCATCCACAGGTAGCACAGCTTGTCGATGGTCTCGATGCGTTTGGAGATGTTGTGGTCGAGTTCTTTGCGTAGACGGTGGATTGTGTCTGATGTGGAGTCGGAAGTTGATTTGATTTCATTTTTGAGTCTGTCGTTCTCCGAGTCGATGGCGTCCATTCTGGCCAGAAGTATGTCGATCTGAGCGTTTTTGAGCTGATAGTTTTTCCGAGTTATCACCAGACGTGCTATGACAAGCAATATGGCAAGAAAGAGTATGCCGATCGCCAGGATCGATTTTATCCTGAAATCTTTGCTTGCTTGCCGTTCTGCCTCGGCTTTGTCATTCAGGTAGTTGTTAATGGCTGTGGTGTATGGGTATATGAGAAGTGAGTCGGTGTACAGGTCGCTATAGATGGTGTAGAGACGCATATTTTCGTAAGCGGACTCGAAGTCCCCTTCCGATGCGTCGAGAAAGGCTTCGAGATGGAAGCGTGTACATTCGCGGTTTTCAGGATCTGCATCTGTTTTGATGCGTTTGAGACAGTTGCGGGCCACTTTGATTTTGCCTACGTTGGCATAGGCCAGAGCCATGTTGATGATTGAAGGGGCGCTTGTCACGAGGCCTTTGGCGTCAGCTGTCGCAATTGAGTCAGCTGACGCCATGTATTCGCCTTTAGCCTGTAACGCCAGCAGCATAGTGTCATAGTATTCGCGTTGAATTGCCGGGTCGGTGTTAAAGTAATCGCTGTTTCTTACTGTCGCAAGATGTTCGAGCGCTTTTGACGGATCAATGTATACCAGTGCTTTGGCGGCGGTGGTGTGCTCCCATATGGCAAACTCGGTAGCTCCGGCATCCTCGAATGCGTCGATCGCTTTGAGCGATGCTTCGAGTTGAGGTGAGTAGGCTATTATGTGTGAATATATGTCGGCTTGAGTCCGGAAGCAAAGCCCTGAAAAATAGTGATCTTGATTTTCTTTGGCGAGTTCGCCTGCTTCAAGGAGGAGAATCAGAGCAGAATGATAATCGCGGTTGTTTTTTCTAATAAAACCTTTGAAAAACAAGCTTTGCATTTCAAGACTGTCGTGACGGCCTGCGTAGAAATCAGCGGCTATGGAAATCAGAGAGTCGTCGGTTTCGTTCTGGTAATTTTTGTAGCGGGCTTTGGTCAGCAGCAGAGCATGGCGGGCTCGCTGGCTTTCGGTAGCTCGGGTTGTGTCGAGGCTGTCAAGGACCGCAAGTGCAGAGTCGGGGGCGCTGTAGATCATCGCGTCGGCATCTGATAACGCATCATCCAGGCGTGAATGGTGGCGGCATCCTGCGCTGATCAGGATTACGGCCAGAATGAGTGATATGTATTTGGTCGATCGTTTCATCGGTCGATTGTTATGTTTTGGCAGTTGTCGGTGACGACGTAATTGTCGAGCGAAGATTTGTTGCCGGTCAGACTGACGTCGGAGGCATCGCGGATCATGACTGCGGGGCGGCGGTCGGTGATAAATATGTTGTTGCGGATGATTATGTCGTGGTTGACGAAGCCTGGTGTCTGGCGGGCATCGGTGTTGACAAGCACACATGTCGGTTGCGACGGATGGCCGCAGTGGCCGCAATGCTCGATGTGGTTATCCTCGATGATCATGTCGTGGACCGGTCCGCTTTCGTTCCATCCGAGTTCTGCTCCGAGTTTGATGGCTGTTTCGCAGCTGCCGCTGATGTGGTTCCGGGCAATGCGGGCGTTAGGGCTTTTGATGAGGAACGCTCGGGCAAGATGGCTCCTGACAACGTTGTCGGTGATTTCAACTGTAGGGAAACGCGACATGTTTGTCATCTTCAGTTCGGTTAAGTCTCCGGTCGGGAGCTGCCGGTCGAATGTGACGGTCACTTGACGTGTTGCCAGTACTGTGTCGACGGCGGTAACGGCGTAGCGGCCTTGCTCGGCAAGATTGCGGCGGTCGATGATAACCATTGTATCGCCGACCGACGGATAATCGATCGATTGTGCATGAAGATCCGCTCCGACTATTTCGATGCGGGCTGCTGATTGGTTGCCGCATGGTTTGAAGTCATAATAATAGTTGTGCACGTTTGTGCAGTCGTCGCCTTGTCCGGCAAATGTCGAGTTTCTGATTGTCAGTTTTCCGGAGCATGATGTGAAATGGGTGGCGTCGGTGTTGGTCGAGATCACTTGATCGTCGGCGGGCACCACTTGCAGCCCGTCGATGGTGATGTCAGACGACAGGTGGCCGACGATGCCCATGCCCGGTTGACTGTGGATCTTGACGTTGCTGATGACAATGTTATCAGACTCTTTTATCATTATGGCGGGGCGGTAGTGTCCTCCGTGGCGCAGGACTGCGTAATCGCCAATGGCCGGGCGACGTGGAGAGAGCATCCTTATGGTGGTGCTGTCGATCAGCTGTTTGGCAGTGACGCTGCCGGTGTATAGCCGCTTTGTGGCAGAGTAGACGAAGTGTACGCGGCCTGTGACTGTGCTGTCGATGAAGGTGTAGCGGCTGCGGTCGAATGTGATGTCGAATGACAGGCTGTCTGACGCCACGACGCGTCCGACTGTGTTTGGCGGCCGGTGGTATGATATGGTGAGACCATCGATGCTTATGTCATTTGATTTGTCGATAGTCATTACCTCGTACCATCCTTTCAACCGCAGCACCGCGCCCGCGGCCTTGACCGATGTGCCGGTGCAATCCGACAGGTCAAAAGCCTTGACATAAGGAGCGCCTGGTCTGAACAGCTGTTGCTGTACGCGTTCGCCGTATGCTCCTCCGATAGCCTCGCGTTCAATTTTCATGGCCGTCGGGTCTTCGATGTCGTAGATCCCGGGAGGCATTATCAGCGTTGTGCCCGGATTGCGGCGGCAGTAGTCGCAAGCCGCGGCAATGGCGTGGAGGTCGTTGTGGCCGTCGTCGGGTGTCGCTCCGAAATCTGTCACGGATATTTGTTTTGCTGCATACAGAGTGTTGGCGGTCAGCAGTGTGAGCAGTATGGCAGTCAGACGGAGCGGTTTCATTGTCAAGAGGGGGTGATATTAGGGTTTGTCTGCAAAGATAGGCAATGATTCCGGAATGACAGGCATTCCGAGGGTATAAAAAGAGATGAGTCCCGGTGGCTGTAGGCCAGAGGGACTCATCGGGGATTTATAGGTAGACCTATTGGGAAATTACATCATGCCTCCCATTCCACCCATGCCGCCTGCGGGCATTGCGGGAGCGTGATTTTCTTCTTTCTTGTCGGCGATCACACACTCTGTGGTGAGGAACATGCCGGCGATTGAAGCGGCGTTTTCGAGAGCTACGCGGGTAACCTTTGCCGGATCGATGACACCTGCAGCGAGGAGGTTCTCGTATCTGTCGGCACGGGCATTGTAGCCGAAGTCACCATTGCCTTCGCGCACCTTTTGAACGACTACTGCACCTTCGACGCCTGCGTTGGCAGCGATCTGGCGGAGCGGTTCTTCGATTGCACGTTCGACGATGGCGATACCTGTCTGTTCGTCGTCGTTGTCGCCCTTGAGGTTCTTGAGGCTTTCGAGACAGCGGATGTAAGCCACGCCGCCGCCGGGGACGATGCCTTCGGCGATAGCTGCGCGGGTAGCGCTGAGAGCGTCGTCGACGCGGTCTTTCTTTTCTTTCATTTCAACCTCGCTGGGTGCGCCGATGTGGAGCACTGCGACGCCGCCTGCCAATTTGGCGAGACGTTCCTGGAGTTTCTCGCGGTCGTAGTCGCTGGTTGTCTTTTCGATCTGCGACTTGATCTGAGCCACGCGTGCCGAGATAGCGTCTTTTGCACCTGCGCCGTTGACGATTGTCGATGTCTCTTTGTTGACAGTCACCTTTTCGGCTGTTCCGAGATCCTGGATTGTGGCAGTGCTGAGCTGCATGCCTTTTTCTTCAGAGATGACAGTGCCGCCGGTGAGGATGGCGATGTCTTCGAGCATTTCCTTGCGACGGTCGCCGAAGCCAGGGGCTTTGACTGCGCAGATCTTGAGCGAGCCGCGGAGGCGGTTGACAACGAGAGTTGCAAGCGCTTCCTGATCGACATCTTCAGCGATGATGAGCAGCGGACGGCCGCTTTGAGCCGAAGCTTCGAGCACGGGGAGGAGATCCTTGAGGTTGGAGATCTTCTTATCGTAAAGGAGGATGTAGGGTGAATCCATCACACACTCCATCTTTTCGGGATTTGTCACGAAGTAGGGTGAGATGTAACCACGGTCGAACTGCATGCCTTCGACGATGTCGATGGTTGTCTCGGTGCCCTTTGCTTCGTCGACTGTGATCACGCCTTCGCGTTTCACTTTTTGCATGGCTTCTGCGATGAGTCGGCCGATGGTTTCGTCGTTGTTGGCTGATACGCGGGCGACATCTTCGATTTTCTTAAAGTCGTCGCCGACTTCCTGTGCCATGTCTTTGATTTCTTCAACAACGGTTGCGACAGCTTTATCGATACCGCGTTTGAGATCCATAGGGTTTGCGCCAGCTGCAACGTTTTTGAGACCTACGGCGATGATCGACTGAGCGAGGACAGTGGCTGTTGTTGTGCCGTCGCCTGCATCGTCGCCTGTCTTTGACGCAACTTCTTTGACGAGCTGTGCGCCCATGTTCTGGAACGGATCTTCGAGCTCGATTTCGCGTGCGACGCTCACACCGTCTTTAGTAATGTGGGGTGCACCGAATTTTTTCTCGATGATCACGTTGCGGCCTTTCGGGCCGAGTGTCACTTTCACAGCGTCGGCAAGAGCGTCGACGCCGTTTTTGAGCTCTTCGCGAGCCTTGATATTGAATTTTATTTCTTTAGCCATGATTATTCTGTGTTTGATTGTTGAGTTATAGTATTTTGATTAGAGAACGACCGCGAGCACTTCGCTTTGGCGCATGATGAGTCCTTTTTCGCCATCACCGAGTTCGATTTCAGTGCCTGCGTATTTGCCGTAGAGCACGTTGTCACCTGCTTTGAGAACCATTTCTTCGTCTTTGGTGCCGTTGCCGACAGCGATGACTGTGCCTTTCAATGGTTTTTCTTTAGCAGAATCGGGAATGATGATGCCTGATGCGGTAACTTCTTCTGCCGGTGCGGGTTTGATGAGCACGCGGTCTGCCAATGGTTTCAGTTCCATAATTTTGTCGTTTTAGGATATATTTTTAATGTTGTTATTGTTTCTTTGTCTGCTTAGAGATATTGCAAGTACCGTGCCAAACTTGTTTTTGACATGCTGTCATGACACGACTGACAAAATGTCAATGTTTACCATTGTATCACCACTGTAAACAATTTTTAATTATAAAAGTTCATTATCAGGCCGATTATCAGAGCTATTGTTGTTGCACTGCTCGTTTTTTTTCGCTAATTTTGCCAAATGTCCGACAAAATTGATGTCGGCTTTATTTTCTATGTTTTGTAAATAAATTATTTTTAGAAATTAATGAAACTCAATTTTTTGAATAGCAAGTCGGCATTGGCGCTCGTATTTGCAGTGTTAATGTCTGGTTCGCTGTTGTCATGCGTTCCGACTTACGATTCTGGTGGCGGCGATCCGGGCTCTACATCTCCCGATAAAAAGCCGGATCCGGACAATGTCAAGAGCATGTATCTCTACAGCGACAGCGGTGACAACATCGCAGGTCTCGGTTTTCATCGTGACGGCTACCTTACCTCGCTGACATCGGCCGATTGGTATTTTGCGTCGATCGGTTATGTGCCGGGCATCGGCAATGTAGATTATATTCCGGTCAACAATTGGGATGTGCTGATGTTTCCGCATGTCGGTGAAGGCTTGGTGGCCTATAGTCCGACACAAGGTTTTGTGCGCATGCTCATTGGAGCGATCGTCAATGACGAACAAGGTAGGCCGGTGGCGGTCGGGCTGGAATTTCTCGGAGGTTTCTCCGGTGTTGAGGATCCTCTCGAACTCAAGGAGTGGTCGTTTGATTTCGATGAGAACGGCGGTAGCGCCGTAGCTGAGTTGTCAGGTAAAAAATATGCCACCTATCAGCTGCAGTGTCGCGAAAGCTGGCTCAAGGTCCGCCAGTCTTATTCGACATATAAATTCATCTATGACCGCATCAACATCGAGGTTGAACCTAACCCAACGACCGAAGAACGCCGGGCTCTGGTGACGGTCCGCACAAGTTCGGGCAAGGACTCGACCTTTACGGTTATCCAGGCCGGAAAACCGGAAGAAGACAGCGAAGACGAAGAGTAATCTTACAATATCAATAATAAGCGAAAAGGCTCTGACGTGAAAGTCAGGGCCTTTTCTGCATATTGTATCAAATTGCTTTTCAGTCTGAAGTCGCAGGTTCTCCTGCCGGAGATGACTCATCGGCGGCTTGATTGTCAGATTGACAACCTTTAGCCTTGTTTCTGCCATGACGTCGGAGCGAGTCGGCGATTATCCACTGTATCTGACCGTTGACCGAGCGAAATTCTTGTGCAGCCCATTGTTCGACGAGTTCCATCGTTGCAGGATCGAGTCGCAGCAGGAAGCCTTTGGTTTGCTGTTTGGCCATGAGTAGTGCGGCTTGCTTTTACTGATAGAGTGTGCCTGTGTTGAGAACCGGTTGAGCCGGTTCGTCGCCGCAAAGCACAACGAGGAGATTGCTCACCATGGTTGCCTTGCGCTCTTCGTCAAGTTCGACGACGTTTTCTTCCTTGAGTTGATCGAGAGCCATCTTGACCATCGACACTGCTCCTTCGACAATTTTTTCGCGAGCCGAGATAATGGCTGAAGCCTGTTGGCGACGAAGCATCACGGCTGCAATTTCAGGGGCATAAGCGAGATAGTTGATACGGGCTTCGACGACTTCGATGCCGGCCATCGACAAGCGCTCGTTAAGCTTGGTCTCGAGTTGTTCGTTGACCTCATGACCGTCGCTGCGCAGGGTGATTTCGTTTGACTTGCCTGTCTCTTCGTCATAGGCATAACGGCCAGTGACCTCGCGGAGGGCCGCATCGCTCTGTATGCCGACGAAAGCGTCGAGGGCTTTTGCCACGCCTGCCGTAGATGACGTTGCAGTCAGCGATTGGCTACTGACCGTCACGCTCTGCACGTCTCCGGCGTCGATGTCGAATATGGCTCTGTAGGTGTCGCGCACTTTCCATACGAGCACCATGCCGATCATCACCGGATTGCCCACCTTGTCATTGACCTTGATCGGCGGAATGTCCATGTTGCGGATTCGGAGCGACACTTTTTTCTTGGTCATGAACGGGTTGACCCAAAAGAAGCCGGTGTGTTTAAACGATCCGCGGTATTCACCGAAGAATATCATCACTCTGGCTTGATTGGGCTGGAGAACAAAGAAGCCACACGACAGAATGACCATGCATATAAATGCAGCCGCAGCAGTCAATCCGGCAATCCAGTAGAGGTCGGCGGGCATGACGATGAAGAGTGTCACGACGATAGCCGGGATGAGCAGGAAAGTGAGTGCCAACATGCCAAACCCACTCATAATCCGTCCCCCATAGGGGAACTCGCAATTCATTTCCTTTTTCATGATGATATTGTTTTGATATTATTATGAATGCAAAGATAGTTTTTTAATCTGAAATAACAAGCATCCAGGATGGAATTGTAGAGTTTGGCATTTAATTTTCAAGGCTATGTATAAAACATGTATAAAAAGGCGAGGAGCGACAGTCGTCAGACCAGCGCTCCTCGTCTTAGTTGTTGGCTGTGCCATCAGGCGTTGCGGCCGTGGCAGTTTTTATATTTTTTGCCTGATCCACAAGGGCAGGGATCATTTCGTCCGATGCGGGGTGCGGCTGTAGCCGGCATCTGGCGCTGCGGTTCGTTCTGAGGTGCCGATGCAGCCTGACGCTGAGCTTCTTCGCCGGGCAGGCTTGCGCGCGACTCGCGGTAGTTGGGGTTAGGCCTTGACGGCATCTCGGGTGCGGCCTGCTTCACCTCGGGCTGGGGACGCTGCTGCTCCTGGTTGGGCTGCTGTTCGTCTTCGCGCGGTGCGCGCACCGGTATCTGGGCGCGCATCAGAGCCGACATAGCCTTGACGTTAAGCTGGTTCAGCATGCCTTCGAAGAGGTGGAATGATTCGACTTTGTAGATCACGAGCGGATCTTTCTGCTCGTAGCTTGCATTCTGCACCGACTGGCGGAGCTGATCGAGTTCGCGGAGATGTTCTTTCCAGAGTTCGTCGATTGTGACAAGCAGGAGGGCTTTCTGCCATTCCTTGATGATCGAGCGGCATTCAGTATCGAAAGCTTCTTGAAGGTCGACGCGGAGGTTGAACACTCTCTTTCCATCGGTGACGGGCACGATGATGCGTCCTCTGTAGGCCGAATTTTCGATAAGCTGAGAGATTACAGGCATGGCAACTTCGCGGATGCGTTCGTTGCGGCGGTTCATCGCTTCGATGGCGACTTCGCGTACGCGCTCCACACGATCCTCGCGGTCGAGGCTGCGGAATTCATCTTCAGTCAGAGGAGACTCGATGCTCAGCACTTTGAAGAGTTCGAGGCAGAAGTCGGCATAGTCGTTGGGCTGATCATGAGTCATGACAATGTTTTCGACGCAGTCATAGAGCATGTTGGCGATGTCGATGCCGATGCGTTCGCCGAGGAGGGCATGATGGCGGCGGTTATATATATATGTACGCTGCTTGTTCATTACGTCGTCGTATTCGAGAAGACGTTTACGGATGCCGAAGTTGTTTTCTTCGACGCGCTTCTGAGCTTTCTCGATGGCGTTGGTCACCATCTTGTGTTCGATAGGTTCGCCTTCCTGAAGACCGAAGCGGTCGAGCCATTTCATGACACTGTCGGTTGCGAACAGACGCATCAGCTGGTCTTCGAACGACACGAAGAAGATCGAAGAACCCGGGTCGCCCTGACGTCCGGCACGACCGCGGAGCTGTCGGTCGACGCGGCGAGATTCATGGCGCTCGGTGCCGATGATAGCCAGACCGCCGGCGTCTTTCACTTCCGGCGTCAGCTTGATGTCTGTACCACGTCCGGCCATGTTGGTCGCAATGGTCACCATGCCTTTCTGACCGGCGAGTGCCACAACCTGGGCTTCCTTCTGGTGGAGCTTGGCGTTGAGCACCTGACAGTCGATCTTGCGCATGTCGAGCATGCGTTTGAGGAGCTCGGAGATTTCGACTGATGTAGTGCCGACGAGCACCGGACGGCCGGCGTTGCGCAGCTTGACGATCTCTTCGATCACAGCGGCATATTTTTCTTTCTTGGTCTTGTAGACGCGGTCGTTCATGTCGATACGAGCCACTGGCTTGTTGGTAGGGATGGTGACCACGTCGAGTTTATAGATATCCCAGAGCTCGCCTGCTTCGGTCTCTGCCGTACCGGTCATACCTGCGAGTTTGTGATACATTCTGAAGTAGTTCTGGAGAGTGATTGTCGCGAATGTCTGTGTGGCGGCTTCGACTTTCACTCCTTCCTTCGCTTCGATCGCCTGATGGAGTCCGTCGCTGTAGCGGCGGCCTTCCATGATACGTCCGGTCTGTTCGTCGACGATTTTGATCTTGTTGTCGTCGATCACATATTCGACGTCTTTTTCGAAGAGTGTGTAGGCTTTGAGCAGCTGGCTGACGGTGTGGACGCGCTCGGCCTTGACGGCGTAATTCTGCATCAGCTCGTCCTTGCGTTGCTGGCGTTCAGCCGGATCTGCGATGGTTTCGACTTCCGACAGCTGAGAAGCGATGTCGGGGAGGACGAAGAACTGCGGGTCGTTGGTTTTGCCGGTCAGTTCGTCGATGCCTTTGTCGGTGAGATCGACGCTACGGTTTTTCTCATCGATGACAAAGTAAAGGGGATCGGTGACTACGGGCATTTCGCGGCCATTGTCCTGAAGGTAGTGAGCCTCGGTCTCGAGAAGGATGTTCTTCATGCCTTCCTGGCTGAGGAACTTGATCAGGGCGCTGTTTTTGGGCAGACCCTTGTAAGCGCGGAAAAGGAGTAGGGCTCCTTCTTTTTTCACTTCTTTATCGTCGGAGGCAAGCTTGGCTTTGGCGTCGGTGAGGATTTTTGTCACCAGACGGCGCTGAGCCTCTACAACTTTCTGGACATTGGACTTATATTCGTCGAAGTATTGGTCGTCGCCTTTCGGCACAGGACCTGAGATGATGAGCGGTGTGCGGGCATCGTCGATGAGCACAGAGTCGACCTCGTCGACAATTGCGTAGTAGTGCTTGCGCTGCACCAGATCGGCGGGCGTCATGGCCATATTGTCGCGGAGGTAGTCGAAGCCGAATTCGTTGTTGGTGCCGAATGTGATGTCACACTCATAGGCTGCGCGACGCTGGGGTGTGTTGGGCTGATGTTTGTCGATGCAGTCGACGGTCGAACCGTGGAACATGTACAGCGGACCCATCCACTCGGAGTCGCGTTTCGAGAGGTAGTCGTTGACGGTGACAACGTGGACGCCTCTGCGTGAGAGAGAGCGGAGGAACACCGGAAGTGTAGCGACGAGGGTCTTACCTTCGCCGGTGGCCATTTCGGCGATCTTTCCTTGATGGAGAACGATACCGCCGATGAGCTGGACTTCGTAGTGGGTCATGTCCCAGGTGACCTCATTTCCGCCGGCGAGCCAATGGTTTTTCCATATGGCTTTGTCGCCTTCGATCGTCACGAAATCGCGGCCTTGTCCGGCGAGTTCGCGGTCGAGATCGGTCGCAGTCACTTCGATAGTCTCATTTTTGGAGAAGCGGCTTGCGGTCTCGCGCATCACAGCAAACACTTCGGGGAGGTGTTCGTTGAGTTTGTCTTCAAGGGTGTCGAGTATGTTTTTTTCGAGTTTGTCGATCTTGTCCCATATCGGCTGGCGTTCTTCGAACGGCAGCGTCTCGACTTGTCCGCGCATCGATGCTATGGCCGTGTTGTCGGCTTCGGTGGCGGCGGCGAGATCTGCGCGCACGGCGTCGATGCGTCCGCGGAGTTCATCGTTCGACAGGTTGGTGAGTGTTGGGCCGATGGCGTTGATTTTTTCAACGATAGGGCGTATGGCTTTAAGGTCGCGTTGAGACTTATTGCCGAATATCTTGCTTAATACTTGTACAAATGACATGTGTCTGTGATTTTTTGTGATGGTTGTTAGAATAGTGAGGTGTGAGAGGTTTCAGTCATGCTGTTGTCGCCCTTGACTGTCGATGCAAGCTCTTATTTGAGCTGCAGGGCAGGAGCAGAGGCTGCGTTGGGCGACCTGATGCGCAGCAGTCTCGCGACTGTAGGAGCGATCACGCGTATGTCGACAGGGGTGTCGATACGTTTTGGGTCAATATTAGGAGCAAGAATGAATGCCGGAGCTGTGGTAGCGGCGATTCTTTCAACCTTGTTTTTGGCGATGGTTGAAGCGTCGCGGTCGAAATCGTTGATGATTTCCCAGCCCGGAATAACGTTGAGATAGACATCTCCGGCTGTGCCGAGATGAGTGTTGCGTTTCAGTGCGAGAGACTTGTCGCCCGCATCGCCCGATAGGATCTGATCGATGGTGAAGACGTCTTTGACACCGCTCATGCGGGCGATGAATGATGCGGCTTCAGCTCTGACGGCTTTGGCGTCGAGGTTCTTGTCTTTGATCAGATTGTTGTTGAGGTAGAAATGGCCGTTGTAGTATCCGCTCACCCATTCGCCTGTGCCGTAGATCGCCATGAGATACATGTTGAGGAGCGATCCGGCTTTGCGGGTGGAGAATTCACCGTAGGGTATGTTCCATTTCTCTTCGTCGCGGCGCACGGTCGACGATGGCGGTGTGGCCACGAGGAAGATCACGGAGTTGCCTCCTGTGGCGCGGTCTACCGACGAGAACAGTTGCTCGAGATTGCGGTCGAGGCGTATGTAGCTGTCCATCGTCTCAAGCCTGTTGTCGTTGTTTTTAGCGTAGTCAAACGGAGCGAGAGTGTACGAAAGGTTGAGCATGTCGACTCCGTCGTGGCGCCCGAGTCCGAGTGTGTTGATAAACTCGGTGGCGAGGGTTGTCACCTCGCTGTTGATCGGTGCTGACTGTTTCAGCATCGCATAGCGGGCGTCATTGCCCCTTACGTAGACATATTTGAACGGATAGCGTTTCAGGTGATCGGGCAGGTCGGGATAGTCGACCGTCGGCAGCAGTGGCGTCCAGCTGAGGGTGTCGAGACGGTTGGCCAAGGGTGCGAGACGATTGCGGCCTCCGATGAGCGGCGGCACATCTTTGTAGAACGTTGTCGTGGCCCAGTTGCCGTTTGACTCGTCGATCCAGAATGCACTTTTTGCCGCATGGCCGCCGAGGATGACTGCCTGCTGGGGGTCGGGTGCGATGGCGTAGACGTCGGTGACGCCTCCGCCGGCAATGCGCACTTCGTCTGCTATGGTGCTGACGAGCAGTTTCTGCGGTGAATATGTGTCGGATGTGAAGTTGCCGATGAACGCCGGGTCAAACAGCGTCGGTTGCAGACGGTGGCCGTTGACATCGTAGACAAACGATCCTCCGATGCCGTTGACCGACGGGGCTGCACCGGTCATTATCATGGCCGACGATGCGATGGGATCGAGGTTTGTGCCGTAGTCGGCGTTCGCGATCACTACTCCATCGCGCATCAGGCGTTTGAAGCCTCCTTCGGTAAAATAGTCCTGAAGGTTGTTGATATAGTCGGCCTGAAGCCCTTCGACAACAATTCCCACCACCAGACGCGGACGGGCATTGCTTTCGGCGGCGGGCAATGTCATGCCAACCATCGAAGCCAGAAGCACTACGACCAAACGCGATGAAAGTGATGAATTTATTCGCGGCATTTTATTGTTTTGAAATTCAGATATATATAGTTGATTGCTCTGATTGCGTCGGCTGCTATGAGCGGATAGAACGCTGCGTTGAGCTGCTGAACGCCGGCCACTGACAGGCATGTCAGAACCACCAATGCTACAAAGTTAACAATTTGATATGAGAAAATGATCAGTTTGCATCGATTAATCCATATAAAAATTGTCGGGATAAGGCATAGCGGGTTCAACCAAAGCAATAATATGTTGGGAGATGTCGCTTCGTGGACGGAAACAAACACAAGGAAAAAAATCAGACATCCGGCCACGCCGAACACTCCGAAGAGCAGTGCGTCGAACCATCGGCTCACTCTCCGGCGCCTCTGGTCACGCAAGCTGAGCGCGGCTGTGACCGCGAGCACTATCAGGCAGACAGTCATCGGAGTGGCATACCAAGGGGTAGGGCCTGAGATGGCTGCGTCGGGGGCGGTGTCGTTGATCACATCTGTCGATGCTACGATTGGTCGGCCGCCGGCTGTGGCTCCGGGCATCTGCAAGTCGAGCAGTGCGGGCGCAAATGTTTTCTCGCGTTCGGAGAGCTGATAGTCGATGCCGCTTCCCAATGCCAGATCGATGCCGAACTGATACCAGGGGTAGTTGCGGTGGTAGTGGCGCATTATCGATCTGAATGTTTGCCGGCCGTCGAGCGGTGACGGAGCGTTGTCGGCAATGATTGAGTCGCCGAGAGCGAGCTCGACCATACGCAGAGGCCTTGTGGCGCAGTTGTCCTTCACATAATTGTAGCGGTAGGTGCGGTTCTGGGGCTGCAGGTTTTCGGTGAGGAGACCGATCAGCCGTTGCTTCTGAGCGGCCGACAGATCGAGTGTGTGACTTACGATGCGCCGTCCCGATCTTGAATAGCTGTCGATGACATATTGCCATGGTATCGCCGTGACCCAATAGTCTGTTTCGCCCTTGACGAAGCGATAGACAAAGTTCGGCTGGTCGAAGTTGTAGGTCCCGTAGCTTATGGCAACGTCGGTGCCTGGCATCTCGATGTGGAGCACCGAGTGACCTTCGAGTTCGTAAATTTCATCTCCGGGATAAATGTTGACAAAGCTGACGGTCGTGTCAGACGTCTGCGAGCCTTGTGAAGAGAAATTCACGGCAATGGCCAGTGTGGCTATCAGGAGTCGGAGTTTAGAAATCATCGTTGTGTTTCAATGCTTTGTCGAGCGACTCGCTCATGGCGGCGTCGAGTTGCTTAAGTGTTACGTAAGGCGTCCTTACCATCTGCCAGTTGCGTTCGGCCTTGCGCCATTCGTCGCTGATCTTGCCGCGTTCTTTGTCGCGGTCGGTCTTGTACTGCGGAATGGACGCGAGCACCTCACGGTAGGCATCGATTATTTCCTCGTATTGCTCGTTGGCCGGCCATTCGTATGATCCTTCGAAGAGTCGGTTGGCGATGCCGTTGATGAGTCTGAAGTCGGCATTGGCGAGTTCGGCTGCCGACGGATCGATTTCAGCGTAGATGTCGGGGCGCGTGAACTGGAAGACAATGCGCGGATTGATGCGCTGAAGGCGGTATTTGCCGTCGCGCACGTCGATCACATAGGTTGCGGTGGCAGTGGCCGAAATGCAGTCAGATTTCATCTTGATCGGGCAGCTCCATTTGATTACCATTGTTCCGCGTTCGGGGTCTTGCATGTCGATGACGTTCGAATTGTCGAATGTCAAAGCGACCCACAGCTTCAGGTTGTGCCATTGGTCGGTGCGCGACAACGGGGTGGCTGCGGTGTGGATTTCCGAAAGGTCATGCGGCAACGTCTGTGCCTGAGTCGCGACAGCTGAGAGTAATGCTGCCAGAATGATTGTTAAGGAGAGTCTGATCATCTGATGTCGATAAGTTTATGGGTTTGCAGTGATAGCCGCCAATGGGGATGGGCGAGTATATATTCGATAGTCTCGCTTGTGTTTTTGCCAGAACAAGGCTGCAGGAACAGTCTTGGCGCCGGAAGCAGGGATGCGATCTGTTCGACGTCCTGACCTTGATAGACGACCTTCAGTTCGTCGATGCGGTCGATCTGCCAGGGAGCGTCTTTGGGTGAGCAAGTCACCCAGTCGACACCTGTAGCGACGGGATTGCTGCCGTTGGTCTCGATCTGGATGAAGAAGCTGGCCGCTTTGATATCTTTGATAAGGTCGCTGTCGAGTTGCAGGGTCGGTTCGCCCCCGGTCACGACAAGATGTCTCGACGGATAACGCGAGATTTCGCCGACGATTTCATCGGCGGTTATTTCTTTGCCCGATGCAAAATCGGTGTCGCAGAATTCGCAGCGCCTGTTGCAGCCGCAAAAACGCAGAAACACCGCCGGTGTACCCGTGAAAAAACCTTCGCCTTGCAGCGAGTAGAAAATTTCGTTTACTTTATAGGTCTTTTTCATAGCTTGCAGTGTTACCTTCGCTTTCCTGCACGTCGACGCGATAGCAGTTGTCGATGTTGTCGCAGATCCATCGCGCGATGTTTTCGGCAGTCGGATTGAATGGCAATACGTCGTTGAGACAAGCGTGGTCGAGACGGTCTGTGACCATGCGCTTTATGTCGGTGAAGTCGGTTACCATGCCGTTGCGGTTGAGCTCGGCGGCGCGGCAGTGGACAGTCACGATCCAGTTGTGGCCGTGGAGCGACGTGCATTTGCTCTCATAGTCGAGCGAAAGCCTGTGAGCGGCCGATATTTCAAGGCGTTTTGTAACGTAGTACATATGGTTTGATTGTTTTTTTGATGAGAGATTGATCAGTTGTCGGGATGAGGAAGTTCGGCCGGGTATTCGACCACGGGAATGTCGTTTTTTCGGGCGAGGTCGATCAGATACTGCAGCGCGGCCTCGCGGGTGTCTTCTATCTCGCAGTCCTTTATAGCCTGTTTGAGATTGGCGGCAAAGAAGCCGACTGTGGGCGACTGCGGCAGTCCGAATATTTTCATTATCTCAAGACCGTCGACGGGGTTGCGTCTGGCCCGTTCGGCGTCCTTGGCGCGTATTTCCTTGAATTTTTCCTCAACGATGTCGAAATTGTCAAGAAAGCGTTGTTTCTTTTCTTCGTTTTTGCTTGTGATGTCGGCGCGGGCGAGCAACATCAGGTCGTCGAGATCTTCTTCGGCATAGTTCATCAGCCGGCGGACGGCGCTGTCGGTCACTTCTTCCTCGACCAGTGCGATCGGACGCATGTGGAGGTCGACAAGTTTGCGTACATAGCGCATCTCGGCGCCCAGAGACATGCGCATGCGTTTGAATATGCGCGGTATCATTTTCGCTCCGACGATATTGTGGTTGTGGAATGTCCATCCGAGGCTTTTGTCATAGCGTTTTGTGACAGGTTTGGCGATGTCGTGGAACAATGCCGCCCAACGTAGCCATTCGTTGTCGGACGCGGCCGCCACGTTGTCGAGCACACCGAGCGTGTGGTAGAAGTTGTCTTTGTGGGCGCGTCCGTTGACAATCTCGACGCCTCGCAATGCCGCCAGTTCGGGCAGAATGATCTTCAGCAATCCTGATTTGAGCAGCAGATCCCAGCCGATCGACGGTTTAGGCGAGCGCATGATCTTCGACAGCTCGTCCTTGATGCGTTCGGGAGTGATGATCTCTATGCGTGATGCGTTGCGGCATATTGCTTCGAACGTTTCGGGGTAAATGTCAAACTGCAGCTGGGTTGCGAAGCGTATGGCCCGTAACATGCGCAGCGGGTCGTCGCTGAATGTTATGTCGGGGTCGAGGGGGGTGCGTATTATGCGGCGTTCGATATCGCCAAGGCCGTCGTAGAAGTCAAGCAGGTCGCCGAAGGTGCTGTCGTTGACCGATATGGCCATAGCGTTGATGGTGAAATCACGGCGGGCTATGTCGTCGGCGAGAGTGCCGTCTTCGACGATGGGGTTGCGGGATTCGCGACGGTATGATTCCTTGCGGGCGCCGACAAATTCGATCTCGAGGTCGCCGCGTTTGATCTGGGCAGTGCCGTAGTTGCGGTAGACTGCGACATGGGTCTTTGGCCCGAGTTCGTGGCCGACGGCTTCGGCCAGTTCGATGCCCGAGCCGACAGTGACGAAATCGATGTCCTTCGACTGTCGACCGATGATCAGGTCTCTGACATATCCGCCGACGACATAACATTCGCGCCCCATGCTGTCGGCAGTGTTGCCGACGGTGCGGAATATCTTCTGAGGAATTTTATCTTTGAGGTTTGTGATCATTCAAACGATATTATTTGGCGCGGGGCGTTGGTCACGCATTCCATCGGACCTTCGCTTTTGACGATGTAGGTGTTTTCGATGCCGACTGCGCCGACACCCGGGATCACGAATTTCGGCTCCAAGGCGATGACATTGCCGGTCTGGAGGATTGATTTCGAGCGTGGTGCGATGACAGGCAATTCGTTGATCTCTATGCCGAGTCCGTGGCCGACGAAGCCGGCGTGCTGGCGGTGCCCCATGAACTCGTTCTCGAGTCCGGCTTCGACGGCCATTGCCCGTGCTTTTTCATAGAGCATTTTTGCTTCTACGCCCGGGCGTCCCATGTCGGCGAGGGCGTTGCAGATGTCGATCGATGTGCGGTGGGCGTGCATTGCCTTTTCAGGCAGGTCGTCGCGCACGGCGAAGCAACGTGTCATGTCGGTCATGTAGCCGGTGAAGTTGCCGTTAACGTCGACCATGACGCTTTCGCCCGGCCGTATCAGACTGCCATCGGCTCCGACTGGAAGCGACGGATCGAGGCCGGCTCCGCCCATTGCGAAGTCGTATGGCGACGGACTGTCGGCATTGTCTCCGGCGAGCACATTGCCCATGTGCAGTTCCATGTCGTCGCCGTTGATGCGGAACTGTCCGAGACATCCTTCCTGACGGGCGGTACGTTCGATTTCGATCTGAAGATCGATGTCGCGCATACCTGGTTGATAGAGATGCGGGATGCGTTCGTAGAGTGCTGTGTGCTTGACTCCCGAGGTGCGTATTTTGTCGAGCTCATAGTCTGTCTTTACCGACCGGGCCTGCGATAGCGCTGCCGAGGCGTCGTTGAAGCTGAAGCCGTTGCCGAACGCTTTTTCGAAGCGGCAGACTGCCGAATAGCTGGCATTCGACATTTCAAGGCCTATCGTGCCCGAGGTGATGCCGGTCAGCGGCGGCAGATCCTCGATTTTGCGGATGTAGACCGCATTGTCATCGGTCAGTATCGTCGGTCGTCTGACAGCGTAGACCGGGTTTCCGGTGAGAGGTATGAATATGAAGCCGCAGAACACTCTGCCTGTGAGATAATATATGTTTGTGTTGCTGTTCACAAGCATGGCGTCCATTCCCGAAGCAGCCATGATGGAGCGGAGTCTCGACAGTCTGAGGTCGAGTTCGGCGGCAGGAAGAAGTTGAAGTCTTGTGAGTTCCGAATTCTTCATTTGGATAGAGAGATTGTTGCGTTATACGATTTTGAGTATGTCACTGAAGGTTGACAGAGTGTAACGGGGGTTCTCGACAGCTCCGAAGCCGTAGGATGCCCAGGCAAATTCGACTCCGGCGCGCCGGCATGCATCGCTGTCTCCTTGGGTGTCACCGATATATAAAGGGTTCTGAAGGCCGTGGCGCGGCGCTATCGCCGATATATTTTCCGCTTTGCCGAGTCCGGTGTCGCCGTTGCTCAGCGTTCCGCTGATGTAGGGGGCCAAGCCTGTAAAGTGGAGGAAGTTTGGCAGACCGTGCGACGAGCAGTTGCTCACCATGAACAGCCGGTAGTCCTCGGCGAGACGGGGCATGGTCTCGGCCACGCCGTCATAGAGCTTTCCGCCGAAGCGAGGCATATAGATCTGTTCGTTGCGGTCGAGCATCTTGAGAAATTCAGTCGAGCCGCTGACTTCGGGCAGGATTATATCGATGATCTTGTCGAGCGTGGTGCCCATCAGCGATATAAGCTGACGACGGCTCACAGGATCATGACTGATGCCACACTCTGCTATGGTGATATTCCATATCTTGCAGTAAGAATCAACCGCATCCCAAAGGGTGCCGTCCATGTCGAATATAATGCTGTCGAACTTTGTCTTACTCATTTGTTTTCTCTTTTCAATTGTCTGACGGAAGCATTATCAGTCCGGCCTGTTCGATGTCTGTCAGACGATCGGTTCTCATTATGTGTCTGAGCGATACCGACGCCGGCGAAGTCAGTTTGACCGTGTGGGGCAATGTGTCAACCCGTTGGAAACTCAGCCCGAGCCCGCGTCCGAGCCAATTGCCGTAATCGTCGGCAAGCACCATGTTGAGCGTGTCGGGACTGATGCTGTCAGCGGCCGGATAACTCACTTCGAGCCATACGTTGCTGTAGGGATAAGACGCGGTGTGGCGAATGACCACAGCGAGCTTTCCCGACCATATCGAGTCAGCCGGCTCAAGGTCGAAGCGCAGGGTGTCGCCGTAGTTCCATCCCGAAGCGTCGACAGGCTGATACTCGCTTGTCTCGCCGGAGGTGCTGCATGCAGCCGACACAAACAGCAATGCGGCAGCTGTGAGGCACGGCAGACTCTTAGTCATTTTTGTCTCCGCTTGCGGGCTTGTGGTCAGATGCTGATTGAGGAGCTTGTCCGTCGTTCTGAGGCTTACGTTTGCCCTGAGGTTTGCGTTTGCGGTCGTTGCGCGGCTGGCGTTGCTCAGCCTGCTGAGGCTTGTCCTGGGCGCCGTTGTCGGCCGATGCTTTAGCGTCGGGATTTTTGCCTGAGTTGCCGCCTTTCGACTTGTTCTTGCGCTTTTTCTTCTTGTCGAAGCGAGTGAGATCGTCCTGACCGAGAATATCGCCGAATGCTTTTTTCTCAGCGGGCTTTGCGTCGGAGTCGCGTGCGAGTGTCAGCGGTTTTTCACCTGCCTTGTTCATCGCTATGATCTCGAACGCACGCTCTGCGTCGATAGTGACGAGGTTAGCGGCGATGTTCTTGTCGGTTGAGTAGGTTATCTCGCGCTTGAAAATGTCGGTCTTGAAGTGGAAGTATGTGGCGTCGGCGGTTTCAAGCCGTATGTCGCGTTGAGGCAGACGTTTTGAGCTTTCGACATATGCGTCGACCTCAAAGTTGAGACAGCATTTCAGCTTTGCGCATTGTCCGGCAAGTTTCTGAGGGTTGAGCGAAATGTCCTGATAACGTGCGGCGCTTGTGGCTACAGACACAAAGTTGGTCATCCAGCTTGAGCAACATAGCGGACGGCCGCAGGGTCCGATGCCGCCGATACGGCCGGCTTCCTGACGGGCGCCGATTTGCTTCATCTCAATCCTCACCTTGAATGTGTCGGCGAGCACCTTGATGAGTTGGCGGAAATCGACACGTTCGTCGGCGATATAGTAGAATATCGCCTTGTTGCCGTCGCCCTGATATTCGACATCACCGATTTTCATGTTGAGTTTGAGGCTTTCGGCGATTTTGCGCGCACGGATCATCGTGTCATGCTCTTTGGCCTTTGCTTCCTCAAATTTCTCGATGTCGGCAGGCTTTGCCTTGCGGAATACGCGTTTCACTTCGGCGTCGGGCTTTATGCGGGCCTTGCGCATTCGGAGGTTGACGAGAGCTCCGGTCAGTGTCACCTGACCGATATCATGTCCCGGCGATGCTTCGACGGCGACTATATCGCCTATTTCAAGCGGGAGATTGGTCGAGTTCTTGTAGAAGCCCTTGCGGGTATTTTTGAACTGCACTTCGACCATGTCACTGTCGGCATAGCCTCCTGGGATGTCTTCAAGCCAGTTGAATGAATGAAGTTTGCCCCTCGGTTCGCGATGGCAGCATCTCCCACACCCTTGACGCGGACGGTTTGAATCCGCGTCGTTGCGGTATTGGTCTTTTTCGTCCATGATCTGTGGTGAAATTATTTAGCGAAGCTGACGGCGCGGGTTTCGCGGATAACGGTGATCTTGACCTGACCCGGATAGGTCATTTCATCTTGTATGCGGCGGGCGATTTCCGACGACAGCTTTTCGGTTTCGGTGTCGTCGATCTTATCGGCGCCGACGATGACGCGGAGTTCGCGTCCGGCTTGAATGGCATATGTTTTGATAACACCGGGATACGACAGCGCAAGCTGCTCGAGATCTTTCAGACGTTTGATATATGCTTCGACGATCTCGCGGCGTGCACCGGGGCGTGCGCCCGATATGGCGTCGCAGACCTGCACGATAGGAGCCAGCAGCGAAGTCTGTTCGATTTCGTCGTGGTGGGCGCCGATTGCGTTGCAGATTTCGGGCTTTTCCTTGTATTTCTCTGCGAGTTTCATGCCGAGGAGTGCGTGCGGGAGTTCGGGTTCTTCGTCAGGCACCTTGCCGATGTCGTGCAGCAGACCTGCGCGGCGGGCCTTCTTGGGATTGAGACCGAGTTCAGATGCCATG
The DNA here is from genome assembly GCA_910587475.1 of uncultured Muribaculaceae bacterium. Classification (GTDB taxonomy): domain Bacteria; phylum Bacteroidota; class Bacteroidia; order Bacteroidales; family Muribaculaceae; genus CAG-873. Next base: position 69,204 of record CAJUMR010000004.1, read on the forward strand.
ATGGCGCAGAGGTTGGCGGTTTCGCGTGAGTGCTGGAGCAGGTTCTGGCCGTAGCTCGAACGATATTTCATCTTTCCGACCATGCGGATAAGGTCGGGATGCAGGCCGTGGATGCCGAGGTCTATGGCTGTGCGTTTGCCTGTCTCGATGATTTCTTCCTCGATCTGTTTGCGGACCTTCGACACCACTTCCTCGATGCGGGCAGGGTGGATGCGGCCGTCGGCCACAAGCTGATGGAGCGCCAGACGGGCTATCTCGCGGCGAACGGGGTCGAAACCTGAAAGCACGATGGCTTCGGGGGTGTCGTCGACGATGATTTCAATGCCTGTGGCTGCTTCGAGGGCGCGGATATTGCGGCCTTCGCGACCGATGATGCGGCCTTTGATTTCGTCAGAGTCGATGTGGAACACAGTCACGGAGTTTTCGATGGCTGTTTCGGTGGCTACGCGCTGGATGCTCTGCACCACAATTCGCTTGGCCTCCTTGTTGGCCGTCATCTTGGCTTCGTCCATGATGTCGTTGATATACGATGCGGCTGCTGTCTTGGCCTCGTCTTTGAGCGATTCGATCAGCTTTTCGCGGGCTTCGTCCGACGACAGGCCAGAGATGTGCTCGAGTTGTTCCTGGGCGCTGCGGTGCAGTTTGTCGAGTTCGGCCTGACGGGCTTCGGCCGCCGCAAACTGTGATTCAAGCGACTGGCGGGCTGCTTCGATTTCGTTTTTGGCTCTTGCATTTTCGCTCTGCTGTTGGTTCAGTTGCAGTTCGCGTTGTTTGATCTTGGCTTCTGCCGACTGCATTTTGGCCATACGCTGATTGGCTTGTTTTTCGGCGTCGGCAGTGATCTGAAGTGCTTCTTCGCGACCTTCAAGGATCTTGTTGCGTTTCAAATCGTCGGCTTCGCGCTCGGCGTCGGCGAGAATTGCTTTGGCTCTTGTTTTGGCCATGGAGCGCTGAACGATCAGAGTCACAGCCACTGCTATCGCGGCTGCGATCACTACTATCGCTGCGCAGATCAGTATATTTAAGTTAGAATCCATGATATTTAGTAATTGTATATTGTTTAAATGTTAATAACTAATTTCAAAAAAAAACGCACACCCGCACTGCCGGCATATGGTCGGCTGTGCAGATTGTGCGGTGATATCTTTCTTGCGGCTCACTCTTGAACCGTCGAGACCGGCGACGTTGCGCCTCAGAGTCGGTCATTCAGACTTCAACAGCAGGTCATCGAGCTGCTTTTCAAATTGGTCGATCATTTTGGCCTGGCCTTCAAGCTGATCGCTTTTGCGGTAGTAAAGCTCTGCAAATGCGAGCGCTACCCTGGCAAGGACTTCATGCGACGACTTGTTTTTTTGTGCCTGACGCCATTCGCTCCATAGCTTGTTGACATGATACTCTGCCTTGCGGTAGACTATCTCTTCCTCGCGGTCGATCTCGAAGTGGATCGGTTCGACGTCGGCTATCTTTATCGTTACTCTAAGTTTATCGTTCATCTACATCTTCATTCTTTAAGGTCGAGGATGCAGCGGTCAATATCCCGCACTAATCCGGATAGCAATGACCTTGCGTTCTCTATCTCTTTACGGTCGGGGCATAATGCCGAGGCCACGCGGAGATATTCATTGTCGACACGCAGTTGCTCTGCTTCCTGCCGGCTTTTAGCCAACAGGCCTTCAAGCTCTGCCACACGCGACAATGCTTCGTCGCGCTGGGCGCTCAGACGGTGGCATCTCTCAATGATCAGATCTGCCTTGGCCGCCACGCGGTCGAGCTGTTGTTTGAGATCTACGGCCATTTTTCTCCAAATTTTTACAAAAGTAATGTTTTTTTTCGGAAAAGCGACAATGTCGGTTCAAAAAATTATTTTGCTTGTTTCCGTTCCTTTGCGAACGATGTAGAGGCCCCGGTCGGGATGGCCGACGCGGACACCCTGCAGATTATAGTAGACAGGCTCGCATGACCGGTCGGCGTCTCCGGTCAGCGTATCGGTGATCCCCGTCTGCCAACCATCTTCATAAGGCGCTTTTGCTTCAAATGGAGCTTCATCGCCGCTGCTGACAAAGTCGCCCCCGCCGTTGGTCATGATGCGGACCGCACACCTCAGGCCATCCTTGCTGACTATGGCATGGGTGCTTGCACTCGATGTCCCGGCTGTGAACACAGTTCCGTCGACCGAACCCATTGCGTCGGCAACGGTCAGTGTGAAGCCGGTCACATTGTCGTCGACGAGCACACCGTGGCTGTTGTAACCGTAGATTGTCGGTGTGAATTTCTCACCGCTGTTGAGCCTAACGTTTTTCTGTAGCACTTCGAGCTGAGCGACGGTGTCGTCTTCGGGGCTTGTGACCACGGCGAAGAAGCCGTTGGCCACAGGCCGGAAATAGCTTGTCGAGCCGTAGGGTATGTTGCATATGCCGGTGACGCTGTTGTAGAGCTGCGATGATCCCCCGCCGTCCATTGCTGTGGCGGTGTGACATCCGAGATAGATCATCAGTTCGGCCAGCCGACTGAATGTCAGACCGGTCGACTTTTCTCCGAATGTCGTTTTGATGCCGCTTGTGGCGCCGTTCGACGTGTAGAGGTCTGTGACGAGCATTATCAGTCGGGTGCGGTCTTTGTCATAGCCGATTGCAGTGCGTGCGGTTGCGCTTATCTGGATGCCCGTCAGTTTGTTGAGGTCGTTACATTCGCTTTGGCTGATGACATTGCCGTTGTCGACAATCATCGGACAACCGCCGACAACGTGGTTGACGATGGCGCGTTTGCCGTCGACCTTGCAACCGAACGGACGCATCGTCACACGGCTGCCGGGCTTCAGCTGTGCCATGACAGTGAAGCCATAGCCGACTCCCGACAGAACGTAGCCGTCGGCCGGTATCGCCATGCTGCCGTGGGCTGAATTGCCGCTGCAGTCGCCGACACATTCCGATGTGATTTCAAACACGGCGTTGCCTTCGACTATCGATCCTTCGATGAGTTTCATCGTGCATTCGCATCCCCAGGGGTTTGTCTTGGTCGTTGAGCCGTATTCGGGAGTGTAGATGACCATGTAGTCTTCGTTGCGGGGCGAATTTATGTGGAGATTGTAGTCTGTTCCGTCGGGAAATCTCAGCGGTATCAGCATTTCAATGTTGCGCGTGATCGTTATTCCTTTGGCTTTTTCGACGGCGACATGGGTTTCAAAACGTTTCCAGTTAGCATCTCCGATGCCGTGGTTGTAGAGTTTGCCATCGATCAGAGTCACACCGTTTGTGCGTTTGACTTCGCCGCTGAGATTGGCAAAGTCGCCGTTGACACCGACGATATATTGTCCGTCGTGCTGGCGGTTTTTGCGGAGTCCCATCTGCAGCACATTTTCCGATGCCATTTCTTTGTCAAGAGCCTGCACTCCGCGCAGTTCCAGATCGGGGTTCTGAAGATCTATGGTAGAGTAGAACACATTGGTCTGGACCGCAGAATTCGAGTTGTCGAGGCCTTCGATGCGGAGGCCTGTAGTAGTTATGCCAGGGCCGGAAGTGACATGATAAAGCGTGTCTACGTTGAATGTTTCATTGCCCAGCTGCACATGATTTTCTGCAGTTGCAAATATTGAAGCTGCTAAAGCCGATATTGCGATAAATTGTTTCTTCATGATATGTTTTAGGTTTTCATCATGTTGATATTTGTGCGAAGTAAACATATTATTTAGACTTCTGCAACAAGCTTATCTGCGATCGGCAGCATACAGATGCATTATTTAACATGATTTAACTGAGAGCCCGGATGCTATTCCGGTGTACAAAAAGATGGAGCCCGTGTCGCCACGGACTCCACCATCTAACAACTTTTTACCTTATGTCAGGCGCGGTTTTTATGAGAAGCGCGCCTTAGTGTAAGATGACCTTTTCCACATCTTCACCGGTAACTTTTATGAAGATGCCACCGCGAGGATTGTCGACCTTCTGACCTTGAAGGTTGTAATAGGCCGATGATGTTTCTCCGGTGCTGTTTATTGAAATTTCATCGATCGCGCTTGTGTCGCCATCATACTTTTCGATGGTGATGGCATTGGTCAGGGTGTTCACTGTTACGCTGTAGTCTCCGTCTTCAGCGACGCTCCATTGGCGGTCGTCGGTTGAGTCGGTCGATATTTTTCCGCTGTCGGCTCCGTCTCTGAAGAAGAAATACTGGCCGTCCCAGCTTCCGCCACCGCGGAGCGACTTCACGATCTTGAACGATGCGATGTTGCCGTTGTCTGTTGCTTTGAGCGATGCTATGGCCGAGTATTCATAAGGCGCGGCGGTCGATTGGCCGAGCGGTGTGCCATCTTCGATGCTCCAGCCTCCTGCAGTTGCGTTGCCGACCATGAAGAGCGAGATATAATTTATTTCGCTGTCCTGATAATCCGAGCGACTGATCGAGGCTGTCAGGTTTTTAGTGTCGATCGTGATGTCGTAGTTGCCGGACTGGGCGACATACATCTGCTTATAGCCGTTGTCCAATGATCCTGTCGCCACCTGGAATTGGCCGTTGCCGACACATGCTTCCTCATCAGATGCAACACCATATTCGGGGTTGCCCCATTCGTGATCCTCCATGAATTTGAAAGTGCTGCCATCGCCGCCTTTGAGATAGATGGTGCCGGTGAACACCGACGGCTCTTCAACCGACGGAAGCAGTGATTGGGCGTGGTCGAGGCTCCAACCGTAGGGCGTGGCCTCACCGATTATATAAAGATGGCCTTTGTCGTCGGCGTGGGCTGCGAGTGCCGTGGCCATTGTGCTGATTGCCAGCAGATGTTTGAAAATTGTTTTCATTACTGTGTTGTTGTTTATGGTTTAGGAAATCGGTTTGATTGAAATGGCATATCCTCCGCCTGATGCCGCTTTCATTTTCAGTTTTGTTTTGGCGGTCACCTTTTTCTTGACGATTTTATAGGCTTGCGGGTTGGTAAGATAGTGGGCGTCGTCTGCATCAGCGTAGATTGTAGCCTCATACTTTTTGTCTCCGTCGAGGAAGCTGAGGTCGAGTGTCGACTCGTGGCCGTTTTCGTTGGCTGTGCAGCCGACAAACCAATCGTCAGTGCCCTTTGCCTTTCGGGCTGCCACGATGTAACGGCCCGGTTCGGCTTCGAGATATTTGCTTTCATCCCAGTCGACTGCGACATCTTTGATGAACTGGAAAGCATCGAGAAAGCGGTTGTAGACCTCTGGAACGTCGGCAGCCATTTGCAGAGGACTGTACATCGTCACATAGAGAGCGAGCTGGCGTGCAAGGGTGCTGTTGACATGGCCGTTGCTGTTGGGGTTCACTTTGCTCATGTCCATCTCAAAGATGCCGGGCGTATAGTCCATCGGACCTCCCTGCAGGCGAGTGAACGGCAGCACTGTGGTGTGGAACGGTTTGTTGCCTGAAAACGATTCATATTCGGTGCCGCGGGCGCTTTCGTTGCCGATAAGGTTGGGGTAGGTGCGGCATAGACCTGTCGGGCGCACTGCCTCATGGGCGTTGACCATAATCTTATGTTTGGCCGCTTCGGTGACTGCATAGAGATAGTGGTTGTTGAGCCATTGACCGTAGTGGTGCTCCCCGCGCGGGATCATGTTGCCGACATAGCCGCTTTTGACTGCGTTGTAGCCGTATTTGTTCATCAGGTTGTAAGCAGCCTCCATGTGGCGTTCGTAGTTTCTGACAGAGGCCGAAGTCTCGTGGTGCATCATGATCTTCACGCCTTTGGAACGTGCATATTCGTTAAGCATGTCGATGTCGAAGTCGGGATAAGGAGTCTGGAAATCGAAAACGTAGTCTTTAGAATGTCCGAACCAGTCTTCCCATCCGACATTCCAGCCCTCGACGAGCACTTGGTCGAAGCCATGTTCGGCAGCGAAATCGATGTATTTCTTTACGTTTTCATTATTGGCAGGATGCTCTCCGTGGGGTTTTGTGTTGGAGTAGTCGAGTGTATGGAGCTTGACCGACGGAAGGTCGTAGGTGTACGACCACTGTTTGCCGCCTCCGATCATCTCCCACCACACGCCGATATATTTCACCGGTTTGATCCACGATGTGTCGTCGTAAGCACACGGATCGTTGAGATTGAGTATGAGGTTCGACGAGAGCATGTCGCGGGCATCATCGCTGACCATGATAGTGCGCCAGGGCGAGTGGCAAGGCGACTGCAGATGACCCTTGTTGCCCTGTGCGTCGGGTGTGAGCCACGATTCAAACACCATGTTGCGGTCGTCGAGGTTGAGGTGCATGCACGAATAGTCGACCAATGCCGCCTCATGCAGATTGATATACAATCCGTCGTCTGTCTTCATCTGCAGTGATGTCTGCACTCCGGTCGGCGAGAATTGGGTCTGCGAGGCGTTGCTGCTGATCGCCTCCTGCATTTTGCCTCTGATTTCAGACAGGCGGCTCTCGGTGTAGTCATATTCCTGAGTGTCATAGTCTCCGGCAATCCACCATGCGATGTGGTCTCCGGCCATGGCAAACTGGGTGTGCTCTTCCTTGATGATGAAGTAAGTCAGAACTCCTTCCTGGGGGAATTCGTAGCGCAACCCGACGCCGTCGTCATAGACGCGGAAGCGCAGATTCATCTTGCGGTAGCATCTCGGTTGGTCGAGTTTGACAAGCAGCTCGTTGTAGTGGTTGCGGATGTTCTTGTTCTCACCCCACACCGGTTGCCATGTTTCGTCAAACGATGATGTTTCGAATGATGTCTGGCAGAAGCCGTCCATCATGTCCGGACCGTCGGCAAGTTCGAGACCGAGTTTCGACGGCAATATAACAGGTTTTCCTTCGTAGCTGACCGAATAGACAGGCACACTGTCAATGATTTCTGCGTTTAGCGTGATCTTGCCCGAGGGAGAACTGATCTCGATGGCGTCAGCTTCGGCAGATGCGAAGCCTACGCTTGTCAGGGCGATTGCAATCGCCGGTAAGCATTGGTATTTCATAGGGTATCTGGTTTTTATTTAGAAAGTCTTACAATCTTGCATCCGTGAGCCGGAATGGTTGCCGACAGTTGTGACGCCTTGCCTTCATCGGAGTGCTTCCACAGGTCGCGGACATTATATTCGCCGGTCATACCGAGGTCAGAGAAGGTGACCTGAACGCTTTTGGGGCTGTCGTCGCGATTGAACAGGCCGATCACATAGTCGCCGTTAGACATCTGACCGTACCATATCTGGTTGTTGGCGTCGTTGAGCTTGTCGCTCAATGGTTTGCCTACAAAGCGGTCGGTGTTTAGCTCAAGGAGCTCGGTGTTCTGGTAGAATTTGACATTGTCGCCGATCGTGTGGTATTGGTCGGCTACTGTCACAGGGCCGCCGGCCATCAGCTGGATCGAAACTACCGATTGCTTTTCGGCGTCGGTGCTGAAGGTGTTGAGGCGGATGAAGTCTCCGTCGAGTATCACCTTTTCGCGACCTGAGATGTGCGACCAGTAAGTGAAACCGTCAAACATGTTCATACAGTTTGGCCACGTTGTGTACGATTGGCCGCGATCCTGCGCGGAGCAGTGCCACCATCCGCCGCCGGCGGTGTCGGCCACGATGCGCACCATGTTGCCGTATTTGGCTTCGACTTCGGCGTCATTGTAGAGGTGAGGCATGACCAAAGAGGTGAATATTCCATACTTTTTAGCCGATTCGGCGATGTAAGACAAGGCTCGGGCATAGGATGCGTGGCCGTAGCCGTGGCCTACGATACCGATGTTGCGGTCTTTGCCGTCCTCATACCACGACAGGAAGTCCATGCGGATATAGTCGATGCCGAGATCCTTGTAATGCTTGAAAAATCCGTCGATATATTCTTTTGCTCCGGGATTTTCAGCCACTACCCAGTTGAACCACATGTTTTCGGCCGACGAGTTCATTATATCGGTCGTGCCGTTCCAGTAGAGGCCGCCGAAGGTGTACTCTGTGCCTTCGATTTTGGTTTCGCGCGGGCCGTGGATCCAGAGAGGATTGTCGTAGACGCCGACTTTCAGGCCCTTGGCCTTGCATTTTTCGACGAGATCTTTCAGGGGCATCGATCCGTAGTGGGTCATGTAGCCGGTTCCGTCCTGAGCGAGCATGGGTATGAAACCGTCGGTGCAAACCATGTCATAACCATAAGGCTTGAGGTCGGTTGCGACCCAGTCGATTATCTTGTCCCATTCAGCCGGGCTGATATCCTGGTCTGCGTTTGCTATGCCGTTCTGGTCGTTGACATAGCAGTATTCATAGACACTCCAGTAGAGCGGGGCTTTGAATTGATGGATGCCTTCGACCTGAGGCAGGTCGGGAAGTTCATATTTCGGGGGATAACGCATTTCATAGTAGTCGTCGTTGGCACAACTTGCCAACATTGCGGCTGAAAGTGCGGTTGCCAGTATATTCATTTGTTTCATATTCGATAGTTAAAAGATAATTTGTCAATCGATGAATTTAGCATTTATGGTCATGGTCTTGATGTTGAGCGTCAGCTCATACTGACCCGCGTCGACAATTTTCCACTGGTCGTCGGGCGAATTGGTGAACACCATGTCGGAAGCTGCCACTCCCGATCGGGAGATCTCGACATTGGCACGTGACGGACGGTAGAAATTCTGTCCCCAGTTGGGATCTTTGTCAGTGAATGCTTTCATCTGGCCTTCATTCAGATGGCCGGTCCAGGTGTATTCGCCCTCGACGCCCTCGACGGCTGTCATCTGCGACGCGTCGTCCTGACTCCAGCCGCCGGGTGTGGCGTCTCCGAGCAGATAAAGAGGCTTGACCGAAGCTACACCTTCGATAAACTGTGCGTCAAATGTCATGTCGGCGATGTTGAATGTCAGGCGGTATTTGCCGGCGTCGACCACTTTCCACTGGTCATCTGGACCGGTGGTGAACACCATGCTGTTGGAGCTGACTCCGTTCTGCGATACCTCGCAGTCAGGTGTCGACGGGCGGTAGAATGGTGCGCTGAAGTCTTTTGTAACGCATGCTTTGAATGTTCCTTCTTTCAGTACGCCTTCCCACACATATATATTTTCGGTTTCCGTAGCGATCTCTGTTGCTGCATCGAGACTCCAGCCTCCGGCCGTTGCTTCGCCGATCATGTAGAGCGACGGCAGTGTGGCCGAGCCTGATAAAAATTGTGCGTCAAATGTCATGTCGGCGATGTTGAATGTCAGACGATACTTTCCGGCGACAGTTACGAGCCACTGGTCGTCGGGCGACGTCGTGTAGACCATCGTGTGAGATGCAACGCCTTTGTCCGACACTTCGCAGTTGGCCGTCTCAGGCCGGTAGAAAGGAGCGCTGAAGTCTTTCACATCGCTTGCCTTGAACGATCCGCGGCCGAGTTCGCCTTCCCAGATGAATAGATCTTCATTGTCTGCCGATGCTTCGATGACTGTGGCTGCGTCCCAGCTCCAGCCGCCGTCGGTGGCTTCGCCGATCATATAGAGTTTGGCTGCCGGTTTGAAATCTCCGGTGTACTCTGCTGCGATTGTCCAGTTCTGAAGATCCAGGCTTATGCGGTAGATGCCCGGTTCTTCAACTTTCCACTTGTTGTCGGGGCTTACAGAGTAGACAAATTTGTCGTTTTCAACTCCGTTGCGGTCGATTTTACAGCCATTGGCTTCTGGTCGGATGAACGACGCATCCCAGCTGCCTGTGGTCAGACACGCCTTGAGCTCGCCGCTTGTCAACGGTCCTTCGTAGACGAAGATAAAGTCTGACTTCTTCTCCATCTCAGTGGGGGAGTCGATGTTCCAGTCGTTGAAATCGCCGACCAGATAAACGGCGTCGGCTACGATAGGTTCGATCACCGGCGCATCTTGTTCGCGGACATAAGTGGCGCTCATCTTAAGGTTGCGCAGGTCGAAACGCAGATTGTAGATGCCGGCCTCGGTGACCTTCCATTTGTCGTCGGGATCGCCGGCGTGCATCTTGATTTTCACTTCATCGAGACCGCTTTTGTTGATCTGTTCGCCGTCGTTGATCGGGCGGATGAACGGTATGTCCCAGCTGCCGGTCGTCAGGGAGAGTTTCATTTCGCCGACATTGAGCGGACCTTCCCATGTGAACACGAGCCGGTCTTCCTCTGTTGCCGACAATGGGGTCGGAGCGTCGATGCTCCAGCCGTTGGGAGTGGCGTCACCGACCATGTAGAGTGTCGAAGTCTTGATCGGGAGTTCGCCGTCGATGATGATCAGTTCTTTCTCGCCGTCACATCCTGCCGCACCTGCCAGCATCAGCAGTCCCGACAGCGAGGAGATTATACTTTTTATATTCATGATCTAATGATTTTTTTAAGGTTGATATTATCTGCCGTAGCCCGGATTCTGTACGAGGATCGAATTTGAGTTCAGTATCGTGCGGGTGATCGGGAAAAGAGCGGTGTGATTGTCGGTATCGGGTGTTTTGTCCCACCATTTACCGCTGTTGAATTTACCGAAACGTATCAAGTCGATTCGGCGGCGGCTTTCTGCGAAAAATTCGCGGCCCCATTCGGCGAGCATCTCGTTTTCGTCAAATCGCACATTTCCTTCGGGAGAGTAAAGCACATCGTCGAGATTTTCGGCCGGATAGTTGCGCTTGCGCACAGAGTTGAGCAGCTTTGCTGCACCGTTGCGGTCATTCTCGCGCATCTTGCATTCGGCCAGCGAATAGATAATCTCGGGCAGACGTATCTCGGTGTAATCGCTTTCGAGCTGATTGGCGTCGTTGTCGTCATAGAACGGATATTTAACGAAGTGCCAGCCTGAATTGTGGTCGCCGTTCATCAGCACACTGCTCTTGTCAGACGGCCATTTTTCCGGGGCGAGCGACTGGAATTTGCCGACCGCGTCGCGGATGTAAAGGTCGTAAGGCTGCTCGGGAGCGCGCAGGCGTTTGGTTGCGCCGGTTTCCTTGTCCTTATATTCGAGATAGCCGAAGAGAAACATTCCCTCGCGGCGGCTGTTGCCCAGATTGCGGTACAGTTTCATGCGCTCGTCGCCGGCATACTTGCGGAAGTTCTGTATCGGCATGCCGAGTTCATAATCGTAGAGATTGCCGTCGAGGTCGTAGCTCGGCGATGCGGCATATTTGGTGTTGTGGCCTACGCCCGATTTTGTGTCGTTGAAGAAATCGGCGGCTTTGGCCGGAACGGTCCAGCCGTAGCTGTCGCCGTCATACTGCCAGTGGGTGTAGCCTTTCGAGGCAGGGAAGCCGAATATGACCTCGTCGCAATTGTCGTTGTCCCAGTCAAATGCTGCGTCCCAACGGTCGGCGACAGCATAGTCTCCGTATTTGCCGTCGATGATATCCTGAGCGATCGTTGCGCAATCGCTGTAGCGGGCTTCGCCGACATAAACTTCAGCATTAAGGTAAAGACGCACGAGGAGTGATGCGGCGGCGGCCTGAGTCCATTGTCCCTGGATGGTCGCATTTGTGCCGAGTCCTTCTTTTTTAATAAGGAGGCCGGTGCATTCCTTGAGTTCATCTTCGATGAATTTGAACACATCCTTCGGGTCGGCCTGAGGATTGTTGGGCATATCGCTGTATGTTGTCACAAGCGGAATGTTGCGGAAAGCGTCGAGCAGGCGGATATAGAACCATGCGCGCAGTGTCCGGCACTGGGCCTTGAGGTTGTCGAATTCTGCTTGAGAGAAACCGAAACGTTCGGGGGTGAAGCGGTTGAGATCTTCGATCACAAGGTTGCACTGCATGATGCCTTGGAAGCAGCCGTTCCATTCAGTCTGGGCTTCGCCGAGGTCATCGACAGTCCATGTGTGATAGTGAAGACGTTCCCACTTGCCACCGTCGTACCACCAGCCGTCGCGTGTGGGGGTGATGAGCTGGTCGGCGGTCAGCTCGTTGAGCACGTGGCGGCTGCCGATGCTCCAGAACGCATGCTCGAAGGGACGGAAGGTCGCCCTGATTACATCCATTTTTGTGTTGTAATAGTTTTCCGATCCGACTTGATCGTAAAGGGTCTCGTTGAGATCCGTGCAGCTTGCCAGCGACACTATCGACACGGCGGCGACTGCTATATTTTTGATAAATTTCATTTCTCTTGGTTTTAAGGGTTAGAAATCAACCTGTACGCCGGCGATGAACTGACGCGTCGACGGATAGTACGAGCGGCTGCCCTGTGCTCCGGGCTGTAGGCCGTTGACCTGATAGTTCGACGGATCGACTCCGCTGAACTTTGTGATGGTGAACACATTCTTGACCGTGCCGTAGATCCTCACACGGTCGAGGAAGCGGCAACGCGGTGTGCGCAGGGAGTAACCGAGCGTCAGCATGTCGAGTTTGAAGTAATCTCCGCGTTCGAGGAAGTAGTCGCTGACCACCGGGGCTGTGTTGGGTGAGATGTCGAAGTTCTTGCCATAGGCTTTTTTAAGCACATTGCCGTTGAAATTGCGCGTGCCGTAATAGAAGTCATGGATATTGAAGATGTCGTAGCCGAAGGCTCCGCGGAAGAACAGCGACAGGTCGAAGTTGCGGTAGCGGAAGTTGTGGCTTGTCGACATTGTGAATTTTGGCATGCCGTTGCCGACGATCGTGCGGTCTTCGTCTGTGGCCTGGGCGGCTTGGATGATGTCGCCGTCCTTGTCATATACGAGCCAGTCGCCGTCGCTCGTGATGCCTGCGTAGCGCCACATGTAGAAGTTGCCAAGAGGCTTGCCTTTTTCGATGCGCTGAAGATTATAGTAGGGGTAGGGGTCTTCGGTGCCGCACACGTTGTAATAGTCTTGGCCGACATATTGTGAATTGCTGAAATCGACAAACTTATTGCTCATGACAGTGCCGACAACTCCAAAACTGTAGGAGAAATCTTTCGTGTCGACCACGTTGAAATTAAGGTCGAATTCAAAGCCGGTGTTCTTCATCGTGCCGACGTTGACAAATGTTTCGTCGTGGATGTTCGGTGGAACCGGCACCTTGTAGTTGCCGAGAAGATCCTGTTGACGGCGGTTGAAGTAGTTCAATGAACCGTAGATGCGGTTGTTGAGCAACGAGAAGTCAAGACCGACGTTCCAGTTCTTGCCTTTCTCCCATTTAAGGTCGGGATTGACATTTTTGCCCGGACCCCACACCTGGAAGTATTTGCCGTTGTAATAGTAGTAGCCGAAGCCCGACATTGTGTTGATCGATAGGTAGCTGCCGAAATCCTGGTTGCCCGTGACGCCATAGTCGGCGCGGATCTTTAGGTCGTTGATCCATTCGATGTCTTTCATAAACGACTCCTGGGAGATGCGCCAGCCTGCCGATACGGCGGGGAAATCGCCCCACTTGTGGTTCTGGCCGAATTTCGACGAGCCTTCGTGGCGCAGTGATGCTGTGATCAGATACTTGCCTTCGTAGTCATAGCTGATGCGGCCGAAGAATGATATGAGTTTGGCATCGTTCTTGTAGCTACCCATCATCACTTCGCCTTCTTCTTTGGCCCATTCGCCGGAGCCGAGGTTGTCGGCGCCGAGGCCGTCGTTGGGGAAGTCTTTGTTTTCGGCGTTGAAGCCCGAGTACTGTGAGTACTGGTAGGAGTAGCCGGCCATGACCTTCAGGTTGTGTTTGTCGGCGAAGCGTCCGCTGTAGTTGGTCAGCCATTCCATCACATACTGACGCTCTTTCGAGTATGATCTGCTGGCGACTCCATCGTGGCCGTCGTTGATTGAGTTGGTGCTTGTCGACGGACGGAAATATGAGTTGTTGTTACTGTACTGGTGGTCGGCAAACATTATCTGTGTCGTCAGATTATGGTTGCTCTCGCTGTTTTTGGCCAATAGCGGCAGCAGGTTGAGTCTGAGCGTGCCGTCCCAGTCGAGCAGTTTGGTGTCGGCGTGGTCTGTTTCGAGACGCTGACGTTCGACAGGGTTGCTACCGACGATCTGGCCGTAGAAATTGTAGTATTGGGCCGGATTTTCAGGGTTCATCAGAGGAGTGGTCGGGTTTGCTTCGAGTGCATCCTTGAACACGCTCCAGTCGGCGTTGTCGCGGTAGATGATGCGTGGTGCTACATTAAGTTGGATCGTGAACAGCCCGCCCTTGGTGGTGTGCATCACCGATGCGCGTGCGCCATATTCTTCGCGGTTCGAGCGCAGATCGATGCCGTTGGCATCGCGGTAGTCTGCGCTGACACGGTAGTTGCTTTTCTCGTTGCCGCCGCTGACGGTCAGAGTGTGCTGCATGGTGAAGCCTGTGCGGGTGACGGCGTCAAACCAGTCGAGGTTGCCGCCGAGATCAACGCCGCGGTCGCCCCAGCCAAGACGCACGTCGCGGAAGTCCTGGGCGCTCATCATGTCAAGTTCTTTCTTGACGACGTCCCACGCAAACGTGCCAGAGTAGGATGTGTGCGTGTTGCCGTCCTTGCTGCCCTTTTTCGTAGTTACGACGATCACGCCATTGGAGCCGCGCGTACCGTAGATAGCCGAGGCTGCGCCATCTTTAAGGATGTCGAACGATGCGATGTCGTTAGGATTGATATTGGTCAGATTGCCACCGGGCACTCCGTCGATCACAATCAGAGGCCCCAGGCCGGCCGAACGCGACGACACGCCGCGTATCTGGATGCTCGCCTGATTGTTAGGGTCTCCCGCGCCGGTGTTGGTGATCGAGACACCGGGCACCTTGCCCTGGATCATCATCGACGGGTCGAGAGAACTGACGGAAAGAAAGTCTTTTTCACTGACATGAGAGATAGCCGATGTCAGTTCTTTCTTGTCCATTGTCCCGTAGCCGACTACAACGACCTCTTCGAGAAGTTCTGAATTCTCTTCCATCGTCACATTGATAGACGTACGGCCTTTCACCGCCACATCTATTGTTTTATAGCCGACGTATGTAAAACGTAGGGTTGCTTTGGCATCAGCCGTGAGGCTGTAGTTGCCGTCGATGTCAGTTGCAGCTCCGGTTTTGCTGCCGTTGACTGTCACGCTGACACCTATCAGTGGTTCGCCTTCCGGATCACTGACTGTTCCCGATATGTTCAGCTGCTGAGCCGACAATGACAGTGTTGACACAGCGAGTAACATAAGGAACCAAATTCGTAATGGTAGATTTAACTTTTCCATTTTCGTGATATTAGGTTTTTATTGGATTTCTGTCGCAAAGATAGACACTCGATATCGTGTTGTCAATGCCAAGTATTCAAAAAGTAGTGAATGTTTGGGGATAATTAGCTGTATGACAATGTTGTATGGTTTCTGTGGCTACTGATTTATATAGTTATCTGCAAGCTGTTTCTACCTCGGGATAATCTAAGTTAAGGTGTCGGCAGGCATTGTTTTTAGTGCTGGTTCGATGAAATTCCCACGCTCCGGACCCACATTCAGTCTGACGATGATTGCAGTCCGATATTCGCGACTTCGGCTTCCAGATCGTTGCGATTGCCCTTGGCCTTGTTGCGCACTTTTGTGCGGTAGTTGTATATTGTGGTCAGTGAATATCTGAGAAATTTAGCGATTTTGTCGCTGTCGGTGATACCGAGCCTTATAAGGGCGAAAATCCTGAGTTCGGTGTTGAGCGAACCTTCTTTTTTAGGGATGATGGCCTCTTCGGGCAATAGTAGCGAATTGAAGTCGTCGACAAACGTCGGGAACAGGTTGAGGAACGTTTTGTCAAACCTGTCGTAGAATGATTTCAGCTCGTTGTCGATCATGTCGGTTGATTTGGTGATACGCTTCAGCTCATCAATTTTTCCTGAGTTGAGCAGCTTTACAATCGATTTGCGGTAATCGTCGAGCATTTCGATGTAGGCCAGTGACTGATCCATATAACGGCCGATATACACTTCCTTGAGTTCCGAGATCTCGGCGATCTCACGGTTGGCATCGTGGAGCTGACGGTTTGACGTCACGAGCTGACTGTTTAGCTCATTGAGCCTGTCATTTGTCCCGGCAAGTGTCACGTTGGCCTCGTTGAGTCTGTCGTTTGATTCCGATAGTTTGTTGTTGAGCTTGTTGAGCATCTCGTTTGCCTCCTCCACTCTCTTGCGTCCGTCGGCAATCCTGTGCATCTGTTTCCTCATGAAGAACAGCAGGCAGACGAGGATTACCGATAGTATGGTGATGATCAGTATCGTGCGCTCGAGGTTCTTTTTCTGTCCGCGCACGGTCTCGATATAGATGCCGTTGATCATCGGGTAGGAGTCGTTAAGTTCGACAATCCGTTGCCGCGCGTTGCATTTGGCTGCGTCATCGACTGCTATGGTGAGGAACTTATAAGCCCTGTCGAGATCTCCCTCCTGATAGAGCATCAATGCCAGCTGACGGAGCGAGATATACTCTCTTACGGCCGATTTCATATCGGATATGGCTGAGATCAGCAGTTGCCGCTTTTGATTGGCAGTGTCGCCGATGTTGGCATACGCTTCCGATAGGGTCCACGCACAGATTGCGCGTTGGTGTTCCGACAGATTGTTGATGTTGATATAGTTTTCAAGCATTGAGATCGCCTCTTGCGACTGACCGTGGACATTGAGCTGGTCTGCCATGATCAGCATGTAGAACAGTGAATTCTTGTCGTTGACTGTCAGCAGTGAGTCGCGGTAGTCGTCAGTGAGCTTTTCGTAATGCTCTTTTTCGGGCTTGAATGTTGCGTAAGCGGCAAGGTAGCCGTAGACAGTGCGCTTGGTGTGGAAATAGTAGGGTCGCAGGTAGTCGGGCAACTCTGACTCATCAACCGAATCAATCACCGTCATTGTCTCTTTGTACATGCCGACTGCGCTGAGTATATTGGCCTTGTTGAGCATCGCGTCAATCTGAAGATTTTTGTCGCCGATTGATTTGGCGAGCTTTTCCTGGAGTGCGCTCATCGCGTAGGCCGAATCGGCGTTGAACGAATGATATTCATGATACAAAGCCCCGGCGGCATCAAATCTCTCCCGGTCGGTTTGGGCCGATGTCAATTTTTTGTGCAGGTCCGACAGTCGGTTTTCTTTCCGTTCGAGGTAGATGTGACGCTCGGCTATGACGCTGTCGAGCTGAGCCAACAGAGCGTCAGTAGACATCTGTCCGTTTGCAGCTATCACTGACAAACAGACAAAGAACAATACTGATATGATGGCATGTCGGTTCATGGTCATTACAACCACAAATATATAAAGAATTTTAACAACAACAGAAACGATAGATGTTAAAATTACACCCGCCAATACATCCCCGAATGTTTAAGCGACTAAATACAAGTGAAATACACCCGGTCACCTGTCAGCACCTTTGTCACGCCGTTTTATCCATATAAAGATATAAGCGACAGTATCAAATTCGTGATTATTTAAGGTTTACATCCCATTTCAATTGCTTTGTTGAGCCGGTGCGCGAGAGGATGCATTTGTCTTTTAACGACTTGATGATACGGTCGATGGTACTGGGGGAAAGTCCAATTGTTTCTGCGAGCCGGGCTATGGAGATGCTGTTGTCTGCCATTATGGATTTCAACACGGCTGTCTCTTTCAGAGATAGGCCTTCGGGCATAACGCTTGAAACATCATTTTGAGGTTTCACAACGTTTGAAACCTCATTTTGGTGTTTCACATCTTGCCACCGGATATGGAGATAACGATTCCGTAGCACGTTTGTCTCACCCAAAAGGAGGTTGCGGAAGAATAGCACGAGATATTCGATTGTCGGCTCCACGCCTTTGGCCACATTGCGATAGTTGGCGCGGACGAGAGCGTTGCGGAAATACCAGGAATGAGTTTTGAACACATCGTTCTCTGCCTTGTACCCCAATGAGCGAAGATATTTAATAGTGAATACTGCTGTGGTTCTCGTATTGCCTTCAGGAAAAGGGTGTATCTGCCATAATCCGGAAATGAAGCTGGCGAGATGTTCGATAATCTGCTCTTGCGACAAGTTTCTATAAGAGAATTTCCGCTCTTGCTCCAAGTCATATTCTATGGTGCGGGCAAGGTCTTCATTCGGACCATAAAGCACCGAAGCTCCCTCGAGCACCCATTCCTTCTTGGTGATGTCATAATGACGGAACTCTCCGGCATGTTTCATCACGCCATTGAATATGCGGCGATGTATGCCCGACAGCCCGGCAACACTAAACACGAATGCATCCGTGGAAAGCTCGCGGACAATGTTCTTCGACACTTCGTCGGCATCCTTTATATCTTCAGGTATCTCACGGGCAGCTTCGCTCTGATAATATGTTTTGATGAGCCTGTCAACACCATCAATGTCCACTTCACCCTCGATGTGGCGCTTGGCCGTCTCGACGAGATAAGCTGAAACCTCCAGCCCATCGACCTTTTGCAGTCCGATGGCTGTCTGCCACAGCTGCGCCCGCTCCTTCGGTCCAGGCTCGGTGGTGCGTAAATATTGATCAAACTCATTGTAGTGCTCCATGAATGCAAATTTAAGATAAATATTTAGTAAAACAAAATGGAGCGTAACCATTTGGGCTACACTCCATTTTGAAGCTATTTATTCTTATGTATTACTTCACTTCCTCGAAGTCGACGTCGGTCACGTGGTCGTCGCCGCCGTTGTTGCCGGCTGAGTGCGACTGGCCGCCCATGTCTGCGCCTTGAGCTGACTGAGCCTGCTGCTGAGCGTTGAGGATATCCTGCTGCACGGCGCCGAATGTTGTTTCGATCTCTTTGATCGCGCTGTCGATGGCGTCGAGGTCTGCGGCCTTGTGAGCGTCTTTCAGACGGTTGAGAGCGCTTTCGAGAGCTGCTTTCTTGTCGGCGGGTATCTTGTCACCGAATTCTGCGATCTGCTTTTCGGTCTGGAAGATCACTGCGTCGGCATGGTTGAGTTTGTCGATGCGTTCCTTTTCCTTGGCGTCGGCGGCTGCGTTAGCTGCTGCCTCGTCCTTCATACGTTTGATTTCGGCGTCGGTCAGACCGCTTGAAGCCTCGATGCGGATCGACTGCTCTTTGCCGGTAGCTTTATCTTTAGCCGATACGTTGAGGATGCCGTTGGCGTCGATTTCAAATGTCACTTCGATCTGAGGTATGCCGCGGGGTGCGGGAGCGATGCCGTCGAGGTGGAATTTGCCGAGGAGCTTGTCGTCCTTGGCCATGGGGCGTTCGCCCTGGAGGACATTGATCTCGACAGAGGGCTGATTGTCGGCTGCGGTCGAGAATGTCTCGCTCTTGCGGGTCGGGATGGTTGTGTTGGCTTCGATAAGCTTGGTCATCACGCCGCCGAGGGTTTCGATACCCACTGACAGAGGCACAACGTCGAGAAGAAGCACGTCTTTCACATCGCCTGAGAGCACACCGCCCTGGATGGCTGCACCGACTGCCACTACTTCGTCGGGGTTGACGCCCTTTGAAGGTGCTTTGCCGAAGAATTTTTCAACGATCTGCTGGATGGCAGGGATACGGGTCGAACCGCCGACGAGGATCACTTCGTCGATGTCGCTTGCTTTCATGCCGGCATCGCGAAGAGCGTCTTCGCAAGGTTTGAGCGTAGCCTGGATAAGACGGTCGGCGAGCTGTTCGAATTTTGCGCGGGTGAGAGTCTTGACCAAGTGCTTTGGAATGCCGTTGACAGGCATGATATAAGGAAGGTTGATCTCGGTCGAAGTGGTGCTCGAAAGCTCGATCTTGGCTTTTTCTGCGGCTTCTTTAAGACGCTGCAGAGCCATAGGATCCTGACGCAGGTCGACGCCTTCTTCTTTCTGGAATTCGTCGGCGAGCCAGTCGATGATCACGTGGTCGAAGTCATCGCCGCCGAGGTGAGTGTCACCGTTGGTCGATTTCACTTCAAACACTCCGTCGCCGAGTTCGAGGATCGAGATATCGAATGTACCGCCACCGAGGTCAAACACTGCGATCTTCTGATCTTTGTTTGTCTTGTCGAGGCCATATGCAAGTGCGGCTGCGGTTGGTTCGTTGACGATACGCTTCACTGTGAGGCCTGCGATCTCGCCGGCTTCTTTGGTTGCCTGACGCTGAGAGTCGTTGAAGTAGGCCGGAACGGTGATCACGGCTTCAGTCACTGTCTGACCGAGATAGTCTTCGGCGGTTTTCTTCATCTTCTGAAGAATCATAGCCGAGATTTCCTGAGGGGTGTATTCGCGGCCGTCAATGTCGATGCGGGGGGTGTCGTTGGCACCGCGCACTACTTTATAAGGCACACGTTCGATTTCGTTTTTAACCTGATCGTATGTTTCGCCCATGAAACGCTTGATCGAGTAGATCGTGCGTTTAGGGTTGGTGATTGCCTGACGTTTTGCGGGATCGCCTACCTTGCGTTCGCCGCCGTCGATAAATGCAACTACCGAAGGTGTGGTGTTACGGCCTTCGCTGTTAGGGATAACGACAGGATCGTTACCTTCGAGAACTGCAACGCAAGAGTTGGTTGTACCCAAGTCAATACCAATGATTTTTCCCATGATTGTATAAGTTTTATGTTGTTTTATTATTATGTTTCTGATTTCTTTTCATCACTAAATAAACAAATCCTGTGCCAAAAAGTTTGTGACATGACACACGTGACAAAATGGCAGATTAAGACGCGCGGTTCATAAACCTCGATGGCCCCGGTGGAGCAAAGGCGACCACGACGGCAACGGTGAGGAAACTCGACCGGTTGCCTCGAAAATATTCTTATCTCCGGGGCTGTTGTGGATTTATGAAACCGCGCCTTGAAAAAAGTGAGGCCCGGCATCGCGCCGGACCTCACTCGATCACTTGTCAAAATTATAAAATATGCAGTTATCTGATGAAAATTTTTGTTGTGACATTGCCGTTCCTGACGATGTTGAAGCCTTTGAACGGACGGTCTGAAGCCACACCTTCGAGGTTGTAGTAGATCGTATCGCCGCAGTCTTCAACAGAGACGTCGTCGATGCCCGATGTTCCGCCATCCTCATTGTAGTAACGGCCGCTCGTCTCGTCGTAGAGCACTTTCATGCCGCCGATGACCGGATGTTCGTCAACGCCGATTTCCTGTCCGAACGCTTCTCCGAGCAGATAAGCCACCTCGCCCGAACGCATCTGCTCCTCGGTCACGAGAGTCTGACCCTCGGTGATGTCATATTCTTCTATCCCGAAAACATTTTTTGAATTAGTCTTTTTGAATGGACCACCGATGCAAGATCCGGCATTTTGCCCTGAAACTTCTCCAAGGCTAAAAAGATTTTCCATCACGGCGTAAATATCATTTGATCCGATTATGCCACCGCAAGCAGTATCACCGGATATGTCTGCGAGATTATAACAATTTGTGACAGTAGAAATTGAATTTTGGCGAGCCTCTAAGTATCCGATTATTCCGCCGACACTGCTTACTCCTGAAACCGATGCATAATTAACACATCTGTCTGTAACCGATTGTTGGCCGGCCTGTCCGACAATTGCTCCGACGCACCGACCTCCTTTTACAGATCCATATACGGTAAGATTTTTAATCGTTCCATTCGAGTAGTCAAATAAACCGACATAGTCCTCTTGTGTATCGAGATATAGTCCTTTTATCGCAAAGCCGTTACCGTCGAAGCATCCATTGAAATTAAGAAGGCCGGGAGTCCATGGGAAATCACCAAGATCAATATCCTCGGTAAGAATTGCGGATTGATTTCGACCATATGAATTAATGTAATCCATAAACCAAGCAAGTTCATCGCCACACGAGATTTGATATGAACCATCGGCAATCGCCGGTTCCAAAAGAGTCGTTCCATCCCAAGTGGCATCGTCGGCTTCAATCATATTTATCGCAAATGTTTGCGACGGGTCTGCATCATAATCGATTTCAAACTCATTGTGGTAATAGCGATAGCCATATTTCTGGGCAGTGATGCTATAAATTCCACTATTAACAATGTATTCGCCTTGGCTGTCAGGCTGAATGGTATCGCCATGCTCATTGCTGACTATTGATATTATGGCATCAGTAACGTTACAGGTTAATTTTAGGTTGAAATATTTTAAGGGTGCTACCTGAATTTTGACATCGGGTATTGCGCCTAAATATGTCTTATGCCCAATGGCTGTGAAATTGGGAGATCTGCCCGAACGTGGGTCAATGTCACGATGGCTGCCGATCGGATCACCGAAGCCATTAATCTGAATGACACCTTCCGTGAGTGAAATTGTTGAATCGTTTTCAGTGTCAAAATTAGCAGGAATTTCTAAAGAAACCGCCTGTGCTTCAGGTTTTGAAGCGAATGTATATTGACCTGATCCGAGGATTAACGATGACCCGTTAGGTATGCCGTTATACGTTACATAGGCTGACATATTGTATATGCCTGCAAGCTTATTAGCTCCATGAAATAGGCCTGAATACTGGATTTTTACCTTGTCGCCGGGTAGGAATATATTGCTGCCTTTGCGAGTCTCATTTGAAATCTCACGGTGACATGATTTTGCGGTTAACACTTGATATTCTGATTTTCCGGCCATATTAGTCAGCTTTACAATTTGGCGGCCTTCTTTGAGGAGCAGGGTGTATGAGCCGTCTGCGTTTTTAGTGACGCCTTCGCTGCTGAAGCCTGTGTAGTTAGCCATACGCTCACCAATGGTCGGATAAGCTATTGTAACATTATCGACGCCCTCCGGAGTAAACGTGTAGCGTGCGCCATCTTCGGTGTCAAGATAGTAAAATACGTCGTGTTCAGCGTCAACATATTTGCCGGATAATTTAGTTGATTCAAGGTTGTATTTTTCATTGATGATCATGTTTGGATTGATGCCTGATGCATTGTCTCCGACTGTAACTATATATACTCCAGTGTTTTCTGGCCAGATTGCGCCCCAATTTTCACCTCCGGTAAATGGAGTTTTGTTCGCTAAAGTATGTGCATTTACATTAATTGCATCATAGGTTACAAGAACGATAGCACTTCCGGAGCCGATAGCTTTAATTTTTGCCCAGGGGGAAGGATTGTCTTGATTGCTACTTATTTCAATAACGTTTGAGCTCGGATTTCCATTGAGATCTAAGATAGTGTAATGAAAATCAGGTTCAATGAAATAGTTCCCGGAAGTAGTGGACGTTATCTCCCATGTGCGCATGGCGTGAGCATCAAACGTATCACCGATATTGAGCTTCAGATGACCCTCAGGATTAATATTTAAGAAAATATCTCCGGTTTCTAAACCATCATTGCTTGTTGGATCGTGATTAATCTTATGAGGATCCAATTGTTTGTAATCTTCTTCTGAGAAGCTTAACGATGGACGTTTGGTCTCGTCGGCATTCATTGTGAATATTCCGGCTTGAGTTAATCCGCCCTCCATCCATGTACGGTAATTATATTGTTGACCTGCGGCAAGAAAATAGTTATATGTTTTAGTATCCCCGTTGATGTCAATTGATTTGGGATCAACAGCGCTGAAGTCAGTGAAGTGGGTGAATTTTATTCCCATGAAAAATTGAGCGTCAACCGGAATTGTCACACTATAATCGTAGCTGACAGGGATAGCTCCGCTGACCGTTGAGTTGAATGTTAATGTCCCTGATTTATAAAGGGTAGTGTAATTTTCGGCTTTGTGAGTTTCTCCGGGAATGAATGAAATATAATAGCTGTTTCCATTTAGAGCCAGGAATGTTTTTCGACCCGTTGTGGTACTATTCCCAAGGGTTACAACTTGTTGATTACCTTCACGTGAGTTGACAGACAAATCAATTGTGTAATCCCCGTTTTCAACAGTCCATAATGATCCGTCGTCATTTTTATTGGTGACATAGGCTGTTACGGTCAGAACCTTGAATTCCTGTTCGACATCGCTGTCGGCAATTGATATTTCAATCGTTCCGTTGATGGTTTCTCCATCTGTGGCATAGGCTGTCAGGACATATTCACCTGCTGGAGCGTCGAACGAATAAACTCTGTTTTCAGCTTCTCCGGTTTCGATTGTCGATCCCGTGTCTTTTGCTGTGAGACTCATGGTAGTGGAGACAGTGTTCATCGTCACCTTCACCGGGGCGGCCTCCGTCGTCAGACAGCAGACTACTCCTGCAATTGGCAGGAGTAAATGTTTAAGTTTCATAAAGATTTGATTTTATTGGGTTGTCAATATTTGAATTTTCGGCCGTTTTGGATGTAGATCTGGCCCGGTGCAGGATTCGTGATCCTGATGCCTTGTAGATTGTAGATGGGGGAGTCGGTGTCGGGTTGATCGATGACCACGTCGTCGACGCCGCCGGTGTAACCGTCGGGCTTGAGTGCCAGGAAGTGAGCCGGGTTGATATATACTCCGAATTTTCCGAGCAATTTTCCTTCGGGTGACCACTGATACAATGTGCCGCCTTCGGCAAACGATGCTGCGTCGGTGGCATAAATATAGCCCGTGTAGGGGTTTACGTATATGCCGTAGGGCATGCTCATCTTCTTGATGTCGGAAAGCACGGTGCCCGGAAAATCATCGCGGACTCCGGCATCGCCATACTCCATCGCTGCAGCGGGGTCAATCACTATGTAGTTGAACTCGTATTGCCCTGTGTAATAGGAATATCTTGAGCCGATTGCATAGAAGTCGCCGTTGTCGGTCACGCAGTTGTAGGTCGCGGCATATTCGAGTTTGGTGAAGCATTCGTCATCGGGTTTGCCGCCGAGCGCCGCTTCGCAATCAAAGATGATGGTAGCGGCCTGAACGTCATAATAGTCGCCGGGCGAATTGATGCACAGATATTTGCCGCTTTGCGACATCTTGCCGTAGAGATTGATCTGTCCGGTGTCGACCGTGCGGGTGACTGTCATCGTTGAGGCATCGATGATGCTGACGGTCGTTTCATATTCATGGTCTTCCTGAAAGGCGTAGCCCCCGGTGTTGGCGACAAACAGATGCCCGTCGTAGTAAGCTATGCCCTCCGGTTCGTAGCCGACCTCGCAGGCCGCGGTGACTTTAAAGGTGGTGGCGTCGATTTTAGCCACATATCCTTTGGTGAATTCGACGTATTTTCCGTCGATGCCGCATTCGTGGCCGTAGGACGATATGTAGACATTGTCGCCGTCTGACGCAAGTTTGCGGTTGTTGGGCACGTCTTCGGTCGCAGCTACTGCTTTGCCGTCGGGGGTGATGAACTGCACGATGTTAGACCAGTTGATGGCGATGGCGATCAGGTTGTCGTTGACGGCGATTATGTCGTTGGGAGTGTCGCCGAGTTTGTAACCGTTGACGTCGCGGAACCATTGATTGCTGACAATCTTGCCGTCTTCGAAATAGGTGATTTTGCCGTTGTCGGCCTGCCAGTTGCCCTCATTGAGCAAGATGATGCGCTCTTGGGCTTCAGATACGACCGGAACGATGATCGACAGCATTGCTGTCAACATTTTGAATTTGTGATTCATAAAAATAGGGAGTTAAGGAGTGGTTGGAATCAGATTGTAAAGGACAGGGTAAGCCTGAAATTGCGTCCGGGCATGGGATAGCGCGGTATATGTTCATACTGCACATCGAAAAGATCGTTGACCTCAAGCGACGCGAGCAGCCTGCGCCATGAAGCCGAAAGCTTGATGTCGACGTTGTTATAAGGTGTGAGCACGTCCTCCGGATCGGCATATGACCACATGCGTTCACCGACATGAAGCTCCGACACCGTCAGCGAATAGTTGCGCCATGCAGCGATGGCAGTGATGCCGAACGACAGGGTCGGTGAGTAGCAGATCGGTTTGTTGTAGGTTGTCTCGTTGTCAGGGTCGGTGCGGTTGAGGTCGCGTTGCCATGTCAGGGAAGTGAGCAGTGAGAAATTCCACGGCCCGGTCATGTATCGTCCGGATGCAGTCATGTTGAGACCGCGGCAGTATGTTTCTCCGTAGTTCATCATCGACCATGTGTAGGTGCCTTTCAGAGGCAGGCAGACGATGCGGTCGTCGATGTGATTGACATAGACGTCGGCTTGAACTGAAGCCATCCAGCCCGGGGAGCTGTAGTTGTATTCGGCTCCTATGTCGAACTGCCGGGTGTACTCGGGTTTCAGGTTGCGGTTGCCGACCTGTGTGTAATAGAGATCGTTGAGTGTAGGGGCGCGGAATATGCTTTTGTACCACGCTTTGAGCGTCAGGTCTTTGAAGGTATAGCCGACTGACACTGCCGGGGTGAAGCGGCTCAGAGGGTCGGCGGCTCCGACCTTCAGACGGGTGTGGTCTTTGTAGTGTTGATAGAGTATTGAAGCGGCAAGACGTATCGAACGATAGTTGATCTGTCCGGCGGCCACAGCTTTCTGGTCTACGCGTCTGACCGGGTGGAATACTTTGAGATCGGCGTCGAGCCACGACATGCGGGCGTCGTAGCCGATGTTGATCGACAACCATTCTGTAGGGAAATATGCCCCCGACAGAGCTAAATAGGCATCGTGTTGATAGTAGTGGTTGTTGACCCTTGCCGTGTTCTGGTTTTCGGGATAGTCGGTGCAGTAGCGCAGATATTCATAGGCATATTTGGAGTTGGCCTTGATGGTGAATTTTTCACCGAAAGATTGCTGGTAAGATGCCTGGGCAAAGAGATCGGTGTCCCATTCGCGGCCTACGTTGGTGTATTTGTCCGACAGGCGTCTGACGATGCCGCCCGGACAACCGCGTTCCGACTGGTAGTAGTAGAGATGTGATGAAAAGCCGTTTTTGAACAGCGCTGCTTCGACACGGCCGTATTCGATGTCTGAGTTTTTGCGTTTGCCGACGGTGTCTTCATACTCAGACTTGTATCTGAACGGGTAGTCGCCCTTGGAGTTGAGATATTCGCCGTCGATGAAGCCGCACCATCCTTTGCGGCTGAACTGGGCGTTGACGCGCCCCATGTAAGTGTGGAACGATCCTATACGGCCGGTCAGCGACAGTGAGTCGCTGTCGGGACGCCGTGTGCGCATGTAGACCGTCGCCCCCGAGGCATACTCTGAGGCAGACTGACAGGCGTCGAGTTTGTTGGCGTTGTAGAGTGAGACAGATTCGAGCGTCGACAGCGAGTATTTGCCGAGGTCGACAGTGCCGTTCTGTGCGTTGGTGATACGTATGCCGTCGATGTAGACGCCGACATGTTGTGCGCCGAGCGATCGGACATTGATCGTTTTGAGACCTCCGAGACCTCCGTAGTCTTTTATCTGCACGCCGGCAAAGTATTTCAGGGCATCGGCTATCGACGTGGTCGACAGCGACTGAAGCTCAGGGCCTGAAAGTTCCTGAACGGTTGCTATCGGGCGGCGTTTGGCCGAGACTTCCACCTCTTTGGTGAAGTGAATGACGCTGTCGGCTGATTCGGGAATGGAATCTGCATAGACCTTATGTGCCTGAAGGGCGATGTACAGTGCGACGCCGATGATGGCCGGCAGCCGCAGGGAGGGAGTGCCCATTGTCTCAAATTGTTTTTTTCGCTGCGTTGTTACCTCGAACGCATTGTTGTGCGAGTTAATAATATTGGCAGGTCTTCTGACTTATCCCATTTCCGGCCGCCTTCCCAACCGTCGCTCTCTTGCTTGGTCAGTGGCATTATGGCTTGAATTTGACTGGAACTTACAGCAGCGGGTCTGTTCCGGATTTTCACCGGATTCCCTTTTAATCGCGTCTATAGCGAGCCAACTTTTTGTCTTAATCGCGACAAAGGTATTAAATATTTTTTAATCAGGCAATAAAAAAAGACGGCAGCGCTTGATGCGCTGCCGTCTTTAGCATAAGGTGTTGGCGGATTAATATCCGAATATGTCTTCAGTCGAGAGCATCACGACTTTGCCGAGCTTCGACAGTGCGTCGAGGTCGATGTCGTTGGTGTCGCCGAGCACACAGTAATAGTAGGTGCGTCCCTTGACATTGTCTTGCTGGAACTTCACCACATCGTCCATGGTGATTTCGGGAAGAGCTTTGAACACGGCGATGCGGCTGTCGGTGTCGAGGCCGAGATCGCGGGCGTTGATATAGCTCCAGGCGATGTTGTCCTTGATGATGCGTTCGGTGCGGATGCGCGATTCGATGCCTTTCTTGGCCAGCTCGAATGCCGACTGGCTGACGGGCATGTTGTTGATGATGTCGTCAAATGCGTTGACTGCGTCCGACATCTTGTCGTTCTGAGTGGCGATCTGAGCGCGGTAGGTGTAGGGGCGGCGCAGATAGCCGGGTTCGACCATGTTGGCCCATGCCGAGTAGGCGAGCGAGCGGCTCTCGCGCATCTCCTGGAAGACGATGGCGTTCATAGATCCTCCGAAGTATTCGTTGTAGACGTTGCGCAGAGGTTCGATGGCCGGATCATATTTCTCGCCGCGGTTGGAGTACAGTGACATGTAGAGCTGTTTTGCGTCGTAAGGAGCTACGAACACGATAGTTTCTTCGGGCTGCTGCATTGCAAAAACATTCTGCTCCGGCGAGGGTGTCAGTTTCTTTGCGATCTGATGATATTTGTTGATATCGGCGATCACCTGTTTTTCCGAGCTTGCGCCGTAGTAGATGATTTCATGTTCGTAGTTCATCAGTTCGCGCAGGGCTGAGAGGAATATTTCGGGATCGGCGGCACGCAGTTGCTCGACGCTTAAGGTCCGGGTCTGAGGATTGTCCTTGCCGTAGATCATATAAGTCGAGAGAGCGCTGAAATTCTGACGCTGGTTGGTCTTGTTGTTGATGCGCGATTGTTCGACGCGGTCGACATAAGCCGAGTAAGCGGCCGTGTCGGCCACTGCTTCGTTGACGATTTTCTCGAAGAGAGCCATCGCCTTCGGCATGTTCTCGTTGAGACCGCCGAGCACGATATACGAGCGTTCGGCTCCGATAGAGATGCGGAATGAGCATGCGAGTTTGTAGAATTCGTTCTGGATCTCCTGCGGAGTCATGTCGGGAGTGCCGAACAGTTCGAGGAGCTCGCTCGCGTAGTCGAGGCGAGTGTCGTTGTTGGAGCCTACATTATATATATATGTGAGCTGGAACACGTCGTTGGTCGAGTTGTGGGTGTAGAGCACCTGCACACCATTTTTTGCTTTCAACCGGGTCAGATCCTTGTCGTAGTCGACAAAGACAGGTTCGATCGGGGTCACCGACGAATTCTGGATGTCGAGCAGGAACTGGCTCGAAGCGTCGCGGTTCATGGCGATCGGAGTGATCTCGGGTTTGGAGATCTTCAGTTCGTTGGGGTCGGGACCCTGGAGTTTGTAGATCGCAACATAGTTGCTGTCGCCGAAGTATTTGTTGGCAACTTCGACCACTTGTTCTTTGGTGATTTTGTCGAGATCGTCAAACGATTTCACAACGTCGGCCCAAGGCTCCCCGTTGACAAATGCGTCGACATAGTAGTCCGCGCGGTTTTGGTTGCTCTCGAATGATTTCTGCAACTGGAGCTTGGCGTTGCTGATGATAGCCGGCACGAGATCGTCGGCGAAATCGCCGGCGCGGAGTTTGGCCATTTCGGCGAGCAGCAGTTCGCGCACGTCGTCGAGAGTCTGACCGCCCTTGGGCATGCCGATGAGCAGGAATGCACCCTGGTCGGCGAGTCCGTAGAGACCTGCGCCTGCGCCGAGCATTTTCTGTGCGAGATTGATGTCGACGTCGATCAGGCCGCACTTATTGTTGTTGAGAACTTCGCTGATGACCGATATCACCTGTGCGTCCTCGGCTTTTGCTTCGGGCACCCGCCATGCTATGTAGAGGCGTTCGGCTTCGTTGCCCCAGACTTCTTTCTTGATAGGTTCGGTGATGGTCATCTCTGCCGGGAATTCGAGTTTGGGCAGGTTGGGGTTGGGCTTGAGGTGTCCGAAGTATTTTTCGATGATGTCGACCATATTGTCGGGGTCGAAATCGCCCGATAGACAGATCGCCATGTTGTTGGGGACATACCACACCTTGTGGTAGTTCTTCACGTTGGTGATCGACGGGTTCTTGAGATTTTCCT
Source organism: uncultured Muribaculaceae bacterium (assembly GCA_910587475.1). Lineage (GTDB taxonomy): Bacteria > Bacteroidota > Bacteroidia > Bacteroidales > Muribaculaceae > CAG-873. The sequence continues at coordinate 98,919 of CAJUMR010000004.1, forward strand.
GGGTGCCGAGCACGGTCTGTGTGCCATAGGGGTGGGTGGGGAAAAGTGCCGACAGCATCGTCTCAGCCATCTTGCGGCTGTCAGAGGTCAGCGACATGTTTTTTTCCTCGTAGATGGTCTCAAGTTCTGTGTGGAAACCGCGTATCACTGGATGTTCGAAGCGGTCGGCCTGGATCTTGGCCCAGTTTTCGATTTCGTTGGAGGGAATGTTTTCGACGTAGCAGGTCACGTCCTGACTGGTATAGGCGTTGGTGCCCGAGGCTCCGATGGCGCTCATCAGTTTGTCATACTCGTTGGGGATGGCAATGAGCGATGCAGCGTAGCTGATCGAGTCGATGGCGTGGTAGATCGTTTTGCGTGCATCTTCGTCGGTCGTCTTGCGGTAGACCTCAAAGAGCTGTTCGATCTGGTCGAGCAGGGGCTTTTCGGCGGCATAGTCGGTGGTGCCGAATTGCTCGGTGCCTTTGAACATGAGGTGCTCGAAGTAGTGGGCGAGACCGGTTGTTTCGGCCGGATCGTTCTTTCCGCCCACGCGCACGGCGATGTAGGTCTGGATGCGCGGTTCGTCCTTGTTGACACTCATGAAGATTTTCAAACCGTTTTTCAACGTGTACATTTTTGTGTCCAGCGGGTCGCCGGCCACAGTCTGGTACTCGTACTTGGCGGCGCCGGCCCCGAATGAGGCCAGCGCTGCAAGCGCGAATACTGACATACGCAGTAAATGTTTCATAATAGATTGATTATTAATGTTACCGAAAAATCGGATTATGGTAGGCGATGGTATTAGTATTCATCCCAGCTGCGTATCTCGATCTGGTCGATCGACATCGAGGTGAAGGCCAGGATGAACGCCGAAGCCAGACGGGCGTTGGTGAGCAGAGGGATGTTGAGGTCGATAGCTGCGCGACGGATCTTGTAGCCGTTGCTCAGCTCGGTCGAACTGAGATTCTTGGGAATGTTGACCACAAGGTCGATCTCCTTCTTGTGGAGCATGTCGAGAGCCTGCGGCTGCATGTCGGGCTGCGACGGCCAGTAGACTCTGATGGCGGGTATGCCGTTGTCGTTGAGGAACTGGTGGGTGCCGCCTGTCGCATAGATCTTGTAGCCCTTGTTGTGAAGCATGTGGGCAGCGTCGAGCATGTCGGCTTTCTGTTTGGGCGAACCTGTGCTCAGCAGGATCGATTTCTGCGGTATGCGGAGACCGACGGCGAGCATCGACTTCAGTATGGCGTCGGAGGTGTCTGTGCCCATGCAGCCTACTTCGCCGGTCGACGACATGTCGACTCCGAGCACCGGGTCGGCGCCCTGCAGACGCGAGAATGAGAACTGCGACGCTTTGATGCCGACATAGTCGAGATCGAAAGCGTTTTTGTGGGGTTTCTCGACGGGCAGACCGAGCATGATGCGAGTGGCGAGGTCGATGAAGTTGATCTTGAGGATCTTCGACACGAACGGGAAGCTTCGCGAGGCGCGAAGGTTACACTCTATCACCTTGATATCGTTGTTCTTGGCGAGGAACTGGATGTTGAACGGTCCGGAGATGTTGAGCGCCTTGGCGATCTGCGACGACACCTTCTTGATGCGGCGCATGGTCTCGACATAGAGTTTCTGAGGCGGGAACTGGATGGTTGCGTCGCCTGAGTGCACGCCGGCAAACTCGATGTGCTCCGAGATGGCGTAGGCTTTGATTTCGCCGTTCTGCGCCACGGCGTCCATTTCGATTTCCTTGGCGTTCTGGATGAACTCGGTCACCACAACGGGGTGCTGCTTCGAGACGTTGGCGGCGAGGCGCAGGAAGCGCACGAGTTCGTCGTCGTTGGAGCAGACGTTCATAGCCGCACCCGACAGAACGTAGCTCGGACGAACGAGCACCGGGAAGCCGACTTCGTCGATGAACTCTTTGATGTCGTCCATGCTTGTCAGCTCACGCCAGCGGGGCTGATCGATGCCGAGGCGGTCGAGCATCGCAGAGAATTTGTGACGGTCTTCGGCGTTGTCGATCGAGGCGGCCGACGTGCCGAGTATGTTGATGCCTTCGCCGTCGAGACGTGTGGCCAGGTTGTTAGGTATCTGGCCGCCGACCGACAGGATGGTGCCATGGGGCTGTTCGAGGTCGAGGATGTCCATGACGCGTTCGAAGGTCAGCTCGTCGAAGTAGAGGCGGTCACACATGTCGTAGTCGGTCGACACGGTCTCAGGATTGTAGTTGATCATCACCGAGCGCCAGCCTTCGCGCTTGACTGTCATCAGAGCGTTGACCGAGCACCAGTCAAATTCGACCGATGATCCGATGCGGTAGGCTCCCGAACCGAGCACCACGATCGAGCGATGGTCGTGGAGATATTCGACGTCGTTTGTCGAGCCGTTGTAGGTCAGATAGAGATAGTTGGTCTGGGCCGGATATTCGGCTGCGAGGGTGTCGATCTGCTTTACCACCGGAGTGATGCCGAGGCTCTTGCGCAGGGCGCGCACATCGAGATTGGTCTTCTCGCTGTCGGTCATCTTGTCTTTGAGCACGGCTCTGCCGACCTGGAAGTCGCTGAAACCTTGCTGCTTGGCCAGACGCAGAAGTTCGGCGGGCAGGCTGTCGAGTTCGTTGTATTTCGAAAGTTCGTCGGAGGTGTTTATGATGTTCTGCAGTTTGTAGAGGAACCATCGGTCGATTTTGGTCAGCTGATGGATGCGCTCAACGTCATAGCCGCTCTGCATGGCCTTGGCGATGACGAAGATGCGCTTGTCGGTCGGGTCGGCGAGCGCGTGATCGATGTTATCGATCTTCATGTCCTTGTTGCCGACGAAGCCGTGCATGCCTTGGCCGATCATGCGCAGACCCTTCTGGATCGCTTCTTCGAATGTACGGCCGATAGCCATCACTTCGCCGACCGACTTCATCGACGATCCGATCTCGCGGTTGACGCGCTGGAATTTACCGAGGTCCCAGCGGGGGATTTTCACCACAAGGTAGTCGAGAGCAGGCTCGAAGAACGCCGATGTGCTCTTGGTCACAGAGTTCTTCAGGTCAAACAATCCGTAGCCGAGACCGAGTTTCGCAGCGACGAAAGCCAGAGGATAGCCCGTTGCTTTCGACGCCAGGGCCGACGAACGGCTCAGACGGGCGTTAACTTCGATCACGCGGTAGTCCATCGAGGCGGGGTCGAACGCATACTGTACGTTACATTCTCCGACGATGCCGATGTGGCGGATGATCTTTATAGCGAGTGAGCGCAGGTAGTGGTAGTCGTCGTTCGACAGGGTCTGTGACGGTGCTACGACGATACTTTCGCCGGTGTGGATGCCCAGAGGGTCGAAATTCTCCATGTTGCAGACCGTGATGCAGTTGTCGAAGCGGTCACGCACCACTTCGTACTCTACTTCTTTCCAGCCTTTGAGCGATTTCTCCACGAGCACCTGAGGCGAGAACGACAGCGCTTTCTCAGTCAGCGCCACCAGTTGCTCGTCGTTGTCGCAGAAGCCGCTGCCGAGACCGCCGAGCGCGTAGGCCGCGCGCACGATCACAGGGTAGCCGAGGCTGTTGGCCACGCGCAGAGCGTCCGAAACATTGTCGACAGCCTCGCTCTTGATGGTCTTGATGTCGATTTCATCGAGCTTCTTGACGAAAAGTTCGCGGTCCTCGGTGTCCATGATCGCACGCACAGGAGTGCCGAGCACTTCGACACCATAGCGTTCGAGCACGCCGCTTTCGTAGAGAGCTACGCCGCAGTTGAGCGCGGTCTGGCCGCCGAATGCGAGCATGATGCCGTCGGGACGCTCTTTTTCGATGATTTTTTCGACGAAATAGGGCGTCACCGGCAGGAAGTAGATCTTGTCGGCAAAGCCGTCGGAAGTCTGGACTGTGGCGATGTTGGGGTTGATCAGCACCGTGTTGATGCCTTCCTCTCTGAGGGCCTTGAGGGCCTGCGATCCTGAGTAGTCAAATTCGCCGGCCTCGCCGATTTTGAGGGCTCCGCTGCCCAATAGCAGCACTTTCTGTATTTTCTTTTGATTCGGTTCTGTATTGGTCATGATCGTTAGAGCTTGCTGATGAATGTGTCAAAAAGAAATTCGGTGTCCTTCGGGCCGCTCGATGCTTCGGGGTGGAACTGCGCCGAGAAGAACGGCTTTGTCTTGTGGCGGATGCCTTCGTTTGTGCCGTCGTTCATGTTGATGAACAGCGGTTCCCAGTCGGCGGGCAGGGTCTCTGAGTCGACTGCAAAACCGTGGTTCTGCGATGTCACGAAGCATGTGTTTGTGCCGGCCTGACGCACGGGCTGATTGTGGCTCCGGTGGCCGTATTTCAGTTTGTAGGTTTTTGCTCCCGCAGCTTTAGCCAGCAGCTGGTTGCCCATGCAGATGCCGCAGATGGGGCGGTCTTCGCCGAGGGCTTTGCGCAGATGTTCGACGGTCGTGGTGGCGAAGTCGGGGTTGCCGGGGCCGTTGGAGATGAAAAGTCCGTCGTAGGCTATTTTTGAGAAATCGTAGTCCCAGGGCACTCTGACAACTCTCACTCCGCGGCGGGTCAGACAGCGGATGATGTTGTGCTTCACTCCGCAGTCGACGAGCACGACTGTCTTCTTGTCGGACGACGGAAGTTGGGGGGCGTCGGCGTTGATCGGTGTCATTGCAAATGATCCGTCGGCGGCAAGTTCGTAGAGCGTTACGCCTTGGGTCGAGGTTTTGCCCACAAGATTTTCGAGGTTGGGGTCATAGAAGTCAACGTCTTCGCAGCCTTCGATGGTGATTTTGCCGAGCATAGAGCCCTTTTCGCGCAGGTGCTTGGTCAGTGCGCGGGTGTCGATGCCGTAGATGCCGGGTATCTTTTCGCTTTTGAGCCAGTCGGCGAGAGAGCGGCGGGCGAGCCAGTGGCTGTGTTCCCACGAATAATCCTGGGCGATGATGGCCTTGCAGTGGATGTGGGCGTCCTCAAGATAGTCGCTCAGCATGGGGTTGGCATCGGATGGCGGAACGCCGTAGTTGCCCAGCAACGGGAATGTGGTGACTAAAATCTGCCCTTCATAAGAGGGATCGGTCAGGCTCTCGGGATAGCCTGTCATTGCGGTGTTGAACACGACTTCGCCCGAGGTGGAAGCTTCATAGCCGAAGGATTTGCCTTCGAATGTGGTGCCGTCTTCGAGGGTAAGGACGGCGCGTTTTGTTTCGCGCATACGATAGTACTTTGTTTAAGCGTGATATGAAAGGGGTCAACACTATCTGTCGTGAAAACCATGCAAAGTTACAAAAAAACTTCGTAACTCATTCTTAAAAATCGATTTATATTTGCTGTGCGCTGAAGATTGATGCCGTGAAACAAAAAAAGGTCCGACCCGCAGGCCTGACCTTCTTGTGACTCCTACAGGATTCAAACCTGTAACCTTCTGATCCGTAGTCAGATGC
>CAJUMR010000005.1 GCA_910587475.1 uncultured Muribaculaceae bacterium
ACGACCCCGAGATTACAAATCACGTGCTCTGGCCAACTGAGCTAAAGAGGCATCTCGTTCAATTTTCTATTGCATCGGGGTTGAGTTGTTTCCCTTTTGCGGTTGCAAAGTTACGCAAAGTTTTTATTTCTCCAAAATATTTTGATGTTATTTTTTGAGATATTTTTTGTGTGTTTTGATGAAACGTTTGGATGTCAGTTTTTTGAGGGGCTGACGAGGTGTGAAAAAAAGAACAGGCAGCAGGTCGGTGTCTGTCGTCGCTGCTGCCTGTAGTGTTGATATCGGTCTGTCGGGAGGTGTGATCAGACGATGCCTTGCATCATCATTGCACGAGCGACTTTGAGGAATGCCGCTGTGTTTGCTCCCTTGACATAGTTGATGTAGCCGTCGGGCTGAGTGCCGTGTTCGACGCATTGGCTGTGGATGTCGGCCATTATGTTGCGGAGTTTGTTGTCGACTTCTTCGGCTGTCCAGCTTTGTTTCTGTGAGTTCTGAGCCATTTCGAGGCCTGATACCGACACGCCGCCTGCATTGGCTGCTTTGCCGGGTGCGTAGAGTATCTTGGCGTCCTGGAAGGTTTTGATGGCTTCAGGAGTCGACGGCATGTTGGCGCCTTCGCTGACAGCGAAGCATCCGTTTGCAACGAGGCAGCGGGCATCGTCGCCGTCGAGTTCGTTCTGAGTGGCCGATGGCATGGCGATGTCGCAGTTGACATGCTGCCAAGGACGTTCGTGGGGGTAGTAAGTTGTTTTTTCGGGGTGTTTTGCTGCAAATTCGCTTATTCGTCCGCGGTAAAGGGTCTTGAGGTCGAATATTTCGTCGAATTCTTCTTTAGTGATGCCGTCGGGGATGACTACTGATCCGTCGCTGTCGCTGAATGATACGACCTTTGCGCCGAGAGCGAGAAGTTTTTCGGCGGTGTAGAGGGCGACGTTGCCCGATCCGGAGATTGCGACTTTTTTATCTTTAATGTCGATTCCGCGAGTTGCGAGCATGTTGAGGAGGAAGTAGACGTTGCCGTAGCCGGTGGCTTCGGGTCGCATCAGCGAGCCGCCGAAGTCGAGGCCTTTACCGGTGAATGTGCCTGTGAATTCGCGAGTCATTTTCTTGTACCAGCCGTACATGTAGCCGACTTCGCGAGCTCCGACGCCTATGTCGCCGGCCGGGACGTCGGTGTCAGGGCCGATGTGGCGGTAGAGTTCGGTTACGAATGCCTGGCAGAAACGCATGACTTCCATGTCGCTTTTGCCGCGAGGTGAGAAGTCGCTGCCGCCTTTGGCGCCGCCCATGGCGAGTGTTGTGAGAGAGTTTTTGAAAGTCTGTTCGAAAGCGAGGAATTTAAGGATTGAGAGATTGACAGACGAGTGGAAGCGTATGCCGCCTTTGTACGGGCCGATGGCGTTGTTGTGTTGCACTCGGTAGCCCATGTTGTTGCGCACTTTGCCATGGTCGTCAACCCACGACACTCTGAATGTGTAGATGCGATCGGGTATGCATAGTCTTTCCAGGAGGTTGTAGCGCTCGAAAGTCGGGCACGCGTCGTACACGTCGCTAATTGATGTCACAACTTCTTCTACTGCCTGAAGATACTCGGGTTCGTTGGGAAATCGACCTTTCAGGTCTTCGATAAATCCTTTTACGTCCATTTTTTCGGAAATTGACCTTGTTGATGAATATTTGTCATGCTGCGATAGTGGCAGAATGATGTTTATTTTTGCGTTTGTGCTGCAAATTTACGCATTTATCCGCTAAACAACAAATTTATTCCTGAAAAATATGGGAAAATGTGGCAAAAGGCGTTGGGTTGGTGCGTTATGCTTTCAGAATGAGTTCGATGTGGCCGATCTTGATGTCGGCAGAAAGCTGCAAGGGCAGCCGTGACTGAGTGTCGATCTGTGCGGTCACGGGGTAATTGCTCATCGAACCGTGGTAGCTGTAGTTGAATGTAAGTTTGTAGGAGTCGTGGCCGTTGAAGTTGTCTTTGCCTTCAAAGTCGATCACGAGTTGCTGAACGTCGCCGTCGGGGAGGTCTATGGCAATATTGATTTTCTGTCCTTCGGTGAGGTTCTCGAAATCGATTGTCCTGAAGTAGTAGAACAGGGCAAGCATGTCGGTCGAGATCGTTACGGCCTCCATCGTCCCGCTGCTTGCATCGAGGTCGCCTTCGCCGTGGATGTTGCGGTAGTTGGCAGGGTTGTTGAAAATGATCGGTGCATGATAGTGGCGAGGCTTGGAGTACCATCCGTTTTCGTATGTCACGATCTCTTTAGGCATTCCGTCAGTTTCGATCATCGAAGCAATGAGTGTGTCGCTGATGGCGTAGGTGCGGTGTCCGATGGGCACGCTTTGTCCGTTGAGGGTGGCTGTCAGTCTGTCGTCGTCGAGGTTGAGGGTGATGAGAGCGTCGCCGGCCGAAATTTTTACAAAGCCGCAGTGATAGCAGGCTTGGTAGGTGAGTGGGGAGGAGGGCAGCGTTACTTTGGCTGACGCAAACAGGCATGTCAGCATTATCATTGAGGCGAGGGTTCGAATTTTCATCGGTTGTCGTGTTTGTGTTTATTAATATATTATTAATGTATATAGTAACAACCGCCGTCGAACGTTAAAGTTTCTTCATGATGGAAATAAAGTAACGGCCACCGTGGCAGTTTTGGCTGCCAGATGGCCGTTATGGGGGATTGCCTTATTGGGTGATCGAGATGCTGATCAGTCGTTGACAAGGACGTAGATCGCGCCGTCGTAGTTGGGCTCGTCTGTGATTTCGCTGACGAGATCATAGTAAATCACGTTGCGGTTTTCATCGATGATGATGACTGCGCGGGCAAGTAGACCGGCGAGAGGACCGTCGACCATTGTCAGACCGTAGTCCTTGCCGAATTCAGGCGAACGGAAAGCAGATGCAACAGTGACGCCATCGATGCCTTCGGCTGTGCAGAAGCGCGACATTGCGAATGGCAGGTCCATCGACACGCAAAGGACAACTGTGTTCTTGAATTTTGCGGCTTCTTGGTTGAAGCGACGAACCGATGCAGCGCAGACTGCGGTGTCGAGGCTGGGGAATACGTTGAGCACGATGCGTTTGCCGGCAAAATCTTTTTCGGAGATTTCGTTGAGGTCTTTGCCTACGAGTTTGAATTCGGGGGCTTTTTCGCCCGCTACGGGCACATTACCGTAGGTTTTTACGGGAGTGCCTTTGAAAAATATTGTTTCCATATAGTTATTTAATTATTATTCTTTTGTCAGCAGAGCTGTCGACTGTATAACAAAGTCGCCGATGTCATTGTTGAAGCCTATGTGCAAATCTTTGACGGTGGCCGAACGGTCGCATATCAGGATGACCGGCGTGACGCTGACTCCGCAGTCGCGGGCGAGACCGCGAGCGCTCATGAGTATGTGTTCGCCGGGTCTGATCTGCGAGGTGAGCGCTTCAATGGCGTCGACTTTGTTGTTGATGAAGGCCATGATCAGATCGGCTTGCATCGGCAGAGAGTCGATTGCGTCGCGCAGAAGTTGGATGGTCTGTTGCGTCGAACCTACTTCGGCGTCAAGAATGGCGATTACGGTCGGCACGGCAAATTGGTCGGCCTTTGTGATTGTGTAACGTTCGCCGGTGGTTGTCGGCGCGGAGAATGACGGCAGGCGTCGGCCGGGCATATTCTCGAGCCGGAAAGTGCTTTCCCTGAATTTTTCGAAAATTGTGGGGTAGCGGGCGATCAGTTCTTCCTCTGACTTTGCGACAGTGAAGTCCTTTTTTGATGAATTGTAGTCGTAAGAGGCCGATATGAGTTGTTCGCCGATCTGTCCGGGATTGCTGACAAATTCGGATCTGATCGGGCGGAGGTTGTCTTTGTCGAGTATGTAGAGAAACTCGAGCGCTTCGATGCCTTGGAAGCTCCGCACTCCGTCGACTGCCATTACGTGGCGGCGCGATATGATTGTGTCGGGGTGGACAGTGTATTTATATGTGGTGTCGGAGAGCATCGACTGGAATGTGAGCCCGATATACTGCGGGAGCAGATCGCAGAACTGGGCTTGGTTCTGTACGCCGCGGCTGACGTCATTGCCGGGAAGGAACGGGGTGGCATCCCAATCGGCATGATATTCCTGAAGTCTCTGATCGCGGTATCGGTAGTGATTTCCCGGGAAGTAGGCTGAGAAGCCTTCGGATTTGTTGCCGTCTTTTTCGAGAGACCACTCTATGAGGTAATCAGCGGCCGCAAGAGAGTCGGACGGCGATGCTGCTGTCGAGGCAAGGTTGATGTTGTAGACAACAGGAAATTCGGATGTAGGCAACAGAACTTCGTAGGTGGCTGCGGAATTAAAATCCGTCATCGCAGATAGTTCGGCCGCTAAATCGTGCAGTTGGTCTGTTTGTGATGCCTGTGCGCCTGAAGCGATGCAGCAGGCGAGGGCTAATGTGATGAATGTTTTCATATATTAATAATGTGTCAACTGCCGATATTGTTTAGCCGAGGGCAAAAAATAATGAGTTGTCGGAGCGCGTTGAGCCGGGGGAGTTGTCAGAATTTCAGGGAATCGAACGTTTTGCGGCCTTTAAGATAGTAGGATGTCAGAATATTGATGCGGGTGTCTTTGCGAATGGAGAGCAGATTGATGTCGGGGTGGACAGTGTAGGTCTTTCTCATTTTTGCAAAGTCGCGGTGAGCTTTGACTATGGCCGCGGCAAATCGGAACTTAAATGTCGCGACATATTTTGCCCATGCAATAGTGTCGAGCAGCCGGCGTCCGAATAGTTTTCGTCCACGTGTGCCATCGGGTAGATTTTTGTGGAGCATCAGCAGGTTGTTGCGGAAGTTGAGATAGGTTTTCCTCGGGTTGGAGTCGGGCAGCGAACCGCCTCCGAGATGGAAAACTGTGGCCTGCGGGACTGCCATTATTCTGTAGCCTTCCAGAAGGATGCGCCAGCAGAGATCAATTTCTTCCATGTGTGCGAAAAAGGCGGTGTCGAGTCCGCCGACACGTCTGTAGAGTTGGGAACGAATCATCAGGCAAGCGCCGCTTGCCCAGAATATGTCGGCCGGGCTGTCGTATTGGCCGTTGTCGTTTTCGCATGTTCCGAAAATACGTCCGCGGCAGTAGGGATAGCCGTTCCGGTCGATGAAACCTCCGGCCGCGCCGGCGTATTCGAATTTGGAATTGTCGCAGAAACTCAGAATTTTCGGCTGGCATGCACCGACGTCGGGATGCATTTCCATGAAGCTGTAAAGGGTGTCGATCCATCCGGCGGAAGTGGCGACGTCGGAGTTGAGCAGGACTGTGTATTTGTAGTCGGTGAGTTCGAGGGCAAGGTTGTAGCCGCCTGCAAATCCGTGGTTGTTGTCGAAGTAAAGACATTCAACCTGCGGGAAGTCGCGTTGGAGAAGTTCCCGCGAACCGTCAGTGCTGCCGTTGTCAGCAACGATAATCCTCGCTATCTGCTGATTGGTCGAAGCGATCACTTCGGGCAGAAATTGGCTGAGCAGCTTTTCTCCGTTCCAGTTCAGGATGATGACCGCAACCTGCGGGGCGGCAGTTTCTGGTGTGCTATTTGTGTCGTGGTGCTTCATTGTCTTCGAATGTTACCGGGTGTTTCCACCGTTTATGAGTCCATAACCATAACGAAGGGTCTCGCCTGATTGTTGTCTCGAGTAATTCGACGTACCGGTCAGTCACGCTGAATACCTCAGAAGATGCAATGTCGTCGGTTATGTTGCGTGTGACGATATGGTAGTGGCCGCGCCGGGGTTTGTACATGTCCCAGTAGACAACTCCCATGTTGAGTTTACGAGCCAGAGTTTCCGTGCCTGTGATGAATGCGGTCGGGTGGTTGAGAAAGTTGACGACGTGGATGAGGTCGCCGTGGCTCGGATGCTGATCGCTCATGAAGCCGACGACGGCAGGCATGCCTGAATTGCGGCATGCTCTGATAATGTCGCGGAAAACGGTGTTCTTTGGGAACGATTTCGATCCGAAACGGCTGCGGAGTTTTAGCATGAGGGCGTCGGTCCAGCTGTCGCGCAATGGGCGGTAGACCTGACCGAATATAATTCCTTTGTCGGGTCGGCAGGCCGTGTGGAGGGTGACAGACGGAGCCCATTCCCAGTTGCCGCAATGAGAGAAATATACTGCCACACTGCGTCCGTCGCCGGCGTATCCGTCGATAAGGCTGACGTTGTCGAAGGTCATGCGTTTGGCCATCTGCCGGTCGGAGATGTGCAGCAGTTTTATAGTTTCAAAAATGTAGTCAGAGAAGTTGAGGTAAAATTTCCGTGCGATCTGTTCTCTTTCTTGATCGGTCTTTTCCGGGAAACTGTCTCGCAGGTTGCCGCTGACCACTTTCCGGCGGTAGCGCACGACGTAGTAGAGCAGGAAATAGGTCAAGTCGGACAAGCGGTAGAGCGCCCAGAACGGAAGCAGTGCGCAGGCGTGGAGCAGACCGAGGGCTATTGCGTGTAACAGTTTTTTCATATGATGAGATTTGCTGAGACACTCTCGCGTTCGGCGATTGGCTCGCCGATGACGACGTTGGCAATGGTGTTGTCGAGCGACCTGGCAACAGCGGGTTCGATACCTTCGATTTCGACTTTGAGATAGTTGTCGGTGAAGCCGCTTAGCGGGTGTCCGTCGCGCGGATGCTCGAGCAGAACCGGACGTGTCGTGCCGCAGAACCGTCTTGTGAAAGCGTCGAGTTTGCGCTCGCTGACAGCGAGCATCTGCCGGGTGCGCAGATGTTTTTCTTCCTGAGTGACGATGTGGTCGATGTCGAGTGCGCGTGTGCCGGGTCGTTCGGAGTAAGTGAACACGTGGAGACGCGATATGTCGATGCTCTCGACGAACGACTTGGACAGTGCAAACTGACTGTCGGTCTCTCCGCGGGCACCGACGATGAGGTCAACACCGATGAAGGCGTCGGGTATCGCTTTTCTGATCTTTTCCACCTTTGAAGCAAACAGGTCGGTGTCGTAGTGCCGTCGCATGAGTCTGAGCACTTCGTCAGCCCCGCTTTGAAGTGGGACATGGAAGTGGGGCATGAAGCGCTTTGACTCTGCGACGAATTCGATTATCTCGTCGGTCAGAAGATTTGGCTCGATCGAGGATATGCGGTAGCGTTCGATGCCATCGACGTTGTCGAGCCGGCGTATGAGGTCGAGGAAGTTGTCGTCGCGTCCTTTGCCGAACTCTCCGATGTTGACGCCTGTTATCACAATCTCTTTGCCGCCTTCGTCAGCCACCTGTCGCGCCTGGCTTACGATCTGGTCGATAGTCCCCGAGCGAGAGCGGCCTCTGGCCTTGGGGATGGTGCAGTAGGTGCACCAGTAGTCGCAACCATCCTGGACTTTAAGGAAATAGCGGGTGCGGTCGCCTCGTGAGCACGAAGGCATGAACGCGCGGATGTCGCGAGCGTCACCGACAATGCTCATCGGCTGATGCTCGGCTGACCATTTCTCGACGAAATCGCAAAGCTCGAGCTTGCGGTCGATGCCTGCGACGATTTTTACGCCGGGCAATGCAGCGACCTCGTCGCTCTTGAGTTGGGCGTAGCAGCCGGTGACGATTATCGCAGCGTCGGGAAACCGTCGGTTGAACGAACGTATGGTCTGCCGGCATTTTTTGTCGGCGAGGTCAGTGACTGAGCAAGAGTTAATGACTATGAAATCGGGCGTTTCGCCAGGAGTTATGCGTCTGACACCTTTTTCGGCAAACATGCGCGCGACGGTCGAAGTCTCGGCGAAATTGAGTTTGCAGCCGAAGGTGTGGAATAAAGCTGTGCGGTTGTCAAAAGTCGTTTTATCGATCATTTTTTACCGGAGGGTTGTAGGAGTTGATTATAGCGGCGATTTCGCTGGCGTCGTCAGGCGATGTGCATCTGCTGACCGGGAGGCTAACGACTCTCGAGGCCAGACGGCGGGCGATCGGGCAATCGGGATTGTATTTGTCGGAGTAACAGGGCTGGTCGAATGGAGCAAGAGGATAATGCACGGCCGTCTCGACACCATTTTCGGCGAGGTAGGCGACAAAAGATTCTCTGTCGTCGACCTGGACTACGTACTGATGCCATACCGAGCTGAAGTCATCGGCAAACAATGGTTTTGTGACGGCCGGGTTGGCAATCTCGTTTTCATAAACAGCAGCTATGTTGCGACGCAACAGGTTTTCGCTGTCGATGTGTGGGATTTTGGCGCGGATGATTGCAGCCTGCAAGGGGTCGAGCCTGCTGTTGAGGCCGCAATATATGTTGTGGTACTGCCGGTCTGAACCATAGTTGGCGATTGCTCTCACGGCGTCTGCCAGATCGCTGTCGTCGGTGGTTACGGCTCCGGCGTCGCCGAGCGCACCTATATTTTTGGTGGGGTAGAAACTGAAGGCAGCCGCGTCGCCGAGAGCTCCGGTCCGGCTGATGCCGTCGGGTGCGGTCGCACCGATAGCCTGGGCGTTGTCTTCGATGATTTTCAGATTGTTGGCATCGGCAAATGCTTGCAGCCGGTCATCGTAGCAGGTGCGGCCATAAAGATGGACTGTCATCACGGCTTTTGTCCGGGGCGACAGGTATTGTCCGATGCGGGCAGTGTCGAGGTTCATTGTGCGCGGATCGGGTTCTGCAAATACGGGGATCAGACCATTGTCGGTCACTGCGAGCACAGAGGCAATATATGTGTTGGCCGGGATTATCACTTCGTCGCCCGGCTTCATGTGACCGAGTTCGATATAGGCGCGCATGATCAGCCGCAGTGCGTCGAGGCCGTTGCCTGTGCCGACACAGAATTTGCTTCCGCAGCTTTCGGCAAGTTGACGCTCGAATGCCGCCACTTCCGGTCCTCCGATATATCGTCCGCTTGCTATGACACGAGCTGCAGCTTCGTTGATGGCGTCAGCGAAGGGGCGGTTGACAGTGGCGAGGTCAAGGAATGTGTAGTGTCGGTCGCTCATATTTTGTCGGCAGTCAAGCGTTTGAACTCGGCGTAGTCGCGGATATAGTCGGCTTCGTCGTATTTTTCTGAAGCAAGAACCAGGCATATGGATCCGGAAGAGAAATTGTCGAGAGTTCTCCATATGCCAGTTGTCAGCAATAGTCCGCGGGAGGGGTTGTTGAGGGTTATCCTCTTTGATCTATGCCCATCGTCGATGACGACGTCGAACGATCCGGCCAGAGGTATCACAATCTCGTGAGTGGAGATGTGGGAATGGCCTCCACGTTCGGCCCCTGCGGGCAGATCGTAAAGATAGTATGCACGTTTGATGGAAAACGGGGCGGTTGCAAGGTTTTCCATCACAGAGAGCCGTCCGTTTGCATGGTCGACGGTCTTCATTTCGATGATCTTGCAGTCATCGATCGAGGAGTGGCGGTGGCTATCGCAGTTCATCGGACAGGGATGATTTGAATTGTTGGTAATCGCGAATGTAGTCGGCTTCGTCATATAGTTTCGAAGCGATAGTAATGCAAGTCGAACCGGTGACGAAACCGGAGATCGAACGCCATGTCATCGGGGGGATGTAGAGCCCTTGGTTGCTACGGTTGAGCGTGAACTCGCGCGGAATGCCGTTGCCATTGTCGACTGAGACGGTGCATTGTCCGGAAGTGGCTATGATTACCTCGGCGCATGTTCGCAACGCCCGTCCATGGCGTTCGCGCCACGATGGGATGTCGTAGGTCCAGTAGACGCGTTCGATCTCGAACGGCAGCTGTTGTCCGCCTTCTGCGAACGACAGGTTTCCTCTTGGATCTTTGATCTTCGGGAATTCGATGAGGTGAGGTTCAAAAAGCTTTTCCATTGGCAAGTCTTATAAGGTATTGTCCGTAGTCTGTACGGCTCAGCGGTTGAGCGAGAGAGAGGAGTTGGGCGTCTGTTATGAAGCCGCGTCTGAACGCCACTTCTTCAGGCGCGCTGATCAAGATGCCTTGTCTCCGCTCGATGGCTTCGACGAAGTTGGATGCGTCAATGAGCGATCCGACTGTGCCGGTGTCGAGCCATGCAAAGCCGCGGCCAAAGCATTTCACTTTGAGCAGGCGGCGCTTCAAGTATTCTTCGTTGACCGAGGTGATCTCGTATTCGCCACGTTGGGAGCGTCGGACATTTGCTGCGATATCTGCCACGCCTTTCGGATAGAAGTAAAGGCCGACGACAGCCTTGTCGCTGTGCGGTTCTTCGGGTTTCTCGACTATCTCGACAGGGTTTCCGTCGGCGTCAAGAGTCACGACGCCGAAGCGGCGCGGATCTGACACGGGATAGCCGAATATTGTTGCATGTCCGTCGGCGGCGTTCTTGACGGCGTCGAGCATCATGCCTGTGAAGCCTTGGCCGTAAAAAATGTTGTCGCCTAAAATCAAGCAAACATCGTCGTCGCCGATAAATTGGCGACCGATGACAAATGCCTGAGCGAGTCCGTCGGGATGATCCTGCACTGCATATGAAAAGCTGACGCCCCATTGCTTTCCGTCGCCCAGCAGCCGCTCTATCTGAGGCAGGTCGACCGGCGTAGAGATAATGAGAATCTCACGTATGCCGGCAAGCATGAGGGTCGATACCGGATAGTAGATCATCGGTTTGTCGTAGACAGGGACGAGCTGTTTCGACAAAGCGACCGTGATCGGGTAGAGTCGGGTGCCGGATCCTCCGGCAAGTACGATGCCTTTCATTGGGATGAGCGTTTATGGATGTTGACCGGTTATTTGGTTGTCAGCGCCGAAAGGCGGTGTTCGAGTTCGGTTGATGTCAAGCGAGTCGACAGTCTTCCGCGATGGGCGAGCGAAATGTTGCCGGTCTCTTCGGAGACAACAATTGCCACGGCATCGGTTGCCTGGGCTATGCCGAGTGCCGATCTGTGACGGAGTCCGAGTGAGCGTGGCACATCGCTGTCGTGGCTGACCGGCAGAATGCATCCGGCAGCCATGATGCGGTCACCTGCGATTATCATTGCTCCGTCGTGGAGTGGTGAGTTCTTGAAGAATATGTTTTCGATCAGGCGGGTGTTGATCTCGGCGTTGATGATGTCGCCGGTCTTTTCGTAATTGTCGAGCGAGATCGATTGCTCTATGACTATAAGCGCTCCGGTCTTGCTTTTTGACATCGACATGCAGGCATAGACGATCGGCATGACCCATTTGCGTGAGTCGGCATCGATTTCGGCCTTGTGGTGATGGAACAGCTGGTTGAGGAAGCGCCATCGTCTGTGCGATCCGAGTTCGACGAGGAAACGCTTGATCTGGTCGACGAACAGGATGACGAGGATCAGCAGACCGATACTCATGAATTTGTCGAGTATCGTGCCAATCAGGCGCATGTTGAAGATCTCTGAAGCCAACGCCCACACGACTATGAACGCCATGACTCCATAGAATATGTTTATCGTGCCCGATTCTTTCATCAGACGATAGATGTAGAAGAGAAGCAAAGCTACGATAAATATATCGATGATGTCTTTTATTCCGAAATCGACGAGCATGGCATGTAATCGGTCTTAGGCCTTGTTGAGGCAGGTTATTATATCGATGGCCTCACGCGCAGCCTTTACGTCGTGAACCCGCAGTATCGAGGCTCCGTTGCAGAGCGCGATGGTGTTTACGACTGTAGTGGCGTTGAGGGCTTGGTTTGCAGTGATGCCGAGAAGTCGGGTGACCATTGATTTGCGGGATACACCGACGAGCAGCGGCCTGCCGAGCATCGACAGGGCACGGAGCTGGCGCAACAGGGTGTAGTTCTGTTCGAGTGTTTTTGCAAAACCGAATCCGGGATCGACGATGACGTCGTTGACGCCCATCAGGGCAAGCTGCTCAAGCTTTGGCGCGAGCTCGGCGATGACGCCTTCGGTGACACCATCTTTATAGTCGGTCAACGACTGCATCGTTGCAGGTGTGCCGCGCATGTGCATCAAAATGTAGGGCACCTGTAGGTCGGCGACCGTGTCAAACATTTTGTCGTCGAGCTGTCCACCCGAAATGTCGTTGATGATGTCGGCCCCGAGCTCACAAATGCAGCGGCGGGCTACGTCGGCGCGGAACGTGTCGACCGAAACCGGAATGTCAGGCGCCACAGATCTCACTATAGCGAGACCTGAGGCAAGACGTCGCATCTCTTCAGAGTCGCTGACATTGTCGGCGCCCGGACGCGACGAGTATGCGCCGATGTCGAGGATGTCAGCGCCATCGGCTATCGCACGTCGCACGGCTGTTGCAATTTCGTCGGACGTGAGGCTGCGGCTGCCGTCATAGAACGAGTCAGGGGTGACGTTGATTATCGCCATCACCGCCGGGCGGTTATATTCGATCAGCCGGCCTCTTATGTTCAACGAAAAGGGTTGCATATCAATCGGAATTGTTTGGTCAGATCAGCTCTTTCCGGCGCGTTTGCGCTCGATCTCATCAAGGATTATCTTGCGGAGACGTATGTGATGGGGTGTCACTTCGACGTATTCGTCCTCTTTGATGTATTCGAGGGCTTCCTCAAGGCTGAATACCACCGGAGGCACGATGCGCGCTTTGTCGTCGGCACCCGAAGCACGCATGTTGGTAAGCTTCTTTGATTTGGTGACGTTGACGACAATGTCGTTGTCTTTGGCGTTTTCGCCGACGACCTGACCAGCATAGACTTCTTCCTGCGGGAAAATGAAGAATTTTCCACGATCCTGCAGTTTGTCGATAGCGTAAGCATAGGCGGTGCCTGCTTCAAGAGCGATCAGCGAACCGTTGGTGCGTCGTTCGATTTCGCCTTTCCACGGTTGATACTCGAGGAAGCGGTGAGCCATGATGGCTTCGCCGGCAGAGGCGGTGAGGACATTGTTGCGCAGACCGATGATGCCTCGCGACGGGATCTGGAATTCCATGTGTACGCGGTCGTTCTGGGCGGTCATTGTCAGAAGATCGCCTTTGCGTCGGGTGACCATGTCGATTATTTTCGAGGAATATTCTTCGGTGACGTTAATCGTGAGGAGTTCGACAGGTTCACATTTCTGACCGTCGATTTCTTTGATGATGACCTGTGGCTGTCCGACCTGAAGTTCGTAGCCTTCGCGACGCATGGTCTCGATAAGCACCGAAAGGTGGAGTACTCCACGGCCGAAGACTGTCCATACGTCCTCGTTATCGGCTTTCTTGACTCTGAGGGCAAGATTGCGGTCGAGCTCTTTGGTGAGACGGTCGCTTATGTGGCGCGAAGTGACAAATTTGCCGTCGCGTCCGAAGAACGGGCTGTCGTTGATGGTGAATGTCATCGACATGGTCGGTTCGTCGATGGCGATGCGCGGCAGCGGTTCGGGGTTGTTGATGTCGGCCACAGTGTCGCCGATTTCAAACCCTTCGATGCCGACAAGGGCGCATATGTCGCCGCTTGAAACTTCTTTGACACGCTTGCGTCCCATGCCTTCGAATGTGTGCAGTTCCTTTATGCGCTGTTTCGAGACAGATCCGTCGCGACGGCAGAGTGCGATGTCCATGCCTTCGCGGAGAGTGCCACGGTGTACGCGTCCGACAGCTATACGGCCGACGTAGCTTGAGAAGTCGAGCGATGTGATGAGCATCTGCGCGTCGCCTTCAATAGTCTGTGGAGCCGGAATGTGCTCGATGATAGCGTCGAGCAGGGGCAGGATGTTGTCGGTCGGTTTCTGCCAGTCGGTGCTCATCCATCCTTCTTTGGCCGATCCGAAGATGGTCGGGAAGTCGAGCTGCTCTTCAGTGGCGTCGAGGTTGAACATCAGGTCAAACACCATTTCCTGGACTTCGTCGGGGCGACAGTTGGGTTTGTCGACCTTGTTGATCACGACGATCGGTTTGAGGCCGATCTGGATGGCTTTCTGAAGCACAAAGCGTGTCTGAGGCATCGGACCTTCGAAAGCGTCGACGAGGAGGAGGCATCCGTCGGCCATGTTGAGCACTCGTTCAACTTCTCCACCGAAGTCGGCGTGTCCGGGGGTGTCGATTATGTTGATTTTAGTGTCCTTATAGTTGATTGACACATTCTTTGACAGGATTGTTATGCCGCGTTCGCGTTCGAGATCGTTGTTGTCAAGGATCAATTCACCGGCATTCTGGTTGTCTCTGAATAGGTGTCCGGCAAGGAGCATTTTGTCGACGACTGTGGTCTTACCGTGGTCGACATGTGCTATAATAGCGATGTTTCTGATATTCTGCATTGATTGCTCTTTTTTGTCAAAGGGCAAAGTTACGAATTTTTTGTGAATTAGATGTTGTCAAAGTCGAGCAGATTGGCTTACCGTGGCTGTTTTGTGGTGAAAGGTCGGCTTGCCGGCAGTCGACGTCTTTGACGGGGGCGGGTTTATCTGGCGGCTGTTGCTCCTGAGGTCTTTTCGCTATTTATCCAAGTCAGGCGTTTCCATATGTTCTCGAGCGGGCCTTGGCGATGCGATGTCAGCCAGCAACGGCTGAACGCAGTCTGGAGTATCACAATGAATATGGCTATCGCTATGCAAGCCGTCGCGCCGGTTTTGTCATAAAGTCCGAAGCCGCAGTTGTAGAACAGCGTCACTCCGATGATCGACTGGGCGATGTAGTTGGTGAGGCTCATTCGTCCGTAGGGGATGAGAATGCGCTGCATTCTGTAGCCGTCGGTTTTCCGGAACCAGCAGATCATGAATATAGAGACGAGGATTGCAGTGGTGATGGCATTGAATATGCGGGCGAGTGCCACATTATAATATGTTATTATGGTCGGATTGTCGATCATTGCCGGAATGTAGGTCTTGAGACAGTAGACCGGAATGGCGGCGATGACTCCGGCGAGCAGCAGTCTGCGCCAGAAAGCTACGGATTTTTCAGATCTTGCAAACATGTCGAGCCGTCCGAGCAGCATTCCGGCGAAAAACAGTGCCGGAGTGAGAGATATTCGTCCGGATTCGATCTGCCAGAGGTTGCTGTAAAGAATGCCGTCGTGGATGTTGCTCCATATGGTGGCGGCGATGTCGCCTGTGCGGCCCACTTCGTCGGCTGCGATGGCAAATGGCATGAACAGAGAGTCGGTGTCGACATAGCCGGGAGTGATGGCGGCATATATGATCTTAAACCATGCGAATGGCTGCAGCATCAGTATTGCGGCGATAATGATCAGGGTGCGGTTGCTCCATGATGCGGCAGGAATTAGAAGCAGTCCGCATACGGAGTATAATAATAGGATATCGCCGTTGTAGAACAGCGAATGTAGCATAGCAAAGCCGGCGAGCAGGAGCATGCGCCAGGCAAAACGCGCTCTGAAATCGTAGCCGCGTCGGGCTGCGTTGCGCATCTGTATGAAGAAACTGAAACCGAACAACAGGGAGAACGTAGCGTAAGCGTTGCCTCCGAGGATGAAAAATGTGGTGTCGAATACTGCAGAGTCGATTGATTGCAGCCATGATGGCAGACCGGTGGGCACGCAGAAAAGATTATAGTGCTCAAGGCAGTGGAGCAGAACGATTGCAGATAAGGCCCATCCGCGAAGTGCGTCGACGGATGACAGTCGGGTTGAATTAATGGTCATGAGCAAAGGATAATATACAATTGAATTAGTCGGATCATGAGGGGGAGGGAGAAATATCCCCGGCGACTGATCGGTGGTAGCCGGGGATATTCAGTATCGTGAGGCCGGAGATTATTCTTCGGCAGCTTCGGTCTCGGCTTCGAGAGCCTGGACAGGAGTCTTCTTGACGTTGGGCTCTTCAAGGCCGTAGTTGTGGCGGTGGTTGAGCACTTTCAGCCATATGCCGAAGAAGATGGCAAGAACTCCGAATGAAGCAAAGATCATCATCGGCACGCGGTAGCCGCCGGTAGCGTCGAGCGTTTCGCCGATGAGAAGCGGCACGAGACACAGACCGATGTTCTGGATCCAGAATATAAGGCAATAGGCCGATCCGAGGATGTTGGCGTCGATGATCTTGGGCACTGACGGCCAAAGCGCAGCCGGCACAAGGGAGAATGACACACCCAGGACAAGGATGAGTGTCACGGCAAGCCATACCTGAGGCATCGCCGGAAGGAGGAACGCGAAGCCGAGGTGGCAGCATGTCATGATGACAGCGCCGATGATCAGCATCGTGGCGCCTTTGCCCTTATAGTCGAGGAATGCTCCGAGGAAAGGAGTGAGCACCATTGCGAGGATGGGGAACACACTGAAGAGCCGCGAAGCTGTTTCGGCGCTCACGCCGAGGGTCTCCTGGACGTAGTTGGGCGCATAGCGCTGGAACGGGAATATGCCGCTGTAATAGAGTACGCAGAGCAGGGCTACAAGCCAGAACATCTTGCTTGAAAATATCTTTCCGAGATCTGAAATGTGGAATTCCTCGTCTGATGAGCCATCGACGTTCTTCTTACCTTCAGCCGCAAGCTGGCGATCGTATCGGGTGTCCATGATGGCAAACACGGAGTAGCTGATAAGTCCGATCAGGAGGAGGGCTGTGCAGAAGGCCACAGGAGCGACAACCGATTGGTCGAAGCTGTTGCTGATCAGCGGTGATATCCACATTACGGCAAACACGCCGAGGCGGGCTATCGACATCTCGACACCCATTGCGAGTGCCATTTCCTTACCTTCAAACCATTTTGCGATTGCTTTCGAAACAGTCGTGCCGGCCATTTCACATCCGCATCCGAAAATCATGAAGCCTAACGACGCCATTTTTGCGCTGCCGGGGAATGATACCCACCAGCTGTCGAGCCAAGAGCACATAGCTGTTGAACCAAACCATTCGCTGATGCCGATGAGCTTGATGCATGCACCGAGCACCATCAGGCCGGCAGAGAGCAGACCTGTGAAGCGGATGCCCATCTTGTCGAGGATTATGCCCGCAAAAATAAGGAAAAAGACGAAAACGTTGAGAAAATATTCTGACGCTGCATATGTGCCGAATGCGGCGCTGTCCCAATGAAGTTTTTCTTCAAGGAGCGATTTCAGAGGTGACATTACATCGACAAACATATAGGCGAAGAACATCATGGATGCGATAAGCACCAATGCTGTCCAGCGTGCCCATGCTTTGTCGGCAAGGGTTTGTTTGATTACTTCTTTCATTTGCTTATGTGTAAATAATTTGGTTGATTCTGAAGCATAGTGTCGGCTGTTGCCGATGATTGCACAAAATTAATGTAAAAATATAAAATGTGGAAATTAAATTGTAACTTTGTGGGAAAAGCACAGAAATATACCTAACTACCGATGAGCGACGATAATAATTACGATAATCAAGAGTTTGTGCCTGAAGAGCCGGGCGGACAAGAACGTTCGGCTGAAGGGAAAGACACCCAGAGGCCTTATACGGCGTCAGGCGATGTGGTGAAGCATCAGCTGCGTGGCATGTACCAGAGCTGGTTCCTGGAGTATGCGTCATATGTCATACTCGAGCGCGCGGTGCCCCATATCGACGATGGCCTCAAGCCGGTGCAGCGCCGCATACTCCATTCGATGAAAACGCTTGACGACGGGCGCTTCAACAAGGTTGCCAACATCGTCGGAAACACCATGCAGTATCACCCCCACGGCGATGCGTCGATCAACGATGCTCTTGTGCAGCTTGGTCAGAAAGATCTGCTGGTGGAGACTCAGGGTAACTGGGGTAACATACTTACCGGCGCATCAGCGGCTGCCGGACGTTATATCGAAGCCCGTCTGTCGCCGTTTGCCCTCGACACGCTCTATAATCCGAAAGTTACGGAATGGACATTGAGCTACGACGGTCGAAAGCAGGAGCCGGTGTCGCTGCCGTCGAAGTTCCCTCTGTTGCTTGCACAGGGTGCCGAGGGCATCGCTGTCGGATTGTCGTCGAAGATATTGCCGCATAATTTCAACGAGATCATCAATGCCGCTGTCTGCTATCTGCGGGGTGAAGAGTTTGAGCTTTATCCCGACTTTGTGACGGGTGGCATGATCGATGTCACGCGATATAATGACGGTCGCCGCGGTGGCGTGGTGAAGGTCAGGGCTAAGATCGAGAAGGTCGACAACCGCACTCTTGCCGTGACGGAGATCCCTTACGGCAAGACAACCGGGGTGATCATTGACTCCATACTCAAAGCCTTTGAAAAGGGAAAGATCAAGATCAGGAAGGTCGATGACAATACGGCTGAAAATGCCAATATCCTGGTCTATCTGCAGCCCGGAACTTCGAGCGACAAGGCGATCGATGCTCTTTATGCGTTCACTGACTGCGAGGTGAGCATTTCGCCCAACTGTTGCGTGATATCTGACCGTAAACCTCATTTCCTCGGCGTCAGCGATGTGCTGAAACACAGCGTCGATCTGACCAGACATATTCTCGAAACTGAATTGCGCCAGCGGCTCGACGAACTTGCCGAGCAGATGTTCTTCGCTTCGTTGGAGAAAATCTTCATAGAAGAGCGCATCTATAAGGATAAAGACTACGAGCAGGCTCCGCATATCAATGCTGCTATCCAGCATATCGCATCGCGACTGGAGCCGTTTGCCGCAAGTTTTAACCGCGAGATTACCGATGAAGCCATACTCCGGCTTGTCGAGATCAAGATGAAGCGTATATTCCGGTTCAATGCCAAGGATGCCGATGAGCACATCGCCAAACTGACGGCTGAAATTGAGGAGACGCAGCGCAATCTCGAAAATATAATCGGTTATACGATCGCATGGTATGAACGGCTCAAGGAAAAATATGGAGCCAATTATCCCCGTCGTACGGTGATACGCGGCTTTGACAACATACAGGCAGCGACGGTGGCTGAAGCTAATGAGAAACTCTATATCAACCGCGAGGAAGGCTTTATCGGCACAGCATTGAAGAAGGATGATAATGTGGAGTTTGTCTGCAATTGTTCGTCGATCGACGATGTCATCATTTTCTACAAGGATGGCCGCTACAAAGTGGTCAAGGTTCAGGAAAAGCTGTTTGTCGATAAGAATGTGCTTTATGTCAATGTGTTCAAGCGCAATGACGACCGCACGATCTATAACGTCATCTATCGCCACGGCGGAACCGACGGCATTTATTATATGAAGCGTTTTGCGGTGACCGGCGTTACCCGTGACAAGGAATATAATGTGACACAAGGAGCTCCCGGGTCGAGGATAATGTGGTTCTCGGCTAATCCTAACGGAGAGGCCGAGGTTGTGAAGGTCACCTTGAAGCCAAAGCTAAGGTTGAAGACCCTTCAGTTTGATGTCGATTTTGCCAAACTTGCAATCAAGGGCAAGCAATCGCAGGGTAATCTGGTGACAAAGAATGAGGTCCATCGTTTTTCGCTGAAGGAGCGCGGAGCGTCGACTCTCGGAGGCCGTGAGGTTTGGTTCGACCGCGATGTGCTGCGCCTGAACTATGATGGCCGCGGCGAATTCCTCGGCGAATTCCAGGGCGATGATATGGTGCTTGTCGTGCTTAAAAGCGGAGAGTACTATACGACAAGCTACGACGCAAGCAACCATTATCCCGACGATATATTGATAATCGAAAAGTTCCGGCCTAAGCATATCTGGACAGCCGTGCTCAACGATGCAGACCAAGGTTATCCCTATATCAAGCGTTTCACGTTCGAGGCATCGCAACGTCGTCAGCGTTATCTGGGTGAGAATGAAAAATCTACGCTCATTCTGCTCAGTGACAAGGCCGGAGCAATGTTTAAAGTGACATTTGCCGCGCCCGATGATTTCCGCGAACCGATGGTTGTCGATGCAGAGGAATATATCGGAGTCAAATCCTTCAAGGCTAAAGGTAAGCGCTTGACAACTTTTGCGATAGCCGCAGTTGAGGAATTGGAACCGAAAGCAGCTCCGCTCGAAGAGGCGGCCTCTGAGACCGATAGCGACGGAGATGACGATGTTCAGGAGGAGATCGTCGAGGAAGATCGTTCGGATGATGAAGTGAGAGACGAAATCACGGGGCAGAAACGAATATTCTGATACCGCCATGCGTCTGTCAACATTATTAGCATCCGTCGCATTTCTGACTATGCCTGTAGCGGCAGTCGGGTCGGATGATGTGTTGCGGCCGGTGGCTGCTGCATATACAGTCGAGGCCGGATCTTCGCATATCAGCGATACATATCTGACTCCATTGAAATACAAAGGGTTGAATTTCGGCCTTGGTTATGAGAGAATGCAGGCGATGCGTTTCTCGCCCGAAAAGTGGGTTATGCAGCTTTCGGGGCGCTTGTCGCTCAACCGTGCCGAGAACCCGGCGCGAAATGCCGCGATGTGGGATCTCGGCTTGGAACTGTCGTGGGGAATGATGCACCGCTGGAAGATCGATGGGGCAGATGGCCTTCAGCTGTATGGCGGAGGCTCGACAGGGATTGATGTCGGAGCACTTTATCTTGCGCGCAACGGCAATAATCCGGTGTCGGCTAAGGCTTCCTGGACTGTAGGCTTGACCGGCGCAGCGGTGTATAATTTCAAATTGTTGAAACTGCCGGTGACTCTGCGCTATCAGCCGACACTGCCTGTGACCGGAGTGTTCTTTTCGCCTGACTACGGAGAACTGTACTATGAGATATATCTCGGCAACCGGTCAAATCTTGTGCATGGTGCCTGGTGGGGCAATTATTTCAGAATGAACAATTTGCTGACTGCTGATCTGCGGTTTGGAGCGACTAATGTGAGAATCGGTTACCGGGGAGACATATTATCGACGAAGGTCAATAATATCGTAGCCCGGAAAATCACACACTCATTCGTGTTGGGTGTCAGCGGTGAATGGCTCTCGCTGCCTCGCTCCGGAAAAATTTCGCAAAACGCGAAGATAATATCAGCGATATATTAAAAAGTCTCTCAATCAGATGAAAGCAACCGTGTTGAAACAACTCTTTATACTGTTGGCTGTGATGTCGGTCATGACCACTTCCTGTCATGAAATCGAGGAGTGGGATCAGAGTCCGGCCGGCAATTTTGACGCACTCTGGACTGTTGTCGACGAGCATTATTGTTTTTTCGAGGAGAAAGGGGTCGACTGGGACGAGGTCTACAGCCGTTACCGCCCGAGAGTCTACGACGATATGCGTGCACTCGAGTTTTTCAATCTTTGCGCCGAGATGCTCGACGAATTGAGGGATGGTCATGTCAATCTTTCTTCATCGTTCAAGACATCGTATTACCGCAAGTGGTGGAGCGATTATCCTCAGAATTATGACGAGCGTCTTGTCGAGCAGTATTATCTGAATTTTGATTATTCGACTGTCGGCGGTATCAATTATGCCGTATTGAGAGATAATGTCGGCTATATACGTTATCCGTCGTTTTCTTATCCGGTCGGCGAGGGCTCTCTTGATGCGATATTGTCGCAGTTTGCGTTGTGCCGCGGCATAATCATCGACATAAGGGACAACGGAGGGGGCGACATGACAAATGTAGAGACTATAGTCTCGCGATTTATTTCGGAAAGAATTCTTGCCGGTTCGATATGTCACAAGACTGGCCCCGGTCACAAAGATTTCTCGGAGCCATATCCTTATTATTTTGATCCGGCTGAGCCTGGGCGCGTGAGGTGGATCAAACCGGTGGTCGTACTGACAAATAGAAGTACGTTCAGCGCGGCCAATAATTTTGTGTCGGTCATGCAGTATCTGCCTAATGTCAAGATCGTCGGCGACCGTACGGGCGGCGGCAGCGGCATGCCATATTCTTCGGAGATACCATGCGGCTGGGGAGTCAGGATGTCGGCTTGTCCGGTCTACGACGCCCGCGGGCTTGCAACAGAGGATGGCATTGATCCGACCGATGGCTGTAAGGTCGATCTTGATCCCGTGATGGCGCTTTCAGGCATCGACACTATGCTTGATTTTGCCATCGCTACAGTTCTTGACGGCAACTTTTAATTAGATTTTGTCGTTGAGCAACTTGTCCTGAACGGCTGCGAAGTGTTTCCGTGCCTGTCGTGATGTCAGGTAAGAATCTATTGCGTCGGCGTGTCTGAAGTTGTGGAGGTCTGTGCCGATGAAGTCGACGAGATTGTCAGCGATCAGCCTTTCGCCGATTTCGCGCTGTTCCTTGCCATATGCGCCGGCAAGGCTCAGAAGGTTGACTTGGAATTTAGCTCCGGCATCGTGTAGCTGACGATAGCGTTGGTAGTTCTTGAAGTAGTAGGAGTAGCGTTCGGGGTGGGCGAGCACTGGAATAAGACCTTTCACCTGTAGATCGAATATCACGTTGTCGATAAACCATGCTTCTGATACAAAAGGGTTTTCGATCATGATGTATCCACCCGGCAGCGTCATCACCTCGCCGCTTTTGAAAAATGACATGGAAAAGTCGTCGAGACGGTATTCCGCATGGTTGTTGACCGTGATGTCATTGCCGGCTTCGGTCAATGCAGACCGGAGTGATGTCAGGGCTGGGGCTATTGTTGCGGGGGTGTTCTCGAAGCTGTCTTTAGTTACATGAGGACTTGCAAATATACGCTTGATGCCCCACGCCTGCATACGTTCGATCAGCTTAACAGATGTGTCGGTGTCGGGCGATCCGTCGTCGATGCCCGGTATTACGTGGCAGTGGATGTCGGTTGAAAACGGGAGCGAGGCCGGAGTATTTGTTTTGTTAAAGAAATTGAACATGGTCGGAATGAGCTTTGCTTTTGACAAAGTTAGTAATAAGACTAAAATAAGCTGATATGAGAACCTTAATTTTTTTTAACGGAGCAAAACAATGAGGAAATTTTTCCGCAATACCGCAAAAAAAAGCGTAACTTTGCGCCGATAAATAAATTATCATTTTTGTAAAGTTGAGGTTTTGGTTATGGCCTTGTCGGTCAGACAGGTGAAAACAACAAAGCTGAAACTATGTATGGACATAAACACAGATATGATTCTCATGGAAAAGAAAAAATTGAAGATTCGTGATTTGACTCTGCGCGATGGTCAGCAGTCGCTGTTTGCCACCCGTTTGAGTCAGGGAGAGATCGACAAATTGCTCCCCTATTACGAAAACGCAGGTTTTTATATTATGGAAGTGTGGGGCGGAGCCATTCCCGACTCTGTCATGCGTTATCTCGACCAGTCGCCTTGGGATCGCCTGCGCGCCTGCTCGAAGGTGATGAAAGGCAAGTCATTGCTTTCAGCCCTTTCACGCGGCCGCAACCTCTTCGGCTATGTTCCTTATCCTGATAATGTGCTCGAAGGTTTCTACAAGGAAGCGATCGCCAACGGTCTCAACGTTATGCGTATCTTCGACGCTCTGAACGATATCGACAACGTGAAGGAATCGATCCGCCTGATCAACGAACTCGGCGGTATCGCTGACGGTGCAGTCTGCTACACTGTCGACCCGAAAGCCCCCGAACAGCCCAAACAGGGTTTCTTCGGACGTCTGTTCGGCAAGAAACCGGCAGAGCCCGAAAAGATCTTTACCGACGAATATTTCGTAGAAAAAGCCAAGGCAATGGAAGCGCTCGGCGCAAAGATCATCACCCTCAAGGATATGGCCGGTCTTGTGAACCCGCTCCGTGCGGCTTCGATCATCTCGAAACTCAAGGCCAATGTGAAGGTGCCCGTTGATTTCCACACACACTGTACTCCCGGCTATGGCCTGGCATCGAGTGTGATGGCTATCATCAACGGTGTTGATATCCTTGATACCAACATCTGGTGGTTCGGCGGTGGTTCGGCAGCTCCTGCAATTGAACTTGTATATCTTTTCGCACAGAAGCTTGGCGTTGAAATCGATGTCGACATGAAAGCCGTCGGCGAAATCCGCAAGCATCTTCTCGATGCCCGTCGTTCGCTCAAAGACTTTGACCTCGGCACACTTCCGCGCGAGTTTGATCCGCTCAACGATAAACTTCCCGCAGAGATCGAAGCTCAGCTCGACCGTGCGATTGCAGCAGCAAAAGCATCGGATGAAGCAACTCTTCTTGATGCATGCCATGCTATCGAACAGTATTTCGGTTTCCCGAAACCCAACGAACTCGTCAAGAACGCAGAGGTGCCGGGCGGTATGTACTCCAACATGGTCGCCCAGCTCAAGGCTCTCCATGCCGAAGATCTTCTCGACGATGCAATGCGCCTGATCCCGATGGTGCGTCGCGACGCAGGTCTTGTGCCCCTCGTGACCCCGACAAGCCAGATTGTCGGTAGCCAGGCAGTGTCGGTCGCTCTTGACCGTCGTAAAGGCAATCCCGATTATACGACAAAGTCAAATCAGTTCATTTCACTTGTCAAGGGTGAGTACGGCCATACACCTGTAGCGGTCGATCCCGCTTTCCGCGAAAAGATCACAGGCAGCCCGATTGAAAAGCCCTATGACGTGACATCGTACAAGCAGCCTGAGAATCCGGTAGTCGAAGATCTCGGTGGCGTTAAGCTTGCGTCAAACCGCGAAGAGGAATTGCTCCTCGAACTTCTTCCGAGCGTGGCCAACGGTTTCCTCCGTCGTCGCCGTGCAGAAGAATTTGAAGCCAAGAAGGCTGCAGAGGCCAAGACTCAGGAAGCATCGGCTCCCACAGCTGCTGAACCTGCTGTCGCTCAGGAACCCATCACCGGTGAAACACTCGTCGCTCCGATGGGTGGACGCATTGTCGAGGTGAAGGTGAAACCCGGCGATCATGTGAAGAAGGGTGACATTCTTCTTGTCTATGAGGCAATGAAAATGGAGAACGATGTGACAGCCGAGAAAGACGAGGTTGTAAAGCGTGTGTTTGTCGCCGTCGATCAGGTGGTCGGTACAGACGCTGTGCTCATCGAATTCGAATAATTGATATAGCGACGGCCGGCATAGCAGCCCGAGAAGCTTGCTTATGCCGGCCGTTGTCATATTCTGTTACTTCGTCTTGAGTGTGACGGGCAGAACGAAACTCATGCCCACGCAGTTGCCGTCGGAGTCCTTTGCCGGAGTCCATTTAGCGGTTAGCTTTTTCAGACATCCGATAACGTAGCTGTCGGTCGTTTCAGACAGACCTTCCCTGACCGTTATCTCCGCAAGATTGCCTTCGGCGTCAATTGACAGTTCGAGTGACATGCGGCCTTCGTCGAGACCGTCTTTCCATTGCAGAACATCGCTGATGTCGGCGTATAGCTGCTCAAAGCCGCCAGGATATTGGGCATTTGCCTCAATGCTGGCATCCGTCTGCTGAGTGGCGGCCGTTGTGCCGCGCGATGTACTGATTTCTGTCCGGACTTGATCATCCAGTTGCTCCTGAACGCTGTTTGCACACGAACTGTTGGTTACACACATGGCCGCTGCCAAAGCGGGCAGCAGTGCCAGAGAACGCAGATATGCGCTCCTTTTCGATTGATTTTTCATCATCATAGTTATACGTTTTTTTAGTGAACTGTGATTCAGACTGTCGGCCAAAGCGTGGAACCTGGGGCCGGCAGTCTTTTCTATTAATAGTAATTGATATTCGGTCGCATCGTCGGTGCTTTTCAGAACGTTGCCGTCTGCCTGGTATTCATGGGCGTTGACGAGTTCGCGGTTGAGAAGCCATGCCGCAGGATTGTACCAATTTACTGCTATCACCATATGAGATAGCAGCAGATCGATCCAATGCCGGCTGCTGCAGTGAGCCGCTTCGTGACTGATCACCATCGCAAGCCGTTCGAGGCTCTCGTCAAGATATGTTTTGGGAATGAATATTTCGCCACCCCAGCTGAATGGCGACCGATTGTCACCGGTCAGTATGCGCACAGTGCGTCCGTTTATTTCGGTGGCTTTGCAAGATGTCCGGAGATAGATCATGTATGCAAAGTCGGCGACAAATCTCAGCGCCACAATTGCCGCTCCTATAATATATATAGTCAATATTGACTGCGCTATAGCTGATTGGCGGGCAATGGCGGCTGCATGCGACACATTTATCGAAATTTCATCCAACACGGCTGTGAAGGAGGCCATAGATCCATGAGTTGTCGGCAGGGAGAATGTCAGCAGAGGGGCAAGCGCGGCGATGCAATATATAGCCAGAATACATGAGCGGTTGAAGTGGAACAGAGTTGTCTGTCTCATGAATATCCGGTAGGCAGCATACATGCTTGCGAGTGTCACGCCAGATGTGAGCGAATATGTAAATAGGCTGTTGATCATTGTTCAGACGATTTGCGTTGTCGGATTACGGTCTCAACGAGATCGCGGATTTCATCATCGCTGAGTTTCTCGTCTTTGAAAAGCGCAGATACTGAAGCTTTGATCGAAGATCCGAAATAGCGGTCGATCACACTTTTCAGCGTCGAGCGGCTGAACGCTTCCCGGGAGATGGCGGCCTCGTAGCGGTAGGTGCCACCAAATTTGGTGTGACTGACAAATCCTTTGTTTTCAAGCAGACGGACGAATGTCGACACTGTGTTGAAGTGGGGCTTCGGCTCAGGGAGGTATTCTATTATTTCTTTCACAAACAGCGGGCCCTTGTCCCAAAGGATGTTCATGAGTTCTTCTTCGCGTTCGGTGAGTTGTTTCATAACGTGGTTCATTTATCGATAGCGCAAAGTAAAACTAAAAATATTAGTTTGCAAACTAATTGTTTTAGTTTTAATAATTATTAACAAGTCGTTGCAGCTATGAACCGCTGTTTTTCATGGATGATTATCCCGTCAAATATAACTTGATATATGCCGTTTTAGCCTATTGGTTGATTTCAAGCGGTTGTTTGCAGAGGCGCTTTTTTGTCGCGTGCAGGCTCTAAATCGGGCGGTAAAACAAACAGGCGAAACCCTTCGTCAAGGATTTCGCCTGTGTCAGTTTTGTCAGGAAGATTTATTACTTCTTGTTGCGGTTGCCGTAGCGGCTCATGAACTTATCAACGCGACCAGCGGTGTCGACGAGTTTCTGCTTACCGGTGAAGAAGGGGTGAGAAGAACTTGTGATTTCAAGCTTCACTAACGGATATGTAGTGCCGTCGATTTCGATAGTTTCTTTTGTTGCTACGGTCGAGCGAGTGATAAATACTTCTTCGTTCGACATATCTTTGAATGCTACTTCGCGATAAGTGGAAGGATGAATGTCTTTTTTCATTTTTGTATGCTATTATTTTTTTGTTGATCAACTTTTTTCTCGCTGGTAAGGCGAAAAATCGTAATGGCTTGCAAATTTAGACATTATTATTAAGTTGACAAAACTTTAGGGCGAAAATGTTGAGAAGTTTCGCTTAATTTTCTCCCGCGAAAGTGATCAGTGTGAGGCCTGAGATGAACAGGATGAACATCAGCACGAGCAATCTGACCGTTTTAGCCTGCGCACCTTTGAACTCTTTCCAGACTGCGATGCCCCACAAAGCAGCGATCATCGGCGCTCCTTGTCCGAGGGCATACGATATGGCTGCACCTGCTTTCCCGGCAGCGATATAGCTCAAGGCAGTGCCGAGTCCCCATACGCATCCTCCGAGTATGCCGACCATGTGTGTCGGCAGGCTGCCTTTGAAGTAGTCGCGGTAGCTGACCGGCGCACCTTCAAACGGACGTCGCATGGCGATGGTGTTGAACACGATGTTGCTCAGGAATATGCCGCATGCAAACACAAAGAAGGCTGTGTAGGGCGTGGCCATGCCCGGGGTGGGGTTTTCGAAATCATTGAGGTCCATGGCTGCGGCTACGAATCGGTAGAAGAACGACATGAGCACTCCGGCCACGATCGCGAGGATGATGCCTTTGCGCTGTGATGCTGAGGCGCTTTGCGATCTCTGGCCCGACGCGATGCCGTTGCAGATGATGGCTGCGACAACCAGTGCCACGCCGCTGAAGAGAATCACGGCGTTGCCTTTAGGATCTCCTATATAATTGATGAATACACCGAGCACAAGTGCAAGTCCTACACCAAGAGGAAATGCTACCGACATGCCGGCGATCGCTACGGCGGCAGCGAGCAGGATGTTGGAGGCATTGAAAATCACGCCTCCGACGAGAGCACTGAGTGCTTTCCCTCCGTCGAGTTGCATCAGGTCGGGAATAAAACTGCGGCCTCCGTCGCCGTGGCTACCCAAGGTCAGGCCTAAAATAATTGAGAACAGGAGTATGCCGATGGCATAGTCCCAATAAAATAGTTCGTAACGCCAAGATTTGGCGGCGAGCTTCTGGGTGTTGCCCCAGCTGCCCCAGCAAATCATCGTGATAAAGCACAATGCGACTGCTAAAGAATAGGTGTGGACGATAAACATGGTACTACTATATAATTAATGTTGTTTGTTTTGACTGTGTGTTGCAATGAACCCGATTGTTTCGTCGAGGGTCGGTATCGAGGGCTGTGCGCCTCTGCGGGTGACCGATATGGCTGCGGCTGCCGCGGCGAAAGTCAGGGCTTCGTTGTCGATGATGCCTCTTTCGGCAAAGTTTGCCGCGAGTGCTCCGCAGAATGTGTCGCCGGCACCTACAGCATCGACGGCTTCGACCTTGAAAGCCGGAACCGATATGCTGCCCTCGGGAGTGCGGGCATAAGCTCCTTTAGAACCAAGCGTCACGACCACGTTGGCGACTCCGCGTTTGTGGAGCATGTCGGCACACTCGACTGGCGCGCCATTATCGATGCGTGCGATGGCCGCACACTCGTGTTCGTTGACGACAAGTATGTCGATCATGCCGAGCAGTTCGTTGTCGACATCGCAAATCGGAGCTGGATTGAACAAGACCGGTGTCGAATTGCGGTGGGCGATTTCGGCAGCACGGCGTA
This sequence comes from uncultured Muribaculaceae bacterium, assembly GCA_910587475.1. GTDB lineage: Bacteria > Bacteroidota > Bacteroidia > Bacteroidales > Muribaculaceae > CAG-873. The sequence continues at coordinate 28,521 of CAJUMR010000005.1, forward strand.
TGCTCGGCAGAGGGATTTCGGCTTGCATCACGAGCAGCGATGCCTCTCTGATTGAGGCTTCATGTCGATCGACCAATTCAGGGGTAAAACAGCCGTTTGCCCCCGGGCAGACGGCGATGCAATTTTCTCCATCGTTGCCAACCATGATCAGAGCTATGCCTGTCGACATATTGTTGATTGAAAATACTCCCGACGTGTCGAGACCCGTCGCCGAAAAATATTCTTTGAGTTCTGCTCCGAAGCTGTCGTCTCCGAGGGCCGATATGAAAGCAGTGTCGCCGCCGAGCCTGCATGATGCTACGGCCTGATTTGCTCCTTTTCCGCCGTAGGCGACAAGAAATCGAGCATTTCCGACTGTTTCGCCTGCGAGTGGCAGGCGTTCGACTGAAGCGCTCATGTCGACGTTTGAGCTGCCGAGAACTACAATTTTCATGTTAAGATAATAAGATTGATTGTACGAAAAGTTTATTCAGCAAATGTAAGGATATATTTCTGTTTTTGCTAATAAAGAGATCGGAATTGCATGCGGAAGATATGGCGAAATAGAAAAACTTGGGGCTTGGGGGATGTGATTTGTCGAGTTTTATATATTTTTGCATTATAAAAAGGAATTTGCAGTATGAAAAATATATCGATAATCGGAGCAGGCAACATGGGTTCTGCGTTGGCTTTCGGGCTGGAGAATGCCGGCTACTCGGTGAAAGTGTCGAATCGCACGCCGTCAAAACTTGAACGTTTTAACGGTCACGACGGAATAACCGTTTTCACCTCCAATGTCATGGCGATCGAAGATGCCGATATGGTGATCATAGCCGTTCATCCGGGAGAGATCGACGGGGTGATAGCTGAGATCGGGCCCTGTCTCAATTATAACCGCACGATTGTTGCATCGCTAATTCCATCCAAGACTCTCGAAGATCTTTATATCGGTTTCCAGCCCTACAACAAGGCTCCGATGATCGCGCGCGTAATGCCTAACACCGCAGTGTCGGTAGGCGAGAGCATGACGTTTGTCACTCTTAATGAATATGCAGAAGCCTATGCCGGCGAGTTGTCGACTGTTTTTGGCGCCGTGGGTCAAGTGGAGATCGTCAAGGAGAAAATGTTTGCGTCGGCAATGGTTTTGTGTTCATGCGGGTTGGCTTATGCCTTCCGGTATGTCAGAGCTGCCTCGCAGGGCGGTGTCGCCTTGGGCTTCGACGCGGAAGATGCTTGTCGCTATGTGTGTCAGACCTTGCGTGGTGCAGCGCGCATGCTTGAGGACAGCGGAATGCACCCCGAGGCCGCCGTCGACACAGTCACGACACCGGGCGGAATAACGATAAAAGGCCTTGTCGCAATGGAAAATGCCGGTTTTTCACCGGCGGTCATCGCGGGCCTAAAACTATTTGACCGATAATACAGTCAGGAGATTATGAACAAGGTTATATTGATGGGTAATGTCGGGGCTGACCCACAGTTGCGCTATGTCGAGCGACGTCCGGTGGCATCGTTCTCTCTTGCAACCAACGAGCCGGCCCGTCGCACAGAATCAGGAGCGGAGATCCCTGAACGCACTGAGTGGCACAACATCGTCATGACAGATGCAGCCGCAGAATTTGCGGAAAAATATATAAGAAAGGGAACCAGGATGCTGATCGAAGGCACTCTGCGCACCCGTTTTTGGGAAGATCGCACGGCTATCAAGCGTTCGGTCACAGAGATATATGTGCTGTCGTTTGAATTGCTTGGCCGCTGAAAAATGTTTGTGTAAATAGCTGCTGCTCAAACGCATGAGGACTGATGGCCTGAAGCTGAAAGCCCGGAGTCACCATATGGTTATCATTCCGCAGTTTACAATTATTTTTAAACAAGCTATAAAAAATGTCGTCTTTCTTGCAAACGTCAAAAGTAATTTGTAGCTTTGCGGAGTAAATGATAAACATAATGACACGATTTTACGCATATTCCTATTTCTTTTATTTCTATTACGAAAGTAGAAACGGGGTTGTCGTGTGATCAGTCGCTTAACAACGAAATAAATAAAACAACAAAGATAGCAATCCCGTTCATCAACCACCGATGACGGGATTTTTTTTATTATCAGTCTTAAAAGAAACGATGGCAGACAAAAGACTAAAGGTGACAATACAGGGTGTGGCAGGATGTTTTCACGATGCTGCCGCCCGGGAGTATTTTTCGGGACGAGATATCGAAACGGTGCCATTTGACACATTCCACGAAATGTTTGATGCGCTCGACGGCGACGCGTCGCTCGTGGGTATAGTCGCGATAGAGAATACGATAGCAGGTAGTCTCTTGCAGAATCACGAAATGCTCCGACAGAGCAAGCTCCGCATAATCGGCGAGCATAAAAAACGCATCTCCCATGTTCTTGCGGCTCTACCGGGGCAGACGATCGACCAATTGTCGGAAGTCAATTCTCATCCAATGGCTTTGATGCAGTGTGAGCAATATCTCCGGCGTCACCCCAATCTGAAAATGATCGAGCGTTTCGACACAGCCGGTAGTGCGAAGGAGATAGCCGAGCGGCATCTGACCGGTCATGCAGCGGTATGCGGCGACTATGCGGCCGGATTGTATGGCCTTGAAATCCTTGAACGCGGCATCGAGACTAACCGGCGTAATTTCACCCGCTTTCTTATCGTGGCCAACCCTTTGCTTGCGTCGGAGATAGGACCGGCTGAGACAGAGGTCAACAAGGCGTCGATCGTCTTTACGCTTCCTCACACCGGAGGAGCATTGTCGAAGGTGCTTACAATACTGTCGTTCTATGACATGAATCTGTCGAAAATACAGTCGATGCCTATCATCGGGCGAGAATGGGAATACCGGTTTTATGTCGATCTGACATTCTCGAGTGTCGTGCGCTATCATCAGGCAATTGATGCCGTGCGTCCTCTGACAAATGAAATAACAACTCTCGGCGAATATGTCGAATATATACAGTGAACCAATATGAACGAAGCAAAGAAAATAGTGCCGGCAGACAGGGTCGACGCGATAAAGGAATATTATTTTTCCCGTAAACTCAGGGAGCTGGCTAAGCTTAATGCTGCGGGAGCCGACATCATCTCTCTCGGCATCGGAGGCCCTGACAGGGCGCCCTCGCAGGAGGTTATAGCCACGATGCAACAGGAAGTGGCCAAAGCTGACAATCACAGCTATCAGACTCATAACGGTCTGCCGCAACTCCGCAAGGCATTTGCCGACTGGTATGAAGATAAATATGGAGTGGAGCTGAACCCCGACAATGAAATCCAGCCGTTGATCGGCTCAAAGGAAGGCATTCTGCATCTGTCGCTGACGTTTTTGAATCCGGGAGATGGAGTGCTTGTGCCGGATCCGGGCTATCCGACCTACAGTTCGGTCAGCAAGTTGGTGGGGGCTGAGATCTTCACATATGACTTGACAGAGGAAGGCGGATGGCTGCCCGATTTCGAGGCTCTCGAGCGTCTGCCTCTCGATCGTATCAAACTGATGTGGGTCAATTATCCTCACATGCCGACCGGCCGTCAGGCAACGATGGAGACATTCCGGCGCCTGATCGATTTCGGCCGTCGCCACGGCATTGTCATCGCCCATGACAATCCTTACAGTTTCATCCTCAACCGTGAGCCGATGAGCATACTTCAGGTCGAGGGGGCCAAGGATGTGGCAATAGAGCTGAATTCGCTGAGTAAAAGCCACAATATGGCCGGATGGCGTGTGGCTATGGCAGCGTCGAACCCGACATTCATATCTTGGCTGTTGAAGGTGAAAAGCAACATCGACTCCGGACAATTCAAACCGGTTATGCTGGCAGCGGCGCAGGCTTTGGCATCGGGCCGCGAATGGTATGAAGAGCTCTACGAAGTCTATGCCGAGCGCCGGGCGATAGCTGAGGATATAATGAAAGAGTTAAGGTGTACGTTCGATCCGGCGCAGCGAGGTATGTTCCTGTGGGGTAGGGTTCCCGACGATGTCGTTTCCGGCGAATGGCTTGCTGACGAATTGTTCTATAAGGCCAAAGTTTTCATTACTCCCGGTTTCATATTCGGGCGCAATGGAGAGAGGTATATCAGAATATCGCTGTGTGCCAAGCCCGAAAAGTTGAAAGAGTCGCTTGAACGCATACGCCAATACAATAATAGCAAATAATATAATCAAAGATAATCTATGCAAGACTTAAAGGAGCTGTTTCCGACGGTTGACTCGTCGAAACCGATAATAATAGCAGGGCCGTGCAGCGCTGAGACAGAAGAACAAGTGATGTCGACCGCTCGCGAGCTTGCTGCAAACGGAGTTAAAATATTCAGAGCCGGCATCTGGAAACCGCGTACGCATCCGGGCGGTTTTGAAGGAGTCGGAGAGGTCGGGCTGGGCTGGCTTGCGCGTGTCAAGGCCGAGACGGGCATGATGGTGTCGACGGAGGTGGCCACCCGTCAGCATGTCGAGCAGGCGCTTGCTGCCGGTATCGACATGATCTGGATCGGGGCACGTACATCGGCCAATCCGTTCGCCATGCAGGAAATCGCCGATGCGCTTGCAGAGGCAAAAGCCGATGTGCCTGTGCTGGTGAAGAACCCGGTCAATCCAGATCTTGAATTATGGATCGGAGCAATGCAGCGCATCTACAACGCCGGCATAAGGCGTATCGGAGCGATCCATCGCGGTTTCAGTGCCTACGGCAAGCATCTCTACCGTAATTTGCCTCAGTGGCGCATACCGATCGAGTTGCGCCGTCGGTTCCCGTCTTTGCTGGTGTTCTGTGACCCGAGCCACATAGGCGGCAAACGTGAGTTGATAGCATCGATTTCACAGCAAGCTCTCGACATGAGTTTCAGCGGTCTGATCATCGAAAGCCACTGCGACCCCGACTGTGCATGGAGCGACAAGGCGCAGCAGATAACTCCCGAGGTGTTGAATTTCATACTCCATACACTTGTTTTACGCGATAAGTCGACATCGACTGAAAGCCTGGCGCTGTTGCGTCAGCAGATCGACAGGATCGATGATGAACTGCTCGAATTGCTCGACAAGCGAATGAGAGTGGCATGTGAGATCGGCCAGTACAAGAAAGAGCATTCGATGCCTGTCATCCAGGCCGGGCGTTACAACGACCTGATGGAGCGCCGCGTGGCATCGGCTGTGGAAATGGGAATGTCGGCAGATTTCATGCGTGCTATCCTGGCTGCTATCCATGAAGAGTCTGTACGCAAACAGATAGAAATTGTTAACGGTCATCCTCTCGACAAATGAAAATACTGATTTTGGGAGCCGGAAAAATGGGCTCGTTCTTTTGCGATCTTCTGTCGTTTGATCATGATGTGGCGGTCTATGACCCTAATCCCGAACGGCTTCGCTTCACGTTCAACTGCCAGCGGTTTTCGTCGCTCGACGAGGTCGATGATTTCAATCCTCAGCTTGTGATCAATGCGTCGACAGTCAAGTATACGCTCGACGCGTTTAAAGCGGTTTTGCCACATCTCGGTCCGACGGCAATCCTGAGTGATATCGCATCGGTAAAGACTGGGTTACCGGAGTTTTATGCCTCCTGCGGGCATTCATTTGTGTCGACTCACCCGATGTTTGGTCCGACTTTCGCATCGCTCAGCAACCTCTCTAACGAGAATGCTATAATAATATCGGAAGGTGATCATCTTGGCAAGGTGTTTTTCCGGGACCTCTACAGCCGCCTGCATCTTCATATCGAGGAGTACACTTTCGAGGAGCATGACCTTACGATAGCCTATTCGTTGTCCATCCCGTTTGCTTCGACGCTGGTCTTTGCTTCGACCATGAAGCATCAGGATGCTCCAGGCACAACGTTCAAACGCCACATGGCTATAGCTGACGGCCTTATGAGCGAGGATGATTATCTGTTGAGCGAAATTCTGTTCAACCCCAACACTTCGTCACAGCTAAGCAAGATCAGCGACAAACTCGCTGAACTCAAGGAGATCGTTGACACCCGCGACAGCGAGCGGATGAAAGCATATCTCGACAGGGTCAGGGATAACCTTAAATGATCGGAATTACATAGCAAGGGCGTGCCTTGTCAATTTGACGATGGCACGCCCTTGTCATGAAATTATTGTAGAATAGTCTTTGGTCAACAATGTTTATCGGACTTGTCGCAACCGCATTTGCAGCCAAGACGGTTTTTAACGCTCTGTTTGAACGCTTCAAACTGAGGCGCGAATTCGTTGAACAGTTCGAGGTCGCGGTTCTTTTTGATGACATGATGCATGAACCTCATGGCGAGGACAAATTCTTTGGCGTGTTTGTCTTTTTCGAACAAGCCTGCTTCGCGGGTGCGTTGGATCATGGCATCAAGGTCGTGATGGCCTCCGAAATTGAAATTTACCACTTCGGCCATTTTGCCGTCCTTTGCCTCAATGACATTCACATAATAAGATTTCTTATCCATAATGTTGTGTAATTTAGTTAGTAATTGATGTTTTGTTGTTTTGCCAAGACAACGTTGCCGTTTGCTAAAAAGTTGAGCGAAAAAGTCTTAAAAGATCATATCATCAACTTTAACGGCTTTACCGACAGGATTTCACGCCGACGAGGTGTAATTCAATCTAAAGTTGCACAACTCGAAAAAATTAAGTAGATTTGTGGAGTCAAAGACTGCATAATGCATCTGACACTATAATTAACTAAAATCATTAACAAAAAAATATTCCTCGATATCATGGAAATGGAAAATCGCATCAAAGACGAATTTTCGAAGCGTTTTGGCGCAGAAGGCGCTCTGTATGCTTCAGCAGGTCGCATCAATCTCATCGGCGAGCACACCGACTATAACGGTGGCTTTGTGTTTCCGGGAGCGATTGACAAGTGTATAATGGCCGAAATCAAGCCCAATGGCACGGATAAAGTCAAGGTTTTCTCGATTGACGTCGATGATTATGCCGAATTTGGACTTGAAGAAGCCGATGCTCCTGAACAGCAGTGGGCTCGCTATATTTTCGGAGTATGCCGCGAGATCGTCAAGCGCGGAGGAAAAGTCGGCGGTTTCGATGCCGTTTTCTCAGGCAACGTTCCTCTGGGCGCCGGCCTTTCGTCATCGGCAGCTCTTGAGAGCGTGTTTGCATATGCTTTGAACGACATTTTCAACGATAATTCGATCGACAAGTTTGAACTTGCGCGCATCGGTCAGTCGACCGAACACAACTATTGCGGTGTTAAATGCGGTATAATGGACCAGTTTGCATCGGTGTTCGGAAAGAAAGACCATCTGATGCGTCTTGATTGCCGCTCGATGGAGTTTGAGTATTTCCCGTTCAAGCCCGAAGGTTATCGTCTCGTCCTCGTTGACTCAGTAGTGAAACACGAACTTGTCGGCTCACCCTATAACCGCCGCCGGGAATCATGCGAACGCGTGGCAGCCAAACTCGGCATCGAAACCCTTCGCGACGCAACGATGGAAAATCTCGAGCGCATCAAGAGTGAAATCAGCGAGGAAGACTATATGCGCGCCCGCTTTGTCATCGGAGAAAAGCAGCGTGTGCTCGATGTCTGCGATGCGTTGGTCAAAGGCGATTACGAGACTGTCGGCGCAAGAATGTACGAAACCCACAACGGCCTTTCGAAAGATTATGAGGTGAGCTGTGAGGAATTGGATTTTCTCAATGATGTCGCCAAAGAGTGCGGCGTGACAGGCTCGCGTATCATGGGTGGCGGTTTCGGCGGTTGCACCATCAATCTCGTCAAGAATGATCTTTACGACAAATTTGTAAAGACTGCATCAGATAAATTTGCTCAGAAATATGGACACGCTCCCAAGATCTACGATGTTGTGATCTCTGAAGGAGCTCATAAGTGCTGACGGCAATGGCAAACAGAAAGACAATCATAGAGCGCTTCGACACCCCTGATGGACGTATCGCCCTTGTCACGATGACAAACCGGCGCGGAGCATCGGTGGCGTTGAGCAATCTCGGCGCGGGTGTGGTCAGTGTGATGGTTCCGGATAGGGAAGGCCGCATGTCAGATGTGGTGATCGGCTATGATAATGTGGCTGATTATTTTTCTGACGGACCATGTGCTGGAAAGATCCCCGGGCGATATGCCAATCGCATCGCCCGCGGCCATTTCTCACTCAACGGGGTAGTCTATTCGCTGGCTGTCAACAATGGACCTAACGCTCTCCACGGAGGTCCCGGCGGCTTTCAGAACCGGTTGTGGGATGTCAGTCTTGCCGGCGACGATGGAGTGAGGTTCACTCGTCTGAGTGCCGACGGAGAGGAGGGCTATCCAGGCAACCTTATGGTTGTGGCGTTGTATCGTTGGACCGACGACAATCGTCTCGAACTTACCTTGGAAGCTCAGACCGACAAGCCGACAATTGTCAATCTTACCAATCACTCATACTTCAATCTTTCGGGCCATGACTCAGGATCAGTGCTTGATCATGAGCTGAAGCTTGCGGCGTCGAGTTACCTGCCGACCGACGACACTCTTATCCCAGAAGGGGCTATGGCGTCTGTGGCCGGTACTCCCATGGACTTCACAAAAGCTCATGTGATCGGTCGTGATATCAAAGCCGATTTTCCCGCATTGAAATATGGCAAGGGCTATGACAATTGTTGGGTGGTCGATAATTATGCGGCCGGATGCCTGCAGGTTGTAGCGGAATTGTTTGACCCGAAGTCGGGGCGTTGGCTGTGTGTCGAAACTGACCAGCCCGGTGTGCAGGTCTATACCGGCAATTGGCTTGCGGGGAGTCCCAAGGGCAAGAACGGCTATGAATACTCTGATTACGATGCTGTGGCGATCGAGTGTCAGGATTTTCCCGACGCACCTAACCATCCGGAATTTCCGTCGACGGTTCTCGAGCCGTCGGATACCTATCGCCGTCATATAATATTTAATTTCAAAACAAAAGCAAAATGAAACCAACATTATTGGTGCTCGCTGCCGGCATGGGTAGCCGTTACGGAGGTCTGAAACAGCTTGACGGCCTTGGCCCCCACGGTGAAACTATAATGGATTATTCGATCTATGATGCTCTTCAAGCCGGCTTCGGCAAGGTGGTGTTTGTCATCCGTAAGGACATTGAGAATGAATTTCGTGAAAAGATACTGTCGAAATACGAAGGCCACATTCCGGTGGAAGTAGTGTTTCAGGCCATTGACGATCTGCCCTCCGGCTTTGTAAATCCCGAAGGCCGGACCAAGCCTTGGGGCACAAATCATGCAGTGATGATGGCAGCCGGAGTTATCAATGAACCCTTTGCGGTGATCAATGCCGATGATTTCTACGGCCGCGATGCGTTTGAAGTCGTAGCCCGGTCATTGGCTACAGCCCGCCCCGGCGAGTATTCGCTGGTAGGGTTCAGAGTCGGTAACACGATGAGTCCCAATGGATCAGTTGCGCGCGGTGTCTGTGGAACTGATGATGAAGGCCGCCTGACCGACGTCGTCGAACGCAAGGACATACGTTATGACGACAACGGTCGCATCGTATTCAATGACGAAAATGGTGAAATATGTGTGCTGGCACCTGAGACACCTGTGTCGATGAACCTCTGGGGGCTAATGCCCGACTATTTCGCATTGTCGCAGCGTGAGTTTACTAACTATCTCAAGGATAACATCGACAACCCTAAAGCTGAAATGACCATACCTGATTGTATGGACGGGTTGATTAAAAGTGGTGAGGTCAATGTGAAAGTGCTCGACACCACCTCACGTTGGTTCGGCGTCACCTATGCCGGCGATCGTCCTGGTGTGGTCGAAAAATTTGCGGAACTTCATCGGCAGGGTCTCTATCCCGACCGATTGTTCTGACCTCTGATCAGTAATATATTACGTCCGATGGCCGGCTTCTTGAAAGTCCGGCCATCGATGATTCATATCATATGTCATATGCCAGACTTTTCACGGCCGGCACTTTGTCCCAATCGAATGCTGCTGCGAGTTGCGTTGCCGAGATCGGAGCCGGCTCAGGTAGAATGTTGGCAAGATATCCGATCAGTCCGACGATCTCCTCTGCCGAATGATGCTTGCGCAGTTCGGCCATGCTCATCGACTGGTCGCGTTTTGACAGGCGCTGACCATCGAGGTTGCAGATCAATGGAAGATGGGCGAACTGGGGCGGGTCGTAACCCAGAAGATTATAAAGGTAGATCTGTTGGGCTGACGAAAGCAGCAGGTCACAACCTCTGACAACTTCAGTCACTCCCATCAGAGCATCGTCGAGAACTACGGCGAGCTGGTAGGCCCAGGCGCCGTCTGCCCTTCGCAGGACAAAGTCGCCGCAGTGCTCCGCGAGGTTGACGGATTGCCGTCCGTAGGTGCGGTCGTCGAACGTTATGCACTCCGATGGCACGTAGAGCCTTGTGGCGCGATAATTTCCCGACGGTTTGTTGTCGAATGGAGGAACCGGAGCAGGGCGGCATATTCCGTGGTAGACGATACGTCCGTCGGATTCGTGAGGCGCTTGTGTCGCCATGATGTCGGCGCGTGTGCAGTAGCAAGGATATGTCATGCCGGTTGCTTCAAGTCTGGCGAGGGCTTTTTCATAGATGTGGCCGCGACGGCTCTGTGAGTACGGTCCTGCAGGCCCGAGGTCATCGAGTCCGCCTTCGTCCCAATCGAGACCGAGCCATGACAGATCATCCTCAATCATGCGGGCATACTCCATCTTAGACCGCTGAGGATCGAGATCTTCAATCCTGAGAAGCCATTTCCCGCCACGGCTGCGCACCGACATCCATGATATCAATGCCGTGAATACATTGCCTAAGTGCATCCTTCCGCTCGGCGAAGGGGCGAATCTTCCTTTGATGGTCTGTTGTGTACTCATGCTGTTTTGTTCTGAGACCGGTGCCAAAATCATGTCGACATGCAATGGCTGTGCAAATTTACGATTTTTTGTGCTCGGATGTGTATGCCGGAGCTGTTGTATAAGATAAAATCTGTAGAACAAAGAAATTTTCGTAACTTTATGGTCTGAATATTTGTTGTCTAACTGATGTGCATAATGCAAATATTACGAAAAATCGTTAGCGCGATGTTTATCTTTCTGACATTCATGACAGTGAATGGTGCAGAAGCGATCGACAGCGTCAGCTATTCGGCTTCGTTCATGACCAATTTTTCAAGTGGTCAGTATGCGCCGTACATGATAGGATCATGGAACGGCGATCGGTCGACGATGAAAAATTCGGCTATCGCTGATTTTTGTGCAGAAAAATCGATGTCGACTTCCCGACGTTTCGATTGGGGAGCCGGGATAGAGTTTTTGGCCGGATATCAACACCCGGCATCATATGAAATGTTTGATGCAGAGACATACACATGGATTGCCCGCAAAATGCGTCCTGCGCCTGTATCATTGCGCACACTCTATGCTGAATTGCATTACCGCAGCATCCATGTCTTGGCGGGAATGAAGCCTCAGCGGTCGAAAATTGTCGATGACAGGCTTTCATCAGGAGATCTTGTCCGCAGCAACAATGCCAGGCCTATCCCCGGATTGTCTGTCGGATTTGTTGATTTTCAGGATATACCCTTTACAAACGGCTGGCTTCAGGTCGACTGTCAGATAATGTATGGTAAATTCATGGACGATGATTATCGGCGGAAGCAGTTCAACTACTATAACCAACTTGTGGCCACAGACCTGTATTACACCTATAAATATTGTCTGTTCAGAACAAAGCCGACCGAACGATTGTCGGTGATATTCGGCATGCAGGCGGCGGGTCAGTTCGGCGGCACTACCGAATTTTATTACCGCGGACATCTGCGCTATGCCGAGCATCGTGGTTTCAGGGTGAAAGACGTTATAAAGATGCTCGTGCCGACACTTGACAACGGAAATGGCTACTATGAAGGCAATTCGCTTGGCGCCTGGTCGCTGCGCGGACGCTACCGCTTTGCCAACGATAACGAGATCTCGGTCTATTGGGAGAAGTTCTTTGAGGACGGCTCAGGCATCGGATGTCGCAACGGCATGGATGGTCTATATGGCGTACAATTATCATTTGCCCGTCGCGGATGGCTCAACAGTGTTGTTGCCGAGTATCTCGATTTCCGCAATCAGAGCGGCCCGTTGCATTTCGCCCCCGGCGATCACATCGGCCCGTCGATCTCCACAGAAGCAACCGGCGGCGACAATTATTATAACAACGATACTTACGGATCGTATGTCAATTATGGCATGGCCATCGGTTCGCCAATGGTTATGGCGCCGATCTATAATTCCAACGGTTATCCGGAATTCATATTTAACCGCATGAGAGGCGTCCATGTAGCAGTTGCAGGTTCGCCGACGGGTGAGATCAGTTATAAGCTGATGGCCGGATGGCAAAAAGGCTATGCCATGGGCCGCATTCCGTTGCCTCATGCAAAGTCTGATGTCTCTGCAATGATGGAGATTGACTGGAACGCTTCGCGGCTGTGCGATGGACTTTCGGTCGACTGCCGCGTGGCTGTTGACCGGGGCGGATTGCGTGGAGACAATTTAGGCGCGGCTTTGACCGTCAGATATTCAGGTTCTATAAATTATAAGAAATGACAGCCATGTACAGACGCTTAATCATATTGTTGACAATTGCCGTTATGGCATTGTGCGGTTGCCGTGTCAACAATGGCGACATAGGCGACTATTTCGGCGCGTGGTTGCTCTATTCGATGACAGTCGACGGCGAGGTGCCCGAAGATTTCAATCCGGAGCAGACCTACTGGGAGTTTCAGAACAATATTGTCCAGATATCGCGTGTGTCCTACATGTTTGAAAAGAAAGGACGATGGGGCACATGGAGCGAGGACGACAATACATTGTTGCTTAATTTTACGCATTATCAAGAGGGTTACGAGCCGGGATCAGCGCAATATCGTGCGCCCGAATGGCTTGGTTTCCCTCAAAACAGCATAATACCATTGACCTTTGTCAGCAGGTCGTCAAAACGCATGGAGTTGACCTGGCGCGATGTCGAAGGTAAAATCTACGTTTATTCACTTCGAAAACTCTGGTAAAAACGATGATAAACTCAAATAAACCGGTTCTTGTCACAGGTGCTGATGGATTTATCGGCTCACACCTGACCGAACTCCTTCTGTCGAGCGGATATAAAGTCAGAGCGCTTGCTCAATATAACTCTTTCAACTCATGGGGCTGGCTCGAAGGGCTGCATGCGCCCGGTCTCGAGGTGGTGTGCGGGGATGTCAGGGACGCAGACTTCTGCCGCGAACTTGCCGCCGGTTGTGGCACGATATTTCACCTGGCAGCACTGATAGCCATCCCTTACAGCTATATAGCCCCCGACAGCTATGTCGACACAAACATCAAAGGCACAATGAACATGTGTCAGGCTGCCCGTGCGGCCGGAGTCGACCGCATAATCGTCACCTCCACATCGGAGGTCTATGGAACAGCGGTCGAGGTGCCGATCCCCGAAACGCATCCGCGGCAGCCTCAGTCGCCCTATTCTGCAACAAAGATCGGGGCCGACGCCATCGCCGAGAGTTTTTATAATGCGTTCGGCTTGCCGCTTGTGATAGCCCGTCCGTTCAACACCTACGGCCCGCGACAGAGCGCGAGAGCCATAATCCCCACGATCATAAGCCAGATTGCGTCGGGCATGCGAGTGATCAAAGTCGGTGATCTCTCTCCGACCCGCGATTTCAATTATGTCGAGGATACTTGCCGGGGCTTCCTTGCCTTGGCCAATGCCGAGGGCATTGAAGGACGCAACATCAACATCGCGACCGGAACCGAAGTGTCTATGGCTGAAACATTGCACCTCATAGCCGAGCTGATGAATGCTGATGTTGAATATGTTGTCGATCCCGAGCGTCTGCGTCCGTCAAAAAGTGAGGTGCGGCGACTCTGTGGCGATAACAGGGTGATCGAAGCGACCACAGACTGGCGTCCGCAGGTGACATTGCGCGAAGGATTGAAGCGCACGATCGAATGGTTCTCTGATCCGGCCAACCTTGCCCGTTACAAGGTGGACATCTATAACCGTTGATATGAAAAAGATCATCAACATATTGTTTCTCGGTGGCGCTAAACGGGTGTCTCTGGCTGAGAAACTGAAAGATGCCGGCCGTCGGCGCGGGATCGCGATCAATATATTCAGTCATGAACTCGGGCCGTGTGAACCGATCGCATCTGTCGGAAAGGTGATCGTCGGTAATAAATATTCTGACCCTCGGATTCTTGATGAGCTCGGTGAGGTGATACGCTCGAATGATATTGACATAGTATTGCCGTTCATCGATCCTTCGATTGAGATAGCACGATTGTGTGCCGATCGTTACGGGGTGTTCTCTCCGGTTTCAGACGCTGCATTGGCTTCGAGCATGTTTGACAAGGTCGATGGGGCTGCACTGTTCGAAGCAAATTCCTTGCCGATCCCCGACACTTATCGGACACTCGACGAGATCGTCTATCCGGCCATCTTCAAGCCTCGCCGCGGATCGGCCTCGAAAGGCATAATGATTGTACGGTCGGTTGACGAAGCCAGTCGTATTGCCGATCGCGACAATTATCTTGTGCAGCAGTATATCGGAAATAACGAGGAGTACACGCTCGATTGTTATGTCGGCATGAACGATAATGAGATAAAATGCATCGTGCCGCGTGTGCGTCTGGCTACTGTTGGGGGTGAAGTGTCGAAGACACGCACTTGCAGAGACCTGCGATTGATCAGTCTCGGAGAAAGAGTCATTAAGTCGCTTGGGTTCAAGGGGTGTGTCACGTTGCAGTTCCTCAAGGATCTCGATACGGGAGAATATAAACTGATGGAGATAAATCCCAGGCTTGGAGGCGGTGTGATCTGCTCGATATGTGCGGGTGCTGACATTCCCGGCATGATCATCGATGAGTTTTGCGGAGACACCGCACATCGGGTAACCGACTGGAGCGACGGCGCTTTGATGACGCGGTATATGCAGGAGGTTATGTTCTATGAATAACTGATTGAATATGAATTATTCAAAAACTAAAACAATCATTATCGCCGAAGCAGGAGTCAATCATAACGGCGATATCGATCTTGCGCGGCAGATGGTTGTCGCAGCCAAGGAAGCCGGCGCTGATTATGTGAAGTTTCAGACGGCCATCCCGGAGTTGGTCATCTCATGCGTGGCTCCCAAGGCCGAGTATCAGAAAGAGACAACCGGTGCGGATGAAAGTCAGCTTGACATGTGCAGGAAACTGCATTTGCCTCTGTCTGACTATGCGGGCCTGAAGGCATATTGTGATGAAGTTGGCATTGGCTTTATGAGCACACCTTTCGATCTTGTTTCGATTGATTGCCTTGCCGCGCTGGATATGGATTATTGGAAGATTCCTTCAGGCGAGATCACTAATCTGCCTTATCTGCGCAAGATTGCGGCAAAGGGCGGTAGGGTGATCCTGTCGACAGGAATGTCGACGCTCGATGAGGTGGCCGCAGCGGTCGACGTGCTCGAACGTGGAGGCATACCGCGCGAAAATGTCATACTGTTGCATTGCACAACCCAATATCCTACGCCTTATGATGCCGTCAACCTTAAAGCAATGGATGCGCTGCGCGGGCTTGGATGCCGGTCGGTCGGTTATAGCGATCACACTCCCGGCATCGCCGTGCCTGTCGCTGCGGTTGCTCTCGGAGCATCGGTGATCGAGAAGCATTTTACCCTCGACCGTACTATGCCTGGCCCAGATCAGAAGGCTTCTCTCGAACCGGATGAACTCCGCAGAATGGTCGATGAGATCCGGCAGGTGGAGGTGGCGCTTGGCGCGGGCGGAAAAATTGTGGCTGATGTGGAGCGACCTAACATTGAGGTCGCACGCAAAAGCATTGTTGCGGCCCGCAAGATCCGTAAAGGCGAAATTTTCACGGAGGAAAATATAACGGTCAAACGTCCCGGATCAGGCATAAGCCCGATGATGTGGGACTATGTGATCGGTCGCACTGCCACACGTGATTTTGAACCCGACCAATTGATCAGCGGCATTGCGGATCCCGCTCAAGAAAGCCTGTAAAAGGCCGGGACGGGGTCAATGCTGCGGGCGGCAGATGGTAGGTAGGCAGATTTTTTGTAATTTTGCAAAAAAGATTGTCTGCTTATGGAAAAATTGAAGCGCGACAAGCGTGAGCTTATCCGTCGCTATAGTGTGTTTTTATTGTCCCTCTTCTGTATTGCTTTAGGTGTCAGCGTCATAACGCGATCGCTGGTCGGAACCTCTCCCATATCGAGTATTCCTTTTGTGCTGAGTCTCCATTCGGTGCTGTCGATGGGTACATTTATCCTCATTCTTAACGTGGTGCTTATCATCGGGCAGATGATTATGCTTGGCCGTAAGGGCGTCAGGGATGATTGGTTCGGTTTGCTGATGCAGTTGCCGGTGTCGATAGTTTTCGGATGCTTTGTCGACCTCAACATGTATCTCACCTCATTTCTGCAACCTGATCCCTATTGGTTGAAGATAGTTTCGATATTTATCGGATGCTGTGTCATGGCTTTAGGCATATCACTCGAAGTGATAGCAGATGTTGCCATGGTTTCAGGAGAATATTTTGTCAACGTCGCTTCGCGACGGTATAAGATGGAATTCGGCACAGTCAAGATAATGTTTGATGTTTCTCTCGTTGTTGTAGCCGTCGGCTGTTCGTGGATTCTTGCCGGGCGCATTGACGGTGTGAGGGAAGGCACATTGTTGACCGCTCTCCTCACCGGTCCTCTCGTAAGACTGATGATGCCCCATCTCGCATTTGTCAAAAAATGGGTTGCCCAGGGTGGTCATAGCCGTTCTGTAGTGATTGCACACGAAGATGTGCCCGCTCATCCGGTCATTACGATTGCACGTGAGTATGGCAGCGGAGGGCATGATATCGGCAAAGCTGTTGCCGAGAAGTTGGGTATCCCGTTCTATGACAACGCCATGATAGATATGGTTGCTGCCGAATCGGGCTTCAGTGCAGATCGTGTCAGAGATCTCGACCAGCGTTTGCCCCATGGTTTGCTGTACGAGATGATCACAAACGATTATTCGGTTACGCCGGAGGAGAGCCTTTCGGCCAAAGATGCCGTGTTTGTCGCTCAAAGCCGTGTCATACGACGTTTGGCTCAGCAAGGCCCATGTGTGATCGTCGGCCGTTGTTCCGATTATGTATTGCGCGATTTCAGCGGCTGTGTCAATCTGTATATCAGGGCGTCTGCCGACTATAAGCGCCGTCGTGCGGTTGATTATTATGGCGTCGCTCCAGACAAGGCCGATGCCCGCGTTTCGGGTGTAAACTCTGCACGTGCGGCCCATTATGCGTACTACACAGGCCGTAAGTGGGATGACATCCGTAACTATGATGCGGTGTTCGACAGTTCGCGGTTGACAACCGGAGAGATAACCGATGCGATCGTGGCTATTTGCGGCCGCTAAGTGGGTTATGTCGATATTTTTCGGCTAAAAAATCGCTATATGTGGCTGATTATTACTAATTTTGTCAACGTTTTCAAGCTTAATCATAATTATGAGAACTAACCGAATTTCTGATAAGGTACATTATATTGGTGTTAACGGCCGATCGGCCAACTTGTTCGAAAGTCTGTGGCCGCTGCCGCAGGGAGTGAGCTACAATTCCTATCTTGTTGTCGGCTCTGAAAAGACTGCTATAATCGACGGTGTCGAAGTGAGCTATGCGCTACAGCAGATCGATGCCATTAAGTCGATAATCGGCGACAGATGTCCCGACTATCTTATTATCAATCATATGGAGCCTGATCACTCCGGAGCGATCAGGGTTCTGCGCGAGGCTTATCCCGATCTGACGATCGTCGGCAACGCTCAGACTTTGGCTATGGTCAAAGGGTTCTACGGACTTGATGTCAATACTCTTGCGGTAAAAGATGGTGATCAACTTGTGTTGGGCGACGATCTCACCCTGAAGTTCGCCCTCACACCGATGGTGCATTGGCCGGAAACCATGGTCACATATTTAGAGCAGGAGAAAACTCTGTTCAGCGGAGATGCTTTCGGCTGCTTCGGTGCACTTAACGGCGCAGTTGTCGACAGCGACATGGACACATCTCCGTACTATCCTGAAATGATACGCTACTACAGTTGCATCGTCGGCAAATACGGGCAGTTTGTGCAGCGGGCGTTGAAGAAACTTGAGGGTCTTGAGATCTCTACGATATGTTCGACCCACGGACCCGTGTGGCGTGACGAATTGGACAAGGTGGTCGATCTATACGATCGTTTGAGCCGCTACGAGCCTCTTGACAATGGAGTGACCATAGTCTACGGCTCGATGTACGGCAACACGGAGCGTGTGGCCGAGGCCGCCGCAGATGCGCTCGCACAGAGCGGCGTCAGGAAGATACGCGTTCACAATGCTGCGGTTTCTGACCTGAGCTATATACTTTCCGATCTGTTTACCTCGGCTGGGGTGATCATAGCCGCGCCGACATATTCAGATTCTTTGTTCCCGCCGGTGGCCCATGTGATGGAAGCAATGTCGGTCAGGGGTCTGAAAAACCGTCATGTCGTCTTGATCGGATCGCATACATGGTCTCCGCAGTCAGTTAAGAAAATGAGTGCCTGTCTCGAGACTTGTGGACTTGAATTGACCGGAGATCCACTGTCGTTCAAGCAGGCTCCTACCGACGACGTTCTGGGTGCTGCACGCTCACTCGCGTCGGCGCTGGCTGAAAAACTTGTCAATCGTCAACAGTAAACAGATTAAACCGGGCAGCCCTTTTTTCAGGAACCGACAATAAGTGTCGCATATTATGATAATTGGGCTCGGACAACTTTGTCAAGTGGTGATTTTTTTGTATCTTTGTTCGTTAATTGTAACGAAACAACGATATAGCTATTGATATAAATATGTCAGAAGAAAAAGAGCAATATAGCGCCAGTAACATTCAGGTGCTCGAAGGTCTCGAAGCCGTGCGCAAGCGCCCGGCGATGTATATAGGCGATATTTCAGCCAAAGGATTGCATCATCTCGTTTACGAAGTCGTAGATAATTCTATCGACGAGGCTTTGGCGGGTTATGCTACAGATATAGAGGTGACAATCAATGCCGATGATTCAATCACCGTTGTCGACAACGGTCGAGGCATACCGGTCGATATGCATGAGAAGGAAGGCAAGAGTGCTCTTGAAGTGGTGCTCACGGTTCTCCATGCCGGCGGTAAGTTTGACAAAGGCTCTTACAAGGTGTCGGGCGGTCTCCATGGCGTCGGTGTCAGCTGTGTAAACGCACTTTCGACATATCTTCGTGCTGAAATTCACCGCGACGGCAAGGCTTACATGCAGGAATACTCTTGCGGTAAACCGACCTGCGAGCTGACTGTAATAGGCGAAAGTTCACACACCGGCACAATGATCACCTTCAAACCCGATGGATCGATCTTCACTGTTCTGGAATATGATTATTCGACTCTCGCCAACCGTCTGCGCGACCTTGCATTCCTTAACGCCGGAATCACGCTGAAACTCACTGACCTCAGAAATATCGATGAAAACGGCAACCCGCGCTCTGAAACATTTTATTCAGCCGAAGGCTTGCGTGAGTTTGTCCGTTACATCGACTCTAACAAAGACTCACTCATCGACGATGTCATCGACCTCCGCACAGAGCGTCAGGGCATCCCCGTAGAGGTGGCACTGACCTACAACAGCACCTACAATGAGAATGTCTACTCTTATGTCAACAATATCAACACGATAGAAGGTGGTACGCACCTCACAGGCTTCCGTCGCGGCTTGACTTCGACTCTGAAGAAATATGCCGAGGACAACAATCTGCTCAAGAATGCAAAGGTTGAGATCGCCAGTGATGACTTCCGCGAAGGCCTCACGGCTGTGGTGTCTGTCAAGGTGATGGAACCTCAGTTTGAAGGCCAGACCAAGACCAAGCTCGGCAACTCTGAAGTGATCGGAGCTGTACAGACCGCAGTCAGCGAAGCCCTGCGCAATTATCTCGAAGAAAATCCGCGTCAGGCCCGTACGATTGTCGACAAGGTCATTCTGGCTGCACAAGCCCGCCATGCGGCCAACAACGCGCGAAAGCAAGTGCAGCGTAAATCTCCGCTTTCAGGCGGTGGACTGCCGGGAAAATTGGCCGACTGCTCGTCGCGCACTGCTGAAAACTGCGAGATATTCATTGTCGAAGGTGACTCTGCAGGCGGCACAGCCAAGCAGGGACGCGACCGTACATTCCAGGCCATCCTTCCGCTGAGAGGTAAGATCCTCAATGTTGAAAAGGCTATGGAACACAAGATCCTCGACAATGAGGAAATTTCAAACCTTTTCAGAGCTCTCCGTGTCACCATCGGCACTGAAGAAGACCCCAAGGAGGCCAATCTGACAAAACTCGCTTATCATAAGATTATTATCATGACCGATGCCGATGTCGACGGTGCTCACATCGCAACATTGTTGATGACATTCTTCTTCCGCAGAATGAGACCCATCATTGAAAACGGTTATCTTTATCTGGCAACTCCGCCGCTCTACAAGTGCAAGAGAGGCAAAGCCGAAGAATATTGCTGGACCGATCAGCAAGTACAGCGGTTTATCGACGAACACGGCCGCGCTACCACTGTCCAGCGCTACAAAGGTCTTGGCGAGATGAGTGCTGCCGAACTTAGAGATACGACAATGTCACCCGAACACCGCATGCTCAAGCAGGTCAATATCAGCGATGCCGCCGAGGCCGACCGAATCTTCTCGATGCTTATGGGTGAGGATGTCGGACCGCGCAGAGATTTTATAGAGTCTAATGCAAGTTACGCGAATATTGATGCCTGATTTTGCATAAAGAACAGACGGCCCGCAACAAAATCGACATGCGGGCCGTTTTAATTACAATAAAACATAACTAACACAGTTTCTCCGATCTGTAACGGATCAGTAGATCATTCATCATAGAACACCATATCATGGCAAAGTCAAGTAAGAAAGATAATCAGTCAAAGAGGCTGCGCGAAGCAGTTGACACATATGTAAGCTGCCAGGAAAGCGGCACATTCAATTACAAGCAGGTTTCGGCAGCCGTAGGCGCTGCCACTCCCATGCAGCAACGCTCCGTAGCGCTTTATCTTGCCGAACTTGCATTTGACGGTATATTGGTGGAGGTTGCCCCAGGCAAGTTCAAGACGCCGAAACGCGCTGTCGTTGCGACAGGGGTGTTTGTGCGCCGGTCTAACGGAAAGAACAGCGTGATCCTCGACGACGACAACGAACCGATCTTCGTGGCCGAACGTAATTCGCGCCATGCGCTCAACGGCGACCGTGTGTCGGTCAGCATTGCAGCCCATGTCAAAGGCAAAGATCCGGAGGCTGAGGTGCTGGAGATCATTGAAAAGAAAGATCAGACTTTTATCGGCACCTTGAGGGTCGACAAGCACTATGCTTATCTGCTGACCGATTCCAAGTTCCTTGCCACCGACATTTTCATTCCGAAGGCAAAATTGAAGGGTGGGGTGACAGGCGACAAAGCGGTAGTGCGCATCACCGAGTGGCCCGACGATGCCAAGAACCCTATCGGCGAAGTGATCGATATTCTGGGTAAAACCGGAGAAAACACCGCTGAGATTCATGCTATACTGGCAGAGTTCGGGTTGCCATACCGTTATCCTGAGGCTGTAGAGAAAGCTGCCGAAAAAATCGATGCTGGTATAACCGACGAGGTTGTCTCGCAACGCGAGGATCTGCGTGGTGTCACGACTTTTACGATCGACCCCAAGGATGCAAAAGATTTTGACGACGCTTTGTCGATCAGAAAACTCAATAACGGAAATTATGAAGTCGGTGTGCACATTGCCGATGTTACTCACTATGTGAAACCCGACACCATCATTGACCGTGAAGCTAAAGACCGCGCAACGTCGGTGTATCTGGTCGATAGAGTGGTGCCGATGTTGCCCGAGCATCTCAGCAACGGCATCTGTTCGCTGCGCCCTGATGAGGATAAGCTGACGTTCTCGGTGATCTTCGAGATGGATGAGAATGCCAAGGTGGTCAAGTCGCGCATAGCGCGCACCGTTACGCGCAGTGTGCGTCGTTTCACCTATGAGGAGGCTCAGGAGGTGATCGAAACCGGCAAGGGCGACTATGCCGAGGAGATTCTTACACTCGACACAATGGCCAAGCAGTTGCGCGAACGCCGTTATGAAAACGGTTCGGTCGACTTCGACCGCGTCGAGGTGCGTTTTGACATCGATGAGAACGGTCACCCAACGGGCGTATATTTCAAGGAGTCGAAAGATGCCAATAAACTGATCGAGGAATTTATGCTCTTGGCAAACCGCACAGTGGCCACGGCCATAGGCCTGCCTAAAGACAAACGCAAAAAAGCCAAAGCATTTGTATATCGAGTGCACGATATGCCGGATCAGGAAAAACTGGTCAACCTTTCGTCGCTTGCCCGTAATTTCGGCTTCAAGATCAAACCTACAGGCACGCCTAAGGAAGTCAACCGCTCGCTCAATAAGATGCTCGAAGGAGTCAAGGGGCGTGGTGAAGAGAATTTCCTCTCTACGCTTGCCATTAGGTCAATGGCGAAGGCCGTCTACACTACGGAAAATATCGGCCACTATGGTCTTGGCTTCGACTATTACACTCACTTCACTTCTCCGATCCGCCGCTATCCCGATATGATGGTTCACCGTCTGCTCGACCGTTATCTCAACGGTGGCAGAAGCGTCAATGTCGAGAAACTCGAAGACGAGTGCAAGCATTCGTCCAACATGGAGCAGCTTGCTGCAAACGCCGAACGCGCGTCGATAAAGTTCAAGCAGGTCGAATTTATGGGCGATCATCTCGGAGAGGTTTATTCCGGAGTTATTTCAGGCGTGACCGAATGGGGCCTTTATGTCGAGCTTGATGAAAACAAGTGCGAAGGTCTTGTGCCAGTCCGTGACCTTGCCGATGATTACTATGACTACGATGAGAAAAACTATTGTCTGGTCGGCCGTCGCAATGGCAACCGCTATCGCCTCGGCGACACGGTGAAGGTGCAGGTCGCACGAGCCAATCTCGATAAGAAGCAGCTCGACTTTGTGCTTGTCGACGAGAAAAATCCCCCGCGTTCGCTCGACACGCTGGCGGCTCCCTCGGTCAACGAAGTGATGCGTTCTTCAGGGAAAAAACAGAAGCATTCGTCGCGCCGGAGCGATGGCAAGTCGTCGGGACGGTCATCATCCAAGTCAAAAAAGAGTAAAGGCTCGCGACGCAAATGAAAGCAACGATTGTCGTTGACGGTCTGAGGGTGAAAGCTCGTCATGGAGTTTATCCGCAGGAGCGTCAGGTAGGTAATGTGTTCGAGGTGTCGATGATGTTGGACTATCCTCCGGCGCTGAAGGCTGCGGTGTCTGACTGTGTGGACGACACACTCAATTATGCCCGTGCGATAGAGCTTGTGCAGCGCGTAATGGCAGAGCCATCGTCACTGCTGGAGCATGTCGCATGGCGGATACATGAGGCATTGATGGTTGAATACCCCGGAATAACCGGTGGCCGTATCGTAGTTTCGAAACTCGCGCCTCCGCTGTCCGCCGAATTGTCGGCAGTCAGGTTTGTGCTTGAGTTTTAGAAGCCGTCAGGCGATATCGAGAGCAACTCTTCTTTTGGATGACCGGGCCTTAATCCCAGGTGTACTTTTTTTGTTTTGACAGTCGTGCGTAGAGCGATAATGCCGTGCGACGCAATGGCTGTGTGAGTGTAAACCATGGTGCTGTGAGCGTCAGGCGTCGTAATCCGAGTGTTGTTGTCGCTTTGCGCCATGATATGGCTATGTCG
Source organism: uncultured Muribaculaceae bacterium (assembly GCA_910587475.1). GTDB lineage: Bacteria > Bacteroidota > Bacteroidia > Bacteroidales > Muribaculaceae > CAG-873. Next base: position 52,263 of record CAJUMR010000005.1, read on the forward strand.
GTTGCACAGGCGATTAGCAGAACCGCAGCGGCCGATATGGTCACAGCATTGTTGATATCGATGATGGCGGCCACGCATGCCGAGATGATGGCCAGCCATAAGGCTGCTTCGCCGATAATAAGCCGCGGCCAAGGTCTGTGCTTGATGAAGCGTTGGGTGAACAGATGTCTGACTGCAGTGTCGCGGATGGTGGAATGGAAGTCGTAGCTGCTGAAGTGCACGATTGATTCAGGCGACAGTTCGACTGCCGTATTTTGTTTCGACGCGATCTCGCTGATGAAGATGTCGTCGTCGCCGGAGTGGAGGTTGAGCGAGCGTGAGAAGCCTTTGTTGGCAAAAAACAATTCCTTGCGGTAGGCGAGGTTCAGTTCTGTACCTCTGAAAGGGCGGTGGTCTATTGCCGATGATAGCCACGATGTGCAGTCGTCGGCAAATTCGAATGTGCACGTGCGACTTATGCCGGCGTCGCTTACCGGAGAGGCATATCCGAGTACAATGTCGGTCGAGGGGTCGGAAAAATTGCGCATTATTTTAGTCAGCCAGCGGGGCGACGATATTATGGCGTCAGAGGTCGTGTGGACCACAATGCCGTTGCGCGCCGCTTTTATGCCGAGGGTGAGAGCCAGCTTCTTGCGGCTGAGATTACGGGCGCCGTCGGGGGTGAAAGTGAGGTAGAGATTTCTGTTGGCAAGTTGCAGGGCGCTGATTACGTTTCGCACGTCGGCAGAGTCGCCTTCGTTGACGACGATTACCTCAAACGCGCCTTCATAGTCCTGTGAAAGTATTGTCGGCAAAAGGGCTTCAAGCCGATCGGCCTCACCGCGGGAATATATGATGACTGATGCTGCCGGCCATCCGGAGCCGGCTGGAGAGTCGACATTGAGCCGGCACTGGCGACTTCTGCGGTTGATGCGGCGTATGAACGGGCAGTAAAGGCTTGCGATTATTATGGTCGAGACGGCGCACACTGCGAGAAGCGCCATTACGGTTGTTGATAGTTCGAAGTTAAAAATCATTGCTCGGATGCGTCGTTTATTGACTGTGCAAAGATACGGATTTTTTTAGGGGCATGAATAATAAAGCCGTCAAAGCTGCGTTAAATAGATTGAATTATATTTTGCAATTTTAAACGCATTTTGACTCTGTTAACATGAAATTAACTCATATATTATTATGTGTCGCTTTGGCAGGAACAGTCGCGTCTTGTTCTTCGACTAAAACGGTACTGCCTTATTTTACAGATATTTCAACAGTCACAGAAGGGTCGTTCAAGGCCGAAAATTATTTGCCTGAAATCAAGCCCGACGACGAACTCCTCATAACCGTCAACTCTATCACACCGGCTGCAACAGGCATATACAACCTTCCGCTGTCCAATCCGGCGAAAACGGATGAGCTATTCAAGGTGTCGACACCACAGCAGCAGACTTACATCGTCGACAGTGAGGGAAATATCAATTTTCCGGTGTTGGGCAAGCTGCATGTCGCAGGCATGACTGTTGATGCTCTGCAGAAAGAATTGACCCGGCTGATCAGCAAGGATGTCGACGATCCCATAGTTTCAGTCGCCATGACAAATTTCAGGGTGGTTGTTGCCGGAGAAGTCAAGACTCCGAGATCGATACCTGTGACACGCAACCGCTACAGCATACTCGATGCGCTATCCGACGCCGGTGACCTTACAGAATACGGTGAGCGTTCCAATGTGCTGCTTGTGCGCGAGGAAAACGGCGAACGTAAGTTTGTCCATCTGAATCTTAATTCGTCAGAGTTGCTTGCATCGCCTTATTTCTATCTTCAGCAGAACGACTATGTGTATGTAGAGCCCAATAAGGTGCGTCAGGCAAATTCAAAATATAATCAGAACAATGCGTTTAAACTGACTGTCGTTTCGACAATCGTCAGTGCGGCGTCAGTGATTGCTTCGCTTGTAATAGCATTAACCGTGAAATAAACACAGGCATTATGGCAAAGAAAAAAAAATCCGACTTTATTGATGTACGTGCTATCGTGCAGGAATATATTTCTAAATGGTATTGGTTCGCGATTTCAGTCGTAGTGTGTGTGGCCGTCGGCTGGGTTGCTACGCGTGTGTTCAAACCGAAGTATGCGGTCAATGCCAATGTGCTCATCTCGCAGGACGAGAAGGGCGGTATGGCAAGCCTTGGGTCGATCGGCGACCTGTTCGGCTCGTCGGCCAGTGTCGACGACGAGATTTTTGTGATCTCGTCTCACTCGCTTTATCGCGATGTTGTCCGTGATCTCGGAACATATAAGAAGCATGTTGTCCGACTCGGTTTCCTCAACAAGGAATTTGCCTATCCCGAGTTCCCGGTCGATGTGTTTGCAGCCCCCGGCATTATTGACACATTGCGCACCGGCATATGGTTCAAGGTGAATATCGATGAAAAAGGTCTGGCATCTGTAAAGGCCAAGGCGAAGAAAAAAGTTATAGCCGATGTCGAGGACAGGGAGCTGCCGGTGACTTTATCGACAATTTACGGAAGCTTTGTCATCGACACAACGAGCTATTTTGTGCCCGGTGCAGAGACAAAGACCGACATTCTTCTCTACGGTTATGATGCAGCGGCCGAATTGCTCGATGAAGACGTCAATTCAAGCATTGCCAGCAAGCGCAGCAACGCTATCCGTCTCGGCATGATCACAGATAATACGGACTACGGACGTGACGTTCTCAACGAAATCATTGAAAAATACAACGAACGAGGCATCGCGGAGAAAAACCGCGAGGGCGAGAAGACGGCCAAATTCATCGACGAACGTCTTGTCATCCTGAGCCGCGATCTCAATGAGGCCGAAGCCAGCATCCAGAACTACAAGGAACAGAAAGGTATTATCGACGTCAGTGTCGAGGCTTCTTATCAGACAGGAAAGAGAAGTTCGCTCGAAAGCGAGCTGATTGCGGCTGAAACTCAGGCCGAAATTATAAAGATGACCGCTGATTTCATAGCAGATCCAGCCAACAATATGTCGCTTATCCCGACGACGTCGGATGTAGCAGGTGTGCAGGACGGCATCAAGACATACAACAGTTTGCTTCTCGAGCGTATGTCGCTGATGACAAATGCCAAGCCTAATAACAAAACATTGCAGCTGCTCGAAAAACGCATAGAAGCTACCCGGACGACAATCGCCGCTTCTGTGGCCAAGGCATATGAAAACATCAACGTCACCATCAACGACCTGCGTTCTCAGTTGAACAAGGCGATGGGACGCTTGAGTTCAGTGCCTTTGCAGGAGCGTGAATTCCTGAATATAAAGCGTCAGCAAGAGGTCAAACAGCAACTCTATCTGTTCTTGCTGCAGCGTCGCGAAGAAACAGCAATGATGCTTGCCAATGCCACACCCAAGGGCATTATAGTCGATGAGGCATATGCGCTCAACGAACCTGTCAGTCTGAGCAAGAAGATGATGCTGCTGATCTCTCTGATGATCGGCCTGTGTATTCCTCCGGCATTGCTTTATATCCGCAAAGCCCTGAGAACCAAGTTCGACACCAAGGACGAAGTCGAAGACATGGTCGATGTGCCTGTGCTCGGCGAGATCTGCAACGATCGTGCCGGACGCTCGCTGGTGGCAGTGTCAGGCGACCATTCATCGACCACTGAACTCTTCAATCTGTTGCGTTCGCGTCTGCCGTTCATGCTTGGAGGCAAGGACGAGAAGGTCGTGTTGCTTACCTCGACACGTTCAGGCGAAGGTAAATCGTTCGTGTCGATCAACCTTGCTGCCGACATGGCGCTTCTCCACAAGAAGGTGCTTCTTATCGGCATGGATGTGCGCAAACCGCGTTTGTCCGAGTATCTCGGCCTCAATGCACGTTTCGGTCTGACTCAATATCTCGCATCTGACGATATCACGATCGAATCGATGATTGTACGTTCGCCCGATGCTCCCGCGCTGGATATTATTGTGTCAGGTCCCGTGCCGCCTAATCCCGCCGAACTGTTAAACTCTCCGAAGCTCGATCAGCTTATGGACGAACTTCGCAAGCGCTACGATTATATCTTCATCGACTCGGCTCCGGTCGGAATGGTCAGCGACACATTCACATTGTCGCGACTTGCCGATGCAACAATATATGTTGTACGCGCGGCCTACACCACGCGTTCAGATGTGCGCTTCGTCGAAGACCTTTACGACGACAACCGTCTGAAGAAGATGTCGATCGTAGTCAATGGCACGGCTACAAAACGCGGCTACGGCTACGGTTACGGAGAGCAAAAGTCTAAGTAAGCCTGCGGCTGACTTGCATGGGGAAGGGAGTTTACAAGTGGACAGCGATCGATCGGATCTGTAATTCGGTCATGACCTTTGGCGGCAATCTATGGCTTGCCAATATGCTTGCTCCGTCGGACTTCGGCCTTCTCGGCATGGTGGCTATTTTTTCGGCTTTGGCTTCCAACATTTCGGGTTGCGGCATGAGTGATGGCCTCATCAACAAGGCCGATCCGACTTCGCGCGACTATTCGACAGTGTTTGTGTTCAACGGCGCGATGGGGCTTCTGTTCTGTCTGATATTTGTCTCGACTTCAGGATTTGTCGCCGCATTCTATGGCTATCCTGAACTGAAAGGCATCATGATCGCCATCGGCATCTGTTTCTTCTTCCAATCGTTGTGCTTGATCCAAGAGACACGCATGCGCAAGGAGCTCAATTTTAAGAAGATGGCAATTGTCAGATTGTCGGCGACAGCAAGTTCGCTCATACTTGCCGTGATCCTTGTGCTGTGTGGCTACAGCTACTGGGGGTTGGTGTCGATGCAGATATTCCTGTCGTTCTTCATGTTTGTCTATTATCTGCTTGTCTCGCGTTGGTTTCCGCGGATTGCGTTCTACCGCGCGTCGTTCAAGGAGATGTTTGGCTACGGTGTGCATCTGATGCTTGCCTATGTCTGCTACCAGATAGCCAGAAACATCAACATGGCGGTACTTGGAAAATTTTCCAACGCCGCAGCTTCGGGCGCCTACAATCAGGCCCATAAACTGCAGGAAGTCCCTTACAATCTGAGCGAATCGATCTTGAACTGGCCTTTCTTCGCTGTGCTTTCAGCCACTCATGGGGTTTCAGACCGACGCCGCGTCACTGCCGACATGCACTCTCAGATTATTTTTGTCAACGCCGTTATCACCTGCTTTCTCTTCTGCGTCTCGCAGTATGTGTTCAAGTCGCTATATGGGGCGAAATGGGATGCGGCCATACCGATTTTCAACATCCTGCTGTGGTATGGACTTGCAACGGCGGTAAAGATGTTCTATCAGACCATCCTGAAGGCTCATTCCCGTACGAAGACTATCCGCAATCTCACGATTGTCGAAGTTGTGCTGCAGCTCGCCATGCTTGCCGGGTTCTATAAGTCGAGCGCAACGGTGATCGCTTTCACCCAGGTCATTCCGGCCTTGGTGATGCTGGTTGTGTATGTGCCGATGTATATGCGCCTCGAAGGCATTAGCGTCGGTCAATATATGAAAGAAAGCTTCAGACCTTTGATCATACCGGTGCTTGTTATGGTCATCACCATCGTAGGATCGATATCATGGGCACCGGAAATCAACCGCTTTGTGGCAATGATAGTTGTATCGGCCCTATATATCGTAGCTCTCATCATCTATTGTGAGCTACGGCGTCCGACGTTTTATATGGACGTGCGCCGACGGATAATAAAAACAAAAAATGCATAAGCTATGACAGATAGCCTCCAACATAATATCACAGATCACCAACCCGGCGAACGTCGGCTGCTCGACTTGAAGTGGGCTGATTACACCTGGCCGTTGCTGTTTCTGCTGTCGATGGCGATGATGGGACTGAAGTTCCCGTTGGGTTACCTACTTGTGCCGATCATACTCATCAACCGTTTCCGCGTCGATCGTTATGATTTCCTCATAATGCTGACGATCTTTTTCGGTGGTTACGGTTTGATAGGCGAAGGCACTCTCCCTGTCAAAACCTGGGACTTAGCCTTCGTGGCCTCGGTAATCGGCGCCCTGGTATACAGAAAGGATCAGCTCGTCAAAAATGTGTTGTGGCTGATTGTTGGATATGCAGTGCTATTGCTTTTTATCGCAAGTTTCAGCGATGAACGTATGATGGTGCAGATTAGGACTATCCGAGGGTATCTTTATTTTATCTACTTTGTGATACCGCTGATTGTATTTGCAGGACGAACATTCAATATACTTGTGTTTTTCAAAAAGTTAATGCCCTATGTGATCTGTTTATGTGTATTTTATGTCTGTGACGCCTTTGTGTTCAATGGCCACATATTATTGCCTTGCACTTTCAGTTGGACAGGAGATGAATCTGTGTTCTATAATCCGACTTTATATGGCTTCGCTACGTTTCCTCGAATATATCCTCCCGGACTTTTTATTGCGGTATTGGCAGTATATCCAATCGTCCGTCTATATAGATTATGTAGATGGCAATTTATCTTGTTCTTTATGGCCCTTGGGGCGACACGAACTTTTACGGTTATTTCAGGCTTTTTGGCGGAATATGTGTTGTCTATGCCAAATTTGGGCAAAGTTGTGCGTTATGGAGTAGGCGTGGTTGTCGTATTGTTGGCAGTATACGGCCTCGACGCAATATTGCCGGCCGATAATGAAAACGGAGACAGTGCGTTGCGTATTTACTCTTCGGTACAGCAAGTGATGAATCTCGAAGTTGCACAAGATGATGAAGATATCGCTGAACTTGGCTCGGGACGTCTTGGACAGGCGATACCTAAGATAGAATTGGTGAGCGAGTTTAATAAAGAGCTTGTAGGCCTTGGATTCCTTCATCCACAGTTAACGACCAATACAAAGTATATTATTGACAATCCATTTTACAATGATCAGGAGAAAGCTGAGGAAGTGGCGACAGGTATTGAAGTTGAGCCGCTTCAAGTGTATGTTTCTTGTGGCTTTATTGGCCTGATCGTGCATGTGTTGTTCTTTGTTGCTACTTTTTTGCTCATCCGTAAAATGCCGTATTCATTTTACTATTTGACGGTTTTGTTCGGACTGTTTTGGTTTGGGCTTGGCGGATTTGCACAGTTGAACACTGCGGATGGATTACTGATTTGTAGTTTGGCCTACTCTTTGGTCATTTTGGACAACCGTAATCGGAAACCTCAATAAAATCTAATTATGAAAATTGTACATTGCATATTCTCGTTCAATACCGGCGGTGCTGAGACAATGCTCTGCGATATAATGCGTCGGCAAAGTGTTGAACACGATGTCACGCTGATTGTCGTCAATGATGATTACGACCGGGAGTTATTGTCAAAGTTGCCGGCAAACATTGATCTTGTGCTGTTGAACAGAAAGCCTTCAAGTCGCTCTCCGTTTTTTATAATGAAATTGAATCTGGTGATTTATAAAATTATGCCAGACGCCGTACATCTACACTCTTTCAAACTTCCGAGGCTTGTTTTCTATAATCGTAAAAAAACTTGGTATACGGTTCATGATATTGGCATTTCAATGAAGTATTCCGGACTTGTAGGTGGTATCGTGGCGATATCGGATGCGGTTAAAAACGATATAGAGAGGCGAAGTAAAGTGCCGGTGAAGGTTGTTCCCAACGGTATTGATTTGGATCAAATAAGCCGAAAAACGACATATAGGCAATCTGACAAATTTAAGATTGTGCAGGTTGCGCGTCTTGATCATAATAAAAAGGGGCAGGACTTGCTGGTCAAAGCATTGGCTAAGGTTAGAGCCAAAGGGTTCACTCTTGTGACGCTTGATCTTATCGGAGATGGACAATCACGGGGATACCTTACACAACTTGTTGCAGATCTCGGACTGACAGAAGCGGTCAACTTCTTAGGTTTGAGAGATCGGGAGTATATCTACAATCATCTGAAAGATTATGATCTGATGTGTCACCCTGCTCGTTTTGAGGGCTTTGGTTTGGTGATAGCCGAAGGCATAGCTGCAGGGGTGCCGGTGTTGGTGCCGATGACCGGCGGTCCTTATGAGGTGATAGGCAAAGGCCGCTATGGATGCACTCATATGCCCTTAGATCATGAAGATCTTGCCGATAAAATTATTGAAGTTCTGAATAATTATGAAGGTAGTGTCGCCGTAGCTCAAGATGCTTATCGACATATCGTCGATAATTATTCAATCGCAACGACTGTTGATAAGTATATAAAAGTTTATGAGCACAAATAGCAAACGCCACCGAATACTTATAGTGTCTCCGATGCTACCTGCCGTCGGAGGTATCAGTGTCAGTTCTTCGCGCTTGCGTGACAGGCTTATAGATGATGGATATGAGGTCGACACCTACAATCTTCAGATGAAAGTCCCGGGTTGGTGTCATGGGATGTGGCAGTTGATAAATACGTTTTGGATTCCATTCTATATTCTGTTCAATAAGAAATATGATATCGTGCATCTGCACATCTCATGCTATTGGCGAAGAGTCTATATTTGGCTGACCCGATGGATGTTCGGACGTACAAAAACGGTTGTCACCATCCACGGCGATTTGGCGAATTATATCAATAAACCGCTGTGCGCTGCTGTGCTGAGTTCAGGGGATAAACTTATTTGTGTCCAGCCGGGTAACCGTAAGCTACTTCCTGAAAAGTTGCAGTCGCGCGCTCATGAAATCCCGGCATTTATCATGCCAACGATGGAGGAGATACTGCAATATCGATTGCCATCCGATGTGCAGTCGTTTGTAGAGAACTCTGTATCTGCCAAGAAGCCGCTGATCCTTTTCAATGGTTCGATTGTGCTTTCTTCTCAATTTTATGACCTATATGGTTTTGCGGATATGACTGAAACTATTTTGCGTTTACAGCGAGACGGATTCACTTTGTCGGCGTTGATAATCGTCAATGATGTGCATCTTGATGAAAATAAGATGAAATTCTTGAAAAAGATTGAGAAAGACCTGTCAGGGTGCAGAGACGTGTTGATATATAAGTTCTCTCAATTTTCGTTGTTGCCGATTTTTAATCGAAAAGGAGTCATATATGTGAGACCGACTAAAACTGACGGAGACTCGTTGTCTGTCAGAGAAGCTTTGGCGTTGGGCCGACCTGTCATAGCTTCAAATGTAGTGCCGCGTCCTGCAGGCACCATAACATATAATGCCACTTCCGGTGTGGATGCTTTGTATGCTTCGGTCAGGACTTTATTGTCCGATAAATCAAATGACCAAAATGTAGAAAACTGTATTTTTTACCAAGATTTCTATCCTGATATTTTGTCAATTTATAACACTCTGTAGTCTTATGTCGCTGGCTGATTATATAAAAACACAGATCCCTTTGTGGCCCAATTGGCTTACTTCTGCCATGTTGAAACTCAATTTCTTCGGCCCGTTGTGCTATGGGTTTTCGTATTTGAAGTATGGTAAAACCATTCAAAGAGAAAGTGCCGAGGACAAGTTGATTGAAATGGTCAATTTTGCAATAAAAAATGTTCCGTATTACCGAAAGCGATATGCTGGCTTGGTTATCAGGTCGCGCGAAGAGTTTGAGGAAAAGATAGGTTTCATTGACAAAGACATTGTTATGGCCAATTGGGATGATTTTGTTGCTGATAATATGGAGTCTTCGCAATGCTACATTGAGACAACCGGAGGGACAAGCGGAAAACCAATGAAGTTTTTGTCCCCCAAAAACCGGTATGTGCATTCTATGTATTTTTGGCATAAGAGCCTGAAAGAGTTTGGTTGGAACTATGACGTTATGGGAGTGATAAGAAATCATAGACTCCCTGGCGGACGGATTTATATGGTCAATCCAGTGATGAAACATGTGATTTTTGATGGTTTCAACAAAGATGAGCAATATTATCTGCAGATCTGGCAAGTATTGAAAAAGCGCCGAATCAGGTTTCTGTATTGTTATCCTTCTGCTGCATATGATTTTCTTAAATTCTGCCATAGTCACAATCTTGATATTTCTTTTATAAAGACATGTGCGCTTACGTCTGAAGCGGTAGCTGACTACCAACGCGAGTTTATAAATGATGTGTTGCACATCGATATCCTGATTTCGTATGCTCACAGTGAAAAACTGTGCCAGGCATGTACTGTTCCCGGTCGATACCTCTATAAGATAGAAGAAGACCATGGCTATATGGAGTTGATTGATGAAAATGATAATGTGGTGACAAACAAAGATGTTAGCGGAGAAATTGTTGGCACGACATTTTTGAACAGGTTTTTCCCTTTGATAAGATATCGCACCGGTGACATGTCATCTTATTGTGATGGACCGGGTGAAGGCCGTTGGTTGAAGGATATTTTAGGGCGATGGAACAAGTCTATGATTTACAGGAAAAATTGCGATCCAATTTCCACCACGGCTCTAAATTTGCATTCTGCTTTCAACGAGCATATAAAAGGATTGCAGTATATACAATATGAAATCGGTTTTTTGACAGCGCTGATAGTTAAAGACGATAAATACACGGAGGCCGATCATGAATTCATAAAACGGCATTTAGGAAATGCAATGTGTGGTGATGAAAATGTCGAAATAAGGTATGTTGATAAATTAATATATCAACCAAATGGAAAATTTGTACAACTGATTTCAACGGTTATTCAATAAGTATGATCGACACACTGTTATCGCTTAAGAGCTATTGTGAGGCTGAAGATTTTGCCGGCTGGGATCCTTATGACGGATTGAACTCGAGGCTGTTCAAGGCGTTGCCATTGGTCGGACGGTCGGCGATAATGCGCTTGATCTGGATTCAACTGTTCAAACGCAATCCTTTCAACTTGCGGAAGCCGATGATGATACCCAAGGAGCGCAATGCCAAGGGCATCGGGTTGTTTCTCAGAGGTTATTGTGCGTTGTGGCGCGCGGCGGCGACGAGCGATGCTTTTGCAGACCGTTTTGGTGGAAAAGCTGAAATAGAGTCGCGCATACGCAGTCTTGCCGATTGGCTTGTCGACAATGTTTCGCCCGGGTTCAGCGGAGCGGCATGGGGCTATAATTTCCCATGGCAGTGCCGCCGTGAGTTTCTGTTTCCGGCCTATGAGCCGACGGTCGTGGCCACATATTTCTGTGCCGGAGCTTTGCTCGATGCCTACGAGGTCGTTGGCGATGAGCGGTATCGCAGTGTGGCCTTGTCGTCGGCCGAATTTGTCAAGAAAGACCTGCGCCGCACACCTTATGGCAGCGGGGTGATAATTTCATATTCAAAAATGCCTGGCAACGATACGATATTCAATGCTTCGCTGCTTGGCAGTGCTTTGCTTGCGCGGTGCTACAGCTACACCGGCGATAAAGATGCTTTCGACCTGGCCACGCAGTCGGTCGAAGCATGTTGCTCGGCGCAGAAAGCTGACGGATCGTGGACTTATGGCGTGAAACCGGTGACGGCTTGGATAGATTCGTTTCACACGGGCTATAACCTGATGGCATTGGCCGAGTATCAGCGTTTCACCGACGACCGCCGCTATGGCGAGTGTGTCGAAAGGGGAATGAAATATTATGTTGATAAATTTTTCATGGCCGATGGAGCCCCGAAATATTATCACGACAATCAATACCCGATCGACATTCATTGTGTCGGGCAGCTGTTTGTCACCCTGTCGGTGCTGAATGTTGAGTCGCAGTACAACAAGTTGATTACAAGCGTGTTCGATTGGTCGATGCGTAACATGTGGGACCCAAGAGGATATTTTTACTACCAATTGAAGCAGGGTGTGTCGTCGAAAATCAGTTATATGAGATGGAGCAACGCGTTCATGTTTTCAGCCTTGGCCACTATTCTTGAAAAAACTATCGGAGAGCCATCGGACAATTAGTTTTGCGATACCACAAATTTTAATTATATTTGTGTGAATTTTATTGAAAAAAAGTCGCCTACCCGGCGGTAACAATCATTGATAATATCATATGAAAGCATGTTTCATTGGTCTTGGCTACATCGGATTGCCTACAGCTATCATTGCTGCGGACAGCGGAGTCGACGTTGTCGGTGTCGATGTAAATCCCAAGGTCGTAGAGAAAGTAAATAAAGCAGAACTCCATATAGTCGAACCCGGTCTTGACAAATTGTTGAAAAAAGTTGTCGACGCAGGCAAACTCCGGGCTACATCAACCCCTGAAACAGCCGATGCCTTTTTCATCGTTGTTCCTACTCCCTTCAAGGGTGACCACGAACCCGATGTGTCGTATGTCGAGGCTGCCACAAGGTCGGTGATTCCGTTTCTGAAGCCCGGCGACCTTTTCGTGATCGAGTCGACATCGCCCGTCGGAACGACTGAAGATATGTCGAAGATTATCTTCGCTCAGCGTCCGGAGCTGCAAGGTCAGATCCACATAGCGTATTGTCCGGAGAGAGTGCTTCCCGGCAATATCATCTATGAACTGGTGCATAACGACCGTGTGATAGGTGGTATCGATGAAGAGTCGACAGAGCATGCGCGCTCGTTCTACGGCCGTTTTGTCAACGGAGAATTGTTTGCAACAAATTCGCGTACAGCCGAAATGTGCAAGCTGACAGAGAATTCGTCGCGCGACGTTCAGATCGCATTTGCCAACGAACTGTCGCTTATCTGCGACAAAGCCGGAATAAACGTGTGGGAGCTTATCAAGCTGGCCAACCGTCACCCGCGTGTCAACATTCTTCGTCCGGGTGCCGGAGTCGGGGGACACTGCATTGCGGTTGACCCATATTTCATTGTTTCGGCATATCCCGAACAGGCCCGCATAATCGCACAGGCCCGTTCGATCAACAATTACAAAAGCGAGTGGTGCACCGAGAAGGTGATCAATTCAATTCTCCGTTTTGAACTCGCCAATGGCCGCAAACCGGTCGTGGCGTTGATGGGTCTGGCATTCAAACCTGACATCGACGATCTGCGCGAGAGTCCCGCGATGCATATCGCAGAAGCGGTCATGGCTGCCGGAACAGGAGCTGAATTCCGGGTCGTCGAGCCTAATATTCAGAGCCATCCTAAGTTTGATCTGAGCGCGGTGAACGATGCTTATGATCAGGCTGATATAGTTGTGTTCCTGACAGCTCACAAGCCGTTCAAGACATTGTCGGCAGAGTGTGAGGGCAAGACGATATTCGATTTCTGTGGTGTTTTCCAAGCTTAATCTTTGTGGAAGCTGTAGATCTTAGAGGGATAAAAGTCTATCCGGCACCCTCGTCCGCCGACCTGGTCGATTTTGCAACCCGACGTAAAGGCATACTGATTGCGGTAAATGCAGAGAAGATGGCCAAGGCCACGCAGCGTTTGGCCGATCTGATCAATGATAATATCGGTTACTGCGATGGCTCGGGCGTAGTGTTGGCTTGTCACCAGAAGGGCGCTTCGCAGGCTTGCAAGATAGCAGGCTGCGAGTTGTGGCTCGACATAATCGCTCGCCGCTACAAAGATTCATCCTTTTATTTCATCGGCGGCCGACCCGATGTCTATGCCGATACGATCAAGCAGCTCAGAATTGATTTCCCGGGCATAAACATTGTCGGTTCACGCGACGGCTATCTCAAGACCGATGCCGACCGCAGTGCGTTGATCGACGATGTCGTGGCCAAGAAGCCCGACTTTGTGTTTGTTGCGATGGGGTCGCCTAAGCAGGAGTATCTGATGGCCGAAATGCTTGCCCGCCACAAAGCGGTGTATCAGGGCCTCGGTGGAAGTTTTGATGTCTACACGGGTCGCGCTCAGCGTGCTCCAAAATGGTGGATCGATCATAACGCTGAGTTTGTCTATAGACTGATACATCAACCGTCACGCATCAAGCGCGATTGGATCAGGGTTAAATTTGCCTGGTGGCTGTTACGTAAAAAATTCTGATTATGGAAAAAAAGAAGGTGATGCTTGTGTTCGGCACCCGTCCCGAGGCGATAAAAATGGCGCCTGTGGTCGGAGCTCTCAAGGCAGCCGATGATAAATTTGAGGTCATCGTGACCGTGACGGGCCAGCATCGCCAGATGCTCGACAGTGTGCTCGAGGTGTTTGGCATCAAGCCGGATTATGACCTTAACATTATGAAGCAGGGTCAGGATCTCTATGACGTTACGTCGAGAGTTCTTGAGGGTATGCGTGATGTTCTGAAGGAAGCGCAGCCTGATATAGTGCTTGTCCACGGCGACACGTCGACCTCGACAGCAGCCGCTCTCGCGGCGTTCTATGCGAGGATTAAGGTCGGGCATGTCGAGGCGGGCCTGCGCACTGGCGACATTTATTCGCCATGGCCTGAAGAGATGAACCGCAGGCTGACAGGTCGGTTGGCCAACGTACATTTCTCTCCGACGGCCACAGCCAAAGCCAATCTTCTGGCAGAGGCTGTCGACGAACGTTCGATCCATGTGACTGGAAACACGGTGATCGATGCGCTGATGCAGGTGAGAGCGGAAATTGATGGCTCAACATCACTTCAGGCAGATCTTGCCGGCCGGCTGAAGTCGCTCGGCTACGACATATCAAGATTGGATTCGGGCCGCAGACTTGTGTTGGTGACAGGTCACCGGCGCGAGAATTTCGGCACCGGTTTCAAAAATATTTGTCAGGCTCTTGCCGAGCTGTCGGAAAGGTATATGGGCGATGTCGACTTTGTGTATCCGATGCATCTTAATCCGAATGTCAGAGGCCCGATCGCTGAAACTTTCGGAGGGAAGAAACTCGGCAACATGTTTTTTATCGAACCGGTCGACTATCTTCCTTTCGTGTTCCTGATGATGAAAAGCCACATCATTCTGACTGACAGTGGAGGCATACAGGAGGAGGCTCCGTCGCTGGGCAAGCCTGTGATGGTGATGCGCGATACAACCGAACGTCCGGAGGCTCTTGAGGCCGGCACTGTTGAACTTGTCGGTACTGATAGAAAGCGTATCGTCGATGGTGTTTCGCGCTTGCTCGACGATCAAGGCTATTACGCCGAGCGCAGCAGCCGTTCAAATCCTTATGGCGATGGCAAAGCTTCGCAGCGTATAGCCGGGATCCTTTCCAAGCTTGAGATGTGATGGCTATAATTTCTTTGTGAAAAAAATAGAAGAGCTTGCTCAGATGGCAAGCTCTTCGTGTAGTTTGTCGAAGCGGGCGAGGGTGGCAGCCGAGTGTTTCAGCATCGATTTTCTGACCGTTTCGAGTGGTTTTGCCGAGTCGAGCCGAGTTTTCGAATAGAATTTGTCGGCGTAGCAGATCAATCGTTCGAGCAGAGTCTCGGGCATGTAATCCCGGCGGGGAAGCGGCAGTCCCATTTCAATGATGTCGTCGGCGGTTATGCCGGCTCCCGTGTGGCGTTCGGCAACGCGGGCAATTTCTTCGGGGATGCCTTCGTCTCGCAGTAGTTCCGCTCCGATTATGCCGTGTCTTATGTATGGTTCTGATCCGAAGCATTGGATGCCGTCGGCGTCGGTTTTGAAGATGCCTATATCATGGAGCATGGCGGCGGTCTCTACGGTTTCCGGATCCAGGCCGAGATGGCGTTCGGTGTTTATGCGCAGAGCCAGTTCGGCGACGCTGCGGCAGTGGCGGATATAAATATCCCGGAGAGCAGAGCCTCCGGGATAGTATTTATCGATGATGCGTTGTGCGTCGGCTGTCATTATTCTACGATTGTGTTCCATTGGTGAACATCGGGTTCTTCGCCGAGTCTGATCGCGTTGAGGCGGTTGTAGAGGGCTGTTGTCACAGGTCCGGGTTTGCCGTCCTTGGCGATGATATACTTTTTGCCGGTGTCGAGGTCGTCGATCTCGCCGATCGGCGATGCTACGGCTGCAGTGCCGCAGGCAGCAGCTTCACTGCAGCCTTCGAGCTCGTCGACAGTGATGTGACGGCGTTCGACGGCGATGCCCATGTCTTCGGCCAGCTGCATAAGGCTTTTGTTGGTCACTGACGGCAATATTGAGTCAGAGGCCGGAGTGATGTATTTGCCGTCTTTGATGGCAAAGAAGTTAGCAGGACCACATTCGTCGAGATATTTTTTCTCTTTCGGGTCGAGGTAGAGCACTGCTGAGTAGCCGAGTTCATGAGCGTGTTCGCCGGCTTGAAGTGAGGCGGCGTAGTTACCTCCGACTTTCCAACGGCCGGTGCCTTTGGGAGCAACGCGGTCGTATTCACGCATGATGCAGATGTTGGTGCAGCCAAATCCGGTCTTGAAGTACGGACCAACGGGGGTTACCAGTATCAGGAATAGGAATTCGGTAGCCGGTTTGACTCCGACGCGGGGTGTGAGACCGATTTCAAGAGGACGTATGTAGAGAGATGCACCGCTGCCATATGGCGGAACAAAACGTTCGTTGAGCTTTACGACTTTTTTACACATTTCGCAGAACAAGTCTTCGGGGATAGGCTCCATGAGCAGTCCTTCGGCAGATTCGCGCATGCGGCGGGCATTGTCTTTGAGTCGGAAGATCCTTATTTTTCCGTCGGCTCCTCTGAATGCTTTGAGGCCTTCGAATATTTCCTGTCCGTAGTGAAGGGTAGTTGCGGCCATGTGCAGACTGATGTTTTCATCTGTCGACACTTCGATCTCTCCCCATTTGCCGTCGCGGAACTCACAGCGCACGTTGTAATCTGTACGCATATAACCGAATGGAAGAGTGCTCCAATCTATTTCTTTGTTCATGATTTTGCTTTGATATTATTCAGCAATGTTGTTGGTTAATGTTGTATAGTGCAAAGATAATCAATCTTGACTATAATGCAAAAAAAAGTAATGGGCGTCAATCGCGACGCCCATTACCCAATTTCGTTTAACGTTTTCGTGTTTGTGAATGTTGCTTGTATACTTTGCTTTAATTACTATTTTGCTGAATTAGTTTTTTATTGGATCAGATAAGTATATGTTTTATCTGTTTGATTTCCTTTGCAAAGTTATATCACGTTTATGACAAATGTGTTACAATTAATGCACAATAGTGTGACATAATGAGATCTGCTGCAATATTGTCGAGAAACAGCACCTTAATCAGCTACTTTTGGTTAGCTTTCGGGAGGGTGTAGACGAATTCAAGGCCACCGTTGGGGTTGTTGCGGATCTCTATTGTGCCGCCATGGGCGAGAACAGTGTTCTGAACGATCGGTAAGCCGAGACCAGTGCCGCCGGTTTTGCGTGAGCGGCCTGAATCTATGCGATAAAAGCGTTCGAACAGGTGGGGAAGATGTTCTTCTCCTACTCCGACACCGTTGTCAAAGAATATGAAGCGGTAGAATTTGTCGTCCTCACCGACGAGTTTTACTCCGCACTCGGTGCCTTTGGAGTAAGCGGCGGCATTTTTTGCAAGGTTCATGAGCATGCCGCTGAGCAGGGAGTTGTTGCCCTCGACCATGCAGTCGGTCGGAATATCGTAGACAAATTCCATCGATCCGAGTACATCGGTTTCAGATAGATCAGACATGACGGAATAGACGATATCGTGGTAATCGAGCTCTTCGGTGTTGATCAACGCTCCGCCTTCTTCCAGTCGGGTAATTGCCGAGACATCGTTCATGAGGCTGGTGAGTCGGTTGGCGTGTTCGAGGGCTTTGCGTATGAAGTGATTTTTCGATACATCGTCCATGTCGGGAGTGGATACGATTGTGTCGAGATAGCCTTTTATGACACCGATCGGGGTCTTTAGCTCATGGTTGATGTTGTTGGTCAGCTGGCGTTTCAGCCGGCTTTTTTCTTCGAGGGCGTGCATTGTGACGTTGTGCTCGCGTTTGAGCTTGAGCACGGCTTTTGAGCGCTCGTTGTACATGTAGATTATCTGCCTCGATATATCGCCGAGTTCGTCGTGGGGGTAATCCATGCTCGGCATGAAGTTCGGGTCTGTTGCAGCTCTTTCGGCAAACGTTCGTAAAATTTTGATGTTTCGTCCGAAATAGCGAGTTGAGAAGTAGGATACAACAGTCAGTACAATGCCAATTATGAATACGATTATCCATATACTCTCCTGGGGCAGACTTGCTTCGATGATGTCGGCGTCGAAAGGCAGGACTGTCGATGCTCTGAGTCGTCCGTCGTCGCTTACGTCTGAGCGGTAGAAGAAGTTGTTCTCGCGCAATTCCTGAGTGTGGCTGTCTTCGGGAGCGGCAGTCGAGGCATTTTTCTTGTGAATGTTGTTGGTGATGCCTTTGACATTGCGTCTTTCTTCTTCAGAAAGAGTGATGACTTCAGCGACATTATAGATCAGCGTGTCGTTTTTGTAGACAGATATGCGGATCTTGTCGTAGAGAGGGTTGTCGACGTAGTATTTGCTTAGAAAGCGAAAAAACTCGATCGGGTCTTTTTCGTTTTCGTAGTATGAAATGATGCGGTCGTTGATGAGTTTCAGCTGCCCTTCGAGATTGGCCATGCGGTATTCCCTCTCGTTGTAGGTCTGCCAGAACGCCATGCCGAAGATAAGTATCCACAGCGTGGTGATCAGCGGTATGAACAGCTGCCACTGATAACTAATACGTCTCTTTGAAGCCATATCCAAACCCCTGACGTGTTACAATATAGTTGCCGTAGTCACCGAGTTTTTTGCGGAGGCGTGTGATGTTTGTGTCGATTGTGCGGTTTGTGACAACGACGTCTGCACCCCATACTTGTTCGATTATCTCTTCGCGTGAGTAGATCCTGTTGCGATGGGTGAGGAAGAAGAGAAGTATGTCGAATTCGGTGCGCGTGAGTTGTACTTCTTCTCCGCCGAGATAACAGATCTTTTCGTTTCTGTCGATGCGGAGAGTCTTGAATGTTATGTCGGGTTCGTAGATGCTTTGTGAGATGTTGTAAGCCACTTGTTTCGTAGCTGTCGATCGGCGAAGCACTGCACGGACGCGGGCAAGGACTTCTCCGATGACGAACGGTTTTGTGACATAGTCGTCAGCACCGATGTTCAGTCCGAGAACCTTGTCATCCTCATCAGTCATAGCCGAGCAGAAAATGATCGGCGTGTTTTCGGTTGCGGTGATGTTTCTGACTTGTTTAGCAAAATCGAATCCGCTCAGGCGTCCCATCATGATGTCGACGAGGAACAGCGAATAAGTTGCAAGATCCATTTCAAGAGCTTCTTCCGCGCTGTAAGCACAATCGACTTCATAACCTTCTTTTTCGAGGTTGAATTTCAGGATTTCGCATAGCGCTTCTTCGTCATCGATTACTAAAATCTTGATTCTCATTGTTGTTGTTGCGTTTATGATGATTCTCGCGGCTCAATTGAACCGGCAATGATTGGTCTGTTTTTTTTCTTTACGAAATTAGGAAAAAAGGCCGACTATTAGGGTTAAAGAACGTTAATTTAGAAAAAAGTCACTAAACTAAACTCGATTTCTTGTGTTCTAAAATTATAGTTACTATATTTGCACTGTGTTTTTCATGGTATTAGATTTAAGGTTAAGATGTTCGGTTGTCGTGAGACAACCGCTCTTTTTTTATATAGGTCGTTTATCGTCCTTTTGGGAACCGGGATGATCGGATCAGGGCGATAGAGTCGGACGATGCCACAGCAAGTAGGGCCTCGGTGTCGGGCATCTGTTCTATAATTTTAATTGCATTTTCAGCGTCCATGACCATGCATGCCGTGGCCAATGCGTCGGCTGTCGCACAATCGGGGGCGACGATGGTTGCGCTGAGTGTGGCGGATTCTGCCGGGCGACCTGTGCGCGGGTCGAGGGTGTGGCCTATCCGTTTGCCGTCGGCGATGCGGTAGTTGCGGTAGTTGCCCGATGTGGCGACGGCTGCGTTGCTTATCGGAATTATGATCATTGCTTCATGGGTTTCGGCGTCAGATGTCGGTGCATCTATCTGGATCTGCCATTGTTTGCCTCTTGGATTTACACCGTGGGCGACAATCTCTCCACCGATTTCAACAAGGTAGTCTCGGCAGCCGTTGCGCGCCAGCATTGCAGCTACCGCGTCGACTCCGTAGCCTTTGGCTATGGACGAGAAGTCAAATTGTGTGTCGGGCGTTTTCTTTATTATGCGTGACCCGTCGATATGGCAATCGATTATACCGACAGATGTCAGAACGCTGTCGATCGCTTGTTGCGTCGGAGTTGATGAGGGATCTATAGACGCTGTGCCGAAGCCCCAGATATTTGTGAGCGGACCGACTGTCGGGTCGAATGCACCTGATGTTATCCGGCTTATGTCGCGGGACAGATTGAATACATCGGCGAAGGCGTTGCCGACGGAGACATCTCCTTCGTTACGGTTGATGCGCGACACGGTCGACGATGGTGAAAACATCGATAGTTCGTTCTCGATGTCGGCCATGACCGCGATGATTGAATCTCCAAGATCATAAGGGGCGGCGTAGGTTATATGGTAGGTGGTGCCCCACACTGCACCCGAATTCTGGTAGTTTTTTTCGCCGCAACTTGCAAATGTTAAAAGTAAAGCGTAAATTAGCGGCAGAGCTATTGATGTTTTTATCATGACTTTTTGTTTGCAAAAATAATGTTTTTGATTTGAACTATGGCTCATCATTATTGTTTAATCTGCAAAAATCATTAGTATGCAGCGATCGTTTATCTTTTTGGCCGAAGGTTTCGAGGAAATTGAGGCTATCACACCCGTAGATGTGCTCCGCCGCGCGGGCATGGATGTAAAAACAGTGTCAATAACCGACAGCCGTAAAGTTACAGGCGCCCACGGTATAACGGTCGAGGCCGATCTGACGTTCGGGGACGCGGACTTCAGCAATGCCGAATGGCTGATTATGCCCGGAGGGCTGCCAGGCGCGGAAAATCTCCATGCGTTTGAACCGCTCAATGATCTGTTGCGTCGTCACGCGGCAGTCGGAAAGATCGCGGCGATCTGTGCGTCGCCGGCAATGGTGCTCGCTCCTCTCGGATTGCTGGAAGGCAAGGAAGCTACCGGCTATCCCGGCACAGACGGAGCGTTGCGCGAGGCAGGGGCGATATTCAAGGATGAGCGTGTCGTTGCGCTTGACAACATCGTCACAGCCAATGGCCCGACATCATCGTTGCGCTTTTCTCTGGCGATAATTGCCAATTCACTCGGTGTGCATCGTGCACAGGAGGTCGGCAGTGCGATGCTCGTCTACGGCAAGCCGATGGATTATTATTTCTGATCGCAATGAGCAAAAGGGTGTAAGCCCTGTGATATAATAGCAAGCGCGGATTTCAGGTTGATGAAATCCGCGCTTGTCTATTATTTCAAGATGAAGCTATTGTCAGTCTGCAGGCAGAGTGATGCGCCTGAGTATCGGTTCGAGCAGATTGGCATATCTGAGGAAACCGAGATCAGTGAAATGAAGGCCATCGACCGTTGCTTCGTAGTCGAGTCCCATAATGTGGTCTGCCGGCAGATAGTGGAGGTTGGGATCTTTGGCGGCAAGTTGGTCGTAGTGTTTTTTCCACAGTGCGTTCAACGTTGTCACCTGATTGTAGGCTTCTTTGTCGAAACGGATGTGGGGGAAGAGAGGATCTTCGACAAAGAGGATGGGCACAGTCGGGTGGGCGGCGCGGATGATGTTGTAGAAGGGAACAAGGAGTGTGTCGATCTGCTCAACATTGACATTAGGCACGCAGTCGAGCACCACGAGACCCGGATCGGGAATTGCTGCGATGATGTCTGCAATCTCGAGGTCGAGCTGGCCGTTGCCGCTGAAACCGAGGTTGATCACTTCGCGGTTGAGACGACGAGTGATTATGTTGCTGTGGGCCATGCCCGGTCGATTGGCGCAGCCACCCTGAAGGATGCTTGTGCCATACATGACGATCGGTTTCTTGCGTTCCGGCAGGTTGACAGACGGCTGAGTGAAGATGGCTTCGGGCGATGTGCCGATGAATATGCTGTCGATGCCGTCGTAGAGCGGCAGATAGAGCATGTATTCACGCATTTCGGGATCCATGTTTGAAATGACGCGGGCGGCGGTGTTGTGGTTGTTGACATCCGGACGGGCTGTGTTGACAAATGTCCACGATCCGTCGGGGAGCAGGGTGTAGAGGTCGAGACCACGTGTGCCGGTCGGGGTCTGATGGTTCATGAGCCCTTTTTCACGGTTATGCCATTTGACAGATATAAATGGGCTGTTTGAGGCGAAACGAAGAGCCATGCCGGCAGAATGGCGTCCGAGCCACATGAGGTCGGGGCGTTTTACTTTGGTCTCGAGAGAGTCGGGGATGCGTTGGTAGCGGATTGCAGTCGAGGAGTCGTCGACTGCTTTTCCAAGCAGAGGCATTTGGTCGACTGGATGCCATGTCATGGGTTGCGCTGCTGCCACGGATGCAGCAGCTCCGATGATGAATGATAGCAGTATTTTCTTCATTGTAATGGAATGTGATTAAATGGTTGGTCAAGAATGTGGACCTCTGTCACTGTCGGGGAGAGACTGGCAATGCGATGCGACGGATGATCGGTTCGAGCAGGTCGGCAAAGCGCATGAAGCCCAGGTCGGTGAAGTGGATGCCGTCGACGGTCGCTTCATTGTCGGTGCCTATCAGATGATCGGCTGGGAGATAGTGGAGGTTGCCGTATTTGGCGGCGAGTTTTTCGTATCGCTCTTTCATCATGCCATTGCGGTGGTCGACCTGATGGCGGGCTGCCTTGTCAAATCTTTTGTGAGGGAAGTTGGGATCCTCGATGAACAGGAAGGGCACGTCGGGGTGGGCCGAGCGGATAATTTCAAAGAATGGTATCATGAGGGTGTCGATCTGCTCTTCGTTGACGTTGGGAACGAAGTCGAGAACGATAAGCCCCGGATCAGGTACGGCGGCAATGACGCGTGCGATCTCGAGGTCGAGCTGGCCGTTGCCGCTGAAACCGAGGTTGATCACTTCGCGGTTGAGCCGGCGTGCGAGGATATTGGTGTGGGCCATGCCTGCGCGGTTGGCGCAACCGCCTTGGAGGATGCTTGTGCCATACATTATGACGGGTTTGCCTGCTGCGGGGAGGTCGATCGAAGGCTGGAGCAGTTCTGCACCGTCGTCAAGACCGATGAAAAGGCTGTCGACGCCGTCGTAAAGAGGTAGATAGAGCAGATACTCTCTCATGACCGGATCCATGTTGGAAATGACGTTGGCCTCGGAGTTGTGGCTGTTGACATTCGGACGTGCCGAGTTGACGAAGGTCCATGTACCGTCGGGCATGAGTGTGTAGAGGTCGAGGCCGCGCGATCCGGTGGGTGTCTGATGGTTCATCAGTGTCTTGAATGGAGAGTGCCACTTGACGTCGACGCGTCCTGTTTTGGCGGCAAAGCGTAGGGCCATGCCTGCAGAGTTGCGACCGAGGCCTGCGAGTGCGCCGCCGCGGACAGTGTGGAGCAGAGAGTCGGGGATGCGCTGATATCGGTTGCTTGTCGATGAATCGTCGACTGCTTTGCCGAGGAGGGGTAGGTTGTCGGTCGGATGCCAGGTTACAGATGTGGCAGATAGAGCGGTAGCTGCTGCGACGAGCAAGGCTGTTATTGTCTGTTTCATTGAAGTTGTTCTTTAATAAATTATGTACGCCAGAACCATTTGATGCGAGAGAACATTGCGGCGATCAGGATGGAAAGCGAAGTGATGATGAATCCGTGGATAAATCCGAGGAACGGTGATTGCTCGAAGAAGCCGAGGGTATAAGCGTCGCCGATATGGCAGAGGTTGAGTACCGGCATCGTGAACAGCTGTGCGGCAACGTAGGCGATCATCGGGTTTTTGCCTGATAGAGAGAATGGGGCGGTGATGAAGCGAGCTCGGTAGATGTCGCAAAGGATAACGAACGCAGTGAGACAGTAGCATGCGAGACCCGATGTGATGAAGTAGTAGTTGAAAGTCGAGGGGTCTTTGCGCACGCCTCCGTCGAAAGCTTCGAACACGAGTCCGAGCATGAGAAGGTAGCCTCCGAGAGTGACAAGTTTGCCGAGGAATTCAGAAGCTGAGGGCATAAAGGGTATCAGCACGCGGATTGCGAGCACGATAGCGAGGCTGACAAAGAAGTTGGCGAGCAGGATGCGGTCGAAGAGCATCCACACGTTGAGGCCGATGAGGACGGCCGAAAGGATGCAGACGAGAGCTGTCGCCCAGTTGTAAGAGAGGGGTGCGGGAGTGGTTTCCGATGCCCGGCTGCTGATCCAGGAGCGGAGGTATTCTCCGGCAAATGTTCCGGGGATGATGATGAAGAGGTATTTCAGGAAGTCGAATCTGTAGAGCCATGGGAACGGCGACCAGTTGAACACGTCCTGCTGCCATGTCGAGTCGAGGTTTTTGCAGAGGATTATGCCCATGAGGAAGGGAAGAACTGCCACTCTTGCCCAGGGACGATTGATGGTGAGGATGTAGATGATGGTGCCGAACGCTGCCATGTTGGCGAGAACGAGGATGATGATGTTGCTCTTGAAAAGATCGACTTCACCGCCGTTGCGGGTGTCGACCCAGTACATTATTGCAGCTGATACGGCGACTCCGAACCAGTGGATCGCGCGTCGCACCCAGGGGTTGAGCTGGTAGGGTATGCGCAGGTAGATGGCGAAGAGGAGAACAAATCCGGCAAGGGTTATGAGCCAGTCGGCTGCGGTCTGCGGTTGTCCGGCAGAGAGCGCCCATGGGTTGATGTGGTAGAGAAACAGCGCGAAGTAGGTCAGTTTGACGAAGCGCCACAGGGCGTCGATGATGAGTTTGCCTTTTGCAACGCCGCGTTTGAGTCGGGAGCCAATCGCGAAGGGGTAGGCTGCGCCCATTGAGAATAGGAAGAACGGGAAGACGAGATCGACCCATGTTATGCCGTAGACCGAAGGGTCAAATGCTCCGGACGGAGGGGGACATTGTGCGTGGGCCATCCAAGCCGGAAGGACCCATGTCAGGATCGAGCCTGACAGTACCATCATGAAGATGGCAAATCCTCTCAGGGCATCGAGAGATTCAGCTCTTAGATTTTTCATTGTTATCGGATTTGATTTTTAGGATTAGAGATCTTGGGTGTAAACGTTGCCGAAGCGGTCGGTGGCACGGACCGATAGTTTTGCCTGCGGGTTGACGGGGGTGGCACGGTAGATGTGCGAGGTCACATGCGGGCCGATCCATGAGTAGCGCAGATTTGATTTATCGGCAGTGCGTTCGACAGCGAGCGGATCTTTGCCGTCGAACTGAGTCATCTCGCCCATCACGACGCCGTCTTCGAGCCATTCGATTTTCCATTTCGGGTCGGCGTTCCAAATGTTGGCGATCAGATCGGTCGGATGCTCTTTAGATGCCCCGGGGGCGTAGATGCGCATCTGGTAGTCGCGGTCGTGGCCTTTGCTTTTGAAATACCATTTCACGTCGGGTCCGTCAACGGTGTAGACTCCGTAGCCTTGGGGTGTTCCGTCGGCACACATGTCGATGTCCCACCACATGCCGCACGATCCGGGAGTGTTGTGCTCGTAGGCGTTGTCGCTGAATTCGACGTTGCGCGAGGTGTGCATGTGGCCTGTTATGAAGTGGGTGTTGTAGGGTTTCATGAGTTCGAGGAGATGACGGGCATTGACAGTCTGTTTTGAAATAGATGAGCTGTCGTAACGGAACGGTTGGGCTTCGGCGGTTGTGGACAAGGGAATGTGCATGAACATCACGACAGTAGAGCCTTCGGGAACGTAAGAGAGGTCTTGACGCAGCCAGTCGAAAGTCTGTTCGTCGACGTAGCCCATGTAGAAGTAGTCGCGACCGATGTAGAATACGTTGTCGATTGCAACGTAGTGGACATCTCCTCGGTTGAACGAGTAGTTTGTCGGCCCGATGGCTTTCTCGAAGCGGGCTTTCGATGTCTCGTGGGTCGGACCGTAGTATTGCATGTCGTGGTTGCCGTTGATTATGTAGATCGGGAATCCGAAGCCTGAGCGGTGGCGAAGACTCGACTCATAGAGTTCGGGATGATCGCCGACAACGTCGCCGCAGTCGATGCCGAAAACGTCTTGTTTGTTGAATTGCTTGAAGTGTTCGCGGGCGTCGGCAACCTGCTCGTCAAACAGTCCGAGTTCGTCTTCATTGACCACCTGTATGTCGGCTTGGGTCATGAACACGTGTTTCTTGTCGTTTTTTTTGTTTTTTATGAGATTGAAGCTGTAGTCTGTGCGTCCGTCTTCAACGGGGATGAAGAATGTCGGTCGGTTGTATTGGTCGACGCCGGGGAGGTAGCCTGCGGGAGTCGACACTGTGATGTTGGTGGCGCGGTCGTTTTTCTGTAAAGTATAGCGTCCCTGATCGTCGGTGGCAGTGCAGTTATAGCCGTCGGAAACAACAACGTTGGCAAGAGGCTTTTTCCCGCAAGTGACTACTCCGGATACGGTTTCTGACATGCCCCAGGCTAAAGCGTTAAATGAAATCGAGGCAAAGATAGCTGTCGATATTAAAGATTTAAATTTAAGCATAGTTGATTATTTAGACGGCCAAAAATGGTTAAGGTTTATAGGTGGATAGGATTTTAATAAAAGAGGATGTGCCGTCTGACACATCCTCTTTTGCATATGTTGGATATTATTCGGCAGGAGTTTCTTCGGTCTTTTCTCCGTACTTGTCGTTCCAGTCAGCAACGTAGGCGTCGTTGCCTTCCTTGACAGCATCCCACTTTTCGGGATCCATCTTGAGGTGGATCATGTCGAAGAGGAAGTATCCGTCGCAAGCATTGATACAAGCGCCAACCGAGTTCTTGATGGCATCGAGGATCTCGTCCTGAGTATATTCAGGAGCGTTGCCTACCCAGCGCCAGTCAACGTCGGGACCGCCGACCACGAGGGGACAGTCGCCTTTGATCTTTTGCATAGCCTGGCTACAGAAACCTTGCATTGACCATTCGTCTGTGCCGTAAACGCCTTTGGGGTTAGCGTAAGCGCCGATCAGCATGTGGTCCATAAGGTCGGCGTAGCCGTAGTTCTTGAAGCGTGACGATGCCCATTGGTTGGTCTTTGATGCGTCGAAAGTCTTTGAAGCCCAGTTGACACCGGTGTTGTAGTACGAACGGTACCATCCGCCGACGTATACACCGAATTTGATGTCGGGATTGACAGCTTTGACAGCTTCGCGTGCTTTAGCCATGAAGTCATGGATTGTCTTTGCACGGAATTCAAGCCACTTGGTGGTGTATTGACCGTATTTTGAACCGAGTGTTGTGTTGGTCGAACCCTGGGGAAGGATGTCGCCGGGGAATTTCGAGAGTTTAACGCCGATGTATTCCTCGAACTGCTGACGGCTCAGCGGCGAGAAGTCAGAGTAGAGGTCGTTGTAGCGGCCACGGTCGAGAACGATGCCGTCGATGTTGTATTTTGCAAGGTCGGCAAGCAGACCGCAGAGATATTCCTGAACTTCGGGGTTGCCGGGGTTGAAGAATTTCTCGGTGTCGCCGAGATCCATAACGTTCTTGGGATCTCCACCGTTATAGCGGTAGTTGGCCCATTCTTTTTTCGAGGGATCGCGGAAGAGGATGCCTTCGGGACCATTTTCAGCGCCGCCCTGAGTGTGTCCGCCAGTCATTGTGTTGAAGCCGGCGTGGACGCGGAGACCGAGTTTGTGGCCTTCGTCGATGAATGCCTGAAGGTAGTCCCAGGTAGCAGTGCGGTAGATAGTCTTCTTCACACCATCGACCCAAGCGTTGGTCGACTTCACTTGATCGCAGAGCGAAGAGTTGAAGAGGATGTCGCCTGTTGTGGGGCGTACGTCGACAACGATGTCGGTGAAACCTGCGTTCTTAGCAAGAGTGAGGTCGCGGGTGATGTTCTCGATGCTGTTTGCAAAGTCGGGGAAGTTAGAGGCCGCATCGATCCAGATGTAACGAGGTTTGAGAGCGGGCACTTCCACTTCATATCCTTCCCACATCTTGAATCCGTCGTAGTCGTCGGAGCAAGAAGCGAAAGAGAATAACCCCGCCGCCGCAACAGCGGCGAGGTTAAATTTGATTATGTTCTTTAAGTTCATTTCGTAAGAGTTGAATTATTGAGGTTTGAGAGATCAGAATTACATGTCGATGCAATCGGCGCGCACCGCACCTACATAGCCGTTGCAGAATTCAAAGAATATGTAGAGGTAGAAACCGTCGGGCGAAACGAAGAAGCATACGTCGCCGCCGTTGCCTGCGCGGTCGTTGAGATTGCTTGCGGCTGTAGCACCGTAGTTACCTTTGAGGTTGACGCCTTCGGCCGAGAAGTCGATCGCTTCGGTGCTGAGGTCGTTAGTCGCCAGGTTGTACATGAACATCGATGCACCGTAGCCGTAGCCGAGGGTGTTCATAACGTTGTGGATGTAGTAACGGACGTTGTTGAAGGTCACGATGTCGCCTGAGTTTTCAACAGAGTTTGAAGTGATGCACTTGTTGCCGAAGCTCTTGATCTCGTTTGTTGTGCCGTCGTGCCAAGCGCATGTGCGGTTCTCAGCTCCGCTTGCGTTGGGCGGGAGGGTTGTGAACGCAACATATCCGATTGTGATGTAGTCGGAGGGCAGGGTCGGTTCGAGGTATACGGCGTCGAAGTTACCCCAGCATGATGCTGCATAGCCGGCGGGCTTGATTGTCTCGGCAGCGCCGATTACGCCGTTCTTCACTTCCCAACGGTAGAACTGAGTGGGACCGTTGTTGTTGGTTGTGATTATTGCGTCGCCGTCAATGTTGCCGGTAACAGAGATTGACGAACCGATTGCAGCGGTGTTGTTGGTTAGTGTGGTCAACTTTTCAAGTTGTCCGTCGAGACCCTTCATCTTCCAGATTGTCAAGGTGCCGCCGTTGAATGTGGCTGCGCTTGTGAAGAGCAGGTTGCCGTTGTCGTCAGACGTCATTTTGTGGTTGTTGTACTGGCCGAGTGAGTTAGTGCCCATTGCAGTGAGGTCGAGGGTTCTCACGTAGTTGCCGTTCTTGTAGTTAAGGACATATGCCTTGCCCATGCCGGCTTCGTTGAGCACGAGGTATTCGCCGACGATACCGAGGCCTGCAGAACCATTGAAACGACGGTCACCAGCGGTCAGTTCGCCAGCAGAGTAGATGGTCACACCGAGATCGGCCTGTTTCTTGGCCCAAGCGATCTTGGCGCTGCCATCACGGAGACCGAAGGGCAGTTTGGTCGGATCGGCTTTAAGAACAGTGTAGACGCATTTGTCAACGCCGTTTTGAGCAGTCACAGTGATCTGGAACTCATTGTCGAAGTTGACGGGTGTTACAGTCGGGTCGGGATCGAGAGTTGCGCCGTGAGAAACTTCAACTTCGGCGAGTTGTTCTCCGATTTCCTCAGCAGAGACGAGAGTCACCACTTTTGTGTTGGTGTTGATGACACCCGATACACCGACAGCCGGGATTGTGAAGTCGAGGATCTCACATTCAGTGCTCTTGCGTATTTCACCACGGATGATGTAGGGAGTTGCTGTACCAGCGTTGTCGTAGATTGTGACGTGGTTGTCAATCGAGAGGTCGAGGGTTGTGAGAGCTGGCTCGATTCTTGTGCCTTGTTTAAGGTTGCACGACATTTTCATGTTGGTGATGTCGGCGGGTTCGAGGTAGCTGTCAGACCCTGCGGGGTAAGTGTAGGGAATGACGACGGTGATGACATGGTTGACATAGTCAAATTCTGCGGCAAAAGAGTTTTCCGCTCTGTCGTCGTCAATAAATTTCGCTGTCATTGAATCAAAGCACTCATCGTAGATCTGAGGCGAGAATTCATGAGGATCATGACACGCTGAAAATCCTAACAGTAAGGCCGCGGCCGTTACAAAGGAATAGATTTTTGTTTTCATGTTGAATTTGTTCTGTGTTAAGTGAATAGGTCGCTGAATTATTTCCATTCGTCATACTGCACGATAAGATCGTTGTTGCGCAGTTCGGTAGTTGGTACAGGAAGAACGTAACATTTTGCATTATATTGTAAATCGACGCGGTCGATTTCAACATAAGAGTATGATCCGTTATCGATCTTTATACCATGGCGACGGTAGTTGTTGTACTCTGTAGCGCAGAGTTTCCAGCGAACCATGTCCCAATAGAGTTGACCTTCGAATGCGAGTTCGACTTTGCGTTCGTTGCGGTAGTCGGCAAAGAAAGCGTCGCCGGTCGAAGTTTTTGCGGGCAGATTGACGCGAGCGCGGACGCGTTTGAGCGCATCTTGAGCATCGGTGATCTTGCTGAGTCGATACGCAGCTTCGGCATAGTTGAGAAGCACTTCAGCAAAGCGGATTTCAACCCATGTCTGTGTTGATTTTATAGAAACAACGTCGGTCATGTCCTCGTTGAGGAGCTTGCGGAGGAAGTAGCCAGAGCAGGTGTTGCCGAGTGATGCAGCCTGATCGCCATAGTTGAAGAACAGACCGTTGGGGCCTTGGATAGAGTTGTCCATGACTTTGCCTTTCCAAGTTGATCCGGCATAGATCACAGTAGCAGCGAAGCGCGGTTCGAGCTGATCATATGGCGGAGGAGTGTGAGTTGTGCCATGCCAGGGAGTCCAATCCATTTTTGTGCCGTCTTTTTTCTCGTAAGACTCGACGAGTTCCTGGGTAGGAGCCGGTCCGCAAGAAGCGGTAGATCCGTCGGTGCTGGGAGAGTAGTTGGCGTCGAAAGATGTGTTGGGACCGATTGACGGATTGGCAACGTTGTATTCAAATTGAAGAATTGACTCAACATTGTTGCCCTTCCAAGCGTCAGCATAGTCAGGAACGAGGTCGAATTTGTTGGATTTGATCACTTCGTCGGCAGCGTCGTAGGCATCCTGCCAGCGTTCGGCGTAGAGCATCACGCGCGATTTGAGAGCATATGCGGCATATTTTGTGACGCGTCCTTTGTTAGCAGCGTTCCATGCTTCAGGCAGGTTTTCGGCGCAGAAGTCGAGGTCTTTTGCGATGAAGTCCCACACTTCTTCGGCCGACGAACGGGCTTTGTTTTTACCCTGAGGCACATCGTCGAAAATGATGATGCTTCCGCCATGGCGTTTTGCAAGCTGGAAGTGGAGGTAGGCACGGAAGAAGCGGGCTTGTGCCTGCCATTCGATGCGTTTCTCTTCGCTGTAGCCGGTTGCATATTTGCTTTCAAGGTTGAGGAATTGATTGATGCGGCGGATGCAAGAATATGCGTTGTCCCAGCAGCTAAGGAGGTTGCCGTCAGGCGACATCGGCACGGCGAGTTCGGCATATTGGTTCGGCTGACCGGCGCGCGCAGTCAGGTTTGAGCCAGAATATTTGAATATGTCGGTCATGGCTTCGGTCAGAGAACCGTTGAACTGTCGATCTCCAAATTGTCCGTAAGTGCTTAGCCATGTGTAGAAACCGTTGACGTAGAGAGTTATTGTCTCCTCAGTCGCAAACACAGCGTTTGTGTCTGACGAAGAAGTGCTGCTCACGTCATCGAGCCAATCTGCACAAGAGGTCATGCAGAGAGAAATAGCGACTGCTGATAGATATTTAGTTACTTTTTTCATGTTTTATTCTGATTTAGAAGGAGAGATTAAGACCGAATGAAACCTTGCGCTGCTGCGGATAGTAGCCGTTGTTGACTGCAGGAGCTTCGGGGTCGATGTTGTATTTCTTCAGACCGCTCCATGTCAAGAGGTTGTATCCTTCAACGAAGAAGCGAAGGTTGGTGATGCCTGCTTTCTTGACGATGTCGCGGGGAACGGTGTAGCCGATCTGTGCAGATTTAAGACGGAGGTAGTTGCCGTTCTTATACCAGAATGTCGAAGCGTAGGCGTCGTTGTTGTTCTGAGGCACAGCGCAAAGACGGGGGAATTCTGCGTTTGTGTTCTCGGGAGTCCAAGAGTTCTCAACCAGGTAAACCGGTGAGTTGCCGTACCATTTGAATGGCAGGGTGTAGGATGTGTGGTCCATAATGCCGGTAGATCCGGTTGCGGTGTATGTACCTGTCAGAGCAACGTCATGGCCGAGACCCCATGCGAAAAGGATGTCGAAGTCGAAGCCTCTCCAGCTACCGTTAAGGTCGAGAGAGCCTGAGTGGGTCGGGATGTGCGATTTGCCGACGTAAGCCATGTCGCCTTCGTATGAAATTTTGCCGTCGCCGTTAAGGTCGATATAGCGGATGTTGCCGGGAAGAAGACCCTTAGGCGAGTTTTCGGGATAAGGTGCAGCTGCAATTTCCGCTTCATTCTGGAAGAGACCGTTTGCGACGAAGCCGTATTTTGAGTTGACCTGTTTGCCTGTTCGTCTCTGATAGTCGGGTGCGTTGTCAGAGTCTCCTGCGTAATACAGCCATCTTGCATAAGCGTAAGACCAGAGGAGTTTGACTCCATAATTGAAGTCTCCGATTCTGTTGTCGTGGGAGATTGTGAGGTCGAAACCTTTGATGTCTTGTTTGTTAAGGTTTGCGCTTGACGGATAGTATCCACCCATTGAGCCCGGCCATGCACCGGTTATGACGGTCAGCATGTCGTATTTATATTTGTAGAATGTATCGAATTCTACGTTGAGGAGTCCATTCCAAAGGTTGGCGTCCACACCTACGTTATATGTGTCCTGTCTTGACCATGTAACGTTGGGATTACCGAATACAGATGCAGCGATGTATGATGCGCTTTGTCCGCCGATCATAACGCCGTTTTTATTTGGTGTGAATGTGTCGAGCCACTGGAATGGGCTTACTTCTGATGTTGCTGTTTGACCGTAGCCTGCGCGGATTTTAAGGTTCTGAACCCAATCGGCGTTGAAGAAGTTTTCGCGGTCGATGCGCCATCCTAATGACAGACCCGGGAGTGTGATCCACTGGTTGTCCATGCCGCGGAAGAGGTAGCTACCGTCTCTGCGGACAGAAGCTTCAATGAAGTAACGGTCATCGTAGTTGTAGTTGGCACGAGCAGCGAAACCGGCATTTCTTGTCTTGCTGCTGCTACCGCTTACGCTGGGAGGGAAAGACGATCCGTCGAAGCGTTGGTTTGTGACATTGCTGAGTTCGTCGAGAGTGATGAAGTCGAGACCACGACCATATGCTCCGATACTGTTTGTGCGGTACTCTCTTGTTTCAGCGAGGAAGAGGGCGCTTACACTGTGGACACCGAATTTGTTGTTATAAGCCAAACTTGTGATTGTTGTGAAGCGGTTGTTCTTTGAAGAACCTTCGTTAAGAGCGATGTAGTTGTTGTTGAAGTTGTAGTAGTGACTGTAGGTCAGCACGTCGGGGGCTTGGAATTCAGATGCGCTATACTTGTACAACATGATTTCAGCCGGGTTGTTGAGCTGTTTGCTGAAGTTGAAGTTAGCGTCGTATGAAACGGTGAATTTTGCGCTGAGACCTTCGAGGAAGGGGGTGTCCCACTGAAGAGTCATGTTTGTGCCGACATAGTTGTAGTCGTAGCGAGAGTAGCCGTTGTTGTAGATTGATGCGAGGGTCGACATGTTCATACCGTTGGAGATATTGCCGACATAAAGCTCTCTGCCGTCATAGGTTTGTGTTTTGGGGAGGTAGGGAAGTTGACGCACCATCTGAGATCCGATGTTGCCGTAGGCGTCGGGATCAGCAGAGAAATAGGGGTTGTCCTGATGCTGCATGCGCGCAGACAAGCCCATTGTGAATTTGAGGCCGTTTGCAATCTTGGCGTCGATGTTCGAACGGATGTTCCAACGGTCGTAGCCAAATTTGTCGACGTTACCGTCTTCCTTGAGATAGCCTAATGAAGCGAAGAACTGCACGCGTTCGCTACCGCCGGTAACAGATACGTTGTGGTCAGTGCGGAAACCGGTGCCGAATACTTCCTTGTACCAGTTGGTGTTGCCCCAGCCATCGATGCCGAGACGCATTTTTTCAACATGCTCAGGGGTGAAGATAGGAGAAAGACCGTCCATCTCAAGACCTTTGTTGAACCAATAGGCATAGCCAGGTCCGTCGAGCCACTCCTGATTTTCGGCGTTCTGAGAGATACCGACTGTTCCGGTGTAGGTGATTTTGGTCTTTTCGTTCTGGCCGCGTTTGGTCGTAACGATGATCACACCATCGGCATCAAGACCGTAGATAGCAACCGAAGCTGCGTCCTTGAGGACAGAAACAGATTCGATTTCGTGGGGGTCGAGTTGGTTGAAGTCGTCGCTTGTTCTTCTGATGCCGTCGATGACAAACACAACGTTGCCCTGACCGCGAATTTGAAGAGAAGCACCGTCAGCACCAGGCTGTCCTGATGTCTGGAGAGATGCGATACCTGCTACACGAGAACCGATGATCGATGAAATCGGCATTGTCGGCACTTTGAGCAGTTCTGCACCTTTGACGGTCGAGACCGCACCGGTGATTGTACCACGTTTCTGTACGCCGTAGCCGACAGCGACAAATTCTTCGAGGTTGTTGGCGTCGGGCATGAGGACAACGTCGATTTTGGTTCGACCATTGATCTTTTCGTCCTGCGACTTCATGCCTACATAAGAGAATGTGAGGACGTCGGACGGAGCGGCTTTGATGGTGTAGTTGCCGTCGATGTCGGTCATCACACCTGTCTTATGCCCTTTGATTACTACGGAGACACCGGGAAGAGGTTCTTCGGTGTCGTCGGTCACTATACCGGAGACGGTAATCTGCTGGGCAAAGGCAGGAGCGAATGCCGAGCAGATTACAATCAACAGCATAGAGAAACGCTTAAGCAGCCCTGAGGCTGTTGATGAATTTTGCGTTCTCATTCGATGTTAGTTTTTGATTAATAGGATATAGATTTACTATAGTTGAAATTGTGCGATTATTTCTGTTCGGCTGCGAGTTCTTCGAGAACCTGCCAAACCTGGTAGAGACCGCGGGGAACGTGGAAGCATCCTTTCCATTTGCCACCTTTGAGGGTGAGGAGGACTTCGCCACGGCGGTTGAGATAGCCGAACCATTCGCGGTATTCGGGATCAGCGAAGTGAGACCAAACGTAGTCGTGAACGCGGTTGAACCACTCGAGGCAACGTTCGTCGCCTGTGAGGCGATAGCCTTTGATCATGGTGATGAGGGTTTCGATGTGAACCCACCAGAGTTTCTGATCCCATTCGAGTTCCTGAGTCGGATGACCCTTGAGGTCCATGAAGTAGAAGATGCCGCCGAACTCTTTGTCCCATCCGTATTCAACCATCTTGAGGGCTGTTTCTTTAGCCTTTTCGATGAGTTCGGGACGGTTGAGGCGCTTGCCGAGGTCCATGAGGAACCACATTGATTCGATAGAGTGTCCGGGGTTCATGTGACGTCCGTCCATAGAGTCGACGAGCTGTCCGTCGGCGCCGATGTTCTCGACTACGAGGCCGCCGAGTTCGGGGCGGATGAATTCGAGAGTGCAGTTGATCGAGTCTTCGATTGCTTTGCTGAGGAAGTCGGGGTCGATGAGCGGTTCGATCTCAAGGGCGAGGTTGCAGAGGATCATGGGGAGGGCGAAGTTCTTCATGGGACGTGTGCCGGGGTGGAGTTTGTTCCACTTGTCCTTGGGGTTGTCGGCGCGTTGAAGAACTTTTTCGAAAGTCTTTTTGGCGATTTCTTCGTACTCCTTGTTGCCAGTAGCGATAGCGAGCTGACCGAATGCCATTGTGGCGAATGTGTAGCTGAAGATGTTGTAGGGGTCAACGATGGGGTGGCCTTCGCGTGTTACTGAGAAGTACCAGTCGAGGTTGCCGTCGTGGCCGTATTTTTTCATGAATTCGGCGCCGAGGATTGCAGCGTCGAGCCATTCCTGACGTTTTTCCACTTTGTTGTAGAGCATGGAGAACATCCACACTTCGCGACCCTGGAGCCACATGAATTTATCTGTGTCGAATACGCTACCATCGCGTTCGAGGCAGGTGAAGTAGCCGCCATATTCTTTGTCGAGTGAGTTGTCGAGCCAGAAAGGAAGGACGTTGTCGAAGAGTTCGTCCTTGTACTGTTTTGCAAGTTTTTTAAAATCGGTAGTCATAATGTTTTAGTAACGGTTTTATGATAGGGGGGATTAATGATTGTTGTGTTCTTTGAGTTCGGCGATGTCGTGCTTGAGCCAGTAAGCTTCGATTTCCTCGAGAGTCTTGCCTGTGGTCTCGGGAACGAGCTTCCACATGATCAGGATGTAGGGCACGCAGCAAGCGGCAAACAGGAGGAATGTGCCTTCGAGAGTGAGAGCCTGGAGCAGAGTGGGGAATATCTGCGAAACGACCCAGTTGGCGATCCAGAGAGACATTGATGCGATCGACATGGCGAGGCCGCGGACTTTGTTGGGGTACATTTCCGAAAGGATTACGAAGATGATGGCGCTGATCGATATTGCCTGGCAGAACATGTATGCTCCGAGGAACACGATCATTAGTACGTCGTTGAGCTGCCATTGTTCCTTGAAATGGAGGAAGCCTGCGGCGAGGATGAGGCTTATGATCATGCCTGTCACGCCGAAGTAGACGAGACCTTTGCGGCCGACTTTGTCGATGACGAAGATGGCGATGACGGTGGTTGCGCAGTTGACCACACCGATCCATACCTGACCGAGCAGGGGATCTTCGAGGCCAACGTTCTTGAAGATCGTCGGGCCGTAGTAGATCACGGCGTTGACACCCATGAATTGGCCGAGGATGGCGATGGCCATGCCGATGAATATGGCTTTGATGATGCCTTTGTGGCGACGGATGTATTCCCACTGTCCGGATGCGGGTTCGGCAGCGGAAACGTTCTGGGTTGACTGAATTTCTTTCTTGATAGCCTCTTTGACGTTGTAGATGCGCGAGAGGATTGACTCTGCGGCGTTGACGCGACCCTGGACGATGAGCCAGCGTGGGCTTTCGGGAACGAAGAAGAGGATGATGAGGAAGAAGAGTGCAGGGAGTGCGCACATGCCGAGCATGCCTCTCCAGACTTCAGTTGTCCAGATGCGACCCCACAGTGTCAGAGCGGCGGGATCAGCGATTTCTGCAGCTCCGGCGTGCTGGTCGAGAATGAAGTTGACTCCATAGGCGACAAGGATGCCGAATGTGATTGCGAACTGGTAGGTTGCGACGAGTGTTCCGCGGTATTTAGCGACTGACAGCTCTGAAATGTAGCACGGGCAGACGACAGAGGCGAGGCCGATGCCGAAGCCGCCGAATATACGGGCTACGAGAAGCTCGGGGAACGATGCGCAGATCGCACACCACACTGATGATGCGAGGAACAGCAGAGCTGCAAACACCATTGATTTGCGGCGACCGATGCGTTCGCTGACTGTGCCACCGCAAACGGCGCCCAAAATCGAGCCGATGATTGCGGCGGAAACGAAGAAGCCCGAGAGGAACGATCCTTCCTGGATGTCGAAGAATTGCCATACGGCTTCGTTTGTACCTGATACGACTGCTGTGTCATAGCCGAAAAGGAATCCACCGATGGCCGCAGCAATTGTGATGAAGATAATGTAGCTTAAGTTAAATTCACGTTTTACCATGGTTGTGAAATGTTTGTTTGTTGGTTGTTCTGCAGAGGTTGCCTGACGGATCGCGCCGCAGGGGAGGGCATGGAGATGCGTCAGGCGTAGTTAAATGATAGTGTTATAAGTTGTTGCACATAGAATTAGTCATAGAGTTTATGACGAGTAATTAGGCACAAAAATAGTAAGTTTCTACAAATCTTACAAGAATTTTGTAAAATTTTTTATTATGCCCGTGAAAGAAATATAAAAATTTTCAAGAGTTGATGATGCAGAGTATGTCGTCGGGATCGGAGATGATGTGGTCGGCGTAGGCGTCGCGCAGTTCGCGTTCGCTGCGGAAGCCCCATGTTACGCCGATGGAGTCGATGCATGCTCTTCTTGCGGTCTCGATGTCGACGGCCGAGTCTCCGACAAAAATCGTGTTTTCTTTGGGATTAGGGGATGCAGTGAGCACTTCGAACACGACAGATGGGTCGGGTTTGGTCGGTATCCCTTCGAGGTGTCCGAATATGGAGGCAAATGGTATTGAGGGGAAGTAGTGGTTGATGATTTTGTGGACTGCGGAGTCGTATTTGTTTGACGCGATGGCGATTTTGACACCTCTCGATGTCAGATCTTCAAGCAGCTCGGGTATTCCAGGGTATGGCACGGTGGCGTTGCAGCAGTGGTCGTTGTAGAAGTCGACGAATATCCGCCGTGCTTCGGTGATGATTTCGGGAGTGCGGGCTTCGTCGGGCAGTGCTCTTTCGATCAGACGGGTTATGCCGTTGCCGACCATCATGGGGTAGGATAGAAGGGCGTGAGTCGGATAGCCCATCGACCGCAGTGCGTGGTTGCAAGCGTTGCCGAGGTCGTCGATGGTGTTGAGGAGGGTTCCGTCGAGGTCGAATATGACTAAAGATTTCATGTTTATGCTATGTGTAGAATTGTTGTCAGAATGGGTAGCCGACAGAGAAGTGGAAGTTGGCGTCGCGGTTCCACCTGGGGTGGATTATTGGCCATCTTTCCTGATTGACGGCAGGATTGATCGCTTTGAAACCGAGGTCGAAGCGAAGGAGGAAGTATGTGAAGTCCATGCGTATGCCGACTCCATATGCCGCGGCAATCTGGCGATAGAATTTGTTGAATTTGAATTCTCCGTCGGGCTGAGTCTCGTATTTGCGGATTGTCCATATGTTGCCGGCGTCTATGAACAGAGCGCTCTCGAATACCCAGAATAGCTTGGCGCGGTATTCGAGGCTCAGGTCGAGGCTGATGTCGCCGCATTGGTTGATGAAGTCGGAAACTGAGTTTTTACTGTCGTAAGCACCGGGTCCGAGGGTGCGCACTCCCCATCCGCGTACGCTGTTGGCTCCGCCGGCGTAGAAGCGCTTTTCGAACGGCACCATCGATGAGTTGCCGTAGGGGCATGCGATGCCGAAACCTGCGTGACACGCGAGAGCGTTGCGCGAGTTGAAGTTGCGTGTGTAGGTGTAGTCGATTTCACCTTTTACATATTGGGCAAACTGTATGCCGAATATTTTGTAGGCTCCGTCGTGTCGGTGTGCGCCGTCGATGGCGGAGATGGCATAGAGGAGGTTGCCGGCGAGCTCACCTGATGCGCGCAGGGTCGATACGGATGGCTGTATGGCGAATGCATTGGTCGATGCGGTCGGTATGCGGCGGTTGGTGCGTGAATATGTGTAGCCGGTGCGCATGATGAAGTGGTCTTCGTAGCTGTAGCGCAGCAAGGGGTTGGTCGGCGCTATCTGGTCGATGAAGTTGATGGTCGACCTTGGGAGTCTGACGTAGTTGATGTCGATCAGGTCGAATGTGTGCCGGCTGACGACGTCGAGATCTCGGTGAGACCATTTGTAGCGCCATGCAGCTCCGGCAATGATGCGGGTGTATTCGGGGCGCTCCTGGTGGACAAATGAAACGGCAAATTCGGTTGCAGCCCGTTGCCGTTGTTTGAAACTTCTGGAAAGGAATGGAAATTCGAATTTCGGGAATGTTATGCCGACCTCGCCTGCAATTTCGGTGTAATGGTCGTTGATGAGACCGTCGAAGTTGCCTGAAAGGCTTTCGTAGGCGCCGCGTAGTTTGGCGGTGAGCAATTCTGATTTTTTAGCAAGATTGCGGTGCTGGTATGTCACGCCGGCTCCAAATCCGAGGTCGCCTTCAGAGTTAGTGCCCTCGACTTCGACGGTGATGCCCTGTTTGCGGTTACGAGAGATCCTTATCATGGCGTCGAGTTGTATTTCGCCGTTGATATCGGCTACAGGCAGCATCTCGATGTTGATGAATTTGAGTATGCCGAGTTGTCCGAGAGCTTCATAGGTGCGGTCGACGTTGGCGGCGCTGTAGAGTGCACCCGGCCGCAGATAGCATTTTTCTTCGAGGATTGATGGCTTGATATAGTGGTCGGAACCGTAAATTACCGATATTGTCTGATAGTTGACAGTGTCGGCATCGGCCGCATTGTCGGTCATGTTGGCATCGGTGATGAAAAATATTCGGCGGATGCGGTAGACCGGATGCCGGTGGCCTGCCCGAGCGATGGAGTCGCCTTGGGGAACGAGTGCGGCCGCCACTTTCTTTGGCGGTCTGATACACATTGTCAGATCGACGGCTTTCGACGCTTCGGTGGTGTCGGCGACAAATGTGATGTTGTCTTTATTGAAGGCGTAGTATCCGGCGTTTCGTAGTGCTTCTGTGATTGCCGCACGGTCGTTGTCGAGTATGTTGCGGTCGAAAAGAGTGCCCGGACGGAGGTTGAGCGATGCTGTGTCGGCAAACACTATCTGCCTTATCGATGTGTCGGGTATTTCAAATGAAATGTTTGAAATGTAGTGAGGCTGCCCGGGCTCGATTATGTAGTCAACGGCGAGGCGTCGGGATCCTGTCGACATGGTGTCGGCGGTTACGGTTGCGTCGAGATAGCCTCGGTTGATCAAAGCCTGTTTCAGCTGTTTTGCTGAAGCGTCGGTCAGCTCCTGATTGTAGATGACTGGTTCCTGACCGATGTTCCTCAGCCAGCGGTTATACCATTTTGTCGTGTCGCGGCCCGATAGGCTGTAGGTGGCGAGCTGAAGTTTGGCAAAGCCTAAGACTTTGTGGTTGGGGGTCTGTCTGAGGAAGTAGTACAGCTCTTTGTCTGTAGCATCGGTTTCGCCGTCGATGCTTATGCTGACTTTGTCGAGCAGATACTGCCCTTCAGGAACGTGTTTGGTCGAGCTGCACGCGTAGAGCATGAACGCTGCCATAATTGTCGTTATGGCAGAGATGGCGCTGATGTGTGGTCTGTGGTGATTTTTCGCTGAGCTCATCGTTGTATTTGTGCAGTTGACCAATATTTGGCAAAATTAGTCAATTATTTGGATAAAGAGAGTAAAGATGCGTGATTTCCTTATGGGATCGCCGGGAACAATGGTGCGGGGTGGTTTGTTTTTATTCAAAATCAATGAATAATATTTATGAGAGTTTCCGGATTGTTCGTGCCGCAGCGAAACAAGCTGCCGAATAAAATAGGATTATATGCCAATTGTGTTTCTCATCTGGAATTTAAGCAGATGGGCCTAAGTGATATAGAGAAAATCAGACCGTTGCTTGGTTGCAATGAATATCGCACATGCGACTTTACGATAGGTGGACTTCTGATGTGGGTCGACTATTTCAATTATGAGTATTGTGTGTATGAGGACACATTATTTATAAAGGGCATTTCGGAAAATCATCCCGGCAAGGTGGCTTTTTCTATGCCGATAGGACGTTTGCCGTTAAATGAGAGTATAGCTCTTATTGTTGATTATTGTAATGATAATGGCATTGAACCTTCTTTTTCGGCGGTCCCGGCGGCTAAGGCTGAAGATATCGCGGCAATAACGGGCGGTGTGGTCGAACCTCTTGAGGGGTGGAGCGACTATCTGTATGATGTGCGTTCGTTGGCTACTCTTCAAGGCAAAGCCTATTCCAAAAAGCGTAATCACGTCAACCGTTTTATGATTGAGAATCCGAATTATGGGTTCGAGATGATCACAAGCAGGAATATTGGCGAGGCAATGGCTTTTCTCGATACCGTCGATCTTGATGGCAAGGCGGATCAGGCTGTGGCTTCATATGAGCTGGAGCAATGCCGGAGCGTGTTGTCGAATATCGACACTTATCTGTTTGACGGGGCTTTGCTGAGGGCTGAAGATGGCGCGGTTTGCGCTATTACTTTAGGAGAGGTTGTCGGCGATACCTTGTATGTCCATATTGAAAAAATGGATCATAATGTGGCTGGAGCCGGTGAGACAGTCAATAAGCTGTTTGCGGCTGAGATGTTGTCGAGAAATTGCGGATTGCGTTATGTCAACCGTGAAGAGGATATGAATGATCCCGGCCTGAGGTTTGCCAAGGAATCGTATCATCCGGTTTCGCTGCTTGATAAGTGTAATGTGATCTGAGCCTATTTTTTTGAAAATAAATTGACGATACGCATATAGCATTCTTTAGCCAACATGCTTGCCGGAGTGAACAGCGGGCGAAAACGTGAATGTTTTTTGGGTGAAATGATTTTGAGACCACCATGGTGGCACTTTATTTCAAGTGTGTCGTCAAGTTCAACGGGTTCTCCGTCGATATGGGCTATGCCGGCGGAGGGACGACGTATTGTCAGGCTGCTGGTGCGGAATGTGTCGATGAGTCCTCCTTTGGCGATAGATCCGGCCAGAAGCTCGACTCCGACGAATGCCTGTGACAGGGCGTTGCCTGAGTGGACAATGGTGATGTCGAGCAGGCCGTCGGTTATTGAAGCTGTCGGTGCGATAAAAGCGTTGTTGCCATATTGTGAGGCGTTGCAGCAGGCGATTAGAAATGCGTCGATGCTGAGGGTCTTGTCGTCGGCTGTGATCTGATAAGTCTCGGGGGTAAATCTGATGAATTCGTCGAGTGTGCTCTTCAGATAAGCCAGAAGGCCGCGGCGATGGCTCGTTGCGAAACGGTGGCTCACAGCGGCGTCGAAGCCTAAGCCGAATGTACAGAAGAACGGTGTGTCGTTGACCGTGCAGTAATCGCAGTCGACGATGCGTCCTTTTTTTATGGCTTGAAGTGCCATGATGGGGTCGACCGGTATGTCGATGTGGCGTGCAAGCCCGTTGCCTGATCCGTTGGGAAGAATGCCCAGCGCTACACCTGATCCGACAAGTCCTTTTGCTACTTCGTTGACTGTGCCGTCGCCTCCGCAAGCCAGCACGGCGTCGTAGCCGTCTGCTACGGCCTGTCGCGCCAGCAATGTAGCGTCGCCGGGCCCTTGGGTCAGCGCAGTGTCAATGCTGTGCCCCATGGCGCGAATGCGCTTTTCGATCGTCTCTTTCAGCCCTCTTTTTGATGCAGTGCCGGAGATGGGATTGATAATTAGTAGGATGCGACAGGATGCTGTTTTCATGGTGCAAACATACGCAAAAAAATGATTATTTCAAATATTTGCAGCTTGCATTGTCGTTGGTTTTGTGACTTGTTGTAAAAAAAGATAACGGGAAGTGTGCCGCTTGGGTCCACTTCCCGTTGTCGTAAAGTCGTATTCGTTTAGCCGTCAGGCGATGGAGATGCCGACCTGAATTGCTTTCTCGTTAAGCGGAATAAGATGGTGGTGACGTTCAGGCAATGTTTTTTTCAGTCCGCGGATTACTGCGTCGACCGACACGATTGGCCTGTGTTTGAGCAGTGCTCCGAGGAGGATCATGTTGTAGGTCTTTGCATTGTTCATCTCTATGGCTGCTGTCATTGCATCGACCGGAACGACGTTGATGTCGGTCCTTACGGGAAGACGGTGTATGCCTGAAGGGTCGTAGATTATCGTGCCGCCGGGTTTTACTTTGTTCTCGAACTTGTCGAGGCTCTGTTGGTTGAGCAGTACAGCGGTGTCGTAGGTGTCGAGTACGGGAGAGCTGATAGGGCTGTCGCTGACGATCACGGTGACATTGGCGGTTCCGCCGCGTTGTTCGGGGCCGTAGCTTGGCATCCATGTCACTTCGAGGTTGTCCATCAATCCGGCATAGGCCAGGATCTTGCCCATTGAAAGTACGCCTTGTCCACCAAAGCCTGCTATGATAATTTCTTCTTTCATAAGTCTCAACTTCTTAGATGTC
Organism: uncultured Muribaculaceae bacterium; assembly: GCA_910587475.1. GTDB lineage: Bacteria > Bacteroidota > Bacteroidia > Bacteroidales > Muribaculaceae > CAG-873. The sequence goes on from CAJUMR010000005.1 coordinate 95,554, forward strand.
TTTTAAATCGCCGAGCGGGTATTTGTCAAACATGTTTGCAACCATCCATTCGTTGGATTGTGCGGGCGTGAGTTTCCAGCCTGAGTTGCAGGTTGACACGATTTCAACAACAGATGTGCCGCGCTTGGCCATTGCGTTCTCAAAGGCGTGCCGCAATGCTTTTTTTGCTTTTCTGACGGCAGCCGGAGTGTGGACGGCTTGTCGTGTGACATAGCAAGTGCCATCGAGTTGCGCGAGTAGATCCGACATTTTGATCGGGAAGCCGTTGATATCGGCTTTGCGGCCGTACGGGGTGGTGGCTGTCTTTTGGCCGAGCAGTGTCGTAGGAGCCATTTGTCCTCCGGTCATGCCATAGATGGCGTTGTTTATGAATATGATCACGATGTTTTCGCCTCGGTTTGCGGCGTGGATTGTCTCGGCGGTGCCGATCGCAGCGAGGTCGCCGTCGCCTTGATATGTGAAAACGACATTTTCAGGGTTAAGGCGGCTCACGGCAGTTGCGACGGCAGGTGCGCGGCCATGAGCTGCTTCGATCCAGTCGACATCGATATAGTTGTAAGCGAACACTGCGCATCCGACAGGAGCTACTCCGACAGCTTTGTCTTCAAGCCCCATTTCTTCGAGGAGCTCGGCGAGAATGCGATGAACAACACCGTGGCTGCACCCTGGACAATAGTGGGTGTTTCGCTCGTTGAGCAGACGTGGACGGCTGTAGACTAATGTGCCGTTGTTGATTATTTCTTCGCTATTCATTGCTTTGAGTGTTTTTTGCTTCGGGGAAATGAGAGAGGAATGCAGCCGTGACTTCGCCGGGATTGGGGACAATGCCGCCCATGCGGCCGAAATGGAAGACGGGGATTTTGCATTCAACGGCGAGTTTTACGTCCTCGATCATTTGTCCGGCGTTCAGTTCGACTGTAAGGATGCCTTTGGCTTTTTCTGCAAGGCGTTTGATTTCTTTCGACGGGAAGGGCCAGAGAGTGATCGGTCGTATAAGGCCGATTTTGATGCCTTGCGCGCGTGCGTCCTCAATGGCTTTGAGGCATATGCGGGCCACAGATCCAAATGCAACGATGATGTATTCGGCGTCTTCTGTGTGATATTCTTTGTAGCGCACTTCAGCATCGCTGATGCGTCGATATGTTTCCTGGAGTCTGATGTTGTTGACTTCCATCTTGTCGGGCTCAAGTTCAAGCGATGTCACGACATTGCGCTCCTTGCGGCCGTGGCGGCCTGTGGCGGCCCATGGGCATTGTTTTTCGATTTCTTCTTGAGTGCGGCGCTGGCGTGGTTCGGGGAGAACGACTTTTTCCATCATCTGGCCGACGATGCCGTCAGCGAGGATCATGGCCGGCGTGCGGTATTTGAATGCAAGGTCGAAACCAAGACCGACAAAGTCTGCCATTTCCTGAACTGTGGCTGGAGCAAGCACAATCAGGTGGTAGTCGCCATGACCGCCGCCTTTTGTGGCTTGAAAATAGTCGGCTTGTGATGGCTGGATTGTTCCGAGACCAGGGCCTCCGCGCATCACGTTGATGATGAGAGCAGGTAGTTCGGCGGCTGCAATATATGAGATGCCTTCTTGTTTCAGGCTGACTCCGGGACTGGATGATGATGTCATCACAGCTTTGCCTGTTGAGGCGCCTCCGTAAACCATGTTTATCGCGGCGACTTCACTTTCGGCTTGTAGCACAACCATTCCCGTTGTTTCCCAAGGCATAAGTTCCTCAAGGGTTTCGAGGACTTCGGATTGAGGAGTGATGGGATAACCGAAGTAGCCGTCGCATCCATATCTGATGGCTGCATGGGCTATGGCTTCGTTGCCCTTCATTAATTTTATTTCTTCTGCCATGTATTAGCTTTTTTTAGTTGTTGTCTGCAATAGAGATCTTGTATACAGTGAAACAAGCGTCGGGACATACCATCGCGCAGGAGGCACATCCGATACAATTGTCTGGTTGTGCGGTGAATGCGAAATGGTATCCGCGGTCGTTGACTTCTTTTGGCTGAAGTTTGAGAACGTCAGTCGGGCATGCAACGACACACAGGTCGCAACCTTTGCATCTCTGTTGATCTATTTTTACAGCTCCCTTGATTTTTGCCATGTTGATAAGATTTGCTGATAGCTCTTCGTTTTGTTTCTACAAATATAAGATAAAAAAATGCAGATATCGCTACTTTAACAATTCATTAACCTTTTGCACATGCATGCGGCTTGTGTGCATGTTGTGAATGCCTTATGCTCCAATCGACTGCATATCAACGAGATGTTTGTAGTAGCCGTTGAGCGCAAGGAGTTCGTCGTGAGTGCCTTTTTCGACAATGCGTCCTTCGTGCATTACGCATATCATGTCGGCGTTGCGTATGGTCGACAGTCTGTGGGCGATGACTAAGGTTGTACGGTCTTTCATCAGGCGGTCTAAAGCTTGTTGTACAAGGTTTTCGCTTTCGCTGTCGAGGGCCGATGTCGCTTCGTCGAGAATAAGTATCGCTGGATTTTTCAATATGGCGCGGGCAATCGACAGTCGCTGGCGCTGGCCACCCGACAGACGGCATCCACGGTCGCCGATGGGGGTGTCGTAGCCTTGCTCTGTAGCCATGATGAACTCGTGGGCGTTTGCAATTTTTGCAGCTTCCTTTACTTGTTCGAGGGTGGCGTTTTCAACTCCGAAAGCTATGTTGTTGAAGATTGTGTCGTTGAATAGAATGGCTTCTTGGTTGACATTTCCCATCAATGATCGTAGATCCTTGACTTTCAGATCGCGAATGTCGATGCCGTCTATCGTAATATGTCCCTTGGCTACGTCGTAGAATCGGGGCAGCAGGTCGGCTAATGTCGATTTGCCGGAACCGGATTGGCCTACAAGTGCCACCGTGGCGCCTGCCGGTATGTCGAGGGTTACGCCGCGGATCACCTCGTTTGTGCCATAGCTGAACGTTATGTCGTCGTAAGAGATGGATTTGAATGGGACGGGTACCGGTGATGGCTTGGATGGATCGCTTATTGGATTTTTGGCGTTCAGGATCTTGTCGACGCGTTCCATCGATGCGAGTCCTTTCTGAATTGCATATGCTGCTTTAGAAAGGTCTTTGGCGGGGTTGATGATGCTATAGAATATTACCATATAATATATGAAGGCCGCTGCATCCATTGATGTGTGGCCCGAAAGGATCAGGCTGCCTCCGAACCATAGGACGAGTGCGATTGCTGCCGTTCCGAGAAATTCACTCATGGGGTGGGCGAGAGCCTGACGGCGTGCGACCGCATTCGAGAGATGGTAGAATTTCTGATTTTCACAGTGAAAACGGTCTTTTACTTTATCTTCAGCGTTGAATGCCTTTATGATCCGCAGGCCTCCGAGGGTTTCTTCGATGTTTGACATGAGCACACCCCATTGGGTCTGACCTTCGAGAGATTGGGCTTTCAGTCGTTTGCCTATACGCCCCATGGCGAAACCGGCGATCGGCAGGAGTATAAACACGAATATTGTCAGCTGCCATGATATGGCTATCATCATGCCGACACAAACTAATATCATTACCGGGTTTTTGAACATCATGTCGAGTGACGACATTACCGAATTTTCTATTTCGGCGACGTCGCCGCTCATGCGTGCCATCACGTCGCCTTTGCGTTCAGAAGTGAAGAACGAGATCGGCAAGGTGGTGATTTTATCGTAGACGAAATTTCTGATGTCGCGCACTATGCCTGATCGGAGGGGGATGATGAAATAGGAGCTGAGGTAGGCTGTTCCGGTTTTCAACCCTGTCATTATTACAAGCATCGATCCGAGTAGTGCGAGTGTCCATTCGGGCCCGAAATGATTGATAGATTCCTGTGTATAATAGTAAAAGTTGTTTATTACAACGTCTTTAAGATCGGCTGACCCCAGTGCCATATAGCTATAGTTTGCTTCTTCAATGTTGAAAAGCATTTTTAATATAGGTATAATAAGGGCGAAAGAGAAGAGGGTAAGTATGGCTGATAATAAATTAAAGAATATATTAAGAGCCAGATATTTCTTGTAAGGCGGAACAAAGCGCCTCAGCAGTTGCATGAAATCATTCATAATTGATTGGCAATGTCTGTTGGTTTATTGTTGTGTTTGCAAAAGTAGCTAATTTGAGCGAGAAACAGAGATTGTCGGCGGAGAAATGTTGATTATGCGGTCATAGATCGGTTTTGAATTGGTCGGTTTGTGCAATCTTTGCTGGGGTTGGAGTATTGGCCCTTGTTTTTTTATGACACGGTCTCACGTCATGTGTTAATTCGTAAAGGTTGTCATTTTAGCAGGAGGTATTCTGATGGCGCGGATTTAGACAAATTTTTTTCATGCCATAAACTTTTGTAAACGTGGCTATTCGTAATTTTGTTCAATTTTTCGTGAAAAATAATTGCGAAAATATTTGGAGGGAATTAAAAAAGTGCCTAACTTTGCACTCGCTTTTGAGAAACAGCCCACACAGCGGTGTG
>CAJUMR010000006.1 GCA_910587475.1 uncultured Muribaculaceae bacterium
AAGATGCAAAAAGGCCCGCCGTTGCATCTGTCACCTATTTTTTGCTGCAATTCACTGATGATGTGGTGTCTGAGACCTGTAAGGTATTTATTTGGGGCCGAATGTGTATCCGACCCCGAGCATCAGATTGTTTGGAAGATGAAAATCGCATAACTGGTAACCTACCTGAAGGAAAGAGTTGTGCCATACATAGGCTTTGAGGGCGAGGGTCTGGTAGAAAATGCGTGTGTCGGGACCATTGGCAATGATGTTCCGGCCGAGTCCGATGTTAATGCTGAATATCGGCAAAGTCAGTTCGGCGCGCAGCGAAAGTCCGGCTGCAAAGCAATCGCGGAAAGGCTGGCGGTGGAACTTGAGATCATCGCCAAACGTTCCTTCGACCCTATGCTTTCCGAGGTTGGCGCTTTCGTCGTATTGCATGTCTGCAGAGATGCCGGCGCGGAAATAGCGGTTGATGTCGTACATTGTCGCAACGTTTACTCCTGCAACACCAAACGAGCCTTTGGCGACCACATAATCGTCGAGCCCGTCGACGGCAACGCGTCGGCGTGTGGCTCCGTATGCTGTCACATCATATGAGAAGCCTCGCTTGAATGGTTCGGTCTCTGCAACTGTGCGGTTCAGGTATTTTTGACTCTCAAAATAGTATCTCGCGCCAAGCGACAGACCGGTGTTGTTGACGCCGGAGTTTGGCAGATGTGTGTTGCCGTTTGAATAATGTGTGGCATTGACAGTCGCTTTCAGATCCCAGTTGTCTCCGACCCGATAGACTGCCGAGACGCCTACACCGAGCATGGCGTTGACGCGTGAGCCGATGGCGTTGTTGGCCGGGGCGGTGACGATGTCATATTTCGACCATCCGGCCGATATGCCGAAATTCCATTCGCCTTCGAGCCACAGGCGTTGGCCGCGTGTCAGTCTGATGGACTGGAATAGATAGATGTTTGTAGGTGTACCGAGTGATGAATTAGGCAGAATGAAGTTGGGACTGAGTGCTATCCCTTGTCGTACACCGGGATAGAGTTGTCCTTGGCGGCTTGTTTGTCCGAAGGCGAAGCTTGCTCGCAGATCGGGAGCGAAGATTGCGTCGTTGCCGCCTGTGACTTTCAGAAAGCGGCTTGTCGGCAGTATGATCTGCCCGTTGGCGGCAGCTTCGACGGCCCAATTGCCAATGGTTTTATCACTGCTTTCGCCTTTCGCCCCGAACCATGTGGCAGACAAAAGCAACATGAGAGATATAAGCGGTTTCATAGGTCTTTTATTTCTGTGCGGATTTCGTACTTTCGGGGAATGTGCATCTTGTAGAGCCCGTCAATGCTTATTTTGCTTCCGTCGATCGGGTTGATGGCCGGTAATGTGTAACTGACGCCATATATTTCTCCGGTTATGCTTATCGTAGAAGATATTGTAGAACGTGGAGGCACCGTCACTACAACATCTTCATTGCATATCAGTGGACCGGGTAGTTCTTGCTCGGCGGTTGTATAGAGCACCGAGTCGGTCGCCAGAGCCGGCATCCACCATGTCGACGCATCGCATTTTACGCCTCTGACTTTGAATTGCTTATTGCCGAAGATATTGTCGCTCACAAGCTTGTTCCAAGGAACGAATTCTGCTGTAGACGTCATGATCACCTCCCCGGCTTTCATCACGGTGAGGTCGGTGCTGACGTCGCTCATGTTGGTGAGTTTCTTGATTGTCTTGAAGGCGGCAATGTCCTCTGACAACCATGATGAGAGTGTGTATTCGATGTCGCCGTGGTCGAAGCCGGGCGATGGCATCATGGCCACTCCGCGTTTGGCCGTTTCAAATTCTCCGATAAGGTCTATGTTGAAAAAAATAGTGTCGGTAAAGTAGTTGTAGTCAGCCTGGATCGACAACGACCGCGAACCTGTTTTCGTGAGTTTTATGTTGCAGAGTTCGTTACTGATGGTTGCGGTAGGGTAGTCGTCGGTGAGCCGATGGCGGGTGGTCTCTTCGGTGATTGATGCCGCATGTCCGTTGGAGCGCCTGAAAGCAACCACTTGAATTTCGGGAAGAGACTGGTTTGCGGTCAGTTCGGTGTTGCCGCCGGTCCAAGGGAGATAGGCCGAGTAGGGTGCAACCTCTATCTGAGGTACAAAAACCTCATGATTGCATCCTGCCAGCGATGCTGCTATAGTTCCAAGTATGATGCCTATGGTTGCTTTCATCTTGATGCACTGTTGATCATTCTTCGGCATGCGGCCACTGAAACTGCAGTCACTACGCCCATTACAACAAAGGCCGATATGACTACAGTCCAACGGTCTGATGGCTCTGAGCCGATGGCCTCAAGCGGTTTTTGCCATAGATGTGATGCGAAAATTGTGGCTGCTGATGCGCCGATTGTTATGATCGTGTTGATGGTGATAACGAGTTTATAATAGAATTCACCGACTTTGCTGCGGCGGTAGCCGAGCAGTGTAAGATCGCGTATCTTGTCACTGTTTTTCTGAATGAGAAGGAAGAGGCTGACAAGCAGGAGCATGACTGCCAGCGCGGCGATTATTATTCCGATAATGCCGACAACCGACGATATGATCGTTGCGACAAACACAGTGCGGTCAGATGCAGATCCGTCATGAGATGCTTCGATGTCGTTGTCGGATAGCCATTTGTCTATGGCCGGATCTCCCGGGGTGACAAGTTCTACGATCAACCTCGATGGATGGTGCTGCGAGGGGTGTTTTTCGCTGTAACGTTCGTTTGCCCAGCTCATGAAGCTTTCGGGAACAGCAATTGTATTGATGCGTGACGATAGCCCGACAATTCGAGCCGGCATAACGTCGTAGAACCCGTTGCCTGACATTGCTATCCTCAGCGGGATCTGCATGACAAGTTCTTCGCTCACCTGTGGCATGCCGCGGGAAGCTGCAAAGCCGAAATTATAGAGTGAAAGATAATCGCGCGGCACAATGATTGGTATTGAAGTATGTCCTTCAGAAAAACTCCACACGTCAGGATCAAGATCTATGTCGATGAAACGATCGGGTAGAGCTTCGAAAAACAGAGCAGTCGACAGTCCTCGTCCTGCAAAATCAACTGACGCCGAAATGTTGAAGTCGGCCGGTGTGAATTCTCCGACCTGACGGGCCCATGGCTGTGATATGAGATCGTCGATCTCCGAACGCGTGAACGTTGAAGCCGCCGAATTTCCGGGATTTAGTGCAGCCAACAGCGGAACCGGTTTCGACAGGACGATGTAACCGCTGTTAGATGACGATTGGTGTGCGGCGCTGATGTCGCGGTAGAAGCATAGCGATGTCAGCAGTATAGTCAGTCCGACAAAGCAGGCTGACGAGTATGCTGCCAACTGCCATTTGCTGATATTTTTTCTGAGCAGAGATGAAATCATCATAGTTTTACATGTTTGATATCATCGGTAGGTAAAATGAGGTTGTTGCCCACCGAAGTGGCAATGACCGATGATCCTTGCCTTGTGGCAGCTTCGAAAACGAGTTCTCCGGCGATTGCATTATTTGTTCCGTCGAGATGGCTGACCGGTTCGTCGAGCAGCAGAAAATCGAAAGGTTGGCAAAGGGCTCTTATAAGAGCTACGCGTTGCATTTGTCCGATTGACAGCTGAGACGCCGGACAGTCGATCTTATCAGCTATGCCGAGACGCTCGAACATCGCGGCTATGTCGCTTTCGCTGCAGTAGCCTGTCAGCTTGTTCTTAAGCCTCACGTTGTCTCCGGCAGTTATTTCGCCGAACAATCTCAACTCTTGGGGTAGCAACGAGATATATCTGGTTCTGAGCATGCTGACTTCATCTGGTTTGAGGCTGCGGGCATCGCGGTCGTCGTAAGATAGTGTGCCACGATAGTCGCGGCGGCTGTTGTAGATGAAGCTGCACATCGACGATTTGCCTGAACCTGATGCTGCTTCGACGAGGTAGTGTTGCCCGCGCTCAAAAGAGAAGTCGCAGAGCCAGATTTGAGATCCTGCGACATCATTGTCTGCGAAAACGTCGGGTATGACCAGGTGCAGGTTGATGCTCAACAGCCGTGGTGAAACACGATTTTCCATTGCGTTAAAGACGGCCGATGAAGGATATAAGACTTTCAAGTATCGGGCTGTCGGTATCAGTGAGGGTTATATATCCGTCGGTTGATTCGTTGGTTGACGTGAAGCGCATCTTCACACCGAAGGGACAGTTGGCCAGGGTGAGCAGCGGATGCGATTTCTTCAGTTCGATGGTCATGTAGGCGATCAGATCATTGCATTTCTCGCTGTCGGCGGTCGTAAGGCTGTTGATGTCAGAGACTGTAGTGACGATGGCGGCATCGTCGCGTCCGGTGAAATTGATTTTGAAATCAGGGAATTGGGCAACCGGAGCGAAGCTGAACGTAGTGTTTTCCTGACATGCTTTTATTGCAGCGGCGACAACTGCTTCCGCTCCGCTTCCCTGAGAGAGGGCTATCAGGTCGGTGGCGATTGGTCCGGCAGCGGCTTTGTCATATGATATGGCTGCAGTGAATGTTATGTCGGTCGGTTTGAGGTTCATCACCGACGATGATTCGTCCATTGAAATCCCTAATGCGAGAGATTTTATGGTATTTATTACGGAACTGATTGTTCCGGCATAAGCAGTCCCGAAACTATTGATCTGAGACGAAGAAAAATCGGCAAATGCTTTTTTCATCTGGTCAGGAACAGCAAAGGCCGCCACGATCTGGCAATCTTTGACCAGATCGAGGGTAGCCGGCTTGAGCGGTTCGTATGAACTGTTGCTCAACATTGGAGCGCGGTTGCCCTGTTCGTCAAATGTTTCTCCGTGGACGCGCAATGTCGGGCCATCGAAGTCTATCTCGGCTGTGGAATAACGGCAGTCAGGAGCGTAGTAGGCAGGCATTTCGACTCCGCTCTGAGCGAATAAAGCAGACATCAGTTCTGAATAAGACTTGAGGTCGACGATGATGTTGATATCGTTATCCATGAGATGTTCGACTTTCCATGACGCTATCGCCTGACGCGTATCTCCCGATTTGAACGATGTGACATAAGCGGCGGCTTGTGACGCATCTCCGGACGATGGAATGAACCATGCTATGTCATTGTCGATGACGACAGCCGGGCTGTTGTTGTCATCGGATTTCATACAGACTGTGTAGCCCTCCGATTGAGAAATGGTCCATCCTTGCTTGTCGGCCCATGATTGAAATCCCGAAGTGTCATTGACAGCCATCAGCCAGAAGTAAGTGTCGGTATTTCCACCTATGACGGTGCAATTACGGTCGATGCCTTTTGCCGATGTTATCAACTCTGCGTATGTGGCGATGATTTCGTTGGCTGATGACATCCACGCAAGCTGCTTGGGAAGGGCGATGGCATCTGACGACACTGACGCGCCGGCAGATTCAAAGATGGAGGTCGGATTGAATGCTACGACTGAGACATCGTCGGGCAGAACCGAAAGCAGGTGGTGGCGGTGGTCTTCTGTCTGTTTTGTGCAGGAAGATGAGATCAGCGCTATCAGCATGACGAGTGTCGGTAGCAGGGCATTGAGTGTGCGGCGGGAGTTCATGTTAAAACTGGAATTTGATTGGTTGTAAAAGAGTCATTATATTACAAAGGTAGGCCTATTGCAATAATTATCAGTGGTATCGGTGTTAAAAAAATATAAAGTCGATACGGGCTGTTTTTTATGTTTTTTCTTTGTAACTTTGTGCATCATAACGACAATATTCAAACATATGGACTTCATTTCACAGCGTGTTAATAATCTGGCGCAGTCACAGACTCTCGCCATGTCGCAAAAAAGCAATGAATTAAAAGCACAGGGCATCGACGTGATCAATCTTTCGGTTGGTGAACCTGACTTCCACACCCCTGATCACATCAAAGATGCTGCAAAGCGTGCAATCGACGAGAATTATTCGTTCTATTCGCCTGTGCCCGGTTTCATGAGTTTGCGCAAAGCCATATCCGACAAACTCTCCAAGGAGAATGGTCTTGATTTCAAGCCTGAACAGATCGTTGTGTCGGGTGGTGCCAAGCAAGCATTGTGCAATGTGATACTTGCGACTGTCAATCCAGGCGATGAGGTGATCATACCGACTCCGGCGTGGGTCAGCTATGTCGAGATGGTAAAACTTGCTGAAGGAGTGAATGTGCTTGTACCCTCGGGTATTGAAAGTGATTTTAAAATCACACCGGCTCAGCTTGAAGCTGCCATCACGCCGCGCACACGCATGCTGCTGCTTTGTTCGCCGTCAAATCCGACAGGTTCGGTCTATAGCCGCGAAGAACTGGCTGCTTTGGTTGATGTTTTGGCAAAGTATCCCGACATCATTGTTCTCGCCGATGAGATTTATGAACATATCAATTACACTGGATCGTTCACATCTCTCGCGTCGTTCGGGGAGATTGCCGATCGCACAGTGGTTGTCAACGGTGTTTCTAAAGCTTATGCAATGACAGGCTGGCGCATCGGCTATTGTGCAGCTCCGCTTGCCATCGCTAAAGCGTGCACAAAATTGCAAGGTCAATACACTTCAGGTGCATCGTCGATCGCGCAGAAAGCAGCCGAAGCCGCCTACACAGGTACGCAACAGTGTGTCGAGGACATGCGCAAGGCCTTTGAGCGTCGTCGTGATCTTGTAGTCAGACTCGCACGCGAGATTCCAGGGCTGAAAGTGAATGAGCCTAAGGGTGCGTTTTATCTGTTCCCTGAAGTAAGTTCATATTTCGGCAAAAGCTACGGTGATCGTAAAATCCATAATGCTTCCGATCTGGCCATGTATCTTCTCGAAGATGGACATGTGGCTACGGTTGCAGGTGACGCTTTCTGCGCTCCGGGCTATATAAGGTTAAGCTATGCGACATCTGATGAAAATATCGTCGAGGCCATGAAGCGCATATCCGTCGCTTTGGCCAAGCTTGCTTGATCCTTGAAGAAGGGTTAGCCGATATACATAATAATATTATACGGGTCTGCTGTGATCACAGCAGACCCGTAATTTTTTAGGTATTGATTAATATGCTGATTATTAAACTTGTAGTTCTTAAAGATAGGTGATTTGTAACCAAAATGTAAACATTTTTTTAGGGTCAGTGTTAGTATAGTAAAGCAAACGAGGGAACGACCTCTGCTGAGAGAGATAAATAAAATAATTTAAAACAATGTTTAAAACGAGGTTTTATGAGACCTCAATTTTTACGCTAAATATACTAATATGAAAAGAATGATTCTCCTTCCCGCCATCGCACTTGGTGTAATGTCGGCTTCAGCTCAAGCTATTGAGCAATCAGGAATTTTTGACAACGTATCGGTTGGTGTCAATGGTGGTGTAACCACCCCTATGGCACATCACCCATTCTTTAAATCAATGCGTCCGGTTGTTGGCGTTACTGTCGACAAGATGATCACACCTACATTTGGTGTCGGCGTTGAATCTTTGTTCGGCATCAACACATCGTCTTACAACGGCCGTGCCCATAGTTCGACAGCTTTCGACGACTCTTATGTCGGAGTCTATGGTAAAGTCGACCTCTTCAATCTCTTCGGCGGCTACCAATGTGCAACCCGTCCGTTCACAATTGAAGCTCAGGCCGGCGCAGGTTGGGGACACTATTACATCAACGAAGCTAATGGCGAAGATTGGAATTACTTCGGCACTAAAGCAGGTCTCAACTTCCGTTTCAACACAAGCGATCACTTCTCGATCAATATCCAGCCGTCGGTTTTGTTCAACATGAATGGACACGACATCGATCAGACAGCAGTAGGATATGCCCGTCAGGCTGCATCGTTCAATATCACAGCAGGCGTTCAGTATCGTTTCGGTGACGGCTTCCAGTGTGTCCGTCCTTACGACCAGTATGAAGTCGATGCACTCAATGCCGAAATCAATGCCCTCAGAGGAGCAGTGGCAGATGCAACAGTCGCAACAGCTGCAGCCGAGGCAACAGCCGCAGATCTGGCCGTGCAGCTCCAGGCATGCAAGGATCGTAAGCCTAAGGTTGTGAAAGAGGTTTCGAATACACTCAATTCAGTGCGCTTCGTCTTCTTCCGCAATGGATCAGCCACCATCACTGCCGATCAGCAGCCTAACGTTGAGATGATCGCAGCATATCTCAAGAACCATCCTGAAGCTAAGGTTGTGGTCAAGGGTTATGCATCAAAAGACGGTAACTACGATTTCAATATGAAACTTGCACAGCGCCGTGCCGATGCAGTGAAGACCGCGCTCATCAATAAATACAAGATCTCATCTGACCGCATCGTAGCAGAAGGTCAAGGTATCGGCGAAATGTTCAAGGAAGAGTCTTGGAACCGCGTAAGTATCTGTACTCTCGAGGATGGCAAATAAGACACTTCAGCCATTTATTAGATAAATAGCAACAATTACAGATCACCTGTAGCAATATAAGCTACAGGTGATCCGTTTTATTATCGGATTAACATTACAATAAATATCAATACAATGGAATTTGGACTAAATGTAACTGACATCATAGGCTATCTTGCAAGTTTGTGCATGATACTCGGATATATGCCACAGGCCGTGATGACTATCAGAACGCGTGATACCGATGGTATATCGTTGATGACTTTTTCAATGATGGGACTCGGATCGGTGTTTTTCGTGATCAATGGCATAATGTGGGGCAACTACCCGCTTGTAGTGACGAACCTGATCACAGCTGTGTGTTCAGCGATAATCTTCTCGATAAAAATATATAATGACTATTTTAAAAACAAGGGCAAATTGTGAGATCGATGTGAAGCATCATCGGTCTTTTTCATGCTCATAAGATTATTGTAGTCGCAGGTGATAATAAATTTAAATGCGACTACTCTCACGAGCGGCCGCATCTCTAACCTATGATTCACTTATTAATTGTTGTTGCTTTAAAAATAAGTACTTCCTATGTTTAGTGTGACAAAGATAGTCTTATTTTTAGCAAAAACAAATTAATTAAACTTAATTTAAGTTTTATAGGCTAAAATTTAACAAATGGCCTTGAGTCATAACTCCTCATTGTATAAATAAATATGCGGGCGACCATTTTGGCCGCCCGCATATTTATATCCGTATGAACGGGGTAGTGGATTTAGTCTTCGAAGAATTTATCGGCGACGATTTTCAGATTGTTTTCACGGACGAAAGAAAGTATTTCATCGCGTACAGCGCAAGGCTCGATGTCAGTCTCGATGCGTTTGAGAGCGTTGAACACTGTAGTCGAGCACTGGTAGATGTGACGGTAAGCTTTCGCTGCGACATCGATCTCGTCTTCTGTGAAATTGCCTCCCTTGCGCATGACTATGGCGTTGACACCGTAATATGTCGCAGGGTTGTGGGCTATGATGATAAACGGCGGAACGTTTGACGACACGCGTGTGCCTCCCTTGAGGAGCGAGTAGCGTCCCATGTTGACTTTTTCGTTGACTATAGCGTTTGACGAAAGTATTGAACCTTCGCCGATCACTGCGTCGCCGGCAACAGTTGCTCCGTTGCCGAGTACATTGCGGCCAACAACGTGGGTGTCGTGACCGATGTGAGCTTCAGCCATAATGAAGCATTTATCGCCGATGCGTGTGCCGCCTTGTGAATAAATGCCTCGGTTGATGATCACGTTTTCACGGATTACAACTTCGTTGCCGATGAAGCAGAATGTGTCGGCACCTTTCCAACGGAAATCCTGAGGATCGGCACCTACAATAGCGCCTTGATAGACCTTGCAGTCGTTGCCCATGCGTGTGCCGTGCATGATGCTGGCATAGGGCATGATCTCGCAGTTGTCGCCGATCTCGACATTTGCGTCGATATAGGCAAAAGGATGGACTTTAACGTTGTTGCCAAGCTTTGCAGATGGGTCAACGTAAGCTAATGGACTGATCATAATAACTTGATATTAGAAATTTAGGTGAGTTATTGATTATCGTCCGCCTCCAAGAGCCTGATACAGGTTGATGAACGCACGAGCCTGTGAGAGACGTGTCGATATGTAGGCGGTCTGTGCTCCGAGAAGGCTTTGCTGAGCAGTGAGGACTTCGAGATATGTTCCTGTCGAGTATTGGAGAAGATCCTGGGTATATTCGACCGATTTTTCGAGGTTCTTGACCTGCTCTACGAGCAGACGCTCTTTTTCTTCACTCTTTTCATACACTGTCAATGCGTCGCTGACTTCTGCGGAAGCGTTGAGCAAGGCATATTCGAAGTTGTTGAGAGCTTGCTTCTGTTGTGCTTTCGCTGCTTCGAGGCCTGCGATGTTCTGACCGCGTGAGAAGAGGGGGATAGCAAGTGATCCGGCCAGTTGATAGAACCAGTCACCGGGGTTTTTTACAAACGATCCGAGAAGGTTTGTAAAGCCGCCGTTAGCGGTGATTGAAAGACCGGGATAGAATGCCGCGCGGGCAGAGTTGGTCGCATAGTAAGCGACTGCCAGAGCCTGTTCGGCAGCTGCAACGTCAGGACGCGAAGCGAGTTCGGCCATCGGTATTGCGGTGCGGACGATTTGCGGACGATCGAAGTTGAGAGTGGTCTTTATGTTCCAGTTTTGAGGAAGCTCGTTGAGCAACAACGACATCGTGTTGTTCAGTTGATCGAGCTGCACTTCAAGGTCAGTGATCGATGCGCAGATGCTGTAGTATTGTGCGGTCGATTGCACGACAGCTGCTTCATTGACGCGCCCTGCGAGCTTCAAGTTCTTCATTACTTCGACGCTTTCACCCCAGCTGATGGCTGTCGAGCGCGACAGTTCGAGCTGGCTGTTTACAGCCGCGATTGCATAGTATGTGTATGCTACGGCCGAGATGATCTGCGATCTGGTGGCGCGGGCATATTCTTCGCTCATGCGGTAAGCGGCTTCGGCGTTGCGTTTGCGGTTGAGTGTCTTGCCGAAGATATCGATTTCCCAGCTTACCTGTGCGGGCAACTGATAAGTCCAGTTGATGTCGCTTCCCGCATATGACGCTCCCGCACCGTTGGGTGCAAGGGCTACAGAGGGGAGATAGCTCAGGCGGGCGCCTTTCATCTGGGCGTGGGCAATGTCGACGTTAAGACGTGCGTTGTTAAGATCCTTGTTGTTTTCAAGTGCCCGGTTGATGAAGTCGACGAGCAGGGGGTCTGTGAAAACATTTTCCCACAATAAGTTGCCGAATGCCGCTGAGTCGGTCGGCTGTTGACGAGCCTCGACGTAGGCGCGTGTGAGCGCCGACGTCTGAGGGGTTTGGTATTTTTTATAGATGTGGCAGCTTGACATCGAAGCTGTAAGACCGACAGCCAAAACTCCACATGTGATGTTTCTGATTTTCATATATTATGAAGTGATCTGATATTAATGAGTGTATTGTTCGATCTCGGTCTCGATGTTGCCACCGGATTCTTCATCTTGCCATTTGATCGGTTTAACCTTCTCCTGGATGATCTCGAAGACGCAGAAGAGCGCGGGAACGAAGAAGATCTGAAGGATCATGCCGATGAGCATACCGCCGACAGAGCCTGTGCCGAGTGCGCGGTTACCGTTTGCACCTACACCGGTCGAGAGCATCATCGGGAGAAGACCGATGACCATCGCGAGTGATGTCATAAGGATAGGACGGAGACGTGCGGCTGCACCGGCAATTGCAGCATTGAAGATGCTCATGCCGGTCTTGCGGCGTTCGAGAGCGAACTCAACGATAAGGATCGCGTTCTTGGCAAGAAGACCGATAAGCATGATGAGGGCGATCTGCAGGTAGATGTTGTTCGATATGCCGAAGATGTCAGCGAAGATAAACGCTCCCATGAGGCCGAACGGAACAGACAGAATAACCGCCCAAGGCAAGAAGTAGCTTTCGTACTGCGCTGACAGCAGCAGGTACACGAAGAGAAGACAGAGTCCGAAGATTACGGCCGTTGAGCTGCCCGATGACGAACCGGCTTCCTCACGGGTCATACCTGCGTACTCATAGCCATAGCCTTGGGGCAGCGACTGGGCGGCGACGCGCTCAATAGCTGCGATTGCGTCACCCGATGAATAACCCGGAGCGGCATTACCCGAAACTGAGATAGAGTTGAACAGGTTGAAGCGGTTGAGCAAGTCAGGACCATAGATACGGGTGAGTGTCACGAAATTCTCGATCGATGCCATTTCGGCTCCGTTGCGGATCTTGATCGATTTCAAGGTCTCGAGATTAGCGCGGCTTTCAGGGTTGGCTTGCATCATCACACGGTAGATCTTACCGAAGCGGTTGAAGTTGGACACATACATACCGCCGTAGTAGCCCTGGAGGGTTGACAGGATTGTCGACGGGCTGATGCCGGCTTGTTTACATTTTGCAGCATCGATGTCGATGAGATACTGCGGGAATGTCGGGTTGAACGTTGTGTAGGCCATCTGGATCTCGGGCTGAGCGTTGAGCTGACCGAGGAATGCCTGGACAACAGAGTAGAACTGGTTGATGTCGCCGCCGGTTTTATCCTGCATTTTCAGTTCGAAACCGTTGGTGACCGAGTAACCTGAAATCATAGGGGGCGCGAAGAACACTACGCGGCCGTCCTTGATCGATGATGTCATGGCATATAACTTCTGGATCACAGCCTGAACGCTTTCAGTTTTATCGCGTTCGTCCCAGTTTTTCAACTTGATAAGCAATGTGCCGTAAGTCGCACCTTGTCCGGCGAGGAACGAGTAGCCGTTGATGGTCTGGCAGAGACGAACAGCATCAATGCTTGTCACGATCTTTTCGAGTTGATCAAGAACTTCAGTGGTGCGTTCCTGCGATGTTCCGGCAGGCATGTCGACCATGCCGAACATAAAGCCGGTGTCTTCGTCGGGAACCATGGCGCTCGGTGTGCGGGCCATAAGCCAGACGAGGATAACAACCGAGACAACCACTGCGGTGAATGATGTGACTTTGTGGCGTCCACACCAGCTGACGATCTTCTTATAGCCGTTGAGCAGGCTGTTGTAGCCGTTTTCGAATGCTTTGTGGAAGCGTTTACCGAAGAGGCCGAGGATCGCAAGGATAGCAACAGCGATAGCGATGCAACTTTCAGCCACATTTTCGAACGCATACCAGTCGGCGATCATGAAGTAGATCGTGGCGAACAGAAGGAGAAGGGTGACGATCGGCGGGAAGTTGAGACCGAATGAACGTTTGTAGCGTTTGGTGACAGCCTCGGCAGCGGCGCTGTAAGCTTTGCCCATGCGTTCGCCGAGTTTTTCTTCTGAGTTGTGAGGCTTGAGGAAGATCGCACACAGTGCAGGTGACAGGGTCAAGGCGTTGACCGCCGAGAAACCGATGGCGATAGCCATAGTCAGACCGAATTGCTGGTAGAAAACACCCGCGGTGCCGGGCATGAATGACACAGGGATGAACACGAGCATCATGACGAGTGTGATCGACACAAGAGCGCCGGCGATTTCGTTCATCGCATCTATTGATGCGCGGCGTGCCGATGTGTAACCTTGGTCGAGCTTGGCATGGACGGCCTCGACGACGACGATCGCGTCGTCGACCACAATGGCGATTGCAAGCACGAGTGCCGAGAGGGTGATAAGGTTGATCGAGAAGCCGATCAGGTTGAGCACGAAGAACGTACCGATCAATGCCACAGGAATTGCGATCGCCGGGATGATGGTCGAACGGAAGTCGTGGAGGAAGATGTAAACCACGAGGAACACAAGCACGAACGCCTCGATCAGAGTACGGATCACATTGTGGATCGACGCATAAAGGAATTCGTTGTTGTTCATCGGGATGTCGTACATGAGGCCTTGCGGAAGGTCGGCCTTCATTTTGTCAACTTCTGCGAGCACATCGTTGATAATCTGTGTCGCGTTTGAGCCTGCAGTCTGGAAGACCATTGCCATGGTCGATGGGTTTCCGTTTGCTTTGTTGTGGAAACCATAGGTCACACGGCCGAGTTCAAGATCAGCGACATCTTTAAGATAGAGAACTTCGCCTGTGTCTGACGCTCTGATTACGATATCGCCAAATTGTTCAGGGGTCGTGAGACGGCCGCGGTAGCGCATCGTGTATTGGAACGATTGGTTGCCTTGTTCGCCGAATGCACCCGGAGCGGCTTCGACGTTCTGCTCGGCGAGTGCGGCTGCGACGTCTGAAGGCATGAGATTGTATTGAGCCATGACTTCGGGCTTAAGCCACACACGCATAGAGTAGTCAGCGCCGAACGACATCACGTCACCTACACCTGAAATACGCTGAAGGATAGGAATGACGTTGATCTTCATGTAGTTGTCGAGGAATTCCTCGCTATATGTGCCTGATGTGTCGACAAGTGCGACGCCGACAAGCATTGATGTCTGACGTTTCTGAGTCAGGACGCCGACCTGGTTCACTTCTGAAGGCAGGAGGTTTGCGGCTTTGGCAACGCGGTTTTGAACGTCGACGGCAGCCATGTCGGGGTCGAAGCCTTGTTCGAATGTTACGGTGATTGTGGCCGAACCGGTGTTGGTTGCTGTAGAGGTGATATACTGCATGCCTTCAGCACCGTTGATCGACTCTTCAAGAGGTGCGATCACTGAGTTGAGCACCGCCTGAGCATTTGCACCGTTATAAGTGGTTGACACCTGAATTGTAGGCGGTGCAATATCCGGGAACTGGGTGATAGGCAGCGATACGAGGCCAATCAGACCCAAAAGCACGATGAATATCGATATTACGGTCGATAGCACCGGGCGGTTAATAAATGTATCGAGTTTCATTTTTGTTTATTCTTATTCAGATCAGATTTTAGATAGATAAGATGCCTGATTGTTATTGAGCTTGTTGAGCTTGTTGAGCCTGAGCCTGTTTGGTAGCGGGGTCAACGGGGGTGACGGGCATACCGCCGCGGACGCTTGTGCCGACGCCTTCGATCACGATTCTGTCGCCGGGTTTAAGTCCTTCGGTTACGATGTACTGTTTTCCGTCGTTGAGCGGAAGGATCTGTATAGGGGTCGGGACAGTGATGTTTGAATCATTCAGAGTGAAGACATATTTGAGATCCTGGAGCTCGAAAGTTGCGCGCTGAGGGATCGATATGGCATCGTGGGCGGTCACGGGGATTGAAATCTGACCGGTGTTGCCGCTGCGGAGCATTCCGGTGGGGTTGTCGAACAGCGCACGCACTCTTGCAGAACCTGTGGTGTTGTCGATCACTCCTGAGACTGTTGCAACTTTTCCTTCATTAGGATAAACAGATCCGTCGGCGAGGGTGAGCTTGACTGCCGGCATAGCGTTTATGGCTTCGGTGAGTGATTTTGATCCTTCGTTGGTGAGTTCAAGGATATCTTTCTCGTTGAGTGAGAAATAAGCATATACTTCAGAGTTGTCGCTGACGGTTGTGAGCGGCTGAGCCGAAGAGGGAGATGCGAGAGAGCCTTCGCGGTTGGGTATTGTGCCGACCACGCCGTCGCTCGGAGCGGTGACTGTGGTGTATGCAAGGTTCTTGCGGGCATTGGTTACGGCTGCTTCGGCCTGCGAAAGCTGGGCTTTAGCCTGGGCGAGCTGGTTGGCTGCAAGTTGCCATTCGTATTCGCTGATGATGTTTTTGTCGAGAAGCTTGCGTTTGTTGGCTTCAGTGAGTTCGGCGGTTGACACTGCTGTGCGTGCGGAGTTCAGTGATGCTTCTGCCTGATCGACGGCTGCCTGATATTGAACTTGGTCGATTGTGAAAAGCACTTGACCTTTGCGCACGTGCTGACCTTCGTCGACATGTACTTTTGTGATGAAACCGGTCACTTGCGGACGGATGTCAATGTCTGTTTTACCTTTGATTGTTGCTGGATAGACGTTGTGGAGTTCGCTGTCGGAGGGTTGAACTGTGAGCACTGCGAGTTGGGGAGCTCCTGCTTGGTGAGCCTGTTGCTGTCCGCCGCACGACGTGAGCGACATAGTGGCGATTGCCAGTGAAAGGCAAGTCAGATTGGACGCTTTAATCTTCATGTGAAAAGTGAAATGTGATTAATTAATCGTATTATGTTATTTATATTTACCTATTTTATCGGTGCAAAGTTAGGCAAATTCCCTCAGTGCTCAGTGGTGAAAAGTTATAATTTTTTGGCCAAAAAGGGAAGTGCTACGTCAAAAAATGCTAAAAAACATATTTTTAGGCATTCTTGATCGATGATTGAAACGATAGAGCATGTCCGAAATGTAAGTTTACGATGATCAGACATTGAAATTTTTGTATTTTTGCAGTTGAATATAAGTATAAATAGCAGTGAACCTGAATTATTAAATAAACCAACATAAATGAAAAAACTACATTTTTATTTTGCTCTTTTGACCGCAGTTGTGCTGAGTGTGCAGCCGGCGTTTGCGCGACCTGTGCTTGCTTCAGCCGACAGTAATCCGATCGTGCTCGGCAATAAGCGCATCACTTTGATCACGCCGACGCTTTTCCGTCTGGAATATGCCGATCATCAGGCTTTCCTCGACAAGCCGACAATGTTTGCCGTCAACAGAGATTCGGTCATGACCGGTGGTTTCACGATCACGACTGACGATGGTGGAGCAAATTACCGCATTTCGACAGGAAAAGTAGATATTGATGTGAAGAACGATAATATGCCGTTCTCTTATTTCAATACGAAAGTGTATTTCAAACGTCTTGGCAAAGAGATGAAAATCAGCGGTATCGCTTCTTCGGACGGAAATCTTGGCGGCAGTGTTGCTACGCTCGATGCGGTAAATTCGGAGATCCCACTTCAGGATGGTCTGCTGAGCCGCAACGGGTGGTATTACATTGTCGACACTGGCAATGAGTACATTAATGATGATGGATGGTTTGAACTCAGAGACCGCGATCATATCCAGGATCAGTATTGTTTTGTATATGGTGACGACTTCCATGCTCCGTTCCGTGATCTCGGCGTAATCAGCGGCAAAGTGCCGATGACCAGAAAGTATATGCACGGCATATGGTATTCCCGTTGGTTCCGTTACAGCGAGCAGGATTTCCGCGATCTGATACAGGGGTATGCCGACAATGATTTTCCGATCGACGTTCTGTCGATAGACATGGACTGGCATACGCAGGACCACAAGGATGGAGTGGGCCATGCATGGACTTATGGATGGACCGGCCACACATGGAACCGCGAGCTCTTCCCCGATCCGGGAAAATTGATCTCAGATCTCAAGGCTAAAGGCATCCACACCTGTGTCAACGAGCATCCCCACGATGGTATTCGTCCGGCAGATGACTGCTATGAAGATTTTATGCGTGCAATGGGGCATGAACCCGATGGAGAAACTTGTCTTCTTTTCGATGCGGGCGACCGTAAATATATGGAAAATTATCTTGAGTTTTCCCGTCGTGAAAACCGCAGTTTCGGACTCGATTTCTGGTGGGTCGACTGGCAGCAGGATTATGTCTATCCCTATGTTCGCGGAACTAACCGCATGAACCATCTTCCGTGGCTCAACATGCTGTATTATAAAGACACCGAGCGCGACAACATGAGAGGCGCCGGTTACAGCCGTTGGGGCGGGTGGGGCGACCATCGCCATCCGATCTACTTTTCAGGTGATGCTTCGAGCAATTGGGATATCCTGACGTTTGAGGTGAAATTGACTCAGACAAGCGGAAATCAGGGATGCTACTACTGGGCTCACGATATCGGAGGATTTTTTGGAGAAACTAATCCTGAGCTGCTTGCGCGCTGG
The DNA here is from genome assembly GCA_910587475.1 of uncultured Muribaculaceae bacterium. Lineage (GTDB taxonomy): Bacteria > Bacteroidota > Bacteroidia > Bacteroidales > Muribaculaceae > CAG-873. The sequence goes on from CAJUMR010000006.1 coordinate 17,630, forward strand.
AGCCAGTTCGGAGCTTTGACGGCCGCATTGCGTGTCCATGCGTGTGTAGGGCCTAACACCGACCGCCGCCCGTGGCTCTGGGGCGATATGCCGACTGAGTCCATGCGCAGATCTTATCATTTCCGCTCGGAGATCATGCCTTATGTTTACTCGTCTGTGAGAAAGACTCACGACACGATGTTGCCGCTGAACCGTGCCATGTACGTCGATTATCCGACCGATTCGATGGCATATGACCGCTATAATCAGTTCTTGTTCGGCGATCTGCTCCTCGCCGCACCGATTACTGCGCCGGGAAGCGGAGACTTGCTTGAGGCTTCGCAGAGTGTATGGTTCCCGTCTGATGCCAGTTGGTGGGATTTTTTCACTGATGAGCAGTATGCTGCCGGCAGTGAAGCGACGGTTACAAAAGACATATATTCATTCCCTGTGTTTGTAAAGGGCGGGTATGTCTTTCCGATGCAACCCTACACCCAGCGGCCCGGAAGCGACCCGATGTCGAAACTTGTCATGAGGGTCTATCCCGGCGATGACGGATGTGCCACATCGTTTGACCTCTATGAGGACGATGGCGTGAGCCGTGATTATCAGAAGGGTGCTTATGCCCGCACGACTTTGGCTTATAGCCGTGACGGCGACCGATCGACCGTCACTGTGTCGCCGACCGTCGGACAATATGACGGACAGCTCTCAGAAAGAGCTTATCGCCTGGAACTTGCCGGGTTCGGCGAGGTCAGCGATGTGAAGGTCGATGGCCGGAAAGCCAGGGTTATCACTGATGGCAGTCGCTCGGTTGTCGAACTGCCGAAGCGGAAGATCAGCAAGGGCGTTAAGATCGAGTTCCGCCATTCCGACAAGTTGTAACCGCTTCCGGCGCGTTACGCAATTATACAATGCAGCACCCGATAAAGCTTGAATGCTCTGTCGGGTGCTGTTGCGTTTATGCGTAAATCTTATTTCAACCGTTATTTCGAGGCCTTGTACTCATTGTAGTATTCATCAAGGATGGATCTTACCTCACGGCCGATTATGGCGTAATCGCTGCGGTTGAGGTTGGCTTCTGAAGTGCGGATACTCCAGTCAGGTCCGGCAAATCCCGATCCGTTAAGGACTACGATGCCTTTCTCTGCCGCCATGCGGATAGTCACATCGAGCGGATTATGGGTCTTTTTAAGCCATTTTGCAAAGTCGTCGTCATAGATCTTCTTTGCCCACACCATCAGATCGATCTCGCTGTAATAGCCGACTCGAAGCGGATCAGGCAACACTGTGAAGCCGGTGTTGTCCCACAACGCTTTCAGTCGGTCGTGGATCATCGCCTGCATCTTGCGTTTGTACACATCGTCAGTGTCGATGAGGCATTTCAGGGCAAACAGCGACATCATTATCTGCTGCGGGGTCGAAAGCCCGGCTGTGTGGTTAAGCGCCACGTCGCGGCTGTCGGCAACCATGCGGTCGATGAATTTCATTTTTGCAACGTCGAGCGTGAGCGACGAATACCGTTTCTTCAGATCATCACGTTTGTCTTTTGGCAGGCGTGCGATCAGCCGGTCCATCACATTGTCTTTGGCGGCAGCGACAACGGCCAGACGCCAGCCTGTAGCTCCGAAATACTTTGAAAAAGAATAGACGCAAAGAGTGTTGTGAGGAAGTGCGTACATCAGCGATGTGAAATTAGTGGCAAATGTGCCGTAGACATCGTCTGTCACCACTATCAGATTTGGATTGTCTTTCTTGACGATATCGACAATCTGTTTGAGGTTGTCGTCAGACAATCGGTAGGATGGCGGATTTGACGGGTTGATCACACATACGAGCTTGATCGACGGATCTCTCAGTTTGTCGAGTTCTGAGGCCCGGTACTGCCAGTCGTGGTAACCGTTTTGATCGACGGGATTGGCGCTGATCGTGACGACGTCAAAACCAAACCTGTCGAGGTGGGGTATTTCGATATATGGAGTGAAAAGTGGAGCCATCAAGGCTATCTTGTCGCCCTTCTCTACAATATGGTTAGCCTGAAGTGAATCAAAAATATAGCACATTGCGGCGGTACCGCCTTCAGTGGCGAATATGTCGTATTCTTTGCCGTCGCCGGGCGCCCTGTTTCCCATCTCCTGGGCGAGATAAGCCTGAGAGGCCATTTCGGTGTATTTCAGCACTCGAGGAGGGGTGGGGTAGTGATCGCCTATGATGCCGTCGACCCATTCGAGTATCAGTTCGTCGCGGTCGGCGCCAAGATGACCGGTCATGTATTTATACGCTCCTTCGAGCAGCGTGGCCGCTTCCGATCCGTTCTGTTTTGCGATGAAGTCGTCAAAGCGGTCGGCAATGCCTTGTGAAAGAGGGCTTCCTGCTATGCCTGGAGTATCAGTGAATACTTGTTTGCATTCTTGCGTTGCAAAAGACCCGAGAAGAAAGAAGGCTTCGCGGGCATCGTAGGCGATCCAGTTGGGGTTACCTCGGCCTGCATTCAGAAATGTTGCACTTGATTTCTGCGTGTCTTTCTGTGCCAGTTTTATAAGCTCGTTTTTGATCTCAAACGGGCTCATCTGCCCGAGTTTCTTTTCAAAGTCTTTATCTAACGATTTGTCCATGATGTTGTGGTTGTGTATGGGTTTATATTATCACAACATTGCACGGTGTACGATTGTTCTCGTCGGTTGAATAAGGTGCGGTTTATGAAACCGGCCTAAATGATAGAAGCCTCCGGCGGAGGCTTCTATCATAAGGTTGTATGTCTTAGTTATTTTTGTTTTTTCAGTTTTTCGAGCTGGCGGTCGATGGCTTCGAGAGCCACGTCTACAGCTTCTTCAAAAGAGTCGGCAACTTTCGATGCCACGATTTCTCCGTGCTGAGGAACGCTGACTTTTATTACAGCTTCTTTGTTCATCGCAGTTTCAGGCTTTACGACTTTCAGATTGACGTCGACAGCGGAGATTGTGTCATTTCTGCGCGATAGTTTTTCGATTTTTTTGTTTATGAATGATTCGAGACGTTCTGCAATTTCGAAGTGGATGGCTTGAATTCTAACTTCCATAGTTTTATCCTCCTGATTTTTGTGCACGTGGGTGTGCGAGTTTGTAATTGTTTAATAGTTCTCTGTAAGACAGATGGGTATATATCTGTGTAGTAGACAAGGATTGATGGCCGAGCAACTGTTGCACTGCTGTGATGTCGGCGCCGTTGTTCAGCATGTCGGTCGCAAACGAATGTCGCAGGACGTGAGGCGAGCACTTTTCGGCCGTTACGCGGCCCGACAATGTGTCGTGCACGATTCTGTAGGCGAGATTGCGATAGAGCGGACGCCCGTCGGGTCGCACGAAAAAGTGTGGCGACGCGGCTGTGCCGATTTTGTCATCTCGCAGTTTGCGGTATTCTATGATGAGCGTTCTCATTTCTTCTCCAAAAGGAATTATTCTTTCCTTATTACGTTTACCGAGCACTTTTAGTTCGCAGCGCTGGAGGTTAACGTCGGCATCAAGAAGACCGATCAATTCGGAGCATCTCATGCCTGTGGAGTAGAACATGTCGATAATTAAGTGATTGCGTGTTTCAGTGAAATCGTTGTGGTCGTAATCCTCATCAAGAATTTTTTCTGTCTGTTCGGGTCGGATAAACGATGGCAGATGTTTTGGCATGCGTGCGGTCGTCAGTTCGGCTGCCGGATTAGATTGCAGCCCGTGACGACGCATCAGATATTTATAGAAAGCCCGGAGTGATTGTATTTTCCGTCTTATCGAGCGGGTTGTTATGCCTTCTGACGCCATGAATGCAATCCACAGGCGCAAATCGTTGATCGTCACTTGTTCGGCAACTGGGCTGTCGTTGGTGCTGGTGCATCCGGCCAGCCCTACAGATGCCGCGAAGTTGTACCATTGATGCAGATCGGAGCCATAAGACAAAACGGTGTGATCTGAAAGATTCAGTTCACACCGTAAATATGTTAAAAAGGCATCTATCATCGTTCTTATGTATTAACCACAGTCAAGCGACATGTGGAGTAGAAGCGAAGATAGGAAATCCTTTTTATGTTGCCAAATAAAAATGCGAAAAAATTAATCTTCGACTGAGCGGAGCTTCTGGACATAGACCGCCTTCATCATTTTCTTGCGGTTTGTCACAGAGGGCTTCTGGAATGCCTGACGGCTGCGGAGTTCTTTAACAACGCCTGTTTTTTCAAATTTTCTTTTGAATTTTTTGAGAGCTCTTTCGATGTTTTCGCCTTCTTTTACTTGTACGATGATCATATTAGGGTTAAATATTTGAGTTGATTTATATTCTTGTTCTTTTGCGTTTTGCGCGGCAAAATTAAGAATACTTTTTGACTTGACAAAACTTTTTTCGGATAAAAAAACGATCCCGGCCAATTTTTTTGTCTAATGTAGCATCGCCGTTATATTATATGTTGTGCTATGTCGCGGTCTGATGCAATTGCCTTGCCGACAAATCTGCGCCTTACGGGCAATAACGATGATCTGCCGACGTTTAGACAGTGTCGGCAGATCTGATCCGGCATGTAATAACTGAAGTTATGGTAATGAAACGATATCTGCTTTTTGCTTTTGTGGCGATATGTTGCGCAATTGCCGGCCGAGCCGGAGAAGATAGCGACACCCGTCCGATGTGGGGCGTTAAGGCCGCATTCGACATCAACATACCGGGCGACTGGCATGGCGATGCAGGTTCTGTAAAAATGTACAGGCACGGCTATGGTTTTACCGTCGGAACGGTCTGCAACGTTTATCTGGGCAATGGTTTTTATCTTGAGCCAGGGGCTTCGCTGTTCTACGATTCTTACTCGTTTTACAAATTTTCCGTAGCCGGAGAGCCCGGGGGTGAAAATTCGGTCGATGATCCGCAGTTATATAAGGTGGGGCTGCGTGTTCCGGTGGTTGTAGGATATTCATTTAGCATCGCCGGCCGCTTTCCGCTGAGTGTTTATACCGGCCCCGAACTGAGTTGGGCTTTTGGAGGAGAGATAAAAATGAAACAAAAAGCGTTTGCCGATGATATGTCGGGCGATTTGTTCGGACACTACCAGCGCAGAGTCGATTGTGCGTGGAAAGTCGGTGTCGGCTTTCCTTACGGTTCGTTTCTGGTGAGCATAGATGCAGCTATAGGATTGACCAACCTGCTGAAAACCGGGATGTCGTTTCGCGAAAACCGCACTTCAGTAGGCTTGACTTATTTTTTCTGAATTGCGAGTTGACCGAAGCGACCGCAAATTGTTGAGATCGCTTCGGTTGTCGCAAGCTGTTGTCACAAGTTGAGATATTCTTTGAGTGTTTCGACGTATTGTTCGAATGCTTTGCGGCCATGTTCGGTTATCCGGCACGCTGTGCGTGTCTTTTTGCCCACAAATCCCTTTTCTACAGAGATATATCCGGCCGAAGAGAGTTTGTCGAGCTGAACGCTCAGATTGCCGGCGGTGGCATCGGTTTTCTCTTTGAGATAAACGAAATCAGCCTCGTCAACATTCATCAATATCGACATTACGGCAAGGCGTAGCTGTGAGTGCAGCAGCGGGTCAAGTTCTTTCATCGTTTTTTTGCTTTGCTGTTGATTATATGCCCGGGAATAATCATCATGCAAACCCACGCCAATATGAATAAGGGCATGTACCAATTGGCTACGAGAGGTATGCCACCTGTGACACAGCATATTGTGATAACCCCGATTAATAGACCGGCTACCCCGCCGCAGACAAGGCTATTTTCTTTGAAAATAAGACCTTGAACGATTTCCAGGCCTGGCGCAAGAAGGAGTGAATACACCAGCATTGATATCCAGCTGTTGACTCCGCCAAAGAATGCAAAAGCCAGACACACTATGGTCAGCGCAATCTCGGAAATCCCGAAAAGAGTCCACATGCGAGATGTGATTTTGTCAAAGCACGTGATCACACCGTTGACACGTTGTTCCTTGCGACCCATGACAATAGTTGCAGGGCATCCTGCAAGGGGAATAGCAAACCATAGCCAGTTCCAGGCATTGTGATGTGTTGTGGCAAGAAGTGCCCATACAAGTATGGAGATGGTTGTTACGAGATAACCCCACATCAGCATTATGTTGCCACTGCCGAGATATTTGGCTTTTGTACTGGCGATCATCGAGGTGATTATCTCGATACTTTCCCTTTCGTTGATTTTTTTCTCTTCCATTTTGGATCAGATTTTATGGATGTATAAATAAGTTTATTTTATAAACCAATTGGTTCTAAAAATAGAGCGGTCGCGCGTTACCGTTCTATCTTTCGGTTGCAAAGATAATGCGGTTTATTTTATAAACCAAATTTTAAACGATTTTTTTTGTGAAAAATTACGAAGTTCTTGTTGCGGTTATCGGGTTGTACAGAAGCGCGATATGTCGCCTGTTCATCCGAAATGCAGCACTTTTATTGACTTTAAGGCGTGGTTTGTGAAACCGTGCCTGATGTCCGAGTTGGTTTACGTGCATAAGTACGATTACCCGGAGCGTTAACCCTGATTCACAATCTTATTTAGTCTTAAAACTGCAATGCTCTGTGTGGCAATGCAAAATATTATAGGTATTTTTGCGTATGGAAAAATTCAGGATCAACACCATACTCTTCACCGCTACCGTTGCAATCATATTTGTTGGCAACGTCGATTATCTTCGCAGGACAAAAGTATGGTTCGGTCTGCCTGCAGTCCGCAGCCTGTATTTGACTGTAGTGTTTCTCTTGGCTGCCAATATCACTGCACATAGCGGAGTCACAGTTGTCGCAGATTCGGTCAGTCGTAATCCATTGTCTTCGGCTTCGGTTTTCGACTGCAACGGACGGTTTATAGGCACAAGTGATATCGGAGGAAGGCTTGCATTTACTTCTGCTGCCGATTATCCAATAACGGTGCGGTATATGGGCTTTGTCGAAAAAACAGTTGATGATCCGGAGTGCGACACCATATTCATGCAGGAAAATGTTATGCAGTTGCCTGAGGTTGTGGTCGAATCCAGGCGGAAAAAGTTGCTGCATATTCTGGCATATGTAAGGGAATACTCCACTTTGGCAACATACACTGACACAGTGTCGATGTTCCGGGAAAAGATGGTCGATTTCATGATGCCTGACGACGATAAGGTCAGCTTCAAAGGTTGGACATATCCGCGGGTGCTCAATTCTAAATCTTATTATCATTTCACTGATGCCAACGGTCTCGACAGTGTGAGCGATCGCTGTAGCCATCATTTCACTTGGTCTGATTGGATCGGAATGCCTCCTGAGCTCGCTTTGCCTCAAAAAATAATAGGCAAAGAGTCGGCATCCGACACTGTTTTCGGAAAGTATGGCCCGGCGCAGATATGGCTTAGAACGGGCGAGCGCTTGACGCTTGATGTCAGGTTTCTGGCCGACACGGCGAGCCGGAAATTGATTCCCCGTTTTTCAAGTTTTTTCCATAATGACGACATTGATTTCGAGCAGTTCGGACTGCGCATCAACTACAGCAATGTCTTCGGATCGTCGGCCGGCCCGTTCGAGCTGGCCGGATATTCTTTCAATATCGAATCGAGAGGTCGCGGACACGATATTTTTATGTTCAATCATCGTGATGAACCTCTGTTTGTGACAACATACACCGAAGTATATATTCTCGACAAGGAGTTCGTGACTGTGAAAGAGGCAAAAAAATGGGATAAACGCAATTTCGGCAACGCATCGATCGATATTTATGAGCCTATGGAGGCCCCGGCATTACAGCCGTCGGTGTTGGCGCTGATTGACCGGGTGAATAATATCGATGCTGACATAGTCAGGCAAGCGTTGCCTACCGACCAACGTTTGGTCAGCCGCAAGGTGTCGAAGCATAATTTCAATATAGCCAACCGGGCGTTGACCCTGTTGAAAGAATTGACAGGGATTTCAAGCTACAGATCAAAGAAAAATTTCGACCGGCATTGGAACGATTTTACCAAAGATCAGATTAAGAAAAATCAAGAGTCCCGAAAACAGCGGAGCGACGAATGAGCCTGCTTGCAGTGCAACGATCCGGACTCTGTCAATCGTAATCACGAACGCAATCCCGGGAAAATTGCCGTCATGACAAAATCAAGCAACACTCCGGTGAGTATCGACAGAATGATGGCGATTACTCTCAGCAAGTAATAGTTGCTGATGTTTTTTGCCAATGCTTTCTTCGAATAATCATAGACCATACAGGCTGAAAATCCGGTAATTAAGTAGAACCACCACGGCATATTTTTACTTTTTAATCAGTATCGGGATTGCTTAAATTGATGGCAGAAATTTATTTAGACTCGAAATGCAGATAGTATTTTTCCCGGCGGTCGTCGCTGCTTGGCCTGTGAAGTAATGCGATGCGCGTGGCGGCGATTTCCCAGTATTTGACGATCTCCGTGTTGTTGGCCGGCAGACACTTGAATGCTTCTACCTTGTCAGTCGCATCTTGTGCTTGCCCGAAATTATCTGTCATAAGCTCTGTCAAGGCTTCCTTTGACTGTTTCAGAGATTCGGCAACACTTGCAGTGTCGTTGCCGATCAGGTGTATGCTTGCAAAGCGAGTGCCATTCTGTTCCTGTGTGTCTGAGGCCTGGTATTTATATTTTCGGTCAAGAAGACAGTACACTCCATGATAGGTCGGATTGGTCAGAACGATGCTGCCGTCAGTCCAGTCGTAGCAGAGGAAGTCGCGCGCGATAAGATCTGTCGACAGAGAGGTAGAGTAGGCCACTTCTCCGTCGCGGTAACCTTTCAGATGATGGTTGATCCTGCCGCTTTTGAAAAAGTAGGAGCTCCATTGCGAGGAGTAATGGATTTCAGTCGAGCTGGAAGTGCAGTTTTTAGCATAGATTTTTAACGTGTCGGGAAATCCGTCGGCACACCACACGATCGAATCGTAATATTCAGTATATTCCGGTATCATCAGACTGAAATTGTCATAGTAGTCTGTTATCCTGAATGTGATGAGGTCGAAAGGCGCCGCTAAGCGGAAGTTGTCATTCATGAAAGGCGAGAATGCAGCCTTCACTAATTTGAATTTGTACTCGTCGGGCACGATTCCAGGCATTGGTTCTTGGATGTTATCATCGAACTGACGGGTTATCGATATGGTTGAGTTCAGCACCCTGTTGCCATGGTTGGCAGAAATGCTTATCTGATCATTCAGGGTCATTCGCTCTGTCGAGTTTTCGGGGAAGTGGCATATCAGGCGCTTGCCTTCTGTTGTCAGGATTGCCCAACCGCAGTCATATACATTGCTGTTGCCGTTGACCGGATTGAGTCTGTCGACGTTATCGCATGACAGAACAATATCGCCTCCTTTGCCGCTGACGTTGATGGTGCAAGTAGGCAACCCGTTTTCAATGCTGCAGCTGTAGGTTATATTCCCTTCCGATCTGTTGTCGGCTGACCATATCATATAATCGGGAGCCTCGTCTTCCGAACATGACGCGAGTGAAAGGACTGCGGTGAGAATGTAGAGTAGGATCAGATATCTGTTCATGCGGTGATAATAGTTTTTCGTTGAAGTGATAGGATAGCGGCATTGCGGAAGAGAGTGCTTTTAATTACCCGACACAAATGTAGTCAAAATGTTACATCCATCTATCAACAAATGTCGATAAAGATGACTGAAACGAGTTTTTATAAAAATGACAGGAGCGGTTGTTGGTGTCACCGCTCCTGTCCCGTTGCTATTTATATCGGTTGTATGATTTACTTTTCAGTAGCGTCGTTTTCAGAGTTGTCATACCACTTTGAGTACATGAGGTAGTTGCGGGCGATTTTTTGGTTGATTTCGCGGCTTTGCGCCGGATCGACCATTTTGATAAACTTTGCCGGTGCTCCGCCCCACAGTTCGTTAGGACCGATCTTGGTGCGAGACAGTACAACTGCTCCTGCTGCCACAATGGCGCCTTCGCCGACTTCTGCGTCATCCATTACTACAGATCCCATGCCGATAAGAGCGAAATCGCGGATCTTTGCGCCATGGATCGTGACATTGTGGCCTATCGACACATCATTGCCTATCTCGATGGTGGATTTCTGATAGAGGGTGTGGAGCACTGATCCGTCCTGTATATTGACTCTGTCTCCGATCTTGATGGAATTGACATCGCCGCGCAGGACCGAATTGAACCATATGCTGCAGCCGTCGCCCATGACGACGTCGCCGATCACTGTTGCATTCTCGGCAAGAAAGCATTCGTTGCCGATTTTGGGCGTAAAGCCTCTTACGGGGATTATTAGTGCCATTATCGTGTGAGTTTGCTTGTTTTATCTTTGAGCCATGCGAGAGCTTCGCCTGAAAGACCGGGGGCGAGAGTGTCGTAGACTTTGGTGTGGTAATTGTTGACCCATTCGATTTCTTCGTCGGTCATGATTGATGTGTCGAACAATGAGAGGTCAAACGGGAACATCGTCACGGTCTCGAAGCCGTAGAACTGGCCGAATTCGGTTTTCATGGCCGGAACACACAGCACTAGATTTTCGCAGCGTATGCCATGCACGTCAGTGCGGTAGAGTCCGGGTTCATTTGATGTCAGCATGCCGGGCTTGAACGGGAAGCGACTGATGTTGAGGGCTACTCGTTGCGGACCTTCATGGACGTTGAGGAAGTGGCCGACTCCGTGGCCGGTACCGTGGAGATAGCTCAGTCCGTTTTTCCATAGGAACTGACGGGCGATCACATCGATTTGTGCGCCGTTGGTTCCTTCGGGGAATATCATGTTGGCCATGGCAATGTGGCCTTTCATCACGAGTGTGAAGTCGCGGCGTTCGTCAGCGGTGGGGGTTCCGAGAGCGATCGTGCGGGTGATGTCGGTTGTTCCGTCGAGATATTGGGCGCCGGAATCGACGAGCAGCAGTCCGCAGGGTTTCAGTGTCGACGATGAGTTCTCGTCGGCTTCGTAGTGAACGATGGCGCCATGGGCCTCGTAGCCTGCGATAGTGCCGAAGCTTTCGTCGAAGAACAGATCCTGAGCGCTGCGGTTGCGTCGGAGGATTTCGGCGACGTCGAGTTCGCTGATGCCGTCGTTGGCGGCAACGCGGCGTTCGATTTCCATGAAAGAGTGAACGAGTGCAATTCCGTCGCGGCGCATGGCGTCCTTGATGCCTGCGATCTGAGTGGCGTTCTTGCACGCTTTCATTTCAGCGACTGGCGATGCTCCGCTGACGGCGCGGCAACCGAGTGCTGTTCTGACAGCTTCTGCAGTGCGGCCCGGCTCGATAAGCACGCGGGCTTCTGAAGGCAGTGAGGCAAGAAAATCCATTATGGCATCATACGGCCGGGTGCTGACGCCTTGTGCCGACAGGTAGGCTTTGACTTCATCGGTGAGCTTGGCGTCATCGACAAAAAGAACCGATTGTCCATCGGGAGCTATATACAGGAACGATGTAGCCACAGGATTATATGTCACGTCATTGCTGCGGATATTGAGCGTCCATGCAATTTCGTCGAGAGCTGAAATGAATTGCGATGATGCCTGCAATCCCGGCAGGGCAGCCAGAATGTTGTCGATCTTCTCTTTTGCTTCAAGTCCGGCATACTTTGCGTCGTGAACAAATATTTTCGCATCAGGAAGAGCCGGACGATCGCTCCAGATATTGTCGATCGGATCAAAATCTGTCACGAGTGTGATGTCATGTTTTGCGAGATTGTCGCGCAGACTTTCGGCGCTCACCGATGAGAACATCATGCCGTTGATGCCGACGGTCTCCCCGGGCTTGAGTGTTGAGGTCAGGAATGTCTCGATCGAAGGTGTCGACGGCAGTCCGTCTTTCATCAGTTCTATCTCGGTGCCTTCAAGTTGCTGGGCGCCCTGAAGAAAGTAGCGTGAATCTGTCCACAGATATGCTTTGTCGGCGGTGACGACGAGGTCGCCGGCCGAACCTGTAAAGCCACTCAGCCAGCGGCGTGACTGCCAGTGTGCGGCAAGGTATTCACTCATGTGGGGGTCGGCTTGAGGGATGATAGTTGCGGCGATCCCTGACTTTTTCATTTCGTCGCGCAGCGAGTGCAGACGGTCTGATATTTTGGTTTTCATTGCAGTGGTTCTTTTGCGTTATACAATGTGCAAACTTACAAAAAAAATATGTATCTTTGCTGAATAATAACAACGAATTTATAATATACATCTTATGTTAACACAGATAATCAACGGTAAGATATTTACACCTCACGGATGGGTCAACGGAGGCTCGCTCGTGATTGAAGGTTCGAAGATCCGCGACATTCTCAATTCTGCCGAACCCGTAGAGGGAGCAGATAAAATCATCGATGCAAAAGGAGGCTATGTGCTTCCGGGTGCGATCGATCTCCACGTCCACGGCGGTGGCGGACGCGACTTCATGGAAACTACTGAGGAAGCTTTCCTCGAAGCGATAGCGGCTCACCGAAGCCACGGCACCACTTCGATTGCTCCGACATTGTCGTCATCGACCAACAAGATGATTGACGACGCTGCCGCTACTTGCGACAAACTCATGGAAGATCCCGAAAACGGTATTATCGGTCTCCATCTCGAAGGCCCGTACTTCAACCCCAAGAAGGCCGGAGCGCAGATGCCTGAAATTATCCGTGCGATCAACCCCGAAGAATATAAGGATCTTGTCGAGCGTCATAGCAGCATCCGCCGCTGGGATGCTGCGCCCGAACTCGAAGGCTCGGAAGAGTTTGCCCGTTACCTCCGTTCAAAGGGTATCGTTGTGTCGATCGCTCACACTGCAGCCACTCCCGAAGACGTCGAGCGCGCCTATAAAGCAGGCTTCAGCCATGCTACGCATTTCTATAACGCCATGACTCAGTATCACAAAGAAGGCATGTACAGCCATGCCGGCACAGTCGAAGGCATTTACGACAGCGAAGGCATGACAGTCGAAGTGATTGGCGACGGTATCCACGTTCCGGCTAAGTCGATCCGTCTGGCTCATCGTGTCAAAGGTGTGGAAAATATGGCACTCATCACCGACGCGCTCGCCGTAGCCGCATCCGACAGCACAAAGGCCTTCGACGATCGCGTGAAGATAGAGAACGGTGTGTGCGTTTTGTCAGATGGAAGCGCCATTGCCGGATCGATCGCTACGATGGATCGCGTTATCAAGGTAGCAGTGACCAAGGTCGGGCTTCCGCTTGAGGATGTTGCCCGCATGGCGTCTGAGACCCCTGCTAAGATCATGGGCGTATACGACCGCAAAGGTAGCCTCGAACGTGGAAAGGATGCAGATATTATCATCATGGACGATGATATCAACCTTACCGGCGTTGTGCAGATGGGACGTGAGATCCCGGTTGCAAAACTGTGATGATTGTTTTTTTGCTTCGTAAAACCTAAAAACATTATAATTCATGAAAAAATTATTCCTTTTTATCTCTGCTGTCATGATTGGCATGACCGCAGTCGCCCAGAGTGTGTCGATCTATCAGGGTACACAAGAAAAACTCAACTTCTCTCCGTCTGAAGTGGATTCCATCGTGTTTGACTCAAAAGATCCCACTGGTCAGTTGTCTGCAATCACAGTCAAAGGTACATGGTGCTCGATCGGGACTTCGATCACTTGGTACAATAACAACGTCGCTGCTTCATCAGGCCGTTTCACCCGTGGCTATCAGGATCGTGTGATGGATAAGTTTGCATTCCGCAGCTTTATCAATGCCGGCGACAACGGTGGCTGGGCTCAGCGCACTATCGACAAGTCATTGATCAAGAAAGCCGATTACTATACCATCGAGCATGGCATCAACGACTGGGGCAACTCGATCCCCGTCGGAACAATCAACGACTACATCAACAACACTAAAAACGGTACATTCGCTGCCGCTTATCGCCAGATAATCGATAAGATCTATTCGCTCAATCCCCGTGCGCGCGTCGTGCTCTGCACTCCCCGCAAGGGCTATGGCTTTGACGGCTATCTCCCTGCCAAGTGGTCTGATCCCAAGAATGGCATCTACCTGAAGGAATATGCTGATCTCGTCCGTCAGATTGCCGAGTACGAATCGTTCCCCGTAGCCGACTTTTTCAATGAGTGTGGCGGTCAGCGCAATCTTTCCAAGCTCTCAATCGACACCGCTCTCCATCCCAACGACGACGGTTATCAGATGATGGCTAACGTTCTTATCAAAGCTTTTGAAAAAATAATCGTTAAGTGATGCGTGTCATGAACCTTATATCGCGTGCCGCATGTGCGGCCATGTTTTTGACTGTCTCGTGTCTGTCATCTTATGCCGACGGCAATTCAGTGTGTCTGCACCTTCGCTCTGGCGAAAAAGTGTTGTTTGCCAATGCTGATCGCCCTGTGCTGACTTTCGATGATGACAATGTCGTGACAATCAAAGACAATACCAAGAACGTAAGCACAAATTCTTTTGAAAGCGTCCACAAGATCACTTTTGGCGATGTCGCCGGAGTGAACGACGCATTGGTCGATTCTGATGGCAAAATTGTTGCTGTCGGACCGCGCGACATCGCATTGGTCGGCTTCGCATGCGGAACGCCGGTGACAGTTGTCAACATCAACGGCGTTATCCTGCAATCGATGACTGTCGACGACGAGTCGGCATTTGTTGTGTCTCTCGAAGGTTATTCTGCCGGAGTCTATGTCGTCACAGCCGGATCGGCTAATTATAAAATAGCAATTAAGTAAAGAGCACTCATGAAAAAATTATTTATGATACTTGCAGCCGGCGTGTTTGCACTGCAGTCGTTTGCGCAGCCGCGGCAGATCGATGCCACATGGTGTTCGATCGGAACTTCAATCACGTGGTACAATAATAATGTGTCGGTAGCGTCAGGTCGCTTCACACGTGGCTATCAGGATCGCGTGATGGACAAGCTTGCATTTGCCAAACTGATCAACGTCGGTGACAATGGCGGTTGGGCACAGCGCACTATCGACAGAAATCTTATAGAGAAGGCTGATTATTACACGATTGAGCATGGCATCAACGATTGGGGCACATCGCAACCCGTCGGAACTATCGACGATTATATCAACAATGCCAACAATGGAACATTTGCTGCCGCCTATCGTAAGATTGTCGACCGCATCTTCGAACTCAATCCCGAAGCTAAGGTGGTGCTCTGCACTCCGCGCAAGGCCTATGGCTTCGACGGTTATCTGCCAAATCATTGGTATGATCCCAAGAATGGCATCTATATGAAAGAGTATGCCGATCTCGTGCGACAGATCGCGGCTTACGAGTCTTTCCCGTTGGCCGACTTTTTCAATGAATGTGCCGGACAGCGCAATCTGAGCAATCTTTCGATCGAGACTGCTGTGCATCCCAACGACAACGGCTATCAGATCATGGCCAATGTCTTGATTGATGCATTGGAGCGTGTTTTGGTCGACTGATCGCCTTTTCTGCTTTACAATAATCCGGGCCGCCGATTTCCAAGATGGAATATCAGCGGCCCGGAATGTTTTTTGGGAGTGCCTATGTTGCTCAGTCGTTTTTCAACGCTTTGGCGAGAGCGAGCAATGCCTCTGTTGAAGCTCTCTCGATTACACGGCTTCGATTGCCGGGATAGCGTTTTACAAAGGCTTCTGTGCCATTAGGTGTAACCACAGCTGTCCACACCGTGCCGACTGGCTTCTCGGCTGAGCCGCCGTCAGGCCCGGCTATGCCCGATGTTGCTACGGCACATTCGACGTTCATCAGGCGTGCCACGCCTTCAGCCATCGCTGTAACTACTTCACGGCTGACCGCTCCATGTCGTTCGATCAATTCTCTGTCAACGCCAAGCACATTTGTCTTGACGCTGTTGGCATAGCTTACGACCGAACCGGCGTAGACGTCCGAACATCCTGCGATCGACGTGATCGAGTGCGCTATATTGCCGCCTGTGCAGCTTTCAGCGCTTGCGAGATGTAGGCCGAGACTGCGTACTGCCGAAAGAGCTATTTCCGCAGCATTGCCGTCGCCTTTATAGATAATGTAGGGAGCAGTCTCCTGACACAGGCGTTCATATGCTTCGCTTAGTTTAATGTCTGTTCCGTCTCCCTCTGTACCGGTCGCATCAAGCCTTAGGCGTATCAGTCCGGGAGTCGGAAGATAGGCGAGATGAATTGCTGACGGCAATTCCGATTCAAATTTGTCGAGTTTCTGTGCAAGCGCCGACTCGGTGATGCCTGTTATCATCACCACTTTATGTCCGATATACACTTTCGGGGAGAAGTGTGATGATATTTCTCCAGCTACAGCCCTGATCATCATTCCTTCAGTCTCAAACGGCACACCGGGCATCGCTATCAGCACGTGGCCATCTGCGCGTTCAAACCACATGATCGGTGCAGTGCCGAGACGGTTCTGGATGACCTTGCACGAACTCGGCACCATTGCTTGGGCTTCGGTGAGAGGATTCATCTGCAACTGGCGTATTGCAAACACTTCGCGGATGTTTTCGGCCACCTCTTTGTCAAACACCATTGTGCCGCCGAAAATCTTGCACAGTTCTGTCTTGGTGATGTCGTCTTTCGTCGGGCCGAGACCTCCGGTGGTTATTACAAGTTCACTGTCGGCCATACATAGATCTATGGCGCAGCGGATGTCGTCTGCTTTGTCGGCCACAGTCACAACTCTGACAGTCTCCCATCCCAGAGGCCCGAGGCTGCGGGATATGAAGCCTGAATTAGTATCGGTGACCTGACCGATAAGGATCTCGTCGCCGATGACTATGATTGAAAGTTTCATTATTCAGTGATAATGTAGTTTAACAATCCTTTAGATGCTTACCCGTGCATAAGGCGTTTCGTCGTAACGGCAGAAATCGCCTTTGAGATATTTGTAGTATCCGGCGATGGCTACCATCGCAGCGTTGTCGGTGGTGAATGCCCGCTGAGGGATGAAAGCCTTGAGATTTTTGCGTTTGCAGAAATCGGCCACTGCAGCGCGCACTCCTGAATTTGCCGACACACCTCCGCCGATGGCAACTGTCTTGACTCCGGTCTGTTTCACGGCTTTGCTCAGTTTGTCGAGCAGTATGTCGATGATTGTCCGTTGCAATGAGGCCGCCAGATCAGGCATGTTGTTTTTGACAAAGTCGGGGTCGGCGGCTACGGCATCGCGCAATGTGTATAGAAACGATGTTTTCAACCCGCTGAACGAATAATCGAGACCCGGTATGTGGGGCTTGGCAAACTTGAAGCGCGACGCGTCGCCTTGCGCGGCAAGACGGTCGATGTGGGGGCCGCCGGGGTAGGGAAGACCCATCACTTTCGCACATTTGTCAAATGCCTCTCCCGCAGCGTCGTCGATTGTTTGTCCGAGGACTTCCATATCGTTGAAGTCTCTTACGAGAATTATCTGGGAATTGCCACCTGAGATGAGCAGGCACAAAAAAGGAAATTCCGGCACTTCATCATCAGCCTGTTGTCTGACGAAATGTGAAAGAACGTGGCCATGTAGGTGATTGACGTCGACGATAGGTACCCTTAGGCCAAGCGACATGCCCTTGGCGAAACTTGTGCCGACAAGCAACGATCCGAGAAGGCCCGGACCGCGGGTGAAAGCTATGGCCGACAGATCTTTTTTGCTGATACCTGCGCGCTTGATGGCTGTATCGACAACCGGAACGATGTTTTGCTGGTGGGCGCGCGATGCAAGTTCAGGTACGACGCCTCCATACTCTTCGTGCACACTTTGTGATGCTATCACATTGCTCAGCAGCAGCCCATCGGCGATTACAGCTGCTGAAGTGTCGTCGCACGACGATTCAATACCAAGAATGATGGTTTGTGACATTTATTTCTGTATTGTTGCTTCTATTATTCTATTTCCTAAAATAAGTAGCACACACCCGCCGAAATTGTGGCGGTGGTATATCTTTTGGTCAGGCAGTATTTTGCCTCGAGGAGCAGTTTGATGCTGTTGCTGCATCGAAGGTCAAATCCGGCTCCGACATTGACGCCGAAACGGTTTCTGCGGCTCGATTCGTTGATTCCATCTGCTGAATAATAGCGGTTCCACGACGAAAAGTTCAGGCCTGCAAGCGGGTAGAACGCAACGGTCTCGCCAGTGAAATTGAATGGTATGTGGGCGTTGACGTCGACTGTGAATGCGTCGAGATCCTTGTGTCTGAACGTATAGCCGATTTCTGGCGAAAGGCGGAAATGGTCGGAGAACGAGTATCTGAAAAAGACACCTGCCATGGCGCTTTGGTTTTTCGTTACGTAGCCGAGTTTTGCACCTGCCGATTTTTCGCCTTTCACGATCTGGGCCTCTGCAGGTACGGAGAGTGCGGCCATTAATGCGGCGATCGCACCCACACGCATGATGCTTTGTCTGATGTTGCGCATGTCTGATGTTTTTTGATGAATATTTATCGCAAAGATAGCAATAATCTCTCAAGCATCAACTTTAGCTCTGAAAAAAACATGACACGAACCGATCATTTGTTGAAGAATATTGTTATCTTT
The DNA here is from genome assembly GCA_910587475.1 of uncultured Muribaculaceae bacterium. GTDB lineage: Bacteria > Bacteroidota > Bacteroidia > Bacteroidales > Muribaculaceae > CAG-873. Next base: position 36,027 of record CAJUMR010000006.1, read on the forward strand.
GTAAAATTATTATTTAAACTTACATAAAACATGACTTTCCAAGAATTAGGAGTTCGTGACGACCTCCTCCAAGCCATATCTGAATTGGGCTTTGAAAATCCGATGCCCGTTCAAGAAAAAGTGATTCCGGTGTTGCTTTCTGAAGACCATGATCTCGTGGCGCTTGCTCAAACAGGTACCGGCAAGACAGCCGCTTTCGGCCTGCCCGTTATACAACGCATCGACACATCGCTACGTCGCCCTCAGGCTCTGATACTGTCGCCGACTCGCGAACTTTGCCTGCAGATTGCAAGCGATCTTGCCGACTACTCCAAGTACACAGACAATCTACATGTTCTCCCCGTCTATGGCGGATCGAGCATCGAGAGCCAGATACGTTCGCTCCGCGAAGGTGTGCAGATCATTGTTGCCACTCCCGGACGACTCATCGACCTTATCAACCGCGGTGTGGTAAAGCTTGCCGATGTCCACACTGTTGTGCTCGACGAAGCCGACGAAATGCTCAATATGGGCTTCGTCGACTCTATCACCGACATCCTCAGCCATGTGCCCGAACAACGCAAGATGCTGTTGTTCTCGGCCACTATGCCTGCCGAGGTCGGACGCATAGCCAAGAAGTTTATGCATAACCCCGAAGAAATTGTAATCGGCACCCGAAATGAAGGAGCTGCAAATGTCAAGCACATATACTATATGGTTCATGCGCGCGACAAGTATCTTGCGCTGAAACGCATCGCCGACGATGCCCCCAACATCTACGCGATAATATTCTGCCGCACCCGGCGCGACACTCAGGAAGTGGCCGACAAGCTGATTGCCGACGGATATAATGCCGAAGCCCTCCATGGCGACCTCTCCCAGCAGCAGCGCGATGTCGTCATGAAAAAGTTCCGCGACCGTGTGCTCACCATGCTTGTCGCTACTGATGTCGCAGCCCGTGGCCTCGATGTCGACGATCTGACACACGTGATCAACTATGGACTCCCCGACGACACTGCCGTCTACACCCATCGTTCCGGACGTACGGGACGCGCCGGAAAGACCGGAGTGTCTGTCGCAATAATCCATTCTCGCGAAAAAGGTAAATTAAGGGAGATTGAACGCATTATAGGCAAAAAATTCGAGCGCAAGGAAGTGCCGACGCCAAAACACATCATTGAAAAGCAACTTTACAATCTGGCCGATCGTCTCGAACGCGTGGAAGTCAACGAAGACGAGATCAACAAATACATGCCGGGCGTATCGCGTAAGCTGTCATGGCTCGGCACTGAAGATCTCTTGAAACGCGTGCTTTCTCTCGAATTCAACCGTCTGCTCGACTATTACAAGGATGCTCCGACAATTGATTTTATCGACGAAAAGCCTCAGCGCGACAAGAAGAAAGGGAAAAGCGAACGCCCTGCCGATGCCGACAAGGATCGTCGCACTGCCGAGAAGGGCATGGAACGCCTTTATGTCAATGTCGGTAAGGCCGACGGTTTCTTCGCAGGAAACCTCATCGAACTTCTCAATAAGAATGTTCCCGGCCATCGTGTCGATGTCGGACGCATCGACCTGATGCCTAACTATTCGCTCTTCGATGTCCGCAAGTCCGATGCCAAAAAGGCGGTGAATGCTCTCAAGGGTGCCGATTTCTTCGGACAACGTCTTTACTGCGAAATCGCTGATCCCGACAAAAACTATGCCGGTCAGGCTTCGCCATCGTCAAAGCCCGGGAAAAAATCGAGGGCGAAAAGCGATGGTCCCCGCCAGAAAAAATATAGAGACAGATAATCAGAAATAATCCACTTTTTGACTCATGATACTCCGTAAGTTTTCTCCTTTGCTGTTGTTGATCTCTGCCTTGCCTTTTGTGCAGGCTCTCGCTCAGAACTCTGAAAGTCATGGCCGCGTGGCCTCCGATTTTTTCATTTCTGCGTCTGTCGAGATTGCGTCAGGCCTGCCTGAGATCAGTCGTCTCGACATGATTGATTATTTCTCTCATGGTTCTGACGTCAAAAGCGAGAACAGGCTCGGGAGAAACGTTGCGCTGAAGACCATGAGCGACGATATGATATCATGGCGCGACGACGACTCGGTCACAACTTCGATAGCCGTCGTGCCTGAGATCCGTTCGTCACGACCCGATACCATGCTGGTTGTCATCAGGACAATCAACCTGCCCGTTCCCGACAGCGAAGTGTCTTATTATACATCCGATTGGCAACCGCTCTCCGGACGCTCTCTGCCTGCTCCACGGTTGTATGATTGGATCATATCTTCCGACAGCCGTCTGCGCAGTGATGTCGAGGAGCAGTTGCCGTTTTTCATTTCTTCGGCCGAATACGACCCCGAAGCACGTGAGTTGATTTTTTCAAATCGCATGGACGGATATTTTGACGACAAGAATGCCCCCGATATTTTAAAATCGCTCAGGCAGTCATTGAAATATAAGTGGGACGGCCGGTCGTTCAAGTTGGTCGAATGAGTGTCGCGATATCATCTATGCCGGATATGAACCGGCCTCTGAGCCTTCTGCAGCTCAACAACCGCATATCTTCAGCCATCGTGGCCGATAGCGGTTTGCGCGATGTGTGGGTCACAGCGGAGACAGGCGATCTGCGGGTCAGCGGAGGTCACTGCTATCTTGAGTTGATTGAGAAAGATCCTGACACGGGTCGTCCTGTTGCAAGGTTGCGGGCGGTGATATGGGCTTCGGCCTTTGCGCGCATTTCTGCCGAATTTGTCGCATCCACGGGGCAGAGACTTGTTTCCGACATCAGGATAATGGCGTGTGTCAACGTCAATTTCCATCCCGTTTTCGGCCTTTCTGCTGTTATAACGGCTGTAAATCCCGAATTCACGTGCGGTGATCTGCTGAGGCGGCGACGGCTCATGATTGAGCGCTTGACCGCCGAAGGCATAATCGATATGAACCGCACTTTGACGTGGCCTGATGTGCCGTGGCGGGTGGCTGTCATTTCGGCAAAAGGAGCTGCCGGCTATGGAGATTTTATCACGCATCTCTACAACAATCCGTCTCGTCTGCGTTTCCACACACGTCTTTTCCCTGCCGTGCTTCAGGGCGAAAGTGCGCCCCGCAGCATCATATCTGCCCTTGACCGGATAGCAGCGGATGACGAGGACTTCGATTGCGTTGTGATAATCCGAGGGGGTGGGGCGACAGGCGATCTTGCGTCATTCGATGATTACGATCTTGCAGCCAACGTCGCCCAGTTTCCCGTCCCGGTTATTGTCGGTATCGGCCACGAACGCGACGTCACTATCCTCGATTACGTAGCTGCCGTCAGGGTGAAGACTCCGACCGCCGCAGCCGAATGGCTGATTGGCAAACTTGATGCGGCTTTGGCAAAGGTGAGGGATTTGGCCTCCGAAATTTTCAGAGCGGCCACATCGCGCGTCAGCGGAGGACTGCAGCAGCTGGCTTATTGTCAAGGTCTGTTGCCGTCGTTGGTTCTCGGACGTGTGCAGCGCTCTCTCGAGGCGCTCAATTCCTCTGTGCCCGATGCTTTGGTGCATCTGGTCGGCGACATTTTGCGCCGCCGCCGCGACAGACTCGACAGTGCCGCGCAGCTGCTCGATGCACTGTCGCCGCAGTCGGTTCTCAGGAGAGGTTATGCCATATGCCGTGTCGACGGACATGCAGTAGCCGATGCTTCGTTGTTGACGCCGGGTGCGATTGTTACGACAACTCTCGCCCGCGGATCTTTCGAGGCCAGGGTAATTAGCGATAATAAACAATAAAAGATATTATGAAACCTGTTTCTGAACTTTCATACAATCAGGCTCTTGCCGAACTCGAACAGATACTTGCCGCTCTGCGGGGCGACGATTGCGATGTCGACAGACTGACAGCCATGACTTCGCGGGCGGTCGAGCTGCTCAATCACTGCCGTTCGAGGCTGACAACCACTGACGAGGAGCTTCGCCGCATTCTCGACGATTTGCAGAATTGATGGCCCCTTGACAGGCCCTGCCACAATAAATGTTAACGCCCGATGTTTAAATTTGTAAAATTCAGGCGCTTTTCGTAACTTTGTGTGATTTTACATGAAGAATTACATTTTTAACCAATATTTATGAATCCTATTAAAAAAACCATCGAGCTTGCTGACGGTCGCGTCATCACACTTGAGACCGGTAAGCTTGCTAAGCAGGCCGATGGAGCGGTTGAACTGCGCATGGGCAATACGATGCTCCTTGCGACAGTCGTTTCGGCCAAAGAGGCCGGCGAGGGTGTCGACTTTATGCCCTTGCAAGTTGAGTACAAAGAGAAATTTTCATCTGCCGGTCGTTTCCCCGGCGGTTTCCTGAAACGCGAAGGACGCGCAAGCGACTATGAAGTGCTGACCGCACGTTTGGTCGACCGCGTGTTGCGTCCCCTTTTCCCCGACAACTACCACGCTGATACATTTGTCAACATCACAATGTATTCGAGCGATGGTGTCGATATGCCTGATGCGCTTGCCGGTCTGGCTGCTTCCGCTGCCATTGCCGTGAGCGACATCCCTTTCAACGGTCCTATTTCTGAAGTTCGCGTGGCTCGTGTTGACGGACAGTTTGTCATCAACCCCACTTTCGAACAGCTCGAACGTGCCGATATGGAACTCATGGTCGGTGCAACTTACGACAACATCATGATGGTCGAAGGCGAAATGAACGAAGTCTCTGAGGCTGACCTTCTCGCTGCACTCAAAGCTGCCCACGCAGCGATCAAAGAGCAGTGCAAGGCTCAGATCGAGCTTGCCGAACTCGCCGGTAAGACTGTAAAACGTGAATATTGCCACGAAGTCAATGACGAAGAGCTCCGCGCCGATGTCAAGGCTAAATGCTATGACAAAGCTTATGCAATCGCCAAGGCTGGTTGCGCTGACAAGCACTGGCGTCAGGACAGCTTCGATGCTATCTGCGACGAATACATCGAATCGCTTCCCGAAGAAGAACGCGACGAAAAGACTCCGCTCGTAAAGCGCTACTACCACGACGTTGAAAAAGAAGCCGTGCGCCGTTGCATCCTCGACGAAGGCATCCGTCTCGACGGTCGTAAGACGACCGAGATCCGTCCCATTTGGTGCGAGGTTGACTACATCCCCGGCCCTCACGGATCTGCTGTGTTCACACGTGGTGAGACTCAGTCGCTCTCTACTGTAACTCTCGGAACGAAACTCGACGAAAAAATCCTTGACGACGTTCTCAACCAAGGTCGCGAACGCTTCCTCCTCCACTACAATTTCCCCCCCTTCTCTACAGGCGAGGCTAAACCCGTCCGTGGTGTCGGTCGTCGTGAAATCGGTCATGGCAATCTTGCTCACCGTGCGCTCAAACGCATGTTCCCCGATGATTTCCCCTACGTTTGCCGCGTAGTCAGCGATATCCTCGAGTCTAATGGTTCTTCGTCGATGGCAACAGTTTGTGCGGGTACTCTCGCGCTCCTCGACGCCGGCGTTAAGATGAAGAAGCCCGTCAGCGGCATCGCCATGGGACTTATCACCGATACTGAGAGCGACAAGTATGCCGTGCTCAGCGACATTCTCGGTGACGAAGACCACCTCGGAGATATGGACTTCAAGGTGACTGGTACTGTCGACGGTATTACTGCCACTCAGATGGACATCAAGTGCGACGGTCTCAGCTATGAAATCCTCGAAAAGGCTCTTCTTCAGGCTCGCGACGGTCGTCTCCACATCCTCGAGATTATCAACCAGACAATCCCGGCTCCGCGCGAAGACTATAAGGCTCACGTTCCTCGTATCGTCACCCTGACAATTCCGAAGGAACTCATCGGTGCTGTAATCGGCCCGGGCGGAAAGATCATCCAGGGCATTCAGGAAGCCAGCGGTGCAACCGTTTCTATCGACGAAATCGACGATCACGGATATATCGAGGTCGCTGCAGCCAACAAGGCTTCGATCGACAAGGCTCTCGAAATGATCAATGCAATCACAGAGCTTCCCGAAGAAGGCAAGACTTACAAAGGCAAGGTTGTCAACATGATGGACTTCGGTGCTTTCGTTCAGTTCATGCCTAACCGCGACGGTCTGCTCCACATTTCTGAAATCTCATGGGAGCGTCTCGACAACATGGAAGCTTCTGGCCTCAAAGAAGGCGATGAAGTCGAAGTGAAACTCATCGAGATTGACAAGAAAACAGGTAAGTATCGTCTGTCGATGCGCGCACTTCAGCCAAAACCCGAAGGTTGGGTTGAACCGCAGCGTGCTCCCCGTGGCGAGCGTCCCGCACGTCGCGATGGCGATCGTCCCCGTGGCGACCGCGGTCCGCGCCGTGATGGTGGCAACCGCAACAATGGCGGAAACAAATTCGAGAAGTAATATCTGATCTCAGAATTAAAAAGCAGAAGGGAACCGGACATGTCCGGTTCCCTTCTGCTTTTTAGATATATCTGTTTATTAGCGGTGATGAAGTGCTGCGGCTGAGTAGTAGCGAATACTATCAGCTATAAATGTCGGTCAGTCTTTGAGCTTAAGCACTCGTCTCACGGCATACGGAGCTGTGAAATAGCCTACGGCAACTCCGGTCCAGTCTGCTGCGAGATCTAAAAAGTCACCTGATCGACCTGCTCCCATCATGGTTTGTGCGACTTCATCAGCCGCTCCGAAAATCATTATAGCCGCTGCCGTGATCATTAAGAACCGGCGTGATAACCGTCGGTCGGGATGTGCGCGCTGGGTGTCGAACACAATCGCCCCGAACAATCCACCCATCATCACTGCGTGGATCAGTTTGTCGATGTTTGGTATGGCCGGCAGTTCGTCAGCGCCGAGCGGGTCTGAACATAATGTTGCATACAGCACAACTGCTAAAGTCAAGGCCGACGGCCAGTATCGTTTAATAAATGTTAGTGGGCTATTCATCTGTCAGTTCGTCAATATAATTTCGTTCCGTCGGTTTGCTGATTTTCTTGGACTTAGGAGTTTTGCGTGGCTTTTTCTTTTTAACATCGGCAACACTGCTGTCCTGTCGGTTTCCGATGGCTATTTCGACGCACTCCGTCACACTGTCGCACTCCGTTGCCTGCCGACACGGGCCATCTGCATCTCTGCCGCATCCTTTCAGCGACATCGTCACTGCTATTGCACCGATAATGACCGCCGATACACTTAGCGATGCCAATTCCATGCTGGTGAATTTTAAGCGTGACGACATGAGCTGTTACTGTTATACCAATTTCGAAACCATGATTGCTGCAATCATCAGAGGCGCCACATAGCGGATGATCAGATAGACCGCCGATGTTATGCGCGATCTTATCTGTCCGTCGTTGGTGATCTGTTTGCGCAGAAGTCCGTCGGGGGCAAACCATCCGACATAGACACATACCCCCATCGAAACCAAGGGTAGCAGTATGTTGGTGGTGAACGCATCGAGCGAATCGAATATCGTCATGCCGAATACTTTGAGCGATTCCAACGACCCGAACGACAGGGAGCAGACTGCGCTGAGTGCGAAAAGTGGAAGCATGACGATCATACACGATTTCAACCGGGTCATCTTAAAGCGATCCTGCATAAATGCGATCGACACTTCGGCAATCGAGACTGTCGATGTTAGAGCCGCTACAAAAAGAAGGAGGAAAAAGATCGTCGACCACAATTGCGATGCGGGCAATTGTGCGAATACTTCGGGAAGGGTGACAAATACAAGCGTGGCCCCCTCGAGAGGATGGCGGTCGAGACCGAACGTTGTGACTGCTGGAAAGATGATGCATCCCATCATCACGGCAACAAGCAGGCTCATCAGAGAAACGATCACAGAGGTGCGCGTCAGTCGTGTGTCTGACGGATAATAAGACGAGTAGGTGATCAATATGCCCATACCGAGCGACAGCGAGAAAAACGTCTGGCCCAGAGCATTGACCACCGTTCCCGCGTCAATCTTGGAAAAGTCGGGCGACAGGAAGAATTTAAGTCCCTCACCGGCGCCCGGCAGGCTGAGAGTGACAGCGCAGAGCGCGAGCAGCAGCACGAAAAGCAGTGGCATCATTATGTTGGAAAGTCGTTCGATGCCTTTCTGCACACCTCCGAGCAGTACGATTATGTTGATGATTATCACTGCATAAGTAAACAGAAGCGGTGCCGTATCCGAACATATATATTGGTTCATACGCGAAGCAAATGCTGCGTCCGAAGCGGCGATGTCGGAGTTATGCACTGCATCATAGAGATTGCCCGTGATCGATTGCCACAGATATTCAGCCGTCCAGCCGGCAACAACCATATAATAGCTCAGGATCAGATATGATGCCAATATGGCGACTGCGCCAACTATCCACCACCATTTGCCCGGTGACAGTTTTTTGAAGACTCCGACTGCGTCGCTGCGACCGCCGCGGCCAAGCGAGAACTCGGCAAGCATCACCGGCACTCCGAGCACGAAAACGCATGCGATATAGAGAAGCAGAAATGCCGCACCGCCGTTGGCCTGGGTTTCGGCCGGAAAGCGCCATACATTGCCGAGGCCGATTGCCGAGCCGACCGTTGCTGCGATCAGCCCTATTTTTGATCCGAATTGTGATTTTGTAGACATATTCTTGTTAAGTGCTTGCAAATTTATTGAAAATTACTCATTGTTACAATCTTGACGCTGCAAATATCCGAAAAAAGAACTAATTTTGCATTTATAGCATCCGGATTGTTCCGGGCAGGCTATTTTTTTCTTTATAACAAATAGAAACCCAAAAAATAGATCAATGAAAAAATCTTTTTTGACTTTGGCTTTGCTCGTTCCTTTCGCTGGAGCGGCTATTACGCCGATGTGGATGCGCGATGCTAAGATTTCGCCTGACGGGACGAGCATTGCCTTCACTTACAAAGGCGACATCTGGACTGTTCCTGTCTCCGGTGGGCAGGCCACGAGAATCACCGCGACCCCCGACTATGAGGCAAACCCTGTGTGGAGCCCCGACAGCCGGCGACTGGCATTTGCCGGCGACGCTACGGGTAATTTCGACATATATGTTGTCGATGCCGTAGGTGGAGCACCGGTGCGCTTGACGTTCAATTCTGCCTCTGAGATCCCCGAAGCGTTCTCGCCTGACGGACGCAACATCCTTTTTTCAGCTTCTATTCAAGATCCTGCTTCGAGCGCACTATTCCCGACCGGACGCATGACCGAGCTTTATTCAGTACCCGTCAGCGGTGGCGAACTTACTCAGGTTCTTGCCACTCCGGCTCGCTTTGTCAGCTTCGTGCCCGGTGCGAAGGGGTCGTTCATATATCAGGACGTAAAAGGGTTCGAAGACGAGTGGCGTAAACACCACACTTCATCCGTGACACGCGACATATGGATGTATGATGCAAAAACCGGTAAACATCGTAATCTTACCGCAAGAGGTGGTGAAGACACTAATCCGGTAGCTGCTGATGCCTCTAATTTCTTCTTCCTCAGCGAGCGTGGAAATGGTCCGGTCAACGTCTATTCGGCGTCATTCGACAATCCGGCTGAAGCCAAAGCTCTGACTTCTTTTGCAACTCATCCTGTGAGATTTCTGTCGCGAGCCGACAACGGCACACTCGCGTTCACTTACGATGGCGAACTTTACACACTCAACCCCGGCGCGTCACCCGTGAAAGTTGCTGTTGATCTCATCGACAGTGACACCAATCCCGGACGACGCTTGAATGTTGCCGGTGCGCGCGGAGCGGTGGCTTCGCCCGACGGTAAATCGGTAGCGTTCATCTATCGCGGTAATGTGTTTGTCACATCGGTCGAATATGCCACAACAAAGCAGATTACCGACACTCCTGAGGCCGAAAGCTCAGTGACATGGTCGCCCGACTCGAAATCGTTGATCTACACTTCTGAGCGCGATGGCATCTACAACATCTATAAAGCTACAATTGCCCGTGAGGATGAAGAACCCAACTTCGCCAACGCAACTCTTATCAGCGAAGAAGCTTTGTTCAAGCCCGACGGCCACGAACGCACCATGGCAGAGCTGTCGCCCGATGGTAAGCAACTCGCATTTATCCTCGACCGCACCAAACTCGCTGTTATGGATATGGAGACGCGCAAGGTGCGTCAGCTCACCGATGGTTCGACTCATCGCCAGCGCAATGGTGGATTTGGTTTCACTTGGTCGCCCGACTCTAAGTGGATCGCGCTTGAGATTGTAGACCGCATGCACGATCCTTACTATGATATTGCCATTATCAATGTTGCCGACGGTTCGATGACCAATCTTACCAACAGCGGCTACTTCGATGAGTCTCCGCGTTGGGCGATGGATGGCAATGCCTTGATTTTCGCCTCTGAGCGTTACGGCATGCGCAACCATGCGTCATGGGGCTCGGAGATGGACGTTATGATCGTGTTCATGAATCGCGACGCCTATGACCGCTTCCGCCTTTCTCCCGAAGACTATGCCATAGTTAAGGATATGGAGAAGAGCAACAAGAAATCGAAAGACAAAAAAGAAGACAAGAAAGACGCCGAAGCCGACGAAGACTCATCGAAGTCGATTAATGTCGAACTCGACGGCATCGAAGATAGAGTTGTGCGTCTGACTCCGATGTCTTCCGATCTGTCGTCGTTCATTATGACTGACGACGGTGAGACTCTCTATTACATAAGCCGCGGTCCCGAGAAAAAGCAGCTATGGAAAATTGGCTTGCGCAAAGACGAGGTGAAACTCGTCGGTAATGTCGACGGTGCTTCAGGTTTCGATGCCTCGTCCGACGGCAAGACCATGTTCATCTTCGGATCATCGATGAAGAAACTTGATCCGAAGTCCGACAAGATCACTCCTATTACAGCAAAGGCAACAATGGATCTCGATCCTGCTGCCGAGCGTCAGTTTATGTTTGACAACATTTCCCGCGAGGTACGTGAACGCTTCTACACTGCCGATCTCCACGGGGTCGATTGGCCGAAGATGACCGAAGCTTACCGCAAATTCCTGCCTCACATCAACAACAACTATGATTTTGCAGAACTCGTCAGCGAGTGGCTGGGCGAACTTAACGTCAGCCACACCGGCGGCAGATATTCAGGTTCGCCGCTCTCGCTCAATGACGACCGCACAGCGCAGCTGGGTCTCATATTTGATCTGACCTACACCGGCAAAGGCTTGAAGGTAGCTGAAGTGATTGCCAAGGGGCCTTTCGATCGCGCTGCATCACAACTTCGTCCCGGCGATATCATCGACAGCATCGACGGCCGTCAGGTGTCGTTCAACTCCGACTATACTACAGTGCTCAACAACAAGATTGGTAAAAAGACACTGGTGACATTCCACAATCCTTCCGATGGCAAATCGGTTGACGAAGTCGTTCTCCCGATTTCGACTGCCAAGCAGAATTCATTGCTCTATGATCGTTGGGTCAAATCGCGTGCCGCTGAAGTCGACAGGCTCAGCAACGGCCGTCTCGGCTATGTCCACATCCAGTCGATGGGCGACGATTCATTCCGTAAGGTCTACTCTGATGTCCTCGGAAAGTACAACGACCGTGAAGGCATCGTGATCGACATCCGTTGGAATGGCGGAGGTCGTCTGCATGAAGATATCGAGATACTCTTCAGCGGTAACAAGTACTTCACTCAGGAAATACGTGGCGACAAGACTTGCGACATGCCATCACGCAGATGGAACAAGCCTTCGATCATGGTCATGTCGGAAGCGTGCTATTCTAACGCTCATGGCACTCCGTGGGTCTACAAGCACCGCGACCTCGGCAAGCTCGTTGGCATGCCCGTGCCGGGAACCATGACTTCTGTCAATTGGGTGACCATGCAGGATCCTTCGCTTGTGTTCGGCATACCCGTGGTTGGCTATCGTCTCGCCGATGGTTCAGTCCTTGAAAATCAGCAACTCGAGCCAGATATAAAGGTTGCAAACGATCCTGCTGCCATTGTCAAAGGCGAAGACCTCCAGCTCAAGACCGCAGTCGAAGAACTTCTGCGCGAGATCGACGCCAAGAAGAAGTAAATTTCTGCGACATAACGACAATAAAAAAAGCCCGGTGACGGGCTTTTTTTATTATCATTATGTATGGCGGATCAGGTCCCTATTTTATAGTCTTGACATCGTTGACATCGACCAGATTGTTGACAATCGCAAATATGGTCAGGCCGGCAGCCGAATGAATTCCGAGTTTCGAGCTGATATTGCGGCGATGGGTGGCTGCGGTGTGAACCGAGATACACAGACGGTCGGCGATTTCCTTGTTCGACAGGCCGATGGCGATTGCTGCTACGATTTCTTTCTCTCTCGAACTGAGGTTGTCGCCTCCGTTGGCAATCTGACCGGACGTGGATGCCGGAGTTGCTTTGTGCTTGTGACGCTGCGATGCAATGTCTTTCTCAAGTTCTATAACATTGGGCACGAGCAGATGGTCCTCGACCGCACAGTGAGATGCGATGTCTTGTTCGCAGTTCATGATGTCGAAGAGCACACTGTTGAGCAAGTCGTGATTGCGCGACGGGCAGTAGCGTATCAGGATGTCTTTCAGCTCTTTGAGCTTCGATTCCATGCGTTTGTGGTGTGTGGCGAATGCTTTGATAGAAAATCCGCCCTGCACTGTGCCGTCGAGAAGTGAGTCGATATATTTGAAGACCGTGTCATTCTCAAATTCCATGTGGGTCCGCACCTCTCCGACATATTCATCGAAGAAGCGCAGTACAACGAATGCCAGATCATCGCTTCCCGAGCAGTCGAGGGCTCCGAGCAATTTAAGTCTGATGTTGGGTAAGATGAAGTCGAGAAAATAACTGTGGGCGCGACGCAGATAGTCTGTGAGGGTCGAGATGTCTATTTCATCGTTTTTGATAGGGCGATTGCTTGTGTAATTGGCAACGGTTAGAAAAGTTTCTGTGTCTACTTCGTTTTCCGCACATACTTCACCGACATTTTTGTCTCCGAAGCCCAGGGGAATATTGAAGCGGCTCAGCACCATAAGCAGGGAACTGTTGCTGCGTATGAGTTCACGCATTGTGTTTTCGGCAGTGTATGCCTCGTTAGTATCAATCACATTCATGACGTTTAGTATAACACTGCAAAATTACAAATTTATTTCGAATTATTTAGAATTATTCCAAATAACGCTGCCTTATTGTCTGCGCGATGAGGGAAAATCGATTGTGAACCTTGTCAATCCGTCGGGATCGGTGCGCAGACTGTAGCTGCATTTGTGGCGCCTGAGTACCTCGCGGACAAATGTCAGCCCCACGCCTTGACCGCCGGGTTTGTCGGAGAAGAAAGGTGTGAATATGCGGATGCTTTTTTCTGCCGGAATACCGGCACCGTTGTCAGCGACGATGATCTGGAGCGATTTTGATGCTGTAGTGGCGGTCGATATCGTCACATTTCCTCCTCGTCGGGTTGATGCTATGCTTTCAGATGCGTTTTTGACAAGGTTGACGATGCATTGTTCGAGCAGTGCGACATCGGCATGGCACTCGGGGACATCATCACTCAGATCAAGCGTCAGGCTGCACCCCGAAGGCATGCACAGGCTTTCGAGAAACGGACGCGAGTGACGCAGCATGTCGTTGATGTCGATGCTCTGTATCGTCGGTTCGGGCATTTTTACGACGTCGGCCAGACGCGACACGAAATCGCTCATGCCCAGTGCTCTGTCGGCACAGCTTTCGAGCAACGCCGAACTCTGTCCGTCGTCGTCGGCTGTCGACATTATGTCGCTCACGACTCCCAGGGCAGAAGCGATTGGAGCCACGGTGTTGTTGACTTCGTGGGCGATGATGCGGATGATTTTTTCGTAGGCCGAGCGTTCGGCGTCAGCCATCGCATCACCGATGTCTTCAATCAGGTAAAACGGATGCACTATGCCTTTGTCGACGAGACTCAGGCGTGAGCACTTGTAGGTTTCGCCGTGGTTGGTGCGCAGCAGACGTGTCTCCGAGTCTCCAAGCGACGCAAGGCAACTTCCGAGCGGATCTCCGAGATGATGAGTCTTTTTGCCCGGCATATCAGAGAATTTCATGTTGAACATGCGTCCGGCTGCCGGATTGGCTATGGCGATGCTTCCGTCAAATTCGAGAATGATGATGCCGATGGGTGCGCGTTCGATAAGCATGTTGAGAAAATGCGATTGTTCCTCGAAGCGGAGTCTCTGTTCCTTCAGTCTAAGGATCATGTCGTTGAAGGTCGATGCAATCTTGTCGACTTCCGGCTGACCGACCTTCTTGAGCGTTGAATTCCAGTCCTGACCTTTTAGGAGATCGAGGCCGTCGGAGAGGGTCATGATCGGACGGTTGACTTTACGGTAGAAAAAGATAAGGTATATGATGTTGGCAATCGTAAGCACCTCGACAACGTAGAAAGCGTTGTGATGCGTGTCGTAGTCGAGACTGAGAGTGAACACCCAGGTCGATAACTGCAGGATTGCTGAGATTATGAATAAGATGCGGAGATTCATGATCAGATGCCGTATTTTTCAATCCGACGGTAGAGTGCCTGACGGGTAAGTCCGAGCTCGGTGGCCGCGCGCGACACATTGCCTCCGTTGCGCTGCAATGCTTGGCTTATTTTCTGAGCCTCAAGTTGTGCGAGGTTGTCGGGCTCGGCGGTGTTGACAGTCATCGACGGATTACATTCCCGCTGAAAATCCGACGCTGTCAGCACGTCGGCGCGGTTGACGAGGATTACGCGTTCGACGAGATTCTTCATCTCGCGCAGATTGCCCGGAAAAGTGTATTCGGAGAGAAAATCAGTAGCTGATTTGTCGATCTGAGGGGTTTCGAGACCGTTGCGCGCGGCTGCGTCTGCAGCGAAATGTCTTGCGAGTGCGGCGATGTCGCTTTTGCGGCGGCGCAGGGGCGGCAACTCAAGGGTCACAAGGTTGATGCGGTAGAAAAGATCTTCCCTGAATTTCCGGTCGGCCACCATGGCAGGCAGATCGGCATTGGTCGCGCAGATCACTCTTACATCGACCTTCATCGTCTTGCTGCTGCCGAGAGGCTCGAACTTCTGTTCCTGAAGCACACGCAGCAGCTTCACCTGACAGCTCAGGTCGAGTTCTCCGATTTCATCGAGGAAGATAGTGCCCCCGTTGGCGGCTTCAAAGCGGCCGATGCGGTTGGTGATTGCGTCGGTGAACGCTCCTTTGCGGTGCCCGAACATTTCGCTTTCGAACAGCGACTGTGACAGTCCGCCGAGGTTGACCTTCACAAATGGCTTGTCGCGTCGGGAGCTGTTGCGGTGGATTGCTTCGGCGATTAGTTCTTTGCCGGTGCCGCTTTCGCCGGTGATGAGCACGGTTGCTGTGGTCGGGGCGATGCGCTCGACGGTTTTCAGCACATTCTCCAGACCGGCGTCGCTGCCGATGATCCCGCATCGGTCAAATTTCGACGCAGACGCCGGTTTGCCCGATGCGTTGCCCGACGCCGATATTTCGATTGCGTTGCCGAGGGTCTTGACCACTTGGCGATTGTCCCATGGCTTTGTGATGAAGTCAAAGGCTCCGGCCTTCATGCCTGCCACCGCGAGTTCGATGCTGCCCCACGCGGTCATAAGAATGACAGGCAGCGATGGGCTGAATAGTTTGATCTGTTTCAACAACGTCAACCCTTCCTCGCCTGTGGTGAAGCGTGAGAAGTTCATGTCGAGCATTACTGCTTCGAAACTGTTGCTGCGCACCGCTTCTATGGCTTCGGAGGGAGATGCGACTGTCATGCATCTGTAGCCGGAGTGGGAGAGGAGCATTGAAAGTGATGCGCATATAGCGCTGTCATCGTCGACGATTAGTATCATAAGTGAAATTTTAGTCCGACATTGAGATTGATGCGGGAGAAGCCGTTTAAGTTTGACTCTGTGGATAATGTCTGGCCGAGGAAACTTTGGTTGATGTAAGCTTCTACTGTAGATAACGACATAATCAGTCCAAGATTGCGTGAGAAGCGGTATTCGGCGCCGAAACTTGCGTTAAATCCTACTCCGTAGTCGTAGTTCGATCCGATATGTTTTGATGCTGATTTTTCTTGTGCTGTAATTCTGTCAGATGTCATGCAGAAGCCTAAGCCGGCGCTGTAGTTGAGAACCCATCTGTCAGACCGCAGGACTATGCGGCCGGCAAACTGCGGGGCGAAATAGTGGATTGTAAAGTATTCTTTAGTCTTTTCCTTGGCGCCGTAAGCGATTTCTCCTTTTGTAAAGTAGCCGTCATAGAGAAATCCTGCGCCGATCATCCGCTCGGAGATCCATTCATAGCCGACCTGCCAGTTTCCGCCCAGGCGCATCTCTCCGCTCGTCCACGAATAGTCGACATGGGATGTTATGTGTGATATGCCGCCTGCGGCATAGATTGAGTGACCAATGTTAGGGTTGATGTCCTGGGCTTTGACGATGAATGCCGAGAAAATGGCGAGTGACAGCAATAGGGATTTCATGGACGTGACGATTATTGATTTTACCGATGTTTTAATGTTTATTTGCAAATGTAAGCAAATTTACCGAGCCGACAGAGCTTTTCAGTTTACATTTTCAGTATTTTCTCGATGTCTGAGTTGATTGGCATATCATTGGTGAAGTCCCATAAGGTCAGGCTGCGCAGTTGGTAATAGTAGTACCAGTAGGAGAACAGCTCCGAGATATACTTCAATCTTGCTGCGTCTTTGCTCGTCTGGGAGTCGTTGAGATCGAGTGCCGATATCTTACCGATCATAAATGTCTCGACGCTGCTGTCGTAGCGTTGCATGGCGATTTCGTCGGCACGATGGGCGAGCTTGAGCTGATCGCATTGGTTGTTGAAGCGTTCGACGAGTATAAACAGACTTTCGTTGAAGTCGGCACGCTCTTTGCGCAGGCGGCTTCTGACAAGTTCACGGTTGCTTTCCGCCACTTTCACCCTGCCTTTGCGTTTGCCCCAGTCGACAAGCGGTATCGACACACCGACTTCCACGACCTGATTGTCGTTCAGAGGGTCATAAGCTCCTTTGAAGCGGCGGTCGGTGCCGGTGTAGCCGATCTGGGCAAACAGATTGATCTCGCGCATGGCGCCTTTTGCGCTCGCGACCTGATAGTCGGCCTCAAGCTGGCGCCGGCGGATGTTGTCGGCGAGCGCATTGTAGTCGGTCGCATAGCCGAGTGCGCGTTCGAAGTCCACATGGCCGAGAGGTGCCGCAGGCGGAACGACAGGCTCGAGTTCGACCTCGGGGTCAAGATCGAGGAATGTGCGCAGACGGAACATGTCGCTCTTGGCCTGACTCTCGCATGATGTCAGTGTGGAACGCGAATTCAGCATATTTAGCTCGACCTGAAGCACCTCGTTGTTGCTTATCCGTCCCATTTCGCGTTTGGCGAGGGCGACTTCGTAGAGTTTTTCGGCGTTGGTGACATTCTGGAGAGCTGATGCAACATTCTGGCGCGAAGACAGAAGATTGAAAAAATACTGTATGGCAGTCATCGCCACTTCCTCCGTAGCACTGATGAAGTTGGCTTTGGCTTCGCGGTAGCGCACCGGTTCGATGCGGCGGTTCCATTTCACATCGTTGGCGGCGAATATCGGCTGGCTAAGTCTCAGAGCTACAGGCACAGACATGTAGCGGTTGCCGACATCGCCGCTCAGCTGACGCATGAAATCGAGCGATGACGTCAGTGAGATTGTGCCGCCCGTGGGCCAGATGCGTTGTTCGAGCGACAGCGACCCGCTGAGGGCAAGGTTGTCGTTGCGGACGAAGTTGTACGATCCGTCGGCATTCTGATAGCTTGAATACTGTTTGCTGTAGCCCGGAAGTGTGGCCTTGAAATTTATCTCCGGCAAGAGACCGGCCTTGAATGTGCGGTATTCCCAATAGGCCGACCGCAGCGAATTGACAGCCATGACGGCGTCGACACTGCGTACTCTTGCGAGCAGTATCGCCTCTTCGAGTGTTATTTCGCGTGACTCAGCCCAAAGCGGCAGTGCCGCACAGGCCGAAATACAGATTATGATCAGTTTTCTAAACATATGTTGAGTAGATTGATAAATGCTTTTGCAATGTATGCTTCACTCGTCGCGCAGGGCGTCGACGGGGTTGATGTTGGCGGCGTGGCGGGCAGGGAAATATGAGCCGATTACCACGCAGACGATGATGATCGCATAGACTATGGCCGACACTATGGCGAAATGCGCGCCGAAGTTTTCGACCCAGGTTGAGGGCTGAATCTGGCCGACGTTGTTCTCGTAACCGATGGAAAGCCCTTCGACTATTGCATACTGCAGATAGATGAAATCTCCGACCGCAAATGCGATGGTGGCGAGCGCGACAGCTTCGCCGATGATCATTGCAAGAATCCGTCGGCGCGACGCACCGTAGGATCTCAGCACTCCGAGTTCGGCAACGCGTTTTCCGGTCTGAAGCCACACGCACCCTACCACCCCTACTATCAGGTTGATCAAGAACAGGGCTGCGGCGAAGAAGCGCAGGTTGCGTCGGTTAGTCTCTCCACTTTGGTTTTCGACAGATCTGATCTGCTCGCGTTGGCTGATTATGTCAGTTACATAGTAGTTGCCGACTCTCAGATCGTTTTTGATGACTCGCTTGTTTTGTCGTATGTATTCATCTGCGTTGATGCCGTCGGCCAGCCGCAAGGTGAGGGTAAACGATCGTGGCAAAGGTTGTTTGTGGCATTGTAACGCTACTGCGCCGGTGCGAGTCATCGATCTGTAGCGGAAGTCTTTGACAATGCCCGCGACATTGATGTAGAAAGTGTCACCATCGTTGACATAGCTTAAAAATCTTTTGCCTTTCACTCCGCGGCGGTCGGGCCAGTATGCACGGTCGACCGACTCGGTGATGATAAGGTCTCTTTCCGATAGTCCGGCCTCAAGTTCTTCGATTGATGGCGATCCTTCGGCCGCCTCGATACCATAGAAAGAGAAGAATTTTTCGCCCGGCTCGATGTTTAGTCCGTAGTATGCTCCGACGACGGTGTCGATGGCTTCATTGCCGGTGTTATAGTGATAATTGAGGGTCATGCCATCGTCGGGGTTCATTGAGTTGTGCGATGCCATCTCGACCATCGGTAGACGTTCGGCTTTTGAGCGCAGGGTCTCGTAAGCTTGATTGGTGGCCTCATCGCCGGAGTAGGATTGGTCATATCTGTCGGCTTCGGGCGTATATGAGTCAATTTTAACCCTTACAATGCGGTCTGCATCATAACCGAGAGGCATATTCAGATCATGGATACTTACAACAGTCGGATCAATGATGGCCCATGTGAGCACCGTCACGATCACAAGTTCGACGAAGATCCATACATTCTGGAGACGTCGGTGCCAAAGGTTTGAGAATATGATTTTCAGGTTCTGTATCATTGCGAATGATTATTTAAGCGATTTGACTATCGGGCGCCGCAGTGCGATCCATGCCGGGAGCATTGCCGATAAAACGTTGAGGATGAGACATACGGCGAATGCAAAGATAAATACAGCCGGGGCAAACATCATGTCGGGAGTCAGCCTGATGGTTACGGAGCTGTTGACCGACGACCATTGGTCGCCGAGGATCGACAGCACGAAGGTGGCGTCGGTCGACAGCACTATCCACGTCAGCCCGAGTCCTATCAGCCCGCCGATGATGGTGAGGAACAGATTTTCCCACAGCACCTGTCCCAAAAGGCTTTTTGCCGTCGCTCCGAACGCTTTTCTGACGCCGAGTTCGCTTTGGCGCGAGTCCATGCGTCCGGCGATCATGCCGCTCATGTTCAAGGCCGGCACGATGAGGAGCGAGAGCAATATCATGACATTGAAACGGATGAAGCCCGACAGATCGAAATCACTGTCAGAAGGCCATACGCCCAACGACGTGATGCTTGCCGCTTGGGGTTGGTTCCAGAAATTGAGTTGACGGCCGTTGTGCGACGAGTTGTAGCGTGCGGCTACTTCAGCGAGCTCGGCCTGCAATGCCGGAAGATTGTCGCTGAGAAATATCATGCTGTAGCTGCCGAGGAAATTATCGGGATCGGGATTGCCTTCATAGCCTTTTACGGTTGTGAACGGCACAATCACATGAGCGAACGACATGTCATTGATGGCGCTGCCTTCGCGGAACACACCGCAGATATCATATTTTTTGAATTTGATCGATATGGTCTTACCGATCGCTTCGTCAGCCGATCCGAAGATCTCTTCGGCAAGGCGGTCACTGATAGCGGCTTTGCGGAGACCGCTGTCGAAATCGATGTCGTTGAACGGCGCGCCTGCTATGAAATCGTAGTTGAATACTTTGAAAAAATCAGTGTCAGTCTGTTTCAAAATAACATTGATCGCATCGCGTTCGTCGCTGAAATCAATTGATGATGTACCCCATGTGTTAAGCAATATTGACGTTGTCTCCGCATTTTTTAAGTCGGAGAGGTATTGTTTGATTGATTGATAAGACAATGCGCCCTGACTTGAAGAGGTCTCATCGCTGTGTTCGGCGGCGAGGATCACCGACATGCGCTCGCGCTTGTACTCCGGGTAGACGGGAGCGAGCTTCACATAATAGATTATCGCGAATATGGTGGTCGATGCAATGGCAATAGCCGTTCCGAAGACGTAGATTCCCGAGAATAGTTTGTTCTGTCGGAGCAGCTGCCAGGCTTGTTTTAAGTGGATTAACAACATGGTGGAAACGATATTATTCGTCGCGCAGGGCGTCGACTGGGTTGATGTTGGCGGCGTGGCGGGCAGGGAAATATGTGCCGATTACCACGCAGACAATGATGATTGCATAGACTATGGCCGACACTATGGCGAAATGCGCGCCGAAGTTTTCGACCCATGTGCCGGAGTCGATAAACATCACATTGTTGCCATGACCGGTGTTGAGACCTTCGGCAACGGCGTATTGCAGGAATATCAGATCACCGATCGCGAAGGCTATCGTTGCCATGACGATGCTTTCGCCTATGAGCATTCTGATCAGCTGTCCGCTTCCGGCACCGAATGATCTGAGGACACCCATCTCCTTGACGCGTTTGCCGGTCTGGAGCCATACGCATCCCGTGACGCCGAGTATCAGATTGGTGAGAAACAGTGCGGCCAGGGCGAAGTTCATATATCGTTTTGCCGTCAGTCCTCTTGAATCTTCTACCGACGAGATAAGCGACAACTGATCGTTGACGCCGGTCACGTAATAATTGCCTTCACGAAGTTCGGTATTGATGGTTTTCACATAGTTGTTGACATAATCAGCCGAGTTGACGCCCTCCTTTAAGCGAAGAACGATAGAGAACTGTTTGTTGGCTGATGGTCCTTCGGGATCCCAGCATTGGAATGCAAGACCTCCGGTGCGGGTGAATGTCTGGTAGCGGATGTCCTTGATGATGCCGACAACGTTGAGAGAGATTGTGTCGTTTTCGCCGTATGGCATGATGAAGCGTTTGCCGTGGATGCCGCGTCGGTCGGGCCAGTATGCGCGGTCGACCGATTCGGTGATGATCTGGTCGCCTTCGCTGAAAGTGCGGTTTTCAAGTTCTTCGATGCTCGGAGATCCTTCCGCGGCCTCGACGCCGTAAGCGCTGAGCGGTTTTTCACCGGCGGGAAACATTATCGAATAGGTGTAGCCTGCCAATGTGTCGACGGCCGGGTTGCCTGTCGACAGTTGGTCGATCGATGTCCCCTGGTCGTTTATGTGCATGTGGACACGTGCGCTGCACTCTACCATAGGCAGTCGCGAAGCTTTGCCGAGCAGAGCGCGATAGGCGTCGGCGTTGGCTGCTGAGTCGGCATACTCCTCGCGGTAGAGTTTCGATTGTCTGGGCAGGGTGGATATCTCGACATTGACTACGCGGTCGGCGTCGTAGCCTAAAGGCATGTATCGGTCGTGCAGCCCTACAGCCGCATCATCGATTATCACCCACGATAGTATCGTGATCAGTATCAGTTCGGCGAAGATCCATGCGTTGGCACGGCGGCGGTTCCAGAGATTTTTAAATATGATTTTCAACATGATCATTTGTCTTTAAGGGAGTTGACAATAGGTCGGCGCAGTGAAAGCCATGCGGGTGCGAGCGCCGAGAGAATATTCAGGATAATGCAAACCGCAAATGCAAACGCGAAGATCGCCGGGGCAAACATCATGTCGGGCGTCAGCCTCACGACATACGAGTTGTCGATGTCAGAGCCGCCGATGCTGGCAAACAGCCACCCGGCCTCGGTCGACATGATGAACCATGAGAATATCAGGCCGATGGCACCACCTATGATCGTAAGCAGCAGGTTTTCCCACAGCACTTGGCTGAGAAGATGTCGGTCAGTGGCTCCGAACGATTTGCGCAGACCGAGTTCGCTGCTGCGCGAGTCCATGCGTCCCGAGATCATACCGCTGAGGTTCAGCGCCGGAACGAGCAGCAGCACAAGCAGTATGAGACTGTTGTGGCGCAGAGCCTCGGCCCAGTCAAAATTAGTATCGCCCGGCCACTCTTTGAAAGCCATTGTAAGAATTGATTCAGGCTGATCCCACAGCGACAGTTTGTGGCCTTCGTGATCGGCGTTGTAACGGCTTTCCATTGCGCGTGTCTCAGCTTTGAGCGCGTCGAGATTGTCGGTGAGCATGACGGCCTTGTAGCTGCCCATGAACGGTTTTGTTGGGTGAGGATCGGCAAATCCGTCAACCGATGTGTAAGGAACGATGATGTGGGCAAACGAAGTGGCGTTGATGGCGCTGCCTTCGCTGAACACTCCGCAGACTGTGTAGTTGGTGAAGTCGATCGAGACTGTCTTTCCGACGACTCCATCAGTCGTACCGAAGATTTTTTCGGCAGTGAAATCGCTGATAGCGGCTTTCTTGATGCCGCTTTCGAAGTCGATCTGCGAGAATGGTGAGCCGTCGATAAATTCGTAGCTGAATACTTTGAAAAACGCCGGGTCGGCCGGTTTCAGTTTGATATTCAGGTCAGGTCGGCCATCATCGAAATTGACGGCGTGGGGAAGCCACAGTTCTACATATGCCGATATGTCGGTGGCGTTCTTGAGTTTATAGATGTAGTCTTTGATTCCGAGTAGTGAAATGCCTGACTGAGACATACTTTTACCCTCGCGCTCCTCGGCAGACGTGATTTCAGCTTGACGCGAGCGGTTGTACTCAGGATAGACCGGAGCGATTTTCACATAATAGACTATGCCGAACAATGTGGTCGACGTTATGGCCAGAGCTGTGCCGAAGATGTAGATGCCCGAGAACAGTTTGTTCTGTCGGAGCAGCTGCCATGCTTGTTTGAAGTGGGTGATTAGCATATTGAAGTGTTGTCTGATTGATCTGATAATGTTGTTACTCGTCCCGCAGTGCGTCGACAGGCGAAATGCGGCTCGCATGTCTTGCGGGAAAGTATGTTCCGATGCACACGCATATTATTAAGATTACATAGATAATAGCCGACACTATCGCGAAATGGGCAGTGAAGTCGTTGACCCATGACGCTGTCGGGAGATACATGCTGTTTTCTTCAAAACCTTCTGACAGATTGTTGGAAAATGCGTATTGAAGATATATGATCTCGCCAATGACAAATGCCGCTGAGGCGAGCACTAAGGCTTCTCCGAAGAGCATTTTCATGATTTTTGAGCGGCTTGCGCCATATGAGCGCAGCACTCCGAGTTCGTTGATGCGCTTACCTGTCTGCAGCCATACAGATCCAGTGACACCGAGTACCAGATTGAGCAGAAACAGCGTCGCAACAAACAGCATTATATCGCGTTTGGATGTTATGCCGCAGATGTATTCGCCTTCTTCCATCAGTTGTCGCTGGCTTTTGACCGATCTTACAAAGAAATTGCCGATCGACAGATCTTCGGTGATATGGTCGTGATGGTCATTGAAGTATGAGTCCGCGTCGATCCCTTCTTGCAAACGCACGACAAGAGTAAGCTCGTTGATGTATTGGGGCGGCGTGGGCGTAGCTCCGCGTATGACCAGCGCGTTTGTGCGCACGTGAGCCTTGTAACGGACATCTTTAATAATACCGACGACGTTGAGGTACGCCGTGTCGGGCCTAAACGGGTCGATGAAGCGTTTGCCGTTAATGCCGCGTCGGTCTGGCCAGTATGCACGGTCGACAGCCTCGGTTATGATCAGTTCATTTGTGCCGAGTGGGCGAGACTCAAGTTCCTTGATCGATGGCGATCCTTCGGCAGCCTCTAAGCCATATGTTGTCAGCGGACGAGTCGAAATGTCGAAATTGGCCATGAACAAGCCGGGCATGTCTTTGTCGGCAGAGTCGGCAGACTTCAGACTGATTGACATTGATGAAGAACCGTTGATGCCCGCGAAGCAATCGGTGACACTCTCAACGTAGGGCAGGTGAGAGGCCTTACTTATGAGATTTTCGTAGAGTTTGCGCGCCTTGTCGGGATTGTCATATTCATCGTCATACTGTGATGAATTGGGCGGATAGCTGTCGATCTCGATATTGACGATGCGGTCGGGATCGTAACCCGGATAGGAATTGATGTCGTAGATGCCGACAATGGACGGATCGAGTATCACCCATGTCAGCACGGTCACGATAATAAGCTCGGCAAATAGCCATGCGTTGCGTGATCGGCAATTCCAAAGGTTTTTGATGATTATTCTAAGCATTTTCAGTCTATTTCAATGATTTGACAATCGGGCGGCGCAATGCAATCCAGGCCGGGATAATGGCCGACATGAGATTGAGGGCCACGCATACGGCAAACGAGAAGCCGAACATCGCCGGAGCAAACATCATGTCGGGTGTCAATCTGACAGTCAACGCGCGGTTGATAGCGATGCTGTGGTTTGTGCCAATGTTTGAAAGTGTCAGGGTTGCGTCGGTCGAGAGCACGATCCATGTCAGCACCAGTCCGAAAAGGCCTCCGACAATCGTAAGTATCAGATTTTCCCACAGAACCTGACTGAGCAGTCTCCCTTGGGTTGCCCCGAATGATTTTCTTATGCTGAGTTCGCTGCGGCGCGCATCCATGCGACTTGCTATCATGCCGCTGAGATTTAGTGCCGGTACGACCAGCAGAGTCAGCAGTATCAGCAGGTTGAAGCGCAGCGCCGTCATGATATCGAAATCATCGTTCCCGTTAGGGTTCAATGCTCTCGTGGTTGATGTCATCGGCTGATCGAGGAAGTTGATCTCCTGTCCGTCGTGCGAAGTTTTGTATTTACGGGCGTATTCGGCAAATTCAGCATTTAGCGCTGCGAGGTTGTCGGTAAGTATCATTGCTTTGTAGGCGCCTGATAACGGAGCATGCGACGAGGTCACCATGTAGTTTGGCAGGACGGTGTAAGGCACAACGGCCTGAGTGAACGACATGCTGTTGATGGCGCTGCCTTCGCGGAATACTCCGCAGATCTCATATTCATCGAAATCGAGTGACACGGTTTCGCCGACAGCTCTGACCGGATCACCGAACAGATGTCGGGCCACGCGATCGCTGACCGCCACACGATGAAGCCCGCTTTCAAAATCTGACTGGCTGAACGGCGCGCCGGCTATGAAGTCATAATTGAGTATCCTGAAGAATGACGGATCAGACATGTGCATCACCACATCGATATGGTCTTTAGCTGCCGGAAGCTTTAGCATCTTGAGCTGATAGTTCCCAATGTAACCCGACACAGCCTCGGCGTTTTCCAGATGATACAGAAAATCATTCAGAAAATCATAGGAGAACGCCGCTGTCTGCATTTTGTATCCGTAGGGTGTATCGTACTCAAGCGTCGACAAAGTAACTATCCTGTCGCGCATGTACTCCGGATAGACCGGAGCGAGCTTGACATAATAGATTACAGCAAATATCGTCGTCGAGGCGATAGCCAGTGCTGTGCCTGCGATGTAGATGCCCGAGAACAGTTTATTCTGTCTCAGCAGTTGCCATGCTTGTTTTAAGTGGGTGATGATCATGTCCTGTCAAAGGTTGGTGTCTGGTTGGTGTGGCGGCAGGCGGTTTATTCAACTCTGCGGCCGTCGAAGAAGTGGATTATGCGGTCGGTCGATTTGGCCTGCGATTCGTTGTGGGTGACCATGACGATGGTACGGCCGTCCTCGCGGTTGAGGTTGTGGAGCAGGTCCATGATCTCACCGCTCATTTTTGAATCGAGGTTACCGCAGGGTTCGTCGGCAAGAACTATCGACGGATTGCCGACGATGGCGCGTGCGATGGCCACTCGCTGTGCCTGTCCGCCAGAAAGCTGCGACGGCATGTGGTTGACGCGGTGGCTCAGGCCGACTTTTTCGAGGGCTTCAATGGCGAGTTTTTTGTTGTTGTGCGAACCGTGGCGGTAGATCAGCGGAACGGTGACGTTGTCGAGAACCGACAGGGTCGGTATCAGATGAAAACTCTGGAACACGAAGCCGAGAGTCTCGTTGCGCAGACGTGCGAGGGCTTTGTCGTTGAGTCCGGCAGTAGGGTGGCCGCATAGTTCGACAGTTCCCGTTGTCGGGGAGTCGAGAAGGCCGATGATATTGAGCAGAGTCGATTTGCCGCAGCCCGACGGACCCATGATGCTGACAAATTCACCGCTGTTGATGTCGAGGTTCACGCTGTCGAGAGCCTGGGTTTCAATAGTTTTGGTACGATAGATTTTTGAAACGTCTGTAAGTTTGATGATTTCTGACATAGTTGTATGATTTTATTTTTAATAATTCTGTTGTTATTCATCGCGCAAGGCGTCGACCGGGTTGATGTCGGCGGCATGGCGGGCCGGAAAGTAGGTGCCGGCTATCGAGCAGGAGATTATGATGATGTAGACAATAGCCGATACGATTGCAAAGTGCTGCCAGAAGCTTGAAACCCAATTTTCGGTGAGTATGAAATCCTCGCTCTGGCCGGCTCCGATGTAGAGGCCATCCATCAAGGCGTATTGCAGAAACAGCAGGTCGCCGATGACAAACGCCACTGTAGCCAGCACTATAGACTCGCCCGTCAGCAGCGCGATGATGCCCTGCCGGGTTGCTCCATACGATCGCATCACTCCGAGTTCGCTGACGCGTTTGCCGGTCTGAAGCCACACACATCCTGTCACCCCGACGATAAGATTGATCAGAAACAGTGCGGCGATGAAGAAATAGAGGTTGCGTTGGTTCGATATATTCTCCATGTCCTCAATCGACGCTATCATGTCGCGCTGGCTTGTCACCGACTTGACATAGTAATTGCCTATGCCGAGTTCCGACGAGATCAGGGGGAGATTGTCTCTGACATATGTCTGCGCGTCGACTCCGTCGCGCAGGCGCAGGGTCAGTCTCATTGAGTTGTAGAACCTGTTTGATCCTAAATCGGTCGGACGCAGACACACTGCCGATGTGCGGATAAACGATCTGTGGCGGAAATCCTTGACTATGCCGGCGATTTTAGTGTGGATGGTGTCGCCGGAGTGATTCCACGATATGAAGTATTTGTCCTTCACTCCGCGTCGGTCAGGCCAGTAGGCCCGGTCGAGCGACTCGGTGATGATCAAGTCGTTCTCGCCGAGCGGCATGGCTTCCAGTTCTTCGATCGACGGCGAACCCTCGGCTGCGCGTATGCCGTAGGTGCTCAGTATCGGTTCGTTGCGCAGATACCTCACGGTAAATGAGCTTTTCACGACCGAGTCAACGGCGGCGTTGCCGGTGCTATGGCCGCCCGACATGTAGCCGAAATCGTTGATGCCTTGAACTTCGACGATACATTTTTCGACATCAGGCAGAGCGGCGGCTTTGAGCCTGACTGCGCGGTAGTCATTTTCGCGTGACTCCGGATCGCATCTGTCCTGATCGAAGTTCTCTGCGCCGTCGGGCAGGCATTCGACAGTGATTTTCACCAGTCTGTCGGCATCGTAGCCAAGGGGGGAGTTGAGATCACTGATGCCGACGATTGTAGGATCGATGACGACCCATGTAAGGATTGTCACGATTATGAGTTCGGCAAACAGCCATCCGTTCTGACGGCGGCGGTTCCATAAATTTTTGAATATGATCTTAAGCATTGTGTGATTATTTTATACAGTTGACGATTGGTCGGCGCAGCGATAACCACGCGGGTATCACGGCTGACAGCAGGTTGAGGCATACACAGATAAGAAATGCAAATGCAAACACTGCCGGGGCAAACATCATGTCGGGAGTCAGGTGTATGCTGATATGGCTCTGTAAGTCGCGTGACGATCCTCCGATGATCGAAAAAATTCCTGTAGCGTCGGTCGACAGTATGATCCACGTTATCGCCAGACCCGATATGCCGCCGATAATGGTCAGGAACAGATTTTCCCACAGCACCTGGCCAAGCAATGTGCGTCTTGTCGCGCCGAACGATTTGCGTATGCCGAGTTCACTGCGCCGCGAGTCCATGCGTCCGGCTATCATGCCGCTCAGGTTCAGAGCCGGCACTATAAGGAGAGTCAGCAGTATGAGCAGGTTCATGCGTATGATCTTTTTTATGTCGAAGCTGTCTTCGTCGGGCGAGAGTTTGAAGGCCTGCAATGTTATTGGCTCAGGTTGGTCCCATATCTCGATCTTCCGGCCGTCGTGCGATGTGACATATCTGCGGACGATCTCGTCGAGTTCGGCTTTGAGCGCTTCACGGTCGTCGCTGAGAAAAATCACGTCGTAGCGGCCGATAAGTTCGTGCATCCAGCCGCGCGATTTGTAGTATTTGTCCGTGGTGTAGGGGACCACCACATCGGCATACGACATCTTGTTGATCGCACATCCTTCGCGGAACACACCGCATACCTCATATTTGATGAAATCAACCGTGATGGTGTTGCCGATGGCCTTCCCGGGGCCGCCGAATATTTCGTCGGCTTTGCGGTCGCTGATCACAGCCTTGCGCAGACCGCTGTCGAAATCGGTCTGACTGAACGGTGCTCCTGCGATGAAATCATAGTTGAACACTTCGAAGAATGCCGGATCAGTCGCTTTTAGCTCTGACTGGATCATCGGCCGGTTGTTGCCGGGGTTTATCAATGATGGTTCCCAGTTGCTCATGACGGCAGTGATTGCCTGTGCGTTTTTCATCGGATAGATATATTTCGTCAAGGCCTCGTAAGACATGCTGCCCGATGTGGCGTAGCCGTTTTCGAGTTCCACTTCCATGTCGGTCAAGGTCGAGATCTTGTCGCGGTTGTATTCCGGGTAGACAGGTGCGAGCTTCACATAGTAGATTATTGCGAAAATTGTTGTCGAAGCTATGGCGAGAGCTGTTCCGAAAATATATATTCCCGAAAAGAGTTTGTTCTGCCTCAGCAGATGCCATGCCTGCACGAAATGTGTTTTGATCATGGTTGATTTATTGTTTTAGTTTGATTGTTTTTGTTCCTTGATAGCGGCTCAGGTCGTTGGTCACGATCTGTTCGCCTTCTGTAAGGCCCGAGATCACCTCGATGTAGTCGTAGTTGGCCGCGCCGAGCTGAATGTTGCGGCGTTCGATGACATCGCCGTTGCGGACATAGACGCTGTAGGTGCCCGGTTGGTTGTAGAACGGGGCATTGTCGATGCGGAGCACATCTTTGCTTATTCCCGAATTGACATGGATGTCGCCTTTAAGGCCCGGACGCATCACTTCAAGACTGTCGCAGTCGGGGCGGACGGTGAATGATATCAGGCCGTTGGTAGCGGTGGGGGCGATGTTGACAATAGTGCCGTCGATATCATAGCCTTTCAGACGCATGTGGGTGCGGCACCCCTGTGAAATGCGGTTGGCATAGCCGTCGGCGGCTTCGGCTACGATTTTGTAATGACTGAGATCGGCTACGACGGCCAGTTGTTGGCCCGAGGCGATCTGTGAGCCGATCTTGTCGCTTATCTCGGTGATGGTGGCGCGGCGTGGCGAACGTATTTCGGCGTCGGTGAGAGTGCGTTGCAGAAGGCCGATCTCACGTTCGCTGATCTCGATGTTGAGCTGGCACACCTTGATCTCGGTTTCGCTGACCGCTTTTTCGTTTTCATATTGTTTTTCAAGTTGGGCGAGGGATAGCACATCGGAATTCAGGGCGAACTCGGCTTCGCGCACACGGTCGGTAGTGCCGCTGCCGATGCTGTCGAGATACCGTTCGCCGGCGAGTTCGGCTTCGAGGCGCTTCACCTTCATGCGTGCTACTTTGATGCGCATCTCCAGATCGCTGAGCTTGGTGCGTATATTGGCGTGAAGTTGTTCGAGTTTCAACCGGTCGACTGCGAGTGCATCGAGTTTCTTCTCATAGTCGGTCCGGGCGTTTTCGATGTCGAGTTTCATGAGAGGGGTGCCTGCTTCGACGACATCTCCCGGGCGGTGGTACACCTCTATGATACGCGATGAGATCGGCGAGGTGATGATTTCTTCTGTCGACGGTTCGATTCGCGCCGATGCTGACACTGTTGTCTCTATGTCGCCGCGAGTGACGGTCGAGAATTTAAGATCCGAGGCTTTCACCGATGAGCGGGACCATGAGTAGACGCCCCACACAGCAATGGCTACCGCGACAATTGCGATTGCATATTTGACAGCTGTCCGTTTCATTGCCTGCATGCGTTCGGCCTTTGTGATTGTTCTATCCATTGATCGAAATGTTGTTTTTTTTGTACTAAGATAGAGCTAAGATCGTGCCGGAAATGCAAGTCGTTGGTATGCAATGAAAAAGCAACAGCCCCGGTGTCCGTTATCGGACACCGGGGCTGTTGCTGCGGACACATGTTTGCGCTACACTTTTTCGCGTATCAGGCCGCGCCTGTAGGCGGCAAGCAGTTTGTTGAGGTCCTCGACCTGAGCCACAAGTTCGCGGCCCTTGTCGGTGTCGCGAACGAGCAGACGTCTTGCCTTGAATTCGTTGAGCACGGTGTTGGATATGATGTCAAGCCCTTCTTCGATTGCCTTTTTTCTCGACTCAAAGGGCTCGTGCTGTACGAGTTGGAAGCCTCGGCTATGGTAGACGAGGGTATAACCGGCGATGCCTGTTGTCGATTGGTAGGCCCGCGAGAAGCCTCCGTCGATCACGAGCAGTTTGCCGTCGGCTTTAACCGGGTTTTCGCCTTTGATCGTTTTCACCGGCACGTGTCCGTTGATGATGTGTGATCCATCGGTCGGCAGTCCGAAGGCCGACAGGATTCTGTTACACATGGCCGGATCGTCGATCAGATTGTAGTAATTGCCTTTGCCTTCTGAATGGGTCGATTTGTCGGCGATGAAATAGCGTTCGAACGTGGCCATCCTGTTTTTGCCAAACAGCGGCGAGTCGGGTCCGCACCACAGATACCACATGTAGTCGACAGCGCAATCGTGGTCCGGATCGTCCGACCCTATGCGGCATGCTACCTGCACAAGCTCGTCGAGGCGGTCGAGCAGTTGGCGCCCTGCATATGGCCGGCCGAGAACATTCACGTTTTTGAACGATCCGTCGGCCTCAAGCGGTATCGATGCGTGATACATCAGATTGTTGTTGCGTGCAAGATAGAAAGATCCGTGTCTCAGCAGACAGTAGACATGCTTGGCCATTTTCTCGCTGTTGACAAACGAGTTGTGGAGAGCCTTGACGAGTTTGACCTCCTCGGGAGTCAGTTCATAAGGATCAGTCGTGTCGACGGTCGGGAAGTCGGTGTCGAGCAGAGGGTAGACGCTTCCGTCGGCGAGCGTGACTGTGCCGTCGGTGAGATTGAGCTTGTCGAGTAGCAGACGGTCGTCCATGCCATAGTCGGGATGAGCCTTTATGAGCTGGCCTTCGAGTTTCCATTGGATGATGCTGATAGCCTTGTGCATTTTGGCTATGATCTTCAGCTCTGTATCTGAGAACACTCTGCGCGAGAATTTTATCCTCGGCGCGAAAATGTCGCTGCTGAGTTCCGGATAGGCTTCCATGGCGAATGTTGCCAGTGGCAGCAGGTTGATGCCGTAGCCTTCCTCGAGGGTGTCGAGATTGCCGTAGCGCAAGGCTATGCGCAGTACGTTGGCGATGCAGGCGTCATTTCCTGCAAATGCCCCCATCCATAGTATGTCGTGGTTGCCCCACTGGATGTCGAAGTTATGATAGTCGCAGATCGTGTCCATTATTATGTGGGCTCCCGGGCCGCGGTCATAGATGTCGCCGACTATGTGGAGACTGTCGATGGCCAGACGCTGGATGAGGTTACACATTGCGATGATGAATGCATCGGCGCGTCCGGTTGTGATGATAGTGGAGATGATCTGGTTGAAGTAGGCGTGTTTGTTAGGGTCAGCTTCCGTCTCGTGGAGAAGTTCCTGGATGATGTAGCTGAAGTCCTTGGGAAGAGCCTTGTTGACTTTCGAACGGGTGTATTTCGACGACACGCTCTGACACACTTTGACAAGGCGGTTTAGCGTGATTTCATACCACTCGTTCATATCCGGTTCATCGGCTTTCACCAGCTCGAGTTTTTCCTGAGGATAGTAGATCAGTGTGCACAGATCTTTTTTCTCGGCTTCGCGCAGATTGTTGCCGAATATTTCATTGACTTTGCGTTTGACGGTGCCTGACGCATTTTTCAGAACGTGCTGAAAGGCCTCATATTCGCCGTGTATGTCTGTGAGAAAGTGCTCGGTGCCTTTCGGAAGGTTGAGTATGGCTTCAAGATTGATGATCTCTGTGCTCGCAGCCGCAATCGTCGGGAACGATCGGGCGAGCAGGTTGAGGTAACGCAGGTCGGCCTCGAGTTCTGCCGTTGAATAATGTATATGTGCTGACATAGGGTTGTGGTGGAGTGTTTATCTCTGAGGTTTGAAGAAAAGACATGCGTCGCCGTAGCTCAGAAACCGGTAATCCGAGGCGAGGGCATGGTCGTAGATGTTGCGCCATTCAGGGCCGATCAACGCAGACACAAGCAGAAGCAGCGTCGACTGGGGCTGATGGAAGTTGGTGACCATGCCGTCGACGATGCGGTAGTCGTAGCCGGGGGCGATTATTATCCGTGTCGATGCCACCAGTTGACTCGCGCCGCGGCTGCGTAGCCATGAGGCGAGCGAGCGGAGGGCGTCGGCTGTCGACAGGCGCGGATGCGAATTGTCGTAGGCATACCATTGGGGCAGTTCTCCTTCCCAGAGGCCGCAATGCATCATGCAGCCGATGTGATAGAGACTCTCGAGTGTCCGCACAGAGGTTGTGCCGACAGCGATTATCTTTTTGTCGTGGCGGCTGTTGATCTCCGCAAGCTCGTCGATCAGTCTCAGATCGACGGCTATGAACTCGCTGTGCATGTCGTGGTCGCCGATCTGATCGGCCTTTACGGGTTGGAATGTGCCGGCTCCGACGTGAAGCGTCACTTCGCGGCGCCCGATGCCGAGCCGGTCTATTTCGTCGAGGACGGCATCTGTGAAGTGAAGTCCGGCTGTCGGTGCGGCGACCGAACCTTCCACGTGGCTGTACACCGTCTGGTAGTCGCTGCTGTCGCTGGCCTCGGTGGCGCGGTTGAGGTAGGGTGGGATCGGTATTTCGCCTGCCGCCGCTATGATCTCTGAAAAACTTACGCTGGCGTCGTCCCACGAAAATGACACTGTCGATCCGTTGTCTGATTTCTCGGTCCTTACAGCCGTCAGTTTGAGGGTGCGGCCGTCGGCAAGCGTCACTGCTCCGTCGAGCGGGCCGTCCTTCCATCGTTTGGAATTGCCGACAAGGCAGCGCCAGGCGCAGCCATCGGTCGAAGCAAAATTGATCGCATAGTCGGCCGGAGATTCGGGCTCAAGGCAGAATATTTCGATCAACGCACCCGACGGTTTGCGGAAGCGCAGACGGGCATTGATCACGCGTGTGTTGTTGTAGATCAGCAGGGCGTCCTGCGGCAAAAGCCCGGGCAAGTCGCTGAAACGGTGATCCGACACTTGTCCGTCGGCATCTCTGACCAGCAGACGGCATGAGTCGCGTTGTGCCAGAGGATGTTTCGCAATCTTTTCGTCGGGCAGAGGGTAGTTATAATCTTTTATATCGATATTTCTTGGATCCATTCTGTGATGTAAGCTTGATGGTGAGAGCGGTTTTTATCTTGAAACGTAGATGTATAGCGGGCTATGAGCCTGAGAGGAAAGGCGAAAAACACCCGGGATTTTCGCGCACAAAGGTAATTGATTTTATTATCAAATCAAACTGCGCGATATATAAATCTCTCAAAACTCCTCCACTCGAAAATGCAAAAACAATCCTTAAATTCTTTTATTGTTCAGATATAATTGACTGGATTTGTTTTCGCTTAAACTCCTTGATTGACGGAGATTAATTTCAGAGAATCAGAATAAGTTGCTAATTTTACATATGGAAACAATAATCTCGCTTTCAAGCGAATTCAGATGAAGTACTGCGACAGGCTGTCGCAGTTTTGCCGTGGTGGAACATCAACCAGCATGTCCTTAACTACAGAGGAATGGATCACAAAGTTGATATGCTGTTTTTTCATAGAGGACTGCGGTCATTGGTGGCCATTGACCTAAAGATCTCTGAATTTCAGGCTGAGTACGTGGGTAAGATGAATCTATATCTCTCGTTGCTCGACAAACTTGAAAAAAGGGACGATGACAATCCGTCGATCGCTTCCATTGCTTAGAAAGAACTGTTTTCTGCCATTAATTGTATATTTTGCCACAAAGTTACTATATTTTTGTGAAAGCGGAGAATGAGCAAGCGACTTTCTTTTCAGTAAATCAGATATTTAATTGTAAAACATGTAAAATGGCGGAAAATGGCCGCCGAATACTACAACATCAACGGTGTTCGCGTCAATGCCGACAATCTCACTCCCGGCCTCTACATCAAGCGCCAGAGCGGCAAAGCCGCCAAGGTGCTGGTGAAGTAATCCGCGAGATAACATATTCACCATTAATATTTCAGCCCGACGAATTTCGTTTCGCCGGGCTGATTAGTATTTCCCGTTTTCCATACGTGAAAACATGCCTTGTCTGTATGCCCTGACGCAAAAAGTGCAGATGCTTTATCAATCAGTTTTTTTAGCTCGCCATTTTTATTTACCTTTGTATTGATAACAAAAAAGACTTCATCAGGATGAATATCATAAAATATTTTTTATCGTTGATCGGTTTTACGGCAGCCATGCTGTTGGCGGCGCTTGTTTCGTCGTGTAAAGACAGCAACGACGAGCCGACACCCCCGCAGCCTCAGCCTGCGGGCGAAGTCTCCAGAACGGTGCTCGTCTATATGCTTGCTGCCAACAATGGCCTCGGAGCTTCGAAGCCCTACGACTACGACATGCAGGATATCCGCGAGATGTGTGCAGCCGCCGGAGATTTGAACGGCGGCCGGCTCATCGTGTTCCATTCGGCGACCAACGGTAAGCAGATACTCAAGGAAATCAACAGCCGTGGAGGCGTCGACACTCTCAAAATCTACGACAATTCGACAGTAGGGCAGAGTGCCGCACGCATGAGTGAGGTGCTCGACGACATGGCCGAACTCGCTCCTGCCCGCGACTATGGCATGATCTTCTGGGGCCATGGATCTGGATGGCTCGAAGATGGGATAATGGAGACGGAGAGCCCCGCAATCGAGACTTATTCTTATGGTGGCGAACTCGGCACACAATGGCGGTGGATGAACATTACCACTCTTGCCGAAGTCCTTGCAGGCCGTGGTCTTAGCTTCATTCATTTCGACTGTTGCTATATGGCTTCGGTTGAAGTGCTGTATCAGCTTCGGGCTGTCGCCGACCGCATCGTGGCCTATTCGACGGAGATTCTTGCATGGGGAATGCCTTATGACCGCACTGTCAAATACTATTTCCAGGAAGAGCCCGATCTCAATGCCGTGGCTGAAACAATTTTCGATTTCTACCTGCACATCGACGACAATGTGTCGATGGCCGAGTTGGGCGGACGGCCCGACCGATACCGCATGTGCACTGTGTCGGTTCTGAATACCTCGGCTGCGCAGCGTCTCGCCGAAGCCACCCGTGCCATATACTCTCACAACACCACAGGCACCCCCGACGGCTACAGCCCTCAGCCATTCACTACTTCACGACCATATTACTACTGCGATTTCGCATCGTATGTCAACGCTCTCGATGCTGATCCGTCACTCATGGCCGAGTTCGATGCGGCGATGGATGACGTCGTCGAACTTGAGCTCGCCACTGAACAAATATGGGGACAACTCGACATTCGTGAACATTCCGGACTCTCAACGTTTATAATGAATAGCGACGCCGATGCCTTCAAGAAGAACTATCACCGGCTTGACTGGTTCAACGATGTCGCTTCGCAACTGATAAAATAATTCATCATCAATCCCCTCGTAGCCCAATGTTATTTGCTCAGGACCCAATTCAGATACCGGTTTTACCCGACTCGGTGCCGTCGCCCAAAGAGGAATGGCAGATGTTGAAATCGCTTCCTGTCGACGAACTTCTCGACCGCATGGTCAACGGCCTTGTTTCGCTCGCGATCAATCTTGCGATAGCGATTCTCGTTTTTTACGTCGGCCGCTACATAATCAACAAAATCTATCGTGTCATTTCAGGAATACTGCTGCGACGGAAGGTCGACGCGTCGTTGAGCACCTTTGTGCTCAGCCTGGTGCGCATGTTGCTGTATTTCATTCTTATAGTGACTGTCATCGGCATTCTCGGCATCGAGACCTCGTCGTTCATCGCCATCTTTGCTTCAGCAGGCGTCGCCATCGGCATGGCTTTGAGCGGCACCTTGCAGAACTTTGCCGGAGGAGTGCTCATCCTTCTGCTCAAGCCTTACCGCATAGGCGATTATATCGAGGCGCAAGGCTATGCAGGCACTGTGCGTGAGATCCAGATTTTCCACACGATCATATCGACTCCCGACAACAAACAGATAATCATACCCAACGGGGGACTCTCCACCGGCTCGGTCAACAATTATTCGCGCGCCGATTACCGCAGGGTCGACTGGAGCGTCGGCATCTCTTACGGCGATAGCGTCGATGTGGCGCGAAAGACCATTCTCGACATCCTGGCATCTGACGATCGGGTAGTGAAGGGCACTCTCGAGGACGATCGCGACAGACGCGAGGCCATCAGGGCGGCCGCAGCACTCGAAAACCCCGACGACCGGCCGGAGACCGACGATATCGCCCAGCCAAAGCGATCGTTGTGGAGCAAGATGTTCCACCGCAAGGTCAAGACCAAAATCCAGTCGTGGCAGGAAGAGCAGGCCGAAAAAGTGCGCAAACTCCTGCCGAAGACCGATGGTGATGCGAAAGTTTTTGTCGAGTCGCTCGGCGACAGCGCTGTCGTGCTGAAAGTCCGTGCCTGGACGCGCAACGAGGACTATTGGGGGGTGTTTTACTCCATCAACGAACGCATCTACAACGAGCTTCCCGAAGCGGGCGTCAGCTTCCCGTTCCCGCAGATGGATGTCCATCTCGACGGGCGCCTTGGCAAGACCATCGATTGATGACCCTCACCGCTTACTATTAAATATCCTTAAATAGCCGAAATTATCCGATAATTTTGGCTATTTTTGCATACCGCCGGACAGAATTGTCCGTCTCCTCCTCGCGGTTTGATCGGTCTCCTCTGTTCCCTCCTTGTACAAGCGGCTGATGTGCCGCGTTTTCGCTCGATATATAAAAAAAGAACAACATAAATGACAAGTAAATGGAATTATCTATCCCATTACACAGATGAACAGAGGCATGACGACGAACTTGCGAGGCGCTTTGCCAATTGCGCACCGATAAGTGATCTGTTGCTACAAAGAGGGATTACATCTCTCAGCGATGCTGAGAAGTTTTTCCATCCATCTTTGCGCGACCTTCACGATCCGTTTCTGATGCCCGACATGGACAAGGCGGTCGACCGCCTCAACCGTGCAATGGGGTCGAAAGAAAAAATTATGGTCTACGGTGACTATGATGTCGACGGCACTACGGCTGTCGCATTGGTTTACCGTTACCTCCAGAATTTCTATTCTGAGATAGATTACTACATCCCGACACGCTATGACGAAGGATATGGCATTTCGCGCCGTAGCATCGACATGGCGGCCGAGCAGGGGGTCAAACTCATCATCATTCTCGACTGCGGCATAAAGGCTATCGACGAGATCGCCTACGCCAAGCAAAAAGGAATCGATTTCATAATTTGCGACCACCATGTCCCCGACGACGAGTTGCCCCCGGCCGTGGCCATTCTCAACCCTAAGCTCGAAGGATCGACATATCCTTGCCAGCATCTGTCAGGATGTGGAGTGGG
This sequence comes from uncultured Muribaculaceae bacterium, assembly GCA_910587475.1. Classification (GTDB taxonomy): domain Bacteria; phylum Bacteroidota; class Bacteroidia; order Bacteroidales; family Muribaculaceae; genus CAG-873. Next base: position 74,074 of record CAJUMR010000006.1, read on the forward strand.
CTACAAATTCATGCAGGCATTCTCCATCAGCAACGGCATCGGCACTGCCGAGCTCGACGGCATGCTCGACCTTGTCGCCGTGAGCATCGCGGCCGACATTGTTCCGATGGTCGACGAAAACCGTGTGATGGCCTACGTCGGGCTGAAACGTCTTAACTCCAATCCTAACATGGGTTTGAGAGCCATCATCCGCACATGCGGCCTCGGTGGCAAGGAGATCACTATCAGTGATGTCATATTCAAGATTGGCCCGCGCATCAATGCTTCGGGACGAATGCAGAGCGGACGCGAAGCCGTCGAGCTCCTCGTTAGCCGTGACATGAAAGACGCCACGCGCCGCAGCATTGCGATCGACCAGTACAACAAAGACCGCAAGGAGCTCGACAAACGCATCACCGAAGAAGCCAACGCAATTCTCGATTCACGTGGCGAAATGGACTCCGACAAGAGGTCGATCGTCATCTACAACAAAGACTGGCACAAAGGCATCATCGGCATTGTAGCGTCTCGTCTCACCGAGCTATACTACAAGCCCGCCGTCGTGCTCACGTTTGCCAACGGGCTTGCTACCGGATCGTCGCGTTCGGTCCAGGGTTTCGATGTCTACAAAGCTGTCGAGTCGACCCGCGATCTGCTCGAGAATTTCGGTGGACACACCTACGCTGTCGGACTGTCGATGAAAGAGGAGAACCTGCCCGAATTCACTCGCCGTTTCGAAGAATACGTCGCTTCAAACATTCTCGACGAACAGTTGACCCCCCAGATCGACATCGATGCCGTCATTTCGTTTGGGCAGATCACGCCTGAATTTGTCTCTACATTGCGGCTGTTCAATCCTTTCGGACCTGGCAACCAGAAGCCGACGTTCTGCTCCCGCAGAGTCAAGGATTTCGGCACGAGCAAACTCGTCGGTAAGCAGCTCGAGCACATCAAGCTCGAATTGGTCGACGACACGTCGGGCAAGGTGTTCAACGCCATTGCCTTCAACGCTTCACAGTACTTTGAGAAGATCCACGACGGATGCTATTTCGACATTTGCTTCACAATCGAGGAGAACAAACACCGCAATGCCGCATCGACCTTGCAGTTGCTCGTGAAGCAGATCCACATCTGCGACGATTGATCTTCCACCGCAGAGTGCCATCTGTTACAGCCTGACGCAATGACTCCCGTCGACATCCTGACGCGCTATTGGGGCTACAGCTCGTTCCGGCCAATGCAGGCCGAGATCATCTCATCGTTGCTATCCCGACGCGACACCATCGGACTGCTCCCGACCGGAGGTGGAAAATCCATCACCTTCCAGGTGCCGGCCATGCTTTTCGATGGGCTGACGATAGTGGTCTCGCCGCTCATATCCCTGATGAAAGATCAGGTCGACAATCTTTTTCAGCGGGGCATCAGAGCCGTATATTTCCATTCGGGACTCACCCGTCGCGAGAGTCGCCTTGCGCTCGACCGTTGCCGACTCGACAAGGTCAAAATGGCCTACATTTCGCCCGAACGTCTGCGTCAGAAGAGTTTCATCGAAGAGATGAAACAGTGGCGTGTATCGGCTATCGTTGTCGACGAGGCGCATTGCATCTCGCAGTGGGGCTACGATTTCCGTCCCTCCTATCTTGCCATCAAAGATCTCAGGCAATTGTTTCCTGACGTTCCGGTCCTCGCTCTCACAGCCTCGGCAACTCCCGACGTGGTCGCAGACATAGCCGACAAACTCGGGTTGAGATCCCCGGCAGTGTTCTCGAGAAGCTTTGCCCGCGACAACATCAGCTACATCGTCCGTCGCGACGAACACAAGGAAGGACGCATGCTCAAGGTTCTCGCCAATACTTCAGGATCGGCGATCGTCTATGTCCGCTCGAGGCGCCGTTGCCGCGAGTTGGCTGATACAATAAAGAGCGCCGGCATTTCGGCCGACTTCTACCATGCCGGCCTGTCGCCTGAGGAAAAGTCTGACCGACAGGACAGATGGAAGAGCGGAGAGGTGAGGGTCATTGTGGCCACAAACGCTTTCGGCATGGGCATCGACAAACCCGATGTCCGCACTGTCATCCACTACGACCTCCCTTCATCGCTTGAAGAATACTATCAGGAAGCAGGGCGTGCAGGGCGCGACGGCTTGCCGTCGTTTGCAGTGCTGCTCGTCTCCCGCTCCGACAAAGCTTTGCTGTCGCGCAGGCTCGGCGAAGCCTACCCCCCGAAAGACTATATCCTGAGAGTCTACGAGTTGCTCGGCAACTACCTCGATGTCATTATCGGCGGAGGCTACAACAAGGTCTATGAATGTGATTTCAACCGATTTTGCATGCTGTTCAAGCTTCAGCCCGCCATGACGAGGAGCGCCTTGTCCATCCTTACACGCGCCGGATATATCGAATACTCCGACGAGTCGCTCACTCAGTCGAGAATTATGATTCTCGTCAACAAGTCGGAATTCTACTCTCTGTCGCTCGACGAGGCTACTGAAACTGTCTTTCAGGCCATTCTGCGCTTCTATCCGGGATTGTTTGCCGACTATGTGCCGATAAGCGAAAGCCGCATTGCCGCGACCATCGGTGTTTCTGAACTTGCGGTGACTACGGCTCTTGTTGCACTTTCAAGGATGCATGTCATCCATTACATCCCGAGACGGCTGACCCCCTACGTCTATTATCCCACATCGCGCGAACTTCCGCGCTATCTCGTCATTCCGCGCGACGTCTACGATGTCCAGCGCGACCGTTTCGAAGCCAGGCTCAATGCCATCCGCCGCTTCGCATTCAGCGACGACTGCTGCCGGTCGCGCATCCTGTTGCAATATTTTGGCGAGAACGATGCCTGTGATTGCGGTGTCTGCGACGTCTGCCGCGAGCACATCCGCCGTGAGCCCGACAGCCGGACGTTACTCTCTGTTGCCGATCAGATCAGAGACTGTGTCAACTCTGCCAGACGCATGTCGATCGACCAATTGGCCGATCGTTTCCCTACGTGCCGTAGCGCCGCCATCGAGCAACTTCGTCGCATGGTCGACGATGGCGAATTTTCTATAGATGGAAACTTCATAGAGTCCTGCCGATAGCAAGCGGAGGAAACAAGATCTTAGGATTAATTAATCTCTTTTAGCGGCTTGTCATGCGCCTTTCGCAGGGCTGATACGTTATATTACCGTAGCGTAAAAAGAAAGAGATACGCACCTCAAACATCCCTCGTCCTCTTCTCCGGGTTGTGAAATCAGGTTTGGAGGCTCTCATAAATAAATAGTTGAAACGAAATGCGTGCCGGAGTCTTACACTCCGGCACGCATTGATTCCGCATCATCCTCACTTGAAATGATGGAAAATCAGCACAGGGTTCGAGTCTTCATCGACCCCTTCGATATATTTCTTTCCGAATTTGTTTTCGACAAATTCAATGTTACGAAGCTCTATGGCAGTGATATACCATCCTTTATAAAACGCCAGCGGCGCTAAGGCGAGAAATGGGAAATCCTCGGAAATGACGCATTCGATCAGATCCCCTTTACCCGTGCGCTCATCATAGCGGTAGACATAGTCTTTTCTTAATCTATTGTCGAATAAATGAAATGATTGTAACGATAGACTGTCAGCGTTATATGCTTTTCCAAGGAATTCCACACCGCAATTTATAAAGCACTCATGGCTTATTTCATCGTAATCTTTGTCAATATAGTTATCAGGCTGAAAAGGTGTATTTATTTTATACTGACGTTTGATTTCAAGTTTATTGTCGTCTGTAAGACCATAAACATTATAGTCGAACATATCTACAAAGTTGATTTGATCAGATTCATTTGTAATGAATGGATTAAATCCCATGTCATGAGGCTGTATTGTGTTTGGGCTAAACTCCTGGAATTTGTTGATTATACATCCTTTCTGCAAATCATATATAATGAAATTATAATTTAATAAGCTTCCTTTGTCTGAAAATAAAATTACAGTGTTATTATCTATTAATTGGAAAGAAAAGAACCAATCTGGAAGGTGGTAAGTATTAATGCCATGACCATATAAATCATATTGTACCAAAGACTTGGCCTCTCTAGACAAAATCCAGATATTATCGTTGGAAAGATGCGCATCTTCAATACTGATATATTCATTCGGTCCTTGACCATGTCGGTTGAATGCCGACACAAGTCGTCCGTCATGATCGTATACAAAAGCATCATGCATGTTTGACACAATCAGTATATTGTCATCATCTATGTCGAAAGAAGATATTTCACCGATCATCGCTTCATTGTCTCGTGTCTCAAGCTTCACATAATGCCATTCGTCGATAAAGTCAGTCTGCTTTGCCGGAGTTTGATAGATATCGATTTCTATAACATTGGTTTTGGATGGATTATCGTCTAACGAGCATGATATAAATAAAACATAGATTGTGATTATGAATATTTCGAGGAATCGTATCATGATTACAATTTGTTCATCTCTTCTTCAAAATCTGCACACGTAGTTGAAATACATGTCTTATTATTTCCTGAAACGCAATATTTTCTTGCTTTTTTTACATATTCATTTCCATTACAGTCTAGATACGTTTCATAGCCGTAATAATGGGCTTTTGATGCAATGTGCATTGGGACTAAACAGTCACTATGCGCTTGATCAAAACCCTTTTCTTCTCCACCTCCGCTCTCATTCGTTGTCAAAGCTTGCAGATTTGCCAAGCCGACTTTGTCGAGGTTGGGAGTAGGCGTCGATGTCGAGTTGAAATAGCATGTTACGCCGGCGATTGCGGTAACTGCTACAGCGGTTAAAATAATTGATTTTTTCATTGTGTTAGTTGGTTTGAATTGTGATGAAATTGATTTTTATTTAAAAAGCCTGAAATTCCAAGCCTTATTGGGGTAGAATAACCTGAAAAATATACATCAGCGTATTGACTGAAATATCCTGCTTGATTATTATCAGGGATAATTTTTATAGTTATAAAACAATCTGATTTCGGTTCAATGATCGTTCGCTCTGGCAGGGCTGAAGTACAGTCGCACGAAGTTATTACATCAGAGATTGAAATACTCTGGTCTCTGGTATTTGAAATGGCAAATTTTACCTCAATAGGCTTGCTGCTATCTGCTATGCCGACGTTGCGTGATTTTTGAGAGCATGAAGCAGGTACAACTTTTTGAAGTTGTAAATTGTCGTATTCATCTTCTTCTGAGACGATATTCCTGAAGAGTGCTTTTATATTTGGATTGGATATAGGGTTGCCGACTGCTAATATGTTGTTGTCGCAATCTGTTAAGAAAACATTGAACTGGTTGTCAGCCGGTAAATTATTAGCAGTAATGAACACTCTATTATTGTCAATTGTGTAAGGAAACGGAAATCTGTTGGCTCTTACAAGGTATTTTGCTTCGCTGATATCGGAAGGGTTCATTATTAGGATTAAATTGATCTCGGTTTTATCAGGCTCGCTCAATTCATTGATCAAATCCTCCCATTGCTGAAGTTTTAGACTGCATTTGGTGCAAGACGAAGAATCTATAAACGCTATAATTTTGTAATCGCACTTATCGTTAAGTTTATCGATTGAGTTGTTTTGTATATAAAAATTGAGGTTTTCAGGCACGACCAATTCTCTGCCCAATAATTCGGCAAGCAATGTTGCTGTATCGTCAACGTTGTCAGATTGTTTGCAGGAAAATAAAACTATCGATATAAGACTGACGTATAATGATATGTACAATCGGGTGCTCATGGCCTAATTATAAAATTCGAACGCAAGTTAAAAAAAATAATTATAAGTTGCAAGTCTTAAATAAAAAAATTGGTTAATGAAAAGTGTGAGGTGGCAACAATGTTTGCTTCGCGTTGGAATTAGTGCTAAATTTGCGTGTGATCAAATTGATTGTCATAGCTGTTCTGACGTTCACATCGCTTTGCTGCGGTGTGCAATCGGTTTATGCTCACGACGATGATTTGGTCGTGTATGCTTCGCTCGACGAAGCCATCGATGCTGAAATAGAAGGCATTGATTTCAGCGATCTCGACGACGTTGCCGATTTTTCAATCAGAGGATCGGCCAAAGTGCCCCATGAGCATATGGCCGAGTTTGTCAGGCAGCACAATCCATCTTTCGACCCGGAGATCGCAAGGACTTATATCGAAGTAGGGCGGATCTATGGCATTAGAGGCGACATCGCTTTCTGTCAGGCTATACTCGAGACTGGTTGGTTTCGCTTTGACCGGGGTACGGCTGTGCAGGCCGATCATCACAATTATTGTGGGCTTGGGGTTGTCAGGCGCGGTGTAAAAGGTGCAGGTTTCAAAACTGTGCGTCAAGGCGTGACGGCGCATTTTCAGCATCTCTATGCTTATGCGACACGCGACCGATTGCCCGATGGCGAGAAAATGGTCGATCCGCGCTTCAATGCTGTCAAGCGCGGTGTAGCCGTAGAGTGGTCAGACCTCAACAACCGTTGGGCCATGAACCGTCACTACGGCTCTAAAATACTTGCGATCTACGACGCTCTGAAGATTTTCAGTCAGGGCTCTGCAAAAAAACGCCGCTAATAATAAAGTGCCGCAACATGCATCGTATCACGTGGTTGGATGATCGGATGCTGAATGTCGTGAAATGTTAACCGTCACATTTGTCCGATTTTACAGGTCGTTGCATTGATATGCTACCTAACTTTGCATTGTCAATCATTACGTCAATCTCTAACCTATGATACTGAATCAACATCCACGTCACCGTTCGCCGGGCCGCACATTTTTGCGCCGTCTCTGGAGTCAAGGCTATCTCGATGCCATCGACGACGAGACCGCAATGATGATGTCGGGCCGCAATTCGTCGCAGAGCCTTGCCCTGGCCATCATTTCGTCGGGGCTGCTGGAATGTATGGCCGATGATCACAGTCTCTTTCAGCGTATGCTGAAGGCCATTGAACGGCTGACCGGAAAGATCGCTTCGCCCGCCGGCGTTGTCGGCAACATGATCGTGATGGATCGGTCTGATGTGGCATCTGTGAGCGGCATCGCTGAATATCCGCCATTGTTGCCCCGCGGGCCCGACGTGCCGGCTTTCATCTCTCTCTCATCTCTCTCTCATCACCCCGAAGCGAGAACATTGACATCGTTGGTTCAAACGGAAACAAAATTGCTCCGAAGTGTCATCGACACAGCCGGAGCAACCTTGCAGAATTATATAACATTCAACCATCAAGAGGTCGATAAAAAAGCACGCCCTTTCAAATCGTGCTTTATCCCTAAACGATTCTCACGACATGTTTGTTTCCGTTTTTCTCAAAAATAATCAGTAACTTTGCATGCTCTATGAAACCGCAATCACCCGACATCTCATCATTCGACCGGCAGATATCTGTCAGGCAGGGTCTGTTGGCTCTGTCGCCGATGTTTGTCTTTCTGGTGCTTTATCTTGTCGTGTCGCTCATCATCGGCGACTTCTACAAGATGCCTTTGTCGGTAGCATTTATAGCCGCATCGGTCTGGGCCGTCATCATCGACCGTCGCAAGCCCCTCGCCGACCGCATCGAGACTTTCTCGAAGGCCGCCGGATCGTCAAATATAATCTATATGATCTGGATCTTCATCCTTGCAGGTGCGTTTGCATCGCTTGCTAAGGAAACCGGGGCGATTGAAGCCACAGTCACTGCAACCCTTCACTTTTTGCCATATCAGCTCATGCTTCCGGGCCTGTTTCTCGCGGCATGCTTTATCTCGCTCTCGATCGGCACATCTGTGGGGACTGTCGTGGCGCTTGTGCCGCTTGCTGTCGATCTGGCCTCGAGCGGCGGTGGCGACGTGGCGATGTTTGTCGCTGCGGTGCTCGGCGGTGCATTTTTCGGCGATAACCTTTCTTTCATATCTGACACAACCATTGCTGCCACCCGCACTCAGTCTGTGGCGATGAACGCTAAGTTCAAGGCCAATCTCAAGATCGTGGTACCTGCAGCCCTGGTGTCGCTTGCCATATATGCCGTGCTCGGCTCTCAGGTCAATGCTGTCGCTCCGACGGTCGAGATGAAGCCGCTGCTGATCGTGCCTTATCTTCTGATCATAATCATGGCCTTGATCGGACTTAATGTGACGGTCGTTCTTGTGTCGGGAATCATCGCAGCCATGCTGATAGCTTCTCTTTCTGAAGGCTACTCACTGCTTGATCTCGCAGGCTTTCTCGGCGCAGGCGTCGATTCGATGGGCGATCTGATCATCATCACTCTCCTGTCGGCCGGCATGCTGGGCATTATCAAGTCGACCGGAGGCATCAACTTTCTGCTCCAACGCATGACCAGGCATATCCGCGGTGTGCGCGGAGCCAAAGTCTCGATTGCTGCCCTCGTGGCTGCTGTCAACGTATGCACAGCCAACAACACCGTGGCCATCATCACCGTCGGATCGCTGTCGAAGAAGATTGCCGACCACTACGGCATAGAAGGTGCGCGCACGGCGAGCCTGCTCGACACCTGTTCGTGCATCATGCAGTGTCTGCTGCCATATGGTGCGCAGACGCTCCTCGCCGTGGGGCTTGCCGGCCTGTCGCCGGGCGATCCGTGGCCTTATCTCTATTATCCCTGGTGTCTTGCCGTGGCGGTTGCCGTCGGTATAATGGTTACGCGGCCATCAGGCAAATAAGGTGCGGAATGCTTCCTCTACTTTCGATACTTCGTGGATGCGTATGCCCTCAGGCGGTGTCTCTGCTCCCTTCAGATTGCCTTTGGGTATGATGATGTCGGTCATGCCGAGTTTTGAGGCTTCGGCTATCCTGCGGCTGATGTGTGTCACCGGACGTATCTCTCCGGTGAGTCCCACTTCGCCGGCCATGCAGAAACCTCTACCGACGGCCATATCGACGTTGCTCGACAATATGGCGCAGATTACTGCCAGATCGAGCGACGGATCGTTGACTTTCAGTCCTCCCGCTATGTTGAGAAACACGTCTTTCTGTGCGAGTTTGAAGCCTACGCGCTTTTCGAGCACGGCGAGCAGCATGTTGAGACGGCGGCTGTCAAAGCCGGTCACAGACCGTTGAGGTGTGCCGTAGGCTGCCGTGCTCACAAGGGCCTGGATCTCGATCAGAAACGGGCGGTTGCCTTCGACGGTAACGCCGACAGACACTCCCGACAGTTCCTCATCGTTGTGGCTCATGAGCATTTCCGACGGATTGGCCACTTCGCGGAGGCCTCGACGCCCCATTTCATATATCCCGAGTTCCGACGTGCTGCCGAAGCGGTTTTTGATCGCCCGCAGTATGCGGTACATGTATTGGTGGTCTCCTTCAAACTGTAGAACGGCATCGACTATGTGTTCGAGCACTTTTGGTCCTGCGAGTGAGCCGTCTTTTGTGATATGGCCGATAAGCAGTACAGGCACTCCGCTTGTCTTGGCGTAAGCCAGCAGACGGGCCGCACACTCTCTCACCTGACTGACGCTTCCCGCTGCCGATTCAAGGGCGTCGGAGGCTATCGTCTGTATTGAGTCGACGACAAGGATGCCGGGCTGCAGTTCTTCGATGTGCGAGAAAATGTTTTCGAGCGATGTCTCGCAGACGATGAAGCAGTTGTCGCTGCCGCGTCCGATGCGGTCGGCGCGGAGCTTGAGCTGTGTGGCGCTTTCTTCTCCCGAAACGTAGAGTATTGTCTTGGATTTGATCGACAGCAGGTTCTGGAGCACAAGGGTCGATTTGCCGATGCCGGGTTCTCCGCCGAGCAGCACCAGTGAGCCGGCCACGAGACCTCCGCCGAGCACTCGGTTGAGTTCGGCCGACGGCATAGCTATCCGTTGTTGGTCGAGTGGCTGGATGTCGTTGACTGACCTCGCTTTGTCGCGGCCGCGCGACGCTACCGGCGATGGTGAGCGCGAAGGCCCGGTTGCAACCTTTTCTTCGACCATGCTGTTCCACATGCCGCATGACGGGCAGCGGCCTTCCCATTTGGGTGACTCTGCCCCGCACGACGAGCAGAACCACATCGTTTTTATCTGTTTCTTGGCCATGTCAATTGCGTGATCTGAGCTGGCGGCAGCGGAATTGCGACAAGGTGATCGCTGCTGCCGTCGCTACGTTTAACGATTCGGAGGTCGGACGCTCGGGTGGAAACGATGGTATGAGCAGGCGGTGGGTCACACACGATGCCACTGCATCTGAGATACCCTGTCCTTCATTGCCGAAAACTATAGCACCCTTGGCTCCGAGATCGGCGGTGTAGATGCTTGGTGCCGAAAGAAATGTTCCATAGACGGGCGATTGCCAGCCTGAAAGCGTTGCGGGCAGGTCGCAGTAGATGACCTTCACCCTGGCGATGGCGCCCATCGTCGACTGAACTACTTTCGACGACCACACGTCGGCGGTGTCGGGCGATGCCAGGATGGTCGTCACCCCCATCCAGTCGCAGAGCCTGATGATAGTGCCGAGATTGCCGGGATCCTGGATGCGGTCAAGCACCACTGTCAGCTGATCCTGCAGCGTCGGGGAGTCGGGCTCTGATGCTGCGGGAATTTCATACACCGCCATCACCTGCGAGGCGGTGGTGAGGTGGGTCATCCGTTCGAGATCTGCGCCTGTGGCTTCAAACATCTGCTCGGGCGACAGACTGGCTATGGTTTCGCCATGACTTTCAATCCATTGTCTACGGGCAAACAGATACCTGCATCGGAATGCTCCCGCGGTGTCGCCGACACACTTTGTCCCTTCAGCCACAAAAAGGCCTTCGCGACGCCTGTGCTTGGCTTCGGAAAGTGATTTGACGAGTTTTCTTAATGCGTTGGTGATTTCGGGCATCGCTGGGCTTTTATTACTGGTGGTGAGTTTGTTGGGCTTTATTCTGGCAAGCGCTAAAATTTGTAGCCTGCTTCATCAACGAGATTTTTGTCCTCGGCGATTGTAGAGCCGAGTGTCGTCAGCAGATCGCCGACAACGCCTCCGTTGATTCCGGTTTTCAGGGCTGTGAGCTGTGCGTTGCGGGAGAGGCGTTTGCGTCCTCCGGCAAATCGGAGTTGTGTCCGAGGATGAATGAAGCGGAACAGTGCGATCGTGTCGAGTATGTCGTCTTCGCTGATCGCTTCCTGAGCCTCGAGCGGAGTGCCCGGGATCGGTGAGAGTATGTTGATGGGGATGGAGTGGGGGGCTACTTCGCGTAGTTTGAGGGCAAATTCGACACGCTGTCGCCGGTTCTCGCCCATGCCGATGATACCGCCCGAGCACACCTCGAAACCGATCTCCTTGGCTGCATTGATAGTCTTGATCTTATCTTCGATTGTGTGGGTGGTGCATAGCTTGGCAAAGTGAGATGGCGCAGTCTCGAGGTTGCAGTGATATCTTCTGACTCCTGCGTCCCAAAGCTGCTGCAGGTCATCGTGGTCGAGAAGTCCGAGCGATGCGCAGGTGAATATGCCGGTTTCGTCTTTGGCTTCGCGAAGCAGCGAGCACATGCTTTTGAGGGCTTTGCCCTTGACCGCACGGCCACTGGCGACAAGTGAGAAGCGGCGCACCCCTTTCGATTTGTTGTCGCGGGCGGCGGCCATGCATTCGTCGTGGTTGATCATGTCATAGGTCTCGCAGCCTGTGTTGTGATGCTTCGACTGAGCGCACCATTTGCAGTTCTCGCTGCAAAGTCCTGAACGGGCGTTGACGATCGAGCACGAATCGAAAGTCCGCGGACACAAGGCGGCAGTTATTTCGGCTGCTGCATCTCTGATGCTTTGTGATGCGTCGGGGAGCATCTCAGCGAGGCTGTAGGCCTCGTCTTCGCTTATATTGTCTCCCGAAAGGATCTTTTCTTTCAGGTGTTCTATGTAATCGTTAGATTTCATTGTTATGTGATGATTGGTAGTTGTTATTGTTAGTGTTGGTAGAGATAGCGTTTGATCGAGCGTTTGGGAGTCTTTTCAAATTCTTCTGTCATCACCTTGCAGTCAGAGATCTGGCTGTATGACGGAAGCGATGAGTTGAGTGTCTTGATGTTCTGTTTCATGATGTCGGCGACCTCCGTGTCTGACATATTCTGACGCTTGGCGTTGTCAACGTCAGGATAGATAAGCGCCACCAGTTTGCCGTCGTGATCGACGATCAATGATTCGCCGACGTAGGGCATCGCATTGAGCTGCATCTCGATTTCCTCGGGATAGATGTTCTGTCCCGACGGACCGAGTATCATGTTTTTGTCGCGGCCGCGGATATAGAGGAAGCCGTCGGCATCGACGGTGCAGATATCGCCGGTGTTCATCCATCCGTTGTCAAACACTGAGTCGGTTGCTTCGGGGTTCTTGTAGTATCCCTGCATCACATTGTCGCCTTTGACCCAGAGCACTCCGGGTTGTGTCGACGGCTCGGGTGAATCGATGCGCAGAGCCATGCGGTCGACGATCTTGCCGCACGATCCTTCGCGCTGTATGTCCCAGGGTGCATAGGCGACCAGAGGGCCGCACTCGGTCATGCCGTAGCCGACGGTGTAGGGGAAATGGATGCGGCGCAGAAATTTCTCGACATCATTGTTCAGTCCGGCGCCGCCGATGATTATCTGCTTGAGGTTGCCACCGAAAACTTCTGTCAGTTTGTCTTTGATTTTTGACAGTAGTTTGTCGTCGAGCAGCGGGATGTTGAGCAGCAGTTTCATCAAGGGTTTGTCGAGCATCGGGAAAACGCGCGTGCGTATGATCTTCTCGATGATCAGCGGAACGGTGACGATCAGCTTGGGCTTGACGCGGGCAAATGCGTCCATGATCACGCGGGGCGACGGAGTGCGGGTGAGAAATGATACGTGGCAACCTTTGACAAACGGATGCAGCAGCTCTACCATCAGACCGAACATATGGGCCAGCGGAAGCATGCACACAAGCCCGTCGCCAGGATGGAGAAACGACAGCCCGTCGATGCAGAACTGAACGTTAGACCACAGGTTTCCGTAAGAAAGCATCACTCCTTTCGAGAAGCCGGTCGATCCGGAGGTGTAGTTGATCAGAGCGAGACGGTCGGCCTCGGGAATGAAGTATTTCACATCGTCGGTGGTGAAGCGTTCGGGATATTTTTCGCCGAAGAGCTTGTTGAGGTTGTGTCGCGAATTATCGAGATGCTTGTCTTTGCTGAGCAATATCGAATAGTCGTTGATGAGCATCGCTCCTTCGAGTTCGGGCATCGCGTCAGGGTCGAGATTTTCCCAGATGGCTGCGTCGGTGAACAATATGCGCGCCTCGCTGTGGGTCACCAGATGGTGGATGTTGTCGGCCTTGAAATCATGAAGGATAGGCACTGCCACAGCACCGTAGGTGACAGTGGCAAGAAAGGCGATCGCCCACTGGGCGCTGTTGCGCCCGCAAAGGGCTATCTTGTCGCCTTGTTTCAGACCTATATTGTCAAACAGTATATGGAGCTTTGCTATTTTGCGTGCCACATCGCGGTATTGGAACGATGATCCGTCGAAATCGGTCAATGCCAGGTTGTCCCAATTCTCTTTGATGGCATCAGCAATGTATTGATTGATATTGTCTCGTCGTGTCATAGTTGAAAAGCGTTGTTTTTACATGTTTAAACGCCGTATGGCTCAGGAGAGTTCTGAAAAACAACGGCTAAGCCCCGCTTTTCGGGGCTTAGCCGGGTATGGTAGGTTATTTGTCACTGTCGCTTGCGGCCGTTGTCGGCGTTCTTGAGCCTGCGGTGATGGATCATCAGTTGCTGGGTGAATTTCCGCTCGGCATTTTTCAAGCGCAGCATTTGCCGTGGCTGGAGTATCGATCTGAAACGGTCGTAGTATTCAAGTTCGATCTTGCCTTCTTCGCTTTTGAGCTGATACATCGCTCTGGCTGCCGCATCGAGTTGCACGTCGGTGGCTTGTTCGTCGGAAATGGTGCGTTGCTCAAGATCGCGTGTCTCGGCGTTGAGACGGTTGATGCGGTCTTCCATCTCGTCGTAGGCTGCATAAAAATCGCGTTGCTGCTCTTTGGTCAGATCAAGTTCCTTGGCGAGGAAGTCGTGTTTGAAGTTGCGGACTTCGCTGAACCATTTTTGCCTGTCGTTTTCGTCAGGCTGGGGAGCCTGTGCCGACGCTTTGAGAAGAGAGGCGGTCGCTAATAATATCAGCAGAAAAGATAATGCTCTGTTCATGACGTGCAAGGAGTTTAGTTGGTCGAATTCACAGCTGCCGGATCGACAAAAGTCACTTCGTTGTCCGAGTCGCTTTCGAATTCAAGCGATGAACTGTCAAATCCGTCTTCAATCATTTCGTCGATTATGTCCCATTGGTTCAGATCGTTGATGACATAGTCGTTGATGAATACATCGTTGCTGATGGCTTCGGCAAGCACCGGATTTTTGTCGATCACCGAGTTTGCATCGGTCGGCGAGGCCATCAGTGAAAACATTTTGAGCATGCACCACACTCCGGCAAACATTGCCGCAAGATAGACGTAGGGCCGCACGCGGGTCCACAATGTCGGAGGGGGCAGGATTATTGCTCCGGGGTTTTCAGCCTCGTTGCGTTGCGGCAGTGCTTCTGCCATTTTTGCGGCAAAGGATTCAAAATAACCGTCGGGAACGGTCATGCCGTCGCGTCGGTTGATTTCGGTCAGTATGTCGCGTTGTTCTTTCATATCTAACAATTGTAATAGATGCTTGTAGTAGTATTGACTTATCGTGAGGCTTAAAGTTTAATCGTTTTCCAAGAAAAAATTCTCGATTTTTTTCACTGCGAGGTGATATGACGCCTTCAAGGCCCCGACGCTTGTGCCAAGAATGTTCGACATGTCTTCGTACTTCATGTCGTCGAAATACTTCATGTTGAACACCAGACGCTGTTTTTCAGGCAGCGACGCGATGGCAGTGCGCAACTTTTTCTGCAGCTCGTCGCCGTCGAATTCGGTGTCTGATTCGATGGTGCGGACGAGGTCGGCTTCCTGATCGTCGAGCGACAGGTTACGGCGCTTGCGCTCTCGGTCGAGAAATGTTATGCTTTCGTTGATCGCGATTTTGTAGAGCCATGTCGACAGCCTTGCGTCGCCCCGGAAATTTTCGATCGACGACCATGCTTTCATAAAGGTGTTCTGCAACAGGTCGTTTGCATCGTCGTGAGACTGAACCATACGTCTGATCTGCCAATAAAGAGGCTCGGAGTAAGTCTTTATGACTTCTCCGAAGGCTTCGCGGCATGTTTTTGGGTCGCGGAGACGTTGGATCAATTCTTTATTTTCTTCAGGCAGGGAGGCCATGTTGGCGGTGACTGGTTTGGTTCGGAGGTCAAATTTACAGATAATTTTCCGAAATGACGCAGTCTGATGCTGTGATTTATGATTATTTTGATAATTTGATGTAAATTTGCAGGCGAAATGAAGTTATCAATTGTCCTATTCTTGCTTTTGCCTCTGTTGGCGTCAGCATCGATCAATCCGGACGACAGCGTTGGTTCTGGCCATCGTGTCCTCAAGGAGCTGGAAGTGGTCGGTGTGAAGCAGATGCCTGTGGCTGAGCTTACGGCTACGACGAGGATCAGCACCGGCATGGTGAAGCGTTACGGCATCGCTGATCTCAAGGACATCAGCGTTATGGCTCCCAATTTCTATATGCCTGATTACGGGTCGCGGATGACATCGTCGATTTATGTCCGAGGCCTTGGAGCGCGCATGGATCAGCCGATAATCGGTCTGAGTGTCGACAATGTGCCGGTGATGAACAAGGATGCCTATGACTTCGATGTGGCCGATATTGAGAGCATAGAGGTGCTCCGTGGGGCGCAGGCGCTCCTCAATGGTAGAAACACGATGGGCGGTCAGGTCAATATTCGCACTCTTTCGCCGTGGAATTACTACGGGCTGAGAGCGATGCTTTCGTACGGACGCAACAATGACACACGGGCTTCACTGGGATGGTATCATAAATTTTCTCAGCAATGGGGTAGTGCGCTGACCGGCATGTTCAACATGAACGACGGCTTTTTCAGAAACAGCTACAACGGGGCCAAAGTCGACCGCGAGCGTGGTGGAGCGTTGAGATGGAAGCTCTATTGGCGCCCGCAGACATGGCTTTCGTTGACCAATGTCGCATCGGGATCGCTTACTCGTCAGGGTGGCTATCCTTATGAGGCGCTGTCAACAGGACAGATCGCTTACAATGACACATGTTTCTACCACCGCACGACTTTTTCCGACGGCTTGACTGTTGCGTGGGCCGGCAAGAGAGTTGTTGTTACTTCGGTAACGACGGCTCAGTATATCGACGACAACATGACTCTCGATCAGGATTTCCTTCCGGCAGATTATTTCACTCTCACGCAAAAGCGTAAGGAATGGTCGTTTACCGAAGATCTGTTCACCAGGGGCAGCCGCGGGGCTTATGATTGGCTCGGTGGAGTATTTGCATTTTCAAAATCCGGAAATATGGATGCTCCGGTGACATTTTTCGACACCGGCATCACAAGTCTGATAGAGAATCACCGCAATGAAATGAACCCATATTATCCAATACGATGGGATGAGAGGCAGTTTGTGCTCGGAAGTGATTTCAAGCAGAGTTCACGTGGTCTTGCGTTCTATCACGAAAGCACATACCGTCACGATCGCTGGACGTTTCAGCTCGGATTGCGCTGGGACAGCGAATGGGTGAGTCTCGATCATCACAGCCAGTGTGCAACCGGTTATGAGACCTTCAGAAAAAATGACGATGGCACAGTCGAGCCATTCCGTCACACGCCGTTGAATATCAACGACCGCGGTTCGCTCAACGACAATTACATGGAGCTGCTTCCGAAGTTTGCCGTCGCCTACGATCTGCCTGATTGCAAATTGTATGCGACAGTCAGCAAGGCTTATAAATCGGGAGGCTACAACACTCAGATGTTCAGCGATGTGCTCCAACAGCGCATCATGCAGTATATGGGAGTGGCGATGACCTACGATCTTGATGAGATTGTAAGTTATGAGCCTGAAAAAAGCTGGAATTACGAAATCGGGGCAAAGACGAGCAT
This sequence comes from uncultured Muribaculaceae bacterium, assembly GCA_910587475.1. Lineage (GTDB taxonomy): Bacteria > Bacteroidota > Bacteroidia > Bacteroidales > Muribaculaceae > CAG-873. Next base: position 90,998 of record CAJUMR010000006.1, read on the forward strand.
GTTCAACGGGCGCTTGTCGGCCGATCTTGCATTGTTTTTCATCGATTGCCGTGATCAGCAGTTGACGATGTTTCCTCCCGGCATGACTACCGGTCGCATCATGACCAATGCCGGCCGCACCCACAGCAAGGGCGTTGAACTGTCGGCTACGTGGCACGCTAACGATGCACTGACATTGCGTGGCAGCTATGGATACACTCACGCAACATTCCGCAAATTCTCCGATATGAACGGCGACTACAAGGGTAAGCGACTGCCTTATGCCCCGTCGCAAACGCTTTTTGCAGGAGTCAACTGGTCTCTGCCGTTTTCGATTGGCGGAGCCGTTCCGTCGTTGAATGTGAACGTGAGAGGTGCAGGCGACATTTATTGGAACGAATCCAACACTGTCAGACAGCCGTTCTATGCGTTGCTCGGTGCCTCGGCTGCATTGGAAAAAGATTGGTGGAGCCTGAGGCTCTGGGGCGAAAACCTGACGTCGACCGACTACAGTACGTTCTACTTCGTGTCGATTGGCAATGCGTTTGTGCAGCGTGGCCGTCCGTGGCAAATCGGCGCTACCCTCCGCATTTCACTCAGCCGGTAATGCCAAGGCATACTGATTTCAGTCGGAGGTGTTGACTCCAAGATCGATGGTGTCAGCCGCTGAGATGTCCAGAATTATGAGTCTACCGTCGGTTTCGGTGGCTTTCACCGGAATACAAGTGTAATCGCTTTGAGGGTCCCATTTGTATTTAACCATATACCAGTTCTCTTTCAGCGGGACAACTGTCAGAGACTGAATGCAATGCTTGCAGACGTCCTGTGCATGAATGACAGCGTCGGCATCAAGTTGCTGCGCACTGGACTTGAGTTTTGCGATGAGTTCAGGCGACATGTGGGATTGAAGCAGTTTGACATTGGATGTTTCATCATTCTCAAGGTTGTTCATATATGCGATATAAAAATCCTTGATGCTCATTTCGCACTGACCATGACCTTGAAATGCGAACATTGATAAAACTGCCGTAAGCAGCATTTTGAAAAATAGACGCTTCATTGACGGAGGGTTGATGTTGTTTTAGACTACAGATTTCTACGGTTTTCAATGTGCTTCTTGTTGACACGATATGACAATACTCCGACAAGCACGACAAATATCATTGCGCCCAAGCCTGCGCAACCACGCATGATCAGCATAGCTTTTGCAGGGATGCGGTCTATCCATATAGTCATGGACAGAAGCAGGATTATCACTACCGCAATAACGGCAAACGCTGCATATTTCAACCGTCGGTTCTCCGGTGCATTGTAGAGCTGATCGATTGCTTCCCGTTCTTGTAAGTATTTACTCATGGTCAAAGAGTTCTATGGCGATTTTGATATGATTTGTCGGGGCAAATTTAATAATAATTCAAATGTTGACTCTCAACAAATGTTGATTTTAGATCGAAAATTTTCAAGACAGTCAGTTAGAAACTGTCTCATCGCTCACCTACTGTCGGTTCCTGAAAAAGGTTGACTAACCGGGTTCTTTCCCTCTCCAGAGAAACAGTCAACTCCTATCTGTTAACATACCAAACCGAGTCAACCTTTTTAAGGAACCGACAACTCAACCAAATTGCCATCCATCGGATGAGCGAGCCCAAATATATCCGTCGAGCAGATATGAAAATATCAGAGAGTAAATCTGAGCGCTATATCCTTGTGCATTAAACGCAGATATTAACTTTTTAATCTTTGGTTCTATGGTTGGGAAGATACTGTCTGCAAATGCTTTCGACTCGGTTTTGATTTCAGAGGTTTGCAATTAGTCAAATATTGGCATTTTGGTTTTCAAAATGCTATTCGAGAATGATATCAAATCACCGACCATCAAAAGTCGAAGTTGACTCTTGTTGTAGGGTATATTGAGAGAGTCAAGTTTAGACACAGCACCCGGAGTCAGAAATGCGCATAATATATCCCAGTTATTATCGGTTATGTATTGGCTCGGGTGAAATGAACCGTATGAACAAAATGCTGTTGTAGAAAAATCCTTATAAGGACGACCTAAAATATCAGTTGATGATGTTTGTTGAGAATATGCTGTGATTGCTATTGCTACCGTGATGATAAAAGATATTAAATTTTTTCATTACACGAAGTTTATTAAATCGAAATACATAGCACGAGTTTTTGAGTTCTTATCTTTTTCGGATAAAAACATAAAACCGCATTTTTCGTAAAATGGAACAGCAGCGGCATAGGCATCAACGGTAATAAACCGACAAGCACTGCGGCGCATGGTGGCGAACATGTGCTTTACCTGCAATAATATAGCCTCGCCAATATGATTGCCTGTATAATCTTTTGAAACAGCGAGGCGACCTATCTTCACCGCAGGATATTCCTTGCGGCGCTTGGAGTTGACAATCTTACGGTTAAGCCTATTCCAAAATTGTTTTTCTTCGGGGTCAAAAACAATTTTATCATTTAACAGGCTGTAATATGCGATAGTCTTACATTCCGAATTATCTTCAAGAAGATATGTTAAAGCCATCATAGCGCGAAGATAGTTCTTTGCGTCAGTAACAAGAAAGTCGTTTAAGTCGGCATCGCCGCAATCAAACGACTTTATTTCCGTATCGGCTTCAATCTGCCGGAAAGTGAAATTGCTAAAATCCATATTACATTTGGAATGTGCTTATAGCCTTAAAGGCTTCATAAGCCTTGCGAGCCGCATCTTTTTCGGATTGGCTGACAGGAGCGGGATTTGCTGTTCTTTCGGCAAATCTTACCGCATCTCTCCCTTTCAGCACGGGGGTTTCTTTGATAGGTCTTGCCATAATTGTATCTCCTTTTTACTTTATGTATTACAAAGGTACAACAAATTTCTGAATAATAAGGATTAACCGACAAAAAGATATAATACATTTTCGGCTACGGATATGCTCAAAAGAAGTATCCGGGGGCTTCTTTGCGGTTGCGGAATTCCGGGGGCGCGAACAATCGGGTGGTGTCGGAGCTGTGCCATTCGGCAAAATCGGACTTTGCATTTTATCATATAATATATACTTTCATCGTCTTATACCTCTGCGTGTTCAAGATCCTCCATGACAGCGGGGAAAGAAGATGTGAGGCGGTCGAGCACTGTGGTACAACAGGGAAACAAAAGATCTTATTTACTGTGGAAATGAGCCATCAATGAGACATGTGCTTTAACGCACTGCGAAAGTACGGTAAAGCACACTATGCGGAAAAGATGTTAATTCGGCAGTTAATGACTGCCGAATTTAATGCCATTCTTTATTCGTCGGCGATAAATCATAAAGTTATCGAAGCACAGGTATGTAAGTAGTATTATACCTGCCAATTCAAACCACGCCATTCCTGATTTGGGTTCAATTAAGACACCCCAAATT